>CAZZMD010000001.1:0-197215 GCA_964655355.1 uncultured bacterium
TGGTATCCACGTGTGGCACATGCCCGCGTTGGTTGAAATCTTCGGCGACGATTCCGTCCTGCAGTTTGGTGGTGGTACCTTGGGTCACCCCTGGGGTAACGCACCGGGTGCAACCGCTAACCGGGTTGCTCTGGAAGCTTGTGTCCAGGCTCGTAACGAAGGTCGCGACTTGAACCGTGAAGGCGGCGACATCATCCGCGAAGCTTGCCGCTGGAGCCCTGAGTTGGCGACCGCTTGCGAACTGTGGAAGGAAATCAAGTTCGATTTCGAGGCAATGGATACCGTCTAAACGACTGTGTCTTTCCCGATTCGCCGGTGATTCCATGCCGGCGGGTCGGATCTCAATTTCCTATCGCTATGTTTCCCGGGTCGTTGCTTCGGCGGGGCTCGGGGGGATGGCGATCGCCAAGGGCGGAATCGCCCACCCGGGAGAGCCAGTTTATGGATCTCAAAAAGCTTGCCAAAGATACGGGAAAAATGCTGCAAAGCTACTTAACCTATCGGGCAATGACCACTGTGGTGGAGCAGCTCCGCCAAACCAATCCAGGCAAGGCCATTTGGCTTCAGGGATTTTCCTCAACGGGAAAAATCCAAAATGGAGAAGCCTACCTAGAGGAGTTAATGAGCGCCGATCCGGACATGGCCATGCGAGTCATGACGGTACGCGAGCATCTGGCGGAGGAAATCGTGGAATTTTTACCGGAAATGGTTACGACCGGTATTCAACAGGCCAACATGGACCATCGCCGCCAGCATCTGGAACGGCTTACGCAAAATGTTTTAGATGCGGAGCCGACGTTTGCTGAATCTTTTGAAGATGCGGACGACAGTTCAGCGGAAACGAATCCTTAGCCCCGTCGGGGTTTAGGTACCAGCACTAAGAACGAACAGGAAACAAACTCGCCATGAAAACTCTGCCTAAAGAGCGTCGCTTTGAGACTTTCTCTTATCTGCCTCCCCTGAGCGATGCGCAGATTTCCCGCCAGATCCAGTACATGATCGACCAGGGCTACATCCCCGCGGTTGAGTTCAACGAGACCTCTGATCCTGAGGTTTACTACTGGACCATGTGGAAGCTGCCCCTGTTCAACGCCAACAGCGTTCAGGAAGTGTTGAGCGAAGTTCAAGCTTGCCGCTCTGAGTACTCCAACTGCTACGTGCGGGTTGTGGGCTTCGACAACATCAAGCAGTGTCAAGCCGTGGGCTTCATCGTCCACAAGCCTTCCGCTAGTCGCTACTAAAGGGAAGCGGGCAGGGGTCAAACCTGCCTAACCCTGAGTTAGCTAGCCATAGCTTTTCATTCGGACCCTTATTCTTCGGAATAGGGGTCCGTTTGTTTTGCCGTGTCTGGTTTGCCGTGTCTGGTTTGCGGTGCCCGGCAGCTTGCGATTTGCGATCTGCGATCTGCAATTTGTGATTTGCGGGTCAAACCGGGGCAAGCGATAAGAAAGCTTAATAATCATCCGCAGATTTTACTAAGCTTCGAGGCATACTAGGGAGTAGGGAATGTTGTCAGCCCCCCTCACGAGGCCCCTTCCATGATTGAGATGAAAGTCGCCGGAATTGCTCTGGATGCGGTGAATCGTACTCCGATTGTCCTGTTGAAGGACACGACCGAGCGACGGGCTTTGCCAATTTATATTGGACAGGACCAGGCGCGGGCTATTTTAAATGCGTTGGATAATCAGGTCTCGCCGCGGCCCCTGACCCACGATTTGATGGCAAATCTCCTGGATACGTGGGAGATGAAGCTGGAGAAGGTGATTATCCATTCCCTCCAGGACAGTACGTTTTTTGCGGTGTTGAGTTTGTCCCTCGGGGAGGCGAAGAAGGAGTTGGATGCGCGCCCCAGCGATGCGATCGCCCTAGCGTTACGTACCAACAGCCCCATTTGGGTGATGGAAGAGGTCGTTGCCGATGCCTCCATCCCGGTGGATTATGAAGCAGACGAGGCAGAGCGCAAGGCATTTCGAGAATTTGTCTCCCAGCTCAGCCCAGAGGATTTTATTGGAGAGCGCAGCCGTCCCCCTGAGCAGTCCCCCATTCCTGAAGATGGGGCGGGAGAGTCTTCTTCCTCGTGAAAGACCTAACTTGCATAGGACCTCGATTTCACGGGATCTAAATCATCATCCATCTAAATCATCATCCAGGTGACCATCCGTTGCTTGAGGGCGGGGGGCAGTTTGGGGACAACGGTTTGCCAGTCGGCGCCGCTGCGGATCAATTCGATGGGATGCTGCCCGGTAAGGAGATGAATACAGGTCCAAGCGAGGGCATACCAGTCCCGTTGGTAGGCGAGCGGACGATTGGCGATCGCCAGGGGACAGAAACCCAAACTGGTTTGGGGCGAGTGTTCCCCCACAAATCCCGCTGCGCCAAAGTCCACCAGACTGAGCTGATTGCGATGGATCATGATGTTGTCGGGTTTGATGTCCCCGTGCACCATTTGATGGCGGTGCAGGTAGCGAACCAGTTGAATGAGCTGCCTAAATAACGGCTGGAACTGTCCCCAGGAGAGGGCCCCCGACGCTTCCACCACATCCCCGAGCGATCGCCCTGGCAGGCAATCCATCACGATGCCCATCGGATCGCTAATGCCTGACGCCATCGGATCAAATTCAATCAAGTCCGCTGCGGTGGAATAGGGGAAGGGGGTAGGGCTCAGAAGCACGTTGGAGCCTCGCTTTAACGGCGATCGCGATAGGTGCGTCAACAGTCGAGATTCCCGGCGAAACTGTTCTTGCCAACGGAGATCCCATTGGTGCAAAACCTTCAACAGTCGCCGGGGGGATTGGGGGCGCTGGTCGTCCATGACTACCGTCAGACTGGTGGCACTGCCCCGGACAGCAGAAGGAAGACGTTCCCCCAGTCGAAAGCGACCGGCAATCACTAAATCAGCACCACAAGCCTCGCAGCGATCGCGCCCAAAGGGATTGTGGGGATGGGGGCATCGGGCACCTAAGCAGTGGGAATAACTGGGAGAGGTAAAAAGCACAATGCAGGGGGAAAGTTAGCAATAAAATCAGCAGCAGAGTCAGGCAAAAGTCAGCAAAATCAAGAAGGGCTTTTGATTAAAGGACAACGCCGGGATAGACCCAAGACGCAATGGCTGAGCCCCCCTAATCGGGGGCGTCACTGGCAAGTCCTATCGTCGGGGCAGGTAGAAAAGCTCAACCGGCGGACCGGTGGACCGACGCGGATTTAGGACGATACGCCCCATCCTCCGCAGCACCACCCTGTAGGAAGCACCCATCAACTTAACCAACAAAAGTCAGTAACTTTTCTATGGTTATGATAGGAAGCCAAGCGGCGACCTGACACCCAACAAAGTTAGTAGTTTGTTAGTGTCTTCTGGGGGGTCAGGTGACAGGGTTAGGTAGATTCAGTAAGATCACGACCAACAGGTCACATTAGAGAACGGCCCATCCCCAAAGTTGGGTATCGGGTGACGCCCTGGGAGTGGGGCATTATGGCGGAGTCCAATGAGCAGCAACGGGAGCCCCGGGGGGAGTTGGTCCAGGAGTGGTCTAGGGTGGATCAACTTTGGGATATCGAACGGCTGCGGCGAGATTTAGCGAGGATTAAGGGGCGATATCAACGGGCCGGGGAAGGGCGCGCCTCGTTGTCGCCCACGGAGATGACGTTTCTGCGGGGGTTACTGCTGGGGAAAAGCCCTCGGGGAATTGCGCGGGCTATGGGACGGCAGGAGGGGGGAATCAAAACCGATTTATCGAAGACGGTATATCGCTATCTCAAGGAGTTATTGGATTATCGGGCGGGGGCGCGATATCCCCGGGAGCAGGTGTTACAGCTCTTGCGCGATCGCGGCTATGGGCATCAGGAGCGGGAGCCCTTCCATCAACGGCGAACGTCGATCTTGGGGGCATTACAGCGGGTCTTGCCCGCGGAGTCTCCAACGTTTGTGGGGCGAGAAGGGGAGTTAGCGGAGCTGCTCCAATGGCTCCACGGCACCCAACAGGGATGTCATTTATCGGTGGAGGGACCGGGCGGCATTGGCAAAACGGCCCTGGTGCGGCGATCGCTGGTGGAATTTTTTAAGGGGGTGGCCGATCAGGAGGCCGGGGAGGCCGCTTCACGGGGGACGGCTGGGTTTCCCCAAGGGGACGGGGGGGAGGTGTCCATTCGGCTGGGGTATGTCTCGGCGGCTCAGACCCGGTTGATGTCGACGGGGGCGATCGCCCCCCTGGGAGGTCCCCGATCATTGGCGGGGATGTTGGCGATCGTGGGTCAGCAGCTTGGCATTGACTGCGACATTGACTGGGGGGCGGGGGACAGCACGGGGGACAGCGCAGAGGATGAGCGGGATGGGGCCTCGGGAGTATCCCAGGGGTGGCAGCAGGTGTATCAATTCAATCGGGTCTTGGGGCAGGTCCCGACGGTGGTGGTGATTGAGAATGGGGAGACGCTCCCCGCTGAGGCATTGGAACAGTGGCTTGCCCAGCTCCCCCAGACGGTGAAGGTGGTGGTCACAAGTCGGGAGCGGTTAGCGCTGGGGCGTCGGCTATTCCTCAAGCCGTTGGAGGGGGTAACGATGGAGCGGCTGATTCGGCTGGGGGGCGAGCAACGGGGGGTCCCATTGTCTGCCCAGCAGCAGCGGCGGTTGGTGGAGATTGCTCAGGGTATTCCCCTGGTGGCGGTCCATGGGCTGACGCGGTTGGCCCTCGGCAATCCCTTGGGGACGGTGCTGGCGGAGTTGCAGGATCCGGCGGGGGGGGTGATGGGATTCTGTGTGGCGCCGGTGATTGAGGCGTTATGGCGATCGCCGACGGAGCGCCCGATGCTATTGGCGTTGGAACGGTTACCGGCGGGGGCGATGCCCCATGAGGTATATGACATTGCCGGTCTGGACACTGCGGCCGGCGAGCGGGCTTGGGGAACGTTGATTCACCATCATTTATTGTCGCGGCGGGGGCATTATTGGCGGCTCTGGCCCTTGGCGCGGCGTTATGTGGCCTATTTGGCGGAACAGGCGATCGCGACGCCGTCGGCCGATCCCACCTTGGAGCGGTTAGTAGCGGCATTGGATGAGCGATGGTTGGCATGGGGACAGCGGTGGCTGGCCCACTATGGCGATCGCGATCGCTGGGAGTGGAAGGATTATGGGGCGGTGAATGAGCAGTGGGGGAATTTGGAACGGCTGATGGAGTGGTGTGTGGCGGGCGATCGCCCGGAGACCCTGTGGGGGTTGTGGGTGTGGCTGAAGGGGTGTACCCAGTTTGGGGGACGGGCAGGGCTCCGTAAGCGGTGGCTGAGTTGGGCGGGGTCAGCGTTCCGGGCGCGCGGCAATTTGGGATTAGCGGCGGCGGCGGATTTTGACCTGGGGTTTACCTATAGCGACTCGGATCATCCGGAGTCCTTGGCGTTGGCAAAAACCTATTTTGAACAGGCGTGGCAACTGCGGGACCATTGTCCGCTTCAGCTCCAGGCGGATTTGATTGTGAATCAATGTCGGTTGGCGGTGCGGCAGCAGGAGACGCAGGCAGCCCAGGATTGGCTGGCGACCGGTCATCAGTTGGTGGAGCGTTTATCGGGGGAATCGCAGGGGGTAGACCCAGACCAGGAGCGACTCTGGCGACGGTTGGAGCTGCAACTGGCCTACAACCAGGGGGAGTTGCATATGATGGCGGAGCGGTGGGGCCCGGCTCAGGAATGTTACGAGCGGGCGCGGGATTTGGCGATCGCGTTTCAGTGGAAGCGGGCGGAGGTGCTTAGCGAGGGGTGGATTGGGGAGGCAATCTTCCACCTCGGCCAGTGGGAGGAGGCGGAAAAGATTTTGGAGACAACCATCAGGCAAGCGAAGGAACAGGGCGATCGCCGGTGTTTAGCCCTGTGTCAGTCCACCCTCGCCGAGATTGCCCAAGCCCAGGGTCGTCCCCGCCGGGCCTGTGCCCTCGCGGAAAAAGCCTTGGTCGGCTTCCATGGGTTGGGCATGACCCTGGAAAAAGAACAAAGTCTTAAATTTCTCAAGGAACTGAGCTACCCGCCGCAAAAGTTAGAGATTCTGCTGTACGGCGAGGGGGGGTAGCACCGTCGCGCTGCGGTTTTTGCGGAGGTTTTGACCGTGGCGATTTTTCCACAGGCGCAGGACGGCCCAACTATTCACAATGCAGCAGGCCAGCCCAAAACTGAGGAGGACATAGGTGGGCACCATCACCACCCCCACGACGAACCAGGTGAGCACATGGAGCACCATCACCGTGGCGTAGGCGGAGGCGATCGCCGCCATAAATCCGACCTGCCACAGCGGGCGATCCAACGCCATCATCATCAGGGTTTGCAGGGTGGCGGCAAGGTTGGCGGGCACCAAAAATGTGCAGATTTTGACACAGTGGGCGCGGGAAAATTCGGCGCTGTGGTGAACGGCATTGTGGAGCGCATCCCCATGGTCCAGGACAGGCAACAGGTGAGCAAGCGGGGTGAAGTCAGCCATGGAGTTGGGGAGAACCGGTGTTTTACACTGACGAGGCGTAGGGCAAAATTTGCCTAAGTAAAATTTGCCGAAGAATCTGAAAGGTCTAACGAAAAATAATTGACGAAGAATTGCTTCGTTATTTTTCGTGAGTTGTGGTTATTTTAACGGCTGCTGTCGATGGGGGGACATCGTGCAAACTTTTGACGCATCCCAGGGGCGATCGCGCTGGATTGTCGGCGCACTGCTGGGGCTTTGGCTGCTGTTGGGGGGCGTAAGCGGGTGCGGGATCAGTCCGGTGGATGCGGAGGATCGGCTGTTTGTGCCCCTGGGGGTTGAATTTTTGGATGGGCTGATACTGCCGCCCAATTTCGAGTTTGAGGGGACGCCTGTTGGGGGATTGTCGGCGATCGCCTATGACCGAGCAGAAGATTACTTTTACGCGTTATCCGACGACCGCAGTCAGGAAGCCCCGGCTCGGTTTTATCGCCTCAAGGTGACGTTAGCGGAGACCGCAGGGGGAAACCCTGCCCTGGTTTCCGTCGCCGTGGATCGGTTGATCACCCTGACCGACGAAAACAATCAGCCCTTCCCCGCCGGATCGATTGATCCAGAAGGATTTGTATTGACCCCACGGGGGACCGCCATTATTTCCAGCGAGGGGGACAGTTCCCAGGGCGTTGATCCCTTCATCGGGGAATTTAATTTGGAAACCGGGCAGCGTGTTTCACTGCTCCCCCTCCCAGAGCGCTATCTTCCCCGGCCCGACCCCGACGGTGATCCCCAGATCATTGCCAGCGGTATTCGCAATAATTTGGGGTTCGAGGGGCTGACCACCGAGGCCAATGGGGCATTGCGATCGCCCGTGGAACCGTTCCGCATTTTTACGGCGATCGAGGCGGCTCTGGCTCAGGATGTGGAAACCGAGGGACCGGAAGAGCGGCGATCACGGAAGGTGCGTTGGCTGCACTATTCCCTGGGCATCGGGCAACCGTTCTTAATTTCGGAACATCTCTATGAGTTGGAGGACGAACCGGCCGGGGCGATCGTCCAGGGGCTCACGGAGATTTTGGCCCTGGATACCGGGGGGCATTTCCTGAGTTTGGAACGCTCCTATGGGCCACTCCCAGGGTTTGGCATTCAGCTTTTTGAAGTCGCCCTGGGGGCCGCCACCGACACGGCAGCCTATGAGACCCTACGGGGTGATTTAGAAGGGGTTGTCGCCCCCGCCCGAAAGCGGTTGTTACTCGACCTGAGCACCACAGGCGTAGAATTGGACAATTTTGAGGCCATGGCGATCGGTCCTCGCCTCCCGGATGGCAGCTATACCCTGATCCTGGTCAGCGATAACAATTTCCAGCCCCAGCAACACACTCAGTTCCTATTGCTGAAGCTGGTGGGTTATCAGATGGGGTAAGGACAGGGCTGGGGTAAGGATAAGCAACTACCTCACCCCGTCATGGCTGTTCCCTAGGACGCGGTCAAAGGGGATTCGTCCGTGCCCTGGTGAACGGTTTTCACCCACTTCAGGCGTTTCGGGCGGATGGCGACCCGAATCCCCATGGTGGAAATAATCACAAACCAGTGGATCATGTAAATCGCCCCAACCGCCGTTTGCCACAGGGTTTTACCGAGGGACAGGGGGTTAGCAGCCTCGCCGGGATCCCGGGCGATCGCCGCCCGCCGTAATCCCATCACCATGGTGATCGTCGAGAACACCAACGTCAGGGTCAACAGTGGCGACAACACCGTTGCCTCCTGACGCAACACCGCCATGATGAAATCGGGGATCGCCGCCTGGGGCAACAAATATTGGAACAGGCAGAAGAGCCCCATATCGAAGGTTTTTGCGGAGCCCATTTTATTGCGGGCCAGGGATTGCCAGTAATCCAAATAGCGCTGGTACCCCCCCTCTGCCCAGCGATTCCGCTGATGCCATAGGGCGCGCGCCGTGGTCACCCCTTCCTCAACCACCGCCGGATCCGTCACCGCCTCAATATCCCAACCCTTCAGATGCAGACGCAGGGTGAGATCCAAATCATCGGTAATGGTTTCTTCGTTAAAGCCCCGACAATCGTCCAGCGCAGCCCGCCGCAGAAATTCACCATTCCCCCGCAACTCGCCGATCCCCAGGGCGGCGATGCGCTGCTGCTGTAGACAGCAATCCAACTGCATTTCCGCCGTCTGCCCCTGGACCCAGAAATTAGACTGTTCCGGCTGATCCAGCACCGTTTGGGCTACCGCCTTCTGCAACTGCACCGCCCCAACGCTCTCCCCGTCAAACAGGGGCACCACCCGTCGGAAAAGGTCCGGCGAAAACTGAGCATCCGCATCAAAAATTGCCAGGATATCCCCCCGGGTGTGGGGAATCACCGCATTCAACGCCCCGGACTTACCGCCCCCGGCCCCCGGCTTACGGTGCACCGCCCGCACCGATTGCGATCGCCCGGCATACTCATCCAACAATTCCGGGGTGCGATCGCCGCTGGCATCATCAATCACCACCGCCTCATAGCGATCACGGGGATAATCCACCCGATCCAACTGCTCCACCAACCGGGCAATCACCGCCTCCTCATCCTTCGCCGACACCAGAACCGACACAAACGGCATCGCCGCCGCCTCAGCGTTAGAGAGATTTTTGGAGGGATTAGAAGGCTGGGCGGAGATCACCCGCGGGGACGGCTTACCCAACAGCAACCGGAATAAATGCACCGAAGCGATCGCCGTCAGCCCCCAAATCAGGAGCTGCCCCCCGTCGGAATAATGCAGGGTAATCACCGTCCCCCAAATGGCAAACAGCACCAGAGCAGCTTTGCGACGCCGTCCCTCCCCCTTCGCCAAATCGATCTCGCCGTAGGGCACCGGAGCGTCGTTATCGTAGTCTTCGTAGTCGTAATCGTAAGCAGGGGAAGGAGACATAGGGGGGACGAAAACTCCTGAAGGAACTGGACAATGGCCAAGGCGCAGCGCCCTAGCCGTGGCGTTGATGAGTAGCCCAATGGCCCAGCCGTCCTGAGGATTTCAATTCAAATAAATCCAGTCAATGCAGGCAAATCCAGGCGAAAGCTACCGATTAAATCCAACGCTTTGAAAACAATTTTAGCGATTTCGTAACATATTGCGATCAAATTTAAAGTGATCCCTCCCCTTTAGGGAGGCAATTCCGCCCCACATTGCCCCGAAACTCCCCCCCAAAAAGTCCAGCCAAAACACCGGTCTAAGCGCCGGCAGAAACACCCCGAAAAACTTTTGATAGGCTGGGGCTAGCGTTAATCTCTGGGATGGATCGGGCGATCGCGACAACGTGCATCCCGCAATCCCCCAGTCCCTGGCCCCACCTGCCCCTGAAGGAGTATCAGCCACCGTGAGCCTCGATAAATTAGAACCCGCCGCTAAAGGTGCCGTTGGCGTTTACATTCCCTACTACCAAGGCACCAAACGCAGCATCCTCCCCTTCGCGATCGGTCTTTACCAGAAGGGCAAGCTAGAGGGCAAACGGGGCGTCGAAGGCGGAGAAGCCATTCCTTTCGTGGCCGCCTGGAGCGTCTCCACCCTGCCCTCGGACCTGACCCGCTGTCGGGTGCAATTCAATGGGGAAGCGGACCTGAGCTACGAAATCACCATGCCCAACTTTGAATTTATCGGCTGTTTGATCGACATGCTGATTCACTTCAAAAAATCACGGCGCACGGATTTTTCCAAAACCTTTTACCGCAAGTTGCTAAACTTTGAGACGTAAAAATTGAGCCAGGGGGACGCTGTCCGGACGACCCAACGGTATTAAGCCAGCGGTATTAAGGTTCAAGCGCTCCTTCCCTGGCGATTTTTACTCCGTCTGCCCTTTTTTCGACGCAGGCTGTAACCAACATCCCCGACATTTCCCCTTCGAGAGGAGTTTCAGCGTGCCTCAGCATTCCCGCCCTTTATTGATCGCATCCACCGAAGATTACAGCGGTAAATCCACTTTGCTGTTGGGGCTCGCCAAGCTCCTTATTGCAGAGGGGATCGCCTTGGACTACGGCAAACCCTTGGGGTCGTATCACACCGATGGGGACGGCGATGCTGATGTTGCCCTGGTGGAGGAGACGTTGGGGTTGGAAGCGAAGCAGCTTCATCCGACCCTGGTGTTTCTGGATCAGGCTTCGGTGATGAACCGCATCCAGGGGGTTGAAACCCAGGACTATCGGGAGCAGTTGACGGCCACCTATGGGGGTGAGTCCGAAGCCGATGTGTTGCTGTTGGAGGGACCGGGTTCCTTTGCGGAGGGGTTGTTGTTTGGGCTGAGTACGGTGCAAATGGCGGAGACCCTGACGGCCCAGGTGTTGCTGGTTGATCGCTATGATGCGTTGCTGTCGGTGGAGCGGGTGTTGACGGCCAAGGCGCAGTTGGGCGATCGCCTAATGGGGGTTGTATTGAATGGGGTCCCTGAGGAGGCTTGGGCGACCGCGACGGAGACCGTAAAACCGTTTCTGGAGAAGCACGGGGTCACGGTCCTGGGTTGTATTCCCCGCAATAGTTTGCTGCGCAGCGTGAGCGTGGCGGAACTGACTCGGCAGTTGGACGCTAAGGTGCTGTGCTGTGAGGACCATTTGGACCTGATGGTTCAGGATTTGAAGATTGGGGCGATGAACGTTAATTCAGCCCTGCGATTCTTTAGCGCCGGTAAACATATGGCGGTGGTGACCGGGGGCGATCGCACGGATATTCAGCTAGCGGCGCTGGAAACCTCCACCAATTGCCTGATTTTGACGGGGCAAGTCCCCCCCAATTCCATGGTGGTCAGCCGGGCCCAGGATCTGGAGCTGCCCATCCTATCGGTGGATATGGACACTCTGAAAACCGTTGAAATTATTGACCAAACCTTCGGCCAAGTTCGGCTTCAGGATGCGGCCAAGATCGAATGTATTCAGCAATTGATGACAGAGCATTTCGACCTGAAGCACCTGACCGACGCCCTCGGATTGCTGGCAACCCCGTAAAATCAGACCGGTAGATTTCAGAGCGGTAAATTTCAGGGCGGCAGATTTCAGGGCGGCAGACTTCAGAGCGTTAGATTTTCAGAGCGATGGACGACGGACAGCAAATTAGTTTATTTGGGGAGGCTGCGCCCGCAGAACCGGCGATCGCCCCGGATTTCGACCCCGAGACGATTCCCACAAGCGGCAGCATTCCCATTCCCAAGGGCACCTACGACGACCTCGCCACCCTGACCCGCCACTGTGAAAGCTGTCAGCGTTGCGGTCTGGCCGGCGGGCGCACCCATGTGGTGGTCGGGCGCGGCAATCCCCAAGCGGATTTGGTGATTATTGGGGAGGGGCCAGGGCAAATGGAGGATGAAACGGGGGTGCCCTTTGTGGGGAAATCCGGTCAGCTCCTGGAAAAAATCCTGCAGTCGGTGCGCTTCGACCTGGATCGAGATGTTTATATCTGCAACGTGGTCCGCTGTCGTCCTCCGGAAAATCGCACCCCCACCCGCGACGAAATTGCCGCCTGTCTGCCCTATCTCTTGGAACAGCTCCGGCTGGTGGATCCCAAAATTATTTTGCTCACCGGTGCCACCGCCGTGAAGGCCCTGATTGGGAATAAACAGGGGATCACCAAAATTCGCGGGCAGTGGATGGAGTGGGACGATCGCCTCTGTATGCCCATCTTCCACCCCGCCTATTTACTGCGCAATCAAGCCCGCGACAAGGGCAGCCCCAAGTGGCTGATGTGGCAGGATATCCAGGCCGTTCGTCGGAAATACGACGAGTTGCGATCAGACGTTTAGGCCAAACGGTATAGTTGACGGAGCCCGCCCCTGGGCACCCCCCCTGAACGCTATCCCCGGGTGCCATCCCTGGGCGGATCAAACCATCGGTCTAAACCGTCGATCCCATCTGTCTAATCGTTTATTCCTAATCGTTTAGTCGTTTAGTCGTTCATTTATTTCTTTACCCTGCACTAGGAGCCATGAGTCAAACCGATCCCAAAACCCTGATGAAACAGCAGGTTGCCCTTGCCGCCGTAGAACGGGTCAAGTCCGATACGGTTGTGGGATTGGGGAGTGGTTCCACCGCTGCATTTGTCATTCAGTATCTGGGCGAACGATTACAGTCGGGACAGCTCAGTAATATCAAGGGGGTTGCAACGTCGTTCCAAGCGGAGGTTTTGGCGCGGCAGTATGGCATTCCCCTCCTCACTCCCAGCGAAGCCGATCGCATCCATGTGGCGATCGACGGTGCCGACGAGGTGGATCCCAACAAACAACTCATTAAAGGCGGCGGTGCGGCCCATACCCGCGAGAAAATCGTGGACTGTCTGGCCGATGAATTCATCGTTGTGGTGGATGATTCCAAGTTGGTGGATCGCCTAGGAACCACCTTTCTGCTGCCGGTGGAAGTGATTCCCTTGGCGGTAGGGCCCGCGATGGCAGCCCTGGAAAAACTGGGGGGTGAGCCGACCTTACGGATGGCGGCGAAGAAAGCCGGTCCTGTGGTGACAGATCAGGGCAACCTGGTAATCGACGTAAAATTCCCCAACGGGATTGATGATCCCGCCAGCCTGGAAACCGCCATCAATAATATCCCCGGTGTCCTGGAAAACGGTCTCTTTGTGAACGTCACCGACACGGTCCTGGTGGGGGAACTCATTGACGGCACGCCCAAGATCCGCGAAGCCTAGGGATCACCTCGCCGACTGGATCCCACAACCTTGATCCTCCCAACGGCGATCGCCCCGCCGACTGAATCTTCTAATGGCGATCGCCCCGATCCTCTTCCGCTGATGTTTATCCTTCCCCTCCTCCGCAATCGTTAGTACGCTGAAACGCCCCATGCTCCAACCCACCCGAACGGCAGTCCTTGTGATTGGGGGTGCCGAAGATAAAATTCACGGCCGTGAAATTCTCCACACGTTTTTCCAACGGTCCGGGGGCTCCGAGGCCAAAATTGGCATCCTGCCCTGCGCGTCCCGGGAGCCGTCCATCATTGGTGACAAATACCGATACATTTTCCAGAGCATGGGGGCTCGGGAAGTCGAAGTGCTGGATATTCGCGATCGCAAACAGGGCGATGATCCGCGCTACATGGAATTCACAGAAACCGCCACAGGCATTTTTATGACCGGTGGGGATCAGCTCCGCCTGTGCGGCATGCTAGCGGACACCGCCATCATGGAACGGATTCGCCAACGGGTGCGCCAAGGCACCGTCGCGTTGGCGGGCACCAGTGCCGGTGCTGCCGTCATGGGACACCACATGATCGCCGGCGGGGGCAGCGGTGAATCCCCCAATCGGTCCTTGGTGGATATGGCCACGGGGCTCAGCATTTTGCCCCACATCATCGTGGACCAACATTTTCACAACCGGAACCGGATGGCCCGCCTCATCAGCGCCGTCTCCCTCCATCCCGATCGCATCGGCATCGGCATCGACGAAGATACCTGTGCCATGTTCGAAGACGACGGCACCATCGAGATCCTCGGAAAAGGCACCGTCACCATCGTGGATCCCCAAAATATTTCCCACAACAGTCAACCCCATATCGAGTCCAGCGATCCCGTCAGCCTGCACAACTTGCGGGTGCATATCCTCAGCCATGGCGATCACTATGATTTACAAAATCACCATCCCAAGCCGTCTCCATCCCAAGCCGCAGCATCCTAAACCCGCCGCAACAACACAGGATTCCTGATGGCAGCATTCCCAGGGACAAGCATATTCCTTGACCCGGGAATGTCATCATCCCCACACCAAAGCCATACCGGGACCGCCTATCATAGCGGCCGCCGCTCCGCCCAGGCTTAACGTCATCTTGCCCCTGTAAGCCCCTAGCGCAGTCCTTCCCCTGAAACGCCCGACACGCTCCACCGGCCCTCGCTTTCGGCAATAGCATAAAGATCATAGACTCCGATGAAAATTCTCAAAATCCAAACCCTGCGCGGCCCCAACTACTGGAGCATTAACCACCACAAGCTGGTGCAAATGCGCTTGGATTTAGAGGATCTTTGGGACCGTCCGTCCAACGAAATTCCGGATTTCTATGAGGCCCTGGTGAATACCCTGCCCAGCCTGATGGATCATCACTGCTCCCCGGGCCGGCGAGGGGGCTTTCTGGAGCGGGTCCAGGAGGGCACGATGATGGGGCATATTGTGGAGCATGTGGCCCTGGAATTGCAGGAAATGGCGGGAATGCCTGCCGCCTTTGGTCGCACCCGGGAAACGGCGGAGCCTGGTGTGTACCAGGTGGTGGTGGAGTATGGCAATGAGCGGGCGGGGCGCTATGCCTGTCGTGCAGCGGTCCGGCTTTGTCAGAATTTGGTGGATCGGGGGGTCTACCCGGCCGCTGAGTTGGAGCAGGATATTAGTGACCTGCTGGATCTGAAGGCGGAGGCGGCTTTGGGGCCCAGTACGGAGTCCCTGGTGCGGGAGGCGGAGAGTCGGGATATTCCCTGGGCGGAAATGAGTGCCCGCTCTATGATTCGGTTGGGCTATGGGGTGCATCAGAAGCGTATCCAGGCGACCCTAAGCTGCAATACCGGCATTTTAGGGGTGGAGCTGGCCTGCGATAAGGATGGCACCAAAACGGTGCTGGGGGATGCGGGGGTGCCGGTGCCTCGGGGCACGAGCATTCGATATTTGGATGATTTAGAGGATGCGATCGCCGATGTGGGGGGCTATCCCGTTGTTCTGAAGCCTTTGGATGGCAACCATGGGCGGGGGATCACCCTGGATATTCAGGATTGGGCCACGGCGGAGGAAGCCTACGATCTGGCCAAGGCGGAGTCCAAATCCCAGACGGTGATGGTGGAGCGCTTTTACCGGGGCAATGACCATCGGGTTTTGGTGGTTAACGGTAAGGTGGTGGCCGTGGCGGAGCGGGTGCCGGCCCATGTGGTGGGGAACGGTCGCTCCACGATCCAAGAATTAATTGATGAAACCAATCGCGATCCCCGCCGGGGCGATGGTCACGATAATGTGTTGACCCGCATTGTGGTGAATCGCAGCACGGAACAGCTCTTGGAAGGGCGGGGCTATACCCTTGAGACGGTCCTGGGCGATCGCGAGATGTGTTATCTGCGGGCGACGGCGAACCTCAGCACCGGCGGCATTGCCATCGATCGCACCGATGAGATCCACCCGTCGAATATTTGGCTGGCGGAACGGATTGTCAAAATTATTGGGCTGGATATCGCCGGGATCGATGTCGTTACGCCGGATATTAGCCAACCCTTGCGGGATATGGATGGGGTCGTGGTGGAGGTGAATGCGGCCCCCGGTTTCCGGATGCATGTGCAGCCCAGTCTGGGCATCCCCCGCAATGTGGCGGAGCCGGTGATGAATATGCTGTTCCCCCAGGGGCAGACCGGACGGATCCCCATCCTGTCCCTTACGGGGACCAATGGTAAAACCACCACCACCCGCTTATTGGCCCATATCTATCGGCAGACGGGTCAGGTGACGGGCTATACCACCACCGACGGGACCTATATCGGGGATCATTTGGTGGAGTCCGGCGATAATACTGGTCCCCAAAGTGCAGGCTTAATTTTGAACGATCCCACCGTGGAAGTGGCGGTGCTGGAGACGGCGCGCGGGGGGATTTTGCGATCGGGCTTGGCCTTTGATCGCTGTGATGTGGGGGTGGTGCTCAATGTGGCGGCGGATCACTTGGGGCTGGGGGATATCAATACCATTGAGCAGATGGCGCGGGTGAAGGCGGTCGTGGCAGAGGCGGCGGCCCCCGACGGTTATGCCGTATTAAATGCGGATGATCCCCTGGTGGCGGAGATGACGGAGCAGGTGCAGGCTCAGGTGGCCTATTTCTCCATGGATCCCACTAATGAGTTGGTGCTGCAGCATACCCAGCAAGGGGGCTTGGCAGCGGTCTATGAAAATGGGTATTTGTCGATTCTGAAGGGGGATTGGACCCTACGGATTGAGCAGGCGGAGCGGGTGCCGTTGACCTTGGGGGGCCGGGCGAAATTCCAAATTGCCAATTCCCTGGCGGCAAGTTTGGCGGCCTTTGCCCAGGGGGTCCGCATTGAGCATATCCGTGAGGCGCTGATGACCTTTGAGTCCACCAGTGATCAGACGCCGGGGCGGATGAATTTGTTTAATTTGGGATCGTTCCACGCCTTGGTGGATTATGCCCACAATCCGGCCAGCTATCGAGCTTTGGCAGAGTTTGTGCAGAGTTGGTCCGGGGAGACCATTGGGGTGGTCGGCGGACCGGGCGATCGCCGGGATGAGGATTTCGTCACCCTGGGGGAATTGTCGGCAAATATGTTCGATGCCATTATCATTAAGGAAGACGACGATAATCGCGGGCGAGCGCGAGGCGATGCTGCCCGATTGATTACCGCAGGAATTGAGCAGGTATTGGGGGAAAACGGGGGAGTCGCCCAACGGTTTGAGACGATTTTGAACGAGGAAGCTGCGATTAATGCCGCCCTCGATGCCGCTCCCCAGGGGGGATTGGTGGTTATTCTGCCGGAGATTGTCTCGCGCGCCATTCAATTGATTAAAGCTCGCAATCCCCTTCCGTCCCCAACGGGTGATAACTTTGCCCCCTCCCCCATTTCAACCTCTCCCTAGCCTGGGGCGATCGCACGCGCTGCCCCGGTGGGTATGACTAGGTTAGGGGGCGATCGCTGATCCCCTGGTCGTTGAGGGCTGTGGGGATCATAAAAAAGGGCTTTAGAAAAAGAGCTTTAGAAAGGGTTTGCATTGCAAAAAGGGCGTTTGGCTACTGACGCATTACTCTGAAATACCTATGCTGTTTTAGGGATTACCTTAGGGTTGGCGTCATCTACCCTCCAATTTCTTCTGATCTCATATCGCCTGGTCTTAGTGTCAGTTTCAGGTAAGTTATGGCTTTCTTTTCGACCGCATCCCAGATGTCGCCCAGTGGCGCTGGACTTGTGGTCCCTCCCCCGGCTGTCCCGACTCCCTCGATCCCAGGGGATCACCGAGTCTATCGGCGCTTAGGGAATGGGTTGACGGTGATTACAGAATCAATGCCCGTGGATGCGGTGAACCTCAGCCTATGGGTGAATGTGGGGTCCGCTCGGGAGCCCACGCCGTTAAATGGCATTACCCATTTTCTGGAGCACATGGTGTTCAAGGGAACGGATCGGCTCCAGGTGGGGGAATTTGAGCGGGTCACGGAGTCCTGCGGGGCGGTGACCAATGCGGCCACCAGCCAGGACTATACCCAGTTTTATATGACCTGTGCCCCCGATCATTTTCGGGATCTTGCCCCCCTCCAGGTGGATGTGGTGATGAATCCGGCGCTGCCGGCGGCGGAGTTTGAGCGGGAACGGCGGGTGGTGCTGGAGGAAATTCGCCGCAGTGAGGATAATGCCCGACGGCGGTTTTTCCGCCATGTCAGCACCCTGGGATTCGGGCGATCGCCCTATAGTCGTCCGGTGTTGGGCCCCCCTGAGGTGATTGAAGGGATGCCCGTTGAAACCATGGCGCGCTTCCATCGGCACCATTATCGCCCCGAGAATGTGACGGTGATTGCGATCGGTAATCTGCCGCCGGATGACTTGGCCGACGCCGTAATCGAGGGCTTTGACCAGAGGCTGGGATCATTGGGATCTCCTGCGGTCGGCGATAAAGAAGACTTGCGATCGCCATCCCCCGTGCCGCTGCCCCCCTTTGAAACCATCGTCCGGCAGGATCACGAGGATCCGGTGCTCCAACAGGCTCGGCTGGCCATGGTATGGCGCGGGCCCGGGTTGACCGCCCCCGACCAGTGCAATCCCCTGGATGTGTTATCCACGATCCTCGCCCGTGGGCGCACCTCGCGGCTGGTGCAGGAGCTACGGGAAGAGCTGGGACTCGTCAATTATGTCAGCGCCAGTAATTTGACCTATGCCGAGCAGGGACTGTTTTACGTGAGTGCCCAGCTCCCCGAGGATAATATTGAGGCCGTCGAAGCCTGCATTCGCCGCCATATCGAGCGGCTGCGGACAGAACCCGTCACCCCCTCAGAGCTGGCGCGGGTGAAAACACGGGTCGCCAATAGTTTTATTTTCGGCAACGAGACCCCCAGCAATCGCGCTGGACTCTATGGCTACTATGAGACCCTGATGGGGGATATCCACCAGGGTCTTCAGTATCCGGCGGACATTCGATCGCTCACCGTCGAAGATTTGCAGGCTGCGGCTCAGCGGTGGTTGAACCCAGACGCCTATGGGTTGGTAACAGTCCGCCCCGGCGACGAGTCGTAAGCCCCAGTGATCCCCGGTAGGGATTTAGAAGCTTAGAGCTAGGATTTAGACCGCAGCATCCCCTTGTAATTCATCCAGCCGGGCCAGAACCTCCTGGCTATGGATGGCAGGGCGAACCCCAAGAAAGATTGATCGCAGTTGCCCGTCAGGATCCACCAGGTAGGTATGGCGAAGAGCCATAGCCCCCAGCCACGATCCATAGGCTTTGCTGACGGCCCCATTGGCGTCCGCCAGCAGCGGAAACGTTAATCCTTCCGAATCACAAAATTCCGCGTGGGTCTCGGGATCATCGACGCTGATGCCCAAAATTTGAGCGTTGCGATCGCGATATTTCGATAAATCCCGCTGGAATCGCTGGGCTTCCAAGGTACAGCCCGGGGTGAAATCTTTGGGATAGAAATACACCACCACCCACTGCCCTCGGTAATCGGCCAGGGAGACGGTCCCCTCACCGGTCTGGGCAGGCAAGGAAAATTCCGGAGCCGCTTCATCCAATGGCGGCTGCGGACCCCCCATGGCGATCGCCGACGGGATCACCAGTCCCCAGGAGAGGGTTAACGTCAGCACGGCCCCCATCACCCAGCGAGTCACTCGTCCTAAATTCAATCGCACGGACACACCTCACCGTTAATATCAGCGGACAGCCAAGTTGGGGCGAACCCTAGTCAGGCTTCACGCGGACTTGTACAGGACCATTCACCAGGGTCTGGCAGGCCAGCCGATAACTATCGGGCTTATTTTTGAGCTTGCGATTTTCAAAATCCGTACGGGGGGACAGATTTTCAGCCCCCCCCACGATATCCACCACGCAGGTCGCACATTGGCCATACCCGCCACAGTTCATCATCTTGCCCATGAACTTGTAGATATCCACCCCGTTTTCGATCGCCTTCATGCGCAGGTTTGATCCCTGGGCGGCAATCACATCAACGGTTTTGTCCTTATCGACGATGAATTCAATGCTCGACATGACCCGTGCAACCTCCCCTCGAAGTCAAAACGCCAGACCGTCAGCGGGCCCCATTGGGACACCCCAGCCGAACGTTTCCAATTGTTAAGTTCTGTCCCAGTCTAGGACAAATGGGACGCTTCCTCAGCCCAGAGCCGAATTCCTGATCGATCCAGCTCCCTATCCAGCCCCTGCCATCAGACCTTATTCCGCCGGTTCGTCGATGATCTCAGAGCCCTCAATGGTGAGGCGATCGCCCTCCACCTCAAAGGCAGGGACCGAAGCCTCCGGATCTTCCTGCAATTCCGGCAGGGTCACAGGTTCCGCCGGGGGCACCACCGTCCCCGGAGCCACATTGCTCACGGAACGGATCAGGGACGAGACGGCTCGGTTATATCCCAGGATGGCCGACAGCACGTTGCCTCGGGCGCGGATAAATCGCGTCTCAGCGTTTAGGCGATCGGTTTGGGTCCCCACCCCAGCAGTAAATCGCAGTCGCGCCAGCCGCACTTCTTCTTGCGCCGCTTCGATCGCCTGCAATGCAGTGCTAATACTGGCTTCGTTGGCGATCAAGTCTGCATAGGATTGCTCCACATCAAAGCGGACCGCTTCCCGCTGAATGGCGAATTGGTTTTCTGCCTGACGACGTAGGGCATCCTGCTGGGCTGCTAAGGCGCGATCATTACCGCCGTCAAAGATATTCCAACTAAACTGCAATGCCGCCGAATAGCCGTACACCGGACCAAAATTATCTTCGGGGTCCAGGGTATCGAACAGGTCATATTGGAGCACCGCATTCAACTGGGGACCGTCTTGTCCCCGAAAGACGCGCCGCTGGGCTTCCGCCACCTCCGCCTGGGCCAATTGCTGGTACAGTTCCGCCCGATTCCGATAGGCGGTGACGATGGAATCCTCAACCCCCAGGGTCCAGTCCCCCACCTTTTCCACCGGGTCCGCTGCCGCAATATCGATCGCTTCCGGCAAACTCAGTTGCCGAGCCAGTTCCCGGCGGGCTTGGCGTAACCGGCTGCGGGTCTGTTCCACGAGCTGTTGATCGTTCGCCAGTTCCACTTCTGCCTGTAGCACCTCAAAACGGGTACCCAGACCAGCCGTTTCCAAGGCTTCCGCATCCTTAACGCTGCGTTCCCGGAAACCGACGGAGGCTTTATCAATGCGCAGCTGCTCCGATTCCTGTTGCAGGTCGTAGTAGGCGTTGGTGACGCTGAATCGGACATCCTCGAACGCCGCTTCCAGGGCATATTCCGAGGATTTCACCTGAGCTTGGGCGGCACGGATTTGGTTTAGCCGCACCCCCGATGAGTAGATGTTGTAGGTCAACTGTAGGGTCAGGGTGTAGCTCGTGGTGTCGGCGTTGCGATCCGCGGGATCCTCCACCAGATCATTGCCCCCCGCCCGACGGGTGGCGTCGTTGGCTTGCAGCAGGGTCAAGCGGTTGGCGGCCGTCAAGCTATTGAGCAAGGTGGCATCCAGATTGATTTGGGGATAACGCGCCGCGAGGGCCGATCGCAATCCATGCTGGGCTTGCTCCAGGGCTAATCGCGCATTTTCCAATACTCGGCTGTTCCGCCGCGCCAGCTCTAAGGCTTGTTCGAGGGTGATAGGCTGCCGCAGGATAAGCCGCACTTCCTCGGGCAAGGTGGGATATTGCAGCGGGTTGGGATTGGATTCCAGGGGTTCCAGGTTACCGCCCTGTAGGAGATCCGCCGTGGGGATCCCATCCTCCAACTCCGAATCCAATCGATCCACCGGGATGGGGGGCTCTGGGGTTGGGATCAATGACGCATCCTCAGCCTCGGCGACCTGCAGATTATTTTGCGACGTCTCCGTTGGGGCATCTGGGGCAGCGGCGTCCCCCGGAGCGATCGCCACCGGTTCCGCGCCTTCATCTACGGTTTCTGCGTCTACGGTTGCCGCGTCCACGGCTGCTGCCTCAGCGATCGCCCCATCATCAGGCGTGGACTGGGACGCAACGGTTACGGGATCAGCGTCATCGGCATTAATGGATTCGGCAGATTCGGCAGACTCGGCGGTGGAATCGGACACCCCCTCCCCATCGAGCCCCGTGGATGGGGGAACAGCCGTCGGTGCAACCCGCTCCTGGGTTTCGTCTTGCCCTTGGACTTGGACCTCGGCCTCTGGGGTGATGGACGGGGCCGGGGCAGCAACCACTTCTCCCGCTAGAACCCAACAAAACGTAAGTGCCGCGCTGGCACTAGTGGCGATCGTACGGTACCAAACTCCCATAGAAACTTGTCTGACTCCTCAACTCCAAATGCCGTAGGGCAGGGCGTGGTCCGAAAAGGTAAATGAAACTGTTGCGGCTGCGTAAATTCCAAAGATGGCCTGCCACAGCGGGCAATTTTTGGCACAGCTAATGCCACATTACAGCAACCGAGCAGCAGTCCTCTAAAAAGGGATCGAAAAACCCCCTAAAAGGGTGGTGGAAGCCCCATTAGGCGGGCTACCGCCTCGGAAGCAACCATACCGACTCCGTGGCTAATCCCGAGCCCTAAAGGATCGTCGATTGATCATGTGAGCACGCACCTAAATAATGCACCCAATCGTGGACCTATGCAACTATATGCTTATAAAACTATATGCCTATGAAATATAGCAATCTATGACGCAGTCGGGGGAGGAAAGTGCCCTATATTCACCTCGGGGACTGATTTTTGGGGCTGAGAACGATACGGTATTAGACCATTGGGTCCTGTTGCGCCCTTGTCTCGACATTAGATTGGCATTGAAACGGCTGAAACACCATGGCTTCCGGATTTGATCGCTTTTCCCCCACAGAACGACTGATGTCCATTAAGGCGGCGGTGCTGAGTGGCGCGTTGGCGGTCCTGGCCTGGGTAATAATTGCGATCGTCAACGCCATCACCGGAGATTGGGGGTTGGATACCCAGGGGCTGGCCCTGGAACGGCTGCCGACCTATTGGTTCGACCTGGGGGCGTGGTGTCAAATCGGATTAACGGCCCTCACCGGCGGACTGTTTGGTATTACCTATCGGTATGTGGTGCGGAGCGATCGCTATGGACATTTGGGGGAGGGGGCGCTCCTGGCCTTTGCCCTGACCCGTAGCTTCGGCAGTATTGAGACGATCTTGGGGCTCCACCAAAGCAGCACCCTAACGCTGCCCCTGGATACGGTGGCGGAATTGGGACAGCCGATCGCCCTCTATGCGGCGCTGGTGTGCGTTGTGATTGTGTTTGAAAACCTGCTGTTATTTGCGATCGCCCGAACAGGCTTGATGATCGCCCTTGATCGCCACTGGATTAGCCCATTTCCCAATGAGTAAGCACAGCCCATCATCAAAGCTCACCAGATCGGGGTATCCGTCACCCAAGTCCGTTACCGAAGCTTGCGCGTCACGTATCAAAAATACACAGACTTCTAACAATACGTTGAGGGTAAGAAGCATTCCCTAGCCCCCAGGGATAATGGGATCAGACAGTGTCTATGATCTGCCATAGATCTCTTATTGATGTCTCAGTCTCAATCTTTGAGCCTCAGCCTTTCACAGAATCTTTGGCACAATCTTTGACAAACTATTTCCCTTTGAACACCGGATCTAACCCCGTCAGAGTCTATCCACAATCTGGCCATTCATTTGGCTGATATCTTCGCCGATCGCAACACCAACCTTTGCCCCCAGGCAAGTTCTCTCCAAACCGATTTTTCATGGGTTTTTAATGGGTTGCTCAGGTGATTGATAGTCATACTCCCCCTACTCTGATTTTTCCCTGGACTCATCTTGCAAAGTCCATCGGACGCCCCAGGATTCGTGCCAATGCTGTCTCTTCGTAGCGTTATTGGTAATCGGACCATGACCGTATCCTCGCAATCGAATATTCGGAATATTGCCCTCGTTGGCCCCTACTCAAGCGGCAAAACTACTTTGCTAGAAAGCTTGTTGGCGGTCACGGGGGCAGTCACTAGAAAAGGCTCCATCAAGGAGCGCAACACCGTTGGGGACAATACCCCGGAAGCACGCGATCGCGCCATGGGTGTTGAAGTGAATGTCGCTAGCCTCGAATATCGGGGCGTTTTTTTTAATTGGCTAGATTGCCCCGGCTCGGTGGAATTGGGGTCAGAAACCTACAATGCCCTGGTGGGAGTCGATGCGGCCGTTGTGGTGTGTGAACCGATGTTAGATCGGGTGATCACCATGGCGCCCCTGTTCCAGTTTTTGGATGATTGGGAAATTCCCCATCTGGTTTTTATTAATAAAATGGACCGCACCCAGGAGCCCATTTCTGACCTATTGGATGCCCTAAGGACCGTGTCCAGCCGTGCCCTGGTGCCCCATCAATATCCCATTCGTGATAATCAGAATCTGGTGGGTTTTATTGATTTGGTGACGGAGAATGCCTACGCCTATCGGTCCGGCGATGCTCCCGAGTCCATTCCTTTGCCGGAAGAATTAAAGGCTCAGGAACAGGATGCTCGCCAGGAAATGTTGGAAACCTTGGCGGATTATGATGACCATTTGTTAGAGGAATTATTAGAGGAAATTCGCCCCCCCGAATCGGAAATTGTGGACGATTTGAAGATGGAGTTGGGGGCAGATTTGATTGTGCCGGTGTTTGTGGGGATTGCGGAGCAGGATTTTGGCACCCGTCCCTTGCTCGATGCCCTGTTACGGGAAGCGCCGGAGCCGGCGTTGACTGCTGAGCGGCGGGCAGTGGCGCAGGTGAAGGTAAAACAGCCGGATGCCCCGATCGCCCAGGTCCTCAAAACGTTTCATTCCCAGCAGGGGGGCAAGATGTCCCTGGTGCGGGTCTGGCAGGGCGTCCTTGAGGAAGGGATGACGGTCAATGGGGCGCGCCTCGGCGGTGTGTATCGTCTGATGGGGCATCAGCAAACCAGCATTGCCCGGGCAGAAGCGGGCGAAATTGTCGCGCTGGCCCGGTTGGATGGGGTCCATACGGGGGATACGGTGGCGATCGCCGATCAATTATCCTCGGGGGCCGATCCGGCGAATTTGCTGTCCCGGGCGGCACCTTTGAATCCCGTCTTTGCGTGGGCGATCGCCCCGGTGAAGCGACAGGATGATGTGAAGTTGACCGGAGCCCTCAGCAAATTAGTGGAAGAGGATCCGGCGATCGCTTGGGAACAACATGGGGATACCCACGAGATTATTCTGTGGGGGCAAGGGGAAATTCATTTGCAGATTGCCCTGGCGCGTCTGGAGCGTAAATATCACCTCCCCATCGACAGCCATCGCCCCCACATCGCCTATCGGGAAACCGTCCGGCGAACCGCAAACCATATCCACGGGCGCTACAAGCACCAAACTGGCGGCCATGGTCAGTATGGGGATGTGTACCTGGATGTTGCCCCCTTGCCCCGGGGAGAAGGGTTTGACTTTAACCAGCGCATTGTGGGCGGCGTTGTGCCGAAGCAATATATCCCCGGCGTGGAAACCGGTGTGCGGGAAGCACTAGTGGAAGGACCGCTGGGATTCCCGGTGGTGGATGTGGCGGTGACCCTGACCGATGGGTCTTACCATTCCGTAGACAGCTCCGAGCAGGCTTTTAAACAGGCGGCTCGGATTGCGATGCAGACGGCGATGGCGAATGCGGATCCCCAATTGCTGGAGCCGATCGCCCTGGTTGAAGTGTCCACGCCCAACGGTTTCACGGCCAATGTGTTGCAGTTGCTCTCGGGACGGCGAGGGCAGATCTTGGGCTATGAAACCAAGCCCAACTGGGAAGGCTGGGATGTGGTGCAAGCCTATCTGCCCCGGGCGGAGATGCAGGATTTGATCGTCACCTTGCGATCGCTCACCCTGGGCGTCGGCACCTTCTCCTGGCGTCATGACCATCTGCAACCGGTCCCCGAGAAACTGACCCAACAGGTCCTGAGCATGGCCCCCAGCCAGAGCTAATTAACCGCGCAGGCACCGAGCCAACCGAGTCCTAAGGGGGCGAGATCTTTAATCCAGATCTCGCCCCCTTTGCAATGCGACTGCTAAGAATTCGTTTGAATTGCTCCTAAACAGCGATCGCGGCGAATTTCCACGATGCATTGAGGGGACCGGGAGATTAATTGCGATCGCTCTGAAACACCTTTATTCCGCCACGGCATCACAAATAAATCTGGGTGCAGCGCTTTCCAAAAATAGTCAACGAAATCGCTGACCGCACCGTCCGTTAAGCCCTGTCCACCGTTGGCGATGCGAACTTGTTCCGCTTGTTGTCGCCATTGTTTTGAGTAGTGATAATCCTCTGGCACCAGCACCGCCCATTGATCCAGCCGCTCCCACAAAGGACAGTAGGTCTGGAGCCGTTGATTACAATCACGGGCAAATTGGCGATCGCCCGCAGAGTCTAGGGGGGACGGCAAGGGATCCTCGAAGCGCCGGTCATTCAGGGGAACACAACCGACAAACCATCCCTCCAGCCAAACAATATCCACCGCGTCAATCAATTCAGGAGCAATACGATCGCCCTGGCCGTCATGTAATGACTTATCGAAGCGGGGAACGGGCACAGACGCTTGGTTTTGACGCAGGGCATCCAGGGTTTTGAGCGCCAGGGACACATCATGGGTACCCGGCGGGCCACGCCAAATCAACCGGGGATCCTGCTGGCGTAGGGCTTGGCGATCTCCATAGGTCAGATAAAAATCGTCGATGGACAGGTTGAGCAGTGATCGCCCCAGGACCTTCAGCAAAATCCCCATAACGATGCCGAGGGTGGTTTTGCCGGTGCCTTGAACTCCTAGCAATCCTTGGATCAGGGGGCGATCGCCATATTGATTTGTTTTGCTCTGGGCGAGATGGAGAGACCAAGGAATCCAGAGACGCCAGGCAGTTACCAAGGTTTGCGATCGCAAAGGAGGCTTAAACAGAGGCGCTAGCTGGGGGTGGGTTTGTAGTGCCTCGGCGGCGGTACCCAAAAGCTGGAGCCCTTGCCCCACCCATTGGGCGATCGCCTGGGAATCAGTGGGGCAAAAGGCGATCGCGTTCTGGTGGGCGGTCGTCAGTTCCGTCAGGCGTTTTGTTAGGGCCTGTTGTTCGGTTGGGGGGAGCGATCGCCACCGCAATGCCCGGTCCAGGTCAGGAATCCAACGATTAAAATCAAATTGCGCGATCGCCATCACAATCCTCTCCCGCCTTCCAGACAGGGGCTAGACGCTTTGCCCCGGCAAATCCACGCCCATTTCCACGCCCGTTTCCACGTCCATTTTTACGTCCATATAAACAGCAAACGAATCGCAAACCGACGGTTATCTCCTCTTCAGACGTTCGGCTACTCCACCGTCAAATAGTGAATCCACCCGATACACTACGTTCAGGTTTGATAACACAGGTTCAAGTAAGGCAACGTCTTATCAGGTGGCTTATCAAACGGCATGAACGGGGCAACCACCCCCTGCCACCCATTGAAAGCACCGCGGGGAGAGTATGGGCGATTGGATCCTACCAACAGTCAGTGAATTATTAGGCGAGACCGATCCAAAGGCTCCCGTGGGGCACCTTTCCGCAGAACAGGGGTGGCATGGGGCACGGCGGACGTTAAAACATCTCCTGAAGTCTTATCTGGAGGATGTGGATGCAAACGCTGACGTAGAGACCCCCTGTTGGCAGATGGATAAGGCTGTCGGTGCAGCAGTTGGGGGTGCAGACGCTGTTGCGACGGCGGATCCCCCGAAAATGTCCCAAGGGGCCAGCCCTGATATGACTCAGGGATTGATTCTGACGGGGCCCCTACCGGTTTTTAATTCGCCGCAAATTCTCAAGCATTTTTCAACGTGGGTATTTAATGTCCCCACATGGCAGTCCCTATGGCAGTTGCCCGCAGAGGGGCACATGGGCCATGACCGGGACTCCGACGGGTTGTTGTCGGGGGGCGATCGCCCGAATCGCCCGATTACATTACTACCGGCGGATCCCCTAGCGCGGGAATGTTTTTGCCTGGTGATGCTTCCCCATTTCAGTCTGCTGTTTACCTGTCAGCACGAAGACGACGGCACCGCCATTAATTTTCAGTATTCTTTCTCTCCCATGGTGATTGAGGAGGCTTGGCAGTTGCTGCGGGCCCGGATTGCAATCACCAGCGGTCACCATTTGAAACAGCTGGATAACTTGGTGGCGCAGTTTATGCCGGTAGAACCCCGTTACGACATTGTGATGGAGTTTGGACAGCTCATGTGGCAGGCGATTCCAGCCCCCAGAGGAGCACGGACGGAGAAGCAAACTGCTGAGGGTCGTGCCTCCAGTTCTTCCCCGCCCGCCACATCTTGTCCCCTGCCGCCCCTAACTCAAACATCCATGGGGAATGGGACTGCGGACAATCACGATGATGTGGATTTCCTCCGGGCGTTTGCCCATGGGATTCGAACGCCTTTAGCAACAATCCGCACCTATACCCAGTTGCTGAAGCGGAAAAAGTTGCCGGCGGATGTCCTAAAACACTTGGACAAAATTGATCGGGAATGTTCCGAACAGATTGATCGCTTTGATCTGATTTTTAAAGCGGTGGAGATTGAGACTTCGAACGGGTTGTCGAATTCGCCCTTCCATTCTTTCTGTTTGAAGAAGGTGATCCATGAGGGGCAGGACCGATGGCAGCGTCAGGCAGAGCGCCATAATTTGATCTTTGAGGCGGGTGTACCCTCTGTGATTCCCCCCATCGCTGGGGATTGTGAGTTGCTGGATCAGATGCTGACGGAACTGATTGAGACCTTAATTCGGAGTTTGCCGGCGGGCAGCCATATTGCATTAAACGTGATTCCAACGGGCGATCACGTGAAGCTGGAGCTGGTGTGTGACGACTGCCAGGCGCAGGATGGGGGCTGGCTGGGCTGGGGGCATTCTTCATTCCAAGCGATCGGGCGATTGCTATCGTTCCAGCCGGAGACGGGCAGCTTAAGCCTGAATTTGGAAGTCACCAAAAATCTATTCCAGGCGATCGGCGGCAAGTTGACGGTGCGCCATAGTCCCCAACGGGGAGATGTGATCACCATTTTCTTGCCGGTGGATGATAGCCCGGCCCCGGCCAAATCTTGGTTTGTTTAGGACTGAGTTAGCCTTGGAGCAGTAATGCTGCTTGGTATTTCCCCATGGCTTGGCTTGGTTCCCGCTCCCTAGTTCAGCGTTCCCCCCGTCGGCAAGCATTGGTATCGGCGATCGCCCCGGTGTTGCTGTGGGGGGCGGGGATGGCGATCGCCCCATTGCCGGTGGCGTCCCAAGGTGATACTCAGCCCCTGCCGGACAATTGGCCGGTGTTGGTCAACCAGGCGATCGTCCAGCGCGATTTTTTGCGGGTGCTGGATCTGCAAGAGCGTGCCTTAGCCGCGACCGATCCCGACGACAAGGGCGAGATTACGGATTTGTTGGACGGCATCAGTCAGGCGCAATTGTCCCTGGGGCGCAATCAAGCGGCGTTGGATACGATGCAGCGCTATGTGGAGATGACCGGTGGGCAAGTGCCTTACGCCATGCTGGGGCGGGCGGGCTTAGGGCATTTTCGCTTGGGACGCTATGACCGGGCCGCGGAGCTGATTACGATCGCGATCGAGGGTTGGGAAAAGTTACGGGAAGGGGAAGAGGAGGATCTCAATCGCATTACGTTGCTGGAGCAGCAGTCCTATCTCTACCGGCTCCTAGTTAAGACGCTGATTGCGGCGGGGCGCACCGATGAGGCATTGGTATGGGCGGAACGCAGTCGGGCGCGATCGCTGGTGGAACTCCTGGTGCAACAGGAAAGCGGGACGGCCGCAACGGTCCCCCCGATCCCCACCCTCAAGGACATCAAAGCAACGGCGCGATCGCAGAAGGCAACCCTGGTGATCTACTCCGTTCTGAGCCACACGGACAAAATCTATGGGGATGATCTCGAAGACGATCGCCTTCTGGGCATTTGGGCCGTCTCCCCCAAGGGCAAAATTACGTTTCAAAAGGTCGATCTGCGGGCTCGGGAAATTGAATCCCTGCTAGGGCTAGTACAGAGCACCCAAAGCGTGGTCACCTCCCCGTTCCCGATCCCCAATATTCCCCAACTGCACACGTTACATGAGCTGCTCATTGATCCCATTGCCGACGCCCTGCCGCAGGATCCCAATGAGCGGGTTATTTTTGTTCTCCAAGGCTCCCTCTATCTGATCCCCATCGCCGCCCTCCAGGACGAAGAAAACCGCTATCTTGTGGAACGGCATACCCTGGGCACTGCGCCCTCCGTCCAGGCCCTAGCCCTGGCAACGGACCTGAAAAAAAAGCGGGGCAATGATCTCAAGGGGGGGCTCGTCATTGGAAATCCAGAATTAATGCCCCTGGTGCCCGTAGGACGCGATCGCTCCCCGGAACGGCTGAGTGCCCTCCCCGGCGCAGAATCGGAGGCGGAGGTGATCGCCAAACTGCTGAATGCGGACCTATTGCTCACGGATCAGGCCACCGAAACCCGCGTGCGCCAGACCATTGAACGTCAGCCCATCTTGCACTTCGCCACCCATGGGCTATTGAATTTGGACGCCAACCTCAACGAATTTGGGTTGCCCCTGGATCCCAATGCCCGCACGGCGAGGGAAGGGGGAGTAACCGTATCCCCCGGCGGCGTGGTGGTGGGGGATGGGGTGTTTATCAATGGGGTGCCCGCCAATATTGCCCTGGCCCGGGAAGGGGTTGCCCGGCCAGCGGTGCCGGGGATTTTGGCATTGGCGTCAGACCCCTACAATGACGGACTGTTCAAGGCGACGGAAATTGCCCAGTTGAATTTACAGGCCCAGATGGTGGTGCTCAGCGCCTGCGATACGGGGCGGGGGCGGGTGACGGGGGATGGGGTCGTGGGTCTGGCGCGGGCATTTATGGCGGCGGGGATCCCGACGGTGGTGGCGTCCCTATGGAAAGTGCCCGACGATGCGACACGGGCGTTGATGGTGGCCTTTTATCGGGCATTGTTGGACGGGCAAGATAAAGCCCAAGCCCTGCGCACCGCCATGTTAGTGGCGAAACAAGAATTTCCCGGTGTGCGCAATTGGGCGGCATTCACCGTCCTGGGCACACCAGACTAAACAATCCAAGGCAATGATTTATTTCTTGATCTATGTCTTCTCGCTCGGTTCCGGCTCGGTCATTTCCGCCGCCGTTTCCGCTGCCGAATCGGACACGGTTTCATAGCCTTCGGTTTCAATAGCCGTCTCAACAGCCGTCTCAAGGGCGATCGCCCCAGCCACCTCGGGATTACGCTTCGAAAATCCCCAGGAGAAAATAGCCGCGATAAAAGTAATCATCAACCAATCCGGCGGCACCCATAGCCCCACATGGAACGCTTCCCCCAACGCCCGCAACGTTAGGCGAATCCCCACCAACGCCACGGTCAAATAGCCCGCCGTTTCCAAATACGTAAACTCTTCCAGCCAGCGAATAAATAGCCCCGCCATAAACCGCAGGGTAATCACCCCAATGGTGCCGCCGGCCAACACTAACCAAGTCTCATCGGAAATGGCGATCGCCGTCGTCACGCTATCCAACGAAAACGCCAAATCCGTAAAGGCGATCGTCGGCACCGCCTGCCAAAGCCCTTTGAAATTAAATCCGCTGCCGCCGCCTTCTCCCTCCTCGCCAGCGGTGAAATAGCGGAACACCAACCACAGCAGATAGGCCGCCCCCACCAACTCAAACTGCCAAAAATGGATGATCCAGGTGGCCAACAAAATCAGCGCCACCCGCAGGATAAACGCCACCACCAGCCCCAAATCCAACGCCCGCCGCTGCACCTTCGGATCCTCTAGACCTTGGGCGATCGCCGCCAGGGCAATGGCATTATCCGCCGAGAGCACCGCCTCCAACACCACCAGTACCACCAGCAGAAAAAAGGTATCGACCCCAACACTCGGATAAAAGTCGAGGAACTGGTCTAACATTCAATGCCCCCAGGCTGCAGGAAAACAGAAAATACAAATAAAGCAAAAAGCGGAAACGTCATTCCATTATCGCCAGAATCAACGCCAGACACTAGCGCCCCGGCAGAACGACCCCCACTAATCTATTACGCCTTGTAACAAAACTGTTCCACAAGCCAGCCCGACGGACCAGAGTAGGAGAGATTATCTCCACACCCCCTTGATAACCAGGAGTTTATACACCATGGCGCTTTCAGATACCCAAGTCTTCGCAGCCCTGTTGATCGCCTTGATTCCCGGCGTATTGGCATTCCGTCTTTCCACCGCTCTCTATAAGTAGACGTTGGACTCCGTAGACTTTGAATTTCACTGATCAGCGGAGACCCGCGGATCGCTTGCGACATCGACCCTTGAGCCACTGGGCATTGGGGATGTCAATGTCGGGATCGGGTTCATTAAGCCATAGGACGCTAGTCGGGGATCACATCCTCGGCTGACTCCGGGGGTTTAGTGAACCCGATTTAGCGTTGGTATAGGTAGGTATAAAATCTATCGAGAAAGCGCCAGAATCCATCGGGAAAGATCCTAAAACGAGGCGGATAGGTCGCAGATAGGCAGGGGCGATCGCCCTCAATTCCCCAGTAATCTAGGGCTGCCAGTTGGCCGCACGCCATAGATTTGTTAAAACACTAATCACAGGCTAGTTAAAACGTTTCAAAGCCTTGCAGCCACTAGCCATCCCATCTATTTCTGAGGGACAGACTCCACTGGGTTAAGCTGTTCCCCACACTCCGGTCGCGCCTTTTTATTTCCTACCCCATGGTCTCGCCCCAACGCCGCCCACCGACTCCACAACCTTCCCGACGCCGACAGCGCCGCAGCGGTTCCTCCCTTCAATCGTCCGCTGCTCGCCGCCCGTCGTCTCAACGGTCTCAACGTCAGGGCCCGGCCGGCACGACCCGCCCCCTCAAGCGCAAGCCCACGTCTCCCAAGAAAATTCCCAAGACGACCCTAAACCGCGCCGTTGTGGTGCAAACCCTGGAACTGGGGATCAAGTTAGGGGTTAACGGCATTCTCGGCACCGCCGCCATTATTGGTCTGGCGAAGCTGGTGCCCTATGCTTTCCATCGCCATAGCGGCCTGCAACAGCTTCAGGCCGAGGCGATCGCCGTCGAAGGGCGGGTGCAGGAATTACAGCAAGACTTCGGGCGATATTTTGATCCCAAAGAAGCCGAGGCGATCGCCCGCCAAGAAACCATCCGCCTCACCCCGAACCAGCGACATATTTACTTCCAGAGCGAGCCAACTTCCCGCTAGCATCGCCCTCGAACATCACTAAAATCCCAAGTCCGCCTTAGCAGCCTCAGCCTTCTCCAGGAGCACCTCATCGGGCATCTCCTCCCAATTCACATCCCCAATTTCTGCATAGAACGCCTCATCGTAGGACCGGGTCCGCACCACCACCGGCATCGGCACCGCATGGCCTAGCACCAGCGCCTGTTGCTTTGAATCCAACTTCGCCAGCACCGATCGCAAACTTTGCCCGCCCGATACCCCAGTAAAAATGGCATCAATGTCCTTATCGTCATTGAGCAACGCCGTAATCCGCGTCCCCACCTGGGACATCACCTCGTTATCAATCCCCGACGGACGCTGATCCACCACCAGCAAAGTTACAAAATATTTGCGCATCTCCCGCGCAATCACCCCAAAAATGGTTTGCCGCGCCGTATGAGGGTCCAAAAATCGGTGGGCTTCCTCAATCACAATCATGAGTTGACGGGGCTTATCCACCGGGTTTTTAGTTTGTAAAAACTTTTCGGCTTTGCGGACGTAGCGACCGTGGATGCGTCGAGAAATAATATTCGTCGCCAGCATATAGGCCAACATATTGGACTGGGAGCCAAATTCGATAATGACGTGGCGACCGGCTTCTAAATCCTCTTGAATTTGGGCAATGTAATTGTGAGGGCAAGCATTACGAATATAGGCAATGTCGTCCAATCGGGTTAGCTTCCGCTGCAGCGCCATAATGGATGGCTTGCTCCCCATTTTCATTTCACAGAAATCTTGGATTTCTTCGTTGCTCATACTCAACAGCCGAGAAATCCAAGCTTTACCAAATTCATTGCGCAAAATAATTGCATTTTCTAAGCTCGCTTCTGACAGATTGAGTTCAGAACTAACAAGAGTTAAATCCTCCACATCAATCTGGTCATAGCTAATATAAAGTTCCTGGGCATCCCTCACCCCTCGACGCTTCGTAGACGCCGCATCCAGGGTATAAATCTGAACTAAGCTGGGAAAAAGTTGCCGTAATCCCTTCACCGTATTGACGCTTTTTCCTTCGGTCATGGCCTCCCAGCCATACTCCGAATGCATATCAAAAATCAGGTTGACCGCCACCTGTTTTCGAATGACACCGGCCAGCAACAACCGGGTCAAAAATGACTTTCCCGTCCCCGATTTACCAAAGACCCCATTACTACGTTCGACGAACCGTTCCAGGTCTAAACACACGGGAACATCCATATCAATGGGCATCCCGATCGCGAAATTTTTCCGCTGGGGATCATCTTCCCAACCAAACACAATCCGAAAATCCCGTTCGCTAGCGTCATAAACCTGGGAAAAATGGCTGGGGATCGTTTTAACGGGCAACAGTTGAACGGTGGCGTTGGTATTGGCTTGGAAGGAACCCGCCCCGTTCAAATTAGATTTCTTGCCATTTTTGCCACTCTTACCATTGGTCTTGCCATTGGTCGCTAGACGATTGGCGATCGCCCCAGAATTATCCTCGGGCACATACATCAACATCGGCGTCAGATCGATGGTGCCGTAGGTGCTGCTGCCCGCCAAAATTTCCCGCATAAAATCATCATTGGGATCGGGGGGATCAACGGCAATGCGCTGGCTAGAGGTCCCCAACGCCACATCGGTCAACATGCAGAAAAAATGGGTTTGTCGCCCCCGCACCACCAGGAATTTCCCCACCCGCATGGTTTCCACGGACACATCTCCATTGAGGCGCACCTCCAATCCCTCACTAAGGGATCCTTGGATCACCGTTCCCATCGGGGTCAGAGCACTAGCGTTGGAAAAGTCGGGCATGGTTTAACCGGGAACAAGAAGGGCGGCAGATGGGGGAGATTTTTGTGGAGGGATTACTAACTACTAATTTTATGATTATTGTACTAATTGAATTTGATTATTGTACTCGTTGAATTGAGGGAAACGTTAGAGATTGAACGAGATATCGGATTAGTCCCTGGTTGGGTCCCTGGGGCGATCGCCATCGGTCGTAAAATCTGCTGGGCGTGATGGTGGGTGGGAGCGAGGAACTCCAGGACCGTTTGGCACGCGGCAGCGGGGTCAGCGCGATCGCCACAGGTGAATAAATCCAGGGCTGCGTACCCCCGCTCGGGCCAGGTATGGAGGGACAAATGGGATTCACTGAGGAGCAATAACACCGTTGCCCCCTGGGGGTGGAATTGGTGGCGCTGCGATCGCAACACAGACAAATTTCCCCGGTCCGCCGCCCGGATTAGCAGCTGTTCGAGCTGGTCCGCAGGGTCCAGGCGATCGCGATCGCACCCGTAGCAATCCACCAACCAATGGCTGGCGTTGGGAATTGAATCCAATGGGATCTCCTGCTCCTGATCGGCCATCCCCTTACCGGTAGACACTTTCGCCGTCTCCGGGAAGGACCGTCAACGAGCGCGGCGGCACCGATTGCCCCGCCGAAATTTCCCGTTTGCCGCCCCAATCTTCGATGGATAGCACCAAGCCGTTGGGGCCAACATAATCGTAATAATTGCAATTTTCGGCGGTGCGCTGGCCGGTGGAGGTCAGGCGCGTCATTGTGGCATTGCTGGCTTCTTCTAGGCGGTAATCATTGCCCTGGTAGGTCAGTTCCTGGGGAGGGTCGCCGCTAATATCCAAATCCTTAACCGATTCCAACATTGCCGTCTCTAAAACGTCATCTTCTTCAACGGATAAGTAACTAATGCGATCGCCAATTTGCAATAAATATTCCATCCAGACGAAGCCGTCATCGTTATAGGTCATTTTGCCTTCAACAATCCAATCTTCATCGAAGTATTGAACGACATCGCCGATATGCAAATCGAATAAAATCGCCGTGGAATCGGGGGGGTACTGACGACGATTACTGCGATTACTGCCGCGACTCGATGGGGTTCCGTTTTGATTGCCGAGAAGAGTAATGATGAAGACGGCGGCGGCAGCCAGGACAAGAACGATCAGCCAAGTCATACGTATGCGCTCCCAAGACAGGTTGAAGTAAGAGGATCGGTAATAGGGGGGACGGCGGAGCTGACTAACTTAATTGTGACCTAAGTTGAAATCAATAAGTTGAAATCAACAAGTTGAAACTAGTCAGTCGAAGTCAATACCACTGCCACCGGCGATCGCGTTGATATTGGGGCAACACCGGATGACTTAGACGATTCACCTGCACGCTGCCGGGTTCCCATTGTTCATCTTTCGGTAGGGCAAAGAGGGTGGGGAGCAGTTCCGGGGTCAGGAATTGGGACGGGATCGGCAGGGTGAGGCGGTCGAGGGCGATCGCCTGGGGGGTGGCCAACACAAAGCCCCAGGGGCCAAAGCTGGGCACATCGACGCGGTAGGGATAGATGTTAAACCCTGTCGCCCGAAGGGTTTCGGCGACACAGGCAAAGGCTTTGGGGGCAAAGTAGGGGCTGGAGGCTTGGGTAACCAGGGCACCCTCAGGGGCCAAGTGCGATCGCAGCAGCCGATAAAATCCATCGGAATAAAGCTTAGCGAGGGCATCCCGATCCGGGTCTGGGAAGTCGGCAATGATCACGTCGAAGGTGTCCGGCAGATCCCGCACCCGCTGAAAGGCATCGCCGAAGGTCACCGTAACCCGAGGATCCTCAAAGGACTGGTGATTCGCCTGGACGATCGCCGGGTGCGATCGCCCCAATTTCACCACCGCCGGGTCCAGCTCCAACACCGTCACCGCCTCCACGCCGGGCCACCGCAGAATTTCCCGCAGGGCCAATCCATCCCCCGCCCCCAATAACAAGACCCGTCGCGGCGTTGCCACCGCCCCCAACACCGGATAGGTCAGCGCCTCATGGTAGCGATATTCGTCGGCCGTGGAAAATTGCAAATCACCATCCAAAAACAGCCGCGTATCGCCCCCCCGCTGGGTCATCACAATGCGCTGATATTGACTGGTTTTGCGATAAATCACCGCCGCTCGATAGAGCCGATTTTCCAACACATTTCCCAACGGCACCGTCAACGGCGCGAGGACCAACAGCGCCAGCGCGATCGCCAATCCCAGCCGCCCCCATCGTCGTACCCGGGGCATCATCGGCCGAAATGCCCGGGCGATCGCCACCACCATCACCGCCGGGATCACCCCCAGACAGGCCGCCGCCGGAAACATCCCCAGCCACGGCAGCAAAATCAACGGAAAGGCGATCGCCCCCACCAACGCCCCCGCATAATCCAACGCCAATACCCCCGCCAAGGCTTCCTTGACGGACGAATCCCGCTCCAATAACCGCGTCAACAGGGGCACCTCCATCCCCGCCAAAATCCCGAGAAATAAGGTCGCCAACCCCAACCCCAACCACAGCCAGCCCCCCGCCACAAACAATGCAAACAATCCCAATGGCATCAGGGCGATCGCCGGGGCCATGGCCAATTCCACCTGAATAAAAGCCTGCACCAAGGCTTTCTGATAGTCCAAAGGGTTCGCCCGATCACTCTCATCAGCGATCGCCACAAACTGGCTGAGATAGGAGCCCACCCCCATAGCCGCCAAAAATCCCCCCACGGCGACCCCGTAGGCCAGGGCATGATCCCCAATTAAATAGCTGGTTAACCCCCCCAGCAATAATTCCGTGGCCAATCCACAGGCCGACGAAGCCGCGGCCGCCAACAGCACGATGCTCCGCTGCCGTCTGGTTAGCCGTTCAGCCCGCCGTTCCGTCCGCTGTTCAGGCCGCCGTTCGGTCTGCCGTTTGGTCATGGGATGGACCGGTCCAGGTTCACTGTCCCACTGCGGTCCGACGGAGCCCACCCTCTACTTACCCCCACCGGGGCCACCCCCTCGAAAACTGCCACTCGATCCCGAGCTGCCGCCCCGATAGCTCGGCGAATAATACACACCGCCGCCACCGGGTGAGGAACATTGGTAGGCGAACGCGAAAATCATGACGAAAAAAATACCCCACAGGGCGAAGCGCGTAATGGGACTCATAGCACCCAGGGACTAACAGTGAAGACAGAATATGCGGATCAAGCGGATTAGCGACTCAATAGGTGGATCAACACCCATTCGTAACTATTGACGACAGCTTACCTTCCGTTGTAGCCCACACCGCTGCCCCCCATCGCCCAACGATCCCAGGTAAGGCTTAAGCACCAATCGCATCCGCCAAATCGCCCATCCGCGGCGCGGCATATCCCGTTCCGCGCACCGTCAAAATCACCTCAGGATTCCGGGGATCATCCTCCAGCTTCGACCGCAGTCGCGCCACATGGACATCCACCACCCGCATATCCGCCTGAACCCGAGGTGCATAGCCCCACAGGGTTTGCAAAATCTCTGCCCGGGGCACCGCCTCCCCATTCCGGTTAAACAGCAGCTCCAGCAAACTAAATTCCGTATGGGTCAAGCGGATGCGCCGATCCTCCCGAAACACCTGACGCTTACGGGTATCAATGCGCAACGTGCCCACCTGAATCGTGGTGCGGTCCGTCTCGACCGTATTCCGACGATCCTTCACCCGCCGCAACACACAGGCAATCCGTGCCTCCAATTCCTTGGGGGAAAACGGCTTTGCCAAATAATCATCCGCCCCCAACTGCAACCCAGTGATGCGATCGCCCACATCTCCCAAGGCCGTCAGCATAATAATCGGCACATTGGACTCCTGCCGCAGCGCCTGACAGACCCCATACCCATCCATCTTGGGCATCATCACATCCAAGACAATCAAATCGGGATCTTCCTTCGCATACACCTCCAGCGCCTCTTCCCCATCGGCGGCGGCAACGACCTGATAGCCCGCCAAAGACAACCGGGTCGTCAAGATTAAGCGCAAGGCAGGCTCATCATCAACAATCAGAATTTTGCCGTTTGATTTCTCAGATTGCATTGCTACTTCTAATCCCAGTTATTGAAAAGGCGCTTGTTGAAATTCAGGCTACGGATCCGAAAATCCCAAACAAAATCAAAGTTTTAAAAAAGGTGGGAGCGTTATGGGAGGGACTCCTTAAAACTCCTTAATATTCAAATACCATTCCTTGGAAGTTCGTGGCCGATGGAAAAGAACCATTCCCGCGAACCTCGGGTATCCCCCTTGAGCAGCATGACGCCGAAGATTAGACGGGGAGCGGAGTTCCGGCGACAGCGATATTTAACATCGCCCCTTCCTTATGAAGTCTTAAGAAGTGCCCCTGCTCTGGGCTGTCCTTACCTTCCCAAATATTACCAGATGTAACATTTGCTCGCAAAGTTTTGCTTACCAAAGATCCGGAGGGGCGATCGCAAACATCACCTAGCGCTATTTCATGGCGCTCATGACGCCCATGGCGCTGCCGGCGGGGCTGGGACGGTAGAACGGTCGCGGGCCAGCCCACTATCATGAGGGATGACAGCGATCGCAGTGGCGAGGAAGCAGCAGGGCTATGGGAACAGAGCAGGCTTCGGGGAATAACACCATTTTCGGCAAGATTATCCGTCGGGAGATCCCCGCTGACATCGTGTACGAGGACGATCTCGCCCTTGCTTTTCGGGATGTGAATCCCCAAGCACCGGTGCATTTACTGGTGATCCCCAAAGAACATATCGAAAGCCTGGAAGCGGTGACTTCAGACCATCACAGGCTGATGGGGCATCTGATGGTGGTCATTCAAAAAGTGGCGGCGGAGGCGGGGCTCACCAGTGGCTACCGGGTGGTCACCAACATTGGCAACGACGGCGGGCAAACCGTCCCCCATCTCCATTTCCATATCCTGGGCGGACGGGGCTTGACGTGGCCCCCCGGGTAGGATTTCCCACACCAAGACACCTGGCACAATCCAAGCTGGAGCGATACATTTATTTACATACCCTCTAAGGTTTAACGCCTCGGCCCCTAATAAAAATTTCCATAGATTTCCCTATAAATTTCTCTATAAATTCACTCGATCCAGTCCATTGCCCATGCTGACCCAGCCATCCCCCGCCTCCCAGGTTTCTGAGCCGGCGATCGCCACCTATGACGTGGTGATTGTCGGGGGCGGCATTGTGGGATTAACGGTGGCCTGTGGGCTACGGGGATCGGGTCTCCGGGTGGCGGTGTTGGAAGCACTGCCTCATGGGTCGGCGGCGCGGCGGACCCAAGCCTATGCTTTTTCATTGACGTCGGCGCAGATTTTCCGCGGTTTAGGGCTTTGGGACACGGTACGATCGCAGGTGGAGCCCTTCCGTAAAATTCGCCTCTCCGATGGGGATTGGCCGGATGTGGTGACCTTCGAACCGTCGGATGCGGGGGAGCCTGAAGATTTGGGCTATGTGGCGGAGCATACGGTGTTAATGGAGGCCCTCCAGCAGGCTGTGGATGCGGCGTCCGATGTGAATTGGATAGGACCGGCGATCGCCGAAGAAGTGAGCTACGGCGAGGAGTGGGCGCAGATTTCAGTTAAGGCCCTAGAAGAAGCGAATAAAACCCATCAGGATATTCCTGAAACAATCCGGGCACGGTTGGTGATTGGGGCCGATGGGGCGCGATCACCCATGCGGGAGGGGGCGGAGATTGCCACCGACGGCTGGGGCTATTGGCAATCTTGCATTGTGGCGGCGGTGCGTCCAGAGAAGCATCACGAAAATACCGCCTATGAACGGTTCCAACGCAGTGGTCCCTTTGCGATTTTGCCGTTGCGGGATACCTGCCGCATTGTGTGGACCGCCCCCCATGAAGAAGCCAAGGCAATGCTTGCCTTAGACGAAAAATCTTTTTTGCGAGAATTGTCCCAGCGGTTTGGGGATCAGATGGGGCAATTGGAATTGGTGGGCGATCGCCGCATCTTTTCGGTGCGGCTAATGCAATCGAAATGTTACGTAGCTTCCCGGTTAGCGTTGGTGGGGGAGGCAGCCCATAATTGCCACCCCGTCGGCGGTCAGGGATTGAATTTGGGCATTCGCGATGGGGCGGCGTTGGCGGAGATATTAGTGGCGGCCCACCAGCGAGGGGATGATTTGGGGGCGATCGCCACCCTACGTCCTTATGACCGTCAGCGGCGCTGGGGCAATCTAGTAATTCTGGGCTTTACGGATGTGTTGGACCGGGTGTTTTCCAACCAGTGGCTGCCGGTGATGGTAATTCGGCGAATGGGGTTATTTGTCATGCAGCGGGTGGGGCCGGTGAAGCAATTGGCCATCCGACTGATGACCGGGAAATGGGGTTCTATTCCTCAGCTCACGCCGCCCCCTCAGAAATAGACTGAGTTTAATCTCAAGCCAAATATCAAACTAAAAATCAAGATTTCGCCAGTCCCCAACAGAGCAGGGTGCCCACCAAGGCGATCGCCAGCCACTGCCAAACGGGCATCAGCAGTTGAAAAATCGCTTCGGGAATAAACACGAAGACGACGTTGAACAGGATATTCAACACCGATAGCGCAATTAAAACGGCGATAACAACAGCCACTCTGTAAACCTCTACAGCGATCGCCCGGACCAGCCTTGGACGGGATAGGGTGAATGTAATACAAAACACGCCCTCCGTCGTCGCCGTCCAGTCCTCGCAAGTCAGTCGAAAATCAGTCGCAAGCTAACGGAGTGCCACCCCAATGAGTGGGCTGGCCTCGGGATGTCTTTATTATGATGTTAAAGAATTTTTGTCTCGCTAGTTTTAACCAAGTCAAGGGAATCACCGCCGCGATCGCCACGGTAGGTCTCCTCGCCCCCAGCCTTTCCCTAATCGCCACCACTCCCGCCGTCGCCCAAACCATGTCCCTCGCCCCGGATAATTTGCCCCGGTCCGTTATGGGCACCGCCGGCGGACGGACGGCTATTCCTGGGGCGATCGTCCCCGGCGGCCGCGGCACCCCCAGCGCAAGCTGCCTCGGATTTGCCTCCGCCAGCCCTGACCATGAATTCCAATTCAGCGATGCCCCCGGCCGACTGACCTTTACCGTCGATAGCTTTGGGCCGTCGGTCGATACCACGTTGGCGATCAAGACCCCCGATGGAAGCTGGCTCTGCGGCGATGACATTAGCTCCACAGACAAGGACGCCACCATCACCGTCACCGGTGCCGCCGCTGGGAATTATCAGGTGTGGGTTGGCACCTTCGACGGGAGCTATGAAGACTACGAGCTACGCCTAAACTAGCTGCCTAAACAAACCCCAGGTTAAATTGCCAGGCTGGTCACAGGTCTAGATATTGGGACGAACTGTCCTGGGGGCGAGCGTGCAAATAACGCCCGGTGGTCGCAACGCTGGCATGGCCCAAGGTAGCCTGCACCAAATGGATTGGCGCACCGCGATCCAGAGAATGGCTCGCGTGGGCATGGCGTAACCAGTGGGGGGACACCGGAGCATCCAAGCCCGCATTGCGGGCCGCCTGACGGACAATCCGCATCACTTGGGAAGGGTCCAAAGCATTCCCCCTCTTACGACTGGGAAACACCGGCGCCATTCGAGTCGGTGGAACGCAATACCGCGCCTTCAGCCCTTCCAAATCCCGCCAAACAGCGGCGGGGATCAGCACCACACGGGTCTTATTGCCCTTGCCATAGATCGTGACCTGCCCCCCCTCCTGCCGCGATCGCAAATCTCGCCACTGCAATCCACATAATTCACTGACCCGTAGCCCGCAGGAATAGAGCATCCGCAACATCACCCGATTGCGCTCGCTGGTGGCTTGATTAATCAGCGCCAACACCTCCTCCCGGCTCAAAATGCGCTCAGAGAGGGTGTCCTTGCTGCTGGGGACTTTGAATGCAGCGCCAATATTGTCGGCGATCGCCCCGGTCTGGTGGGCAAAGCGCAAAAAAGATTTTACGGCGGCGATGGATCGCCCCAAACTGCTCGGGGCCAGGCGATCGCCCTCCAGCGCATCAAAAAATCGCTGCACATCCATGGCGTCCAACTCCGCCAGGGGCGCACCGGCAAACTGCAAAAACCGCTCCGCATCCCGTCGGTAGTAGCGTCGGGTATGGCGACTTTTCCCGTGGAGCCACAGGGTCATCAACTGCTGGATCGCCGGATCGAGTTCAGACTTAAGCGTCGGTTCAGACATTCGGTTCAGATCTTCGGTTCAGGCATCGGGTGCCAAAATCTACGGGCATCCCATCCTTCGAATATCGTACTCTTTCTAGCCCATCGCCAGCTCACCCAGGGCTTAGGCGATCGCCTGGATCGCCTGCACACTACCCCCGGCGTGGGACGTACGCGTCACCGTCTTGAATCCGACGGACTGGCATAAATCTACCAAATCCGCATCAATAAAATCCCAAGCGGTCTCCGTCTCGAATAGCGCCATAAATACCGCCAACCCCGGCCACATCAATCGCCCCATCACACTGGCATCGGGGCGCGCAAAATCCACCGCCAAAAACCGTCCCCCCGGCTCCAGCACCCGCAGCGCCTCCCGCAAAATTTGCTCCAACTGCGTCGGCGTCATTTCATGGAGCGCCGCGCTGGTATGCACCACCTGGAAACTGTTATCCGGCAAAGGTATCGCCTCTGCAAACCCCTCCACATACTCCGCCTCCGGGACATTTATTTTGGCCCGCGCCAGCGATCGCGGCGACGCATCCAACCCGGTCACCGCCGCCCCTCGGGCTACCCAAAATGCCGTCGTCTGACCACTGCCACAACACAAATCCAACACCCGCAACCCCGGCGTCTTCGGCACGCCCACCATCGCCAACTGCCGGAACCGCGCCTCTCCCCCCACCGCCAACGTCGCCACCCGAGACACCCCGTCATAGAGCCACTGATACCGATAGCTCAGCTCCCGTAAAATCGTTGCCATCGAAAAATCCCCCGCCTCCTCAACACGCCTTAACCGTTTGCTACCGCCTATCCCAACCCCAAGGCACAAAGCTGTTGCAATTCTTGAGCCCTCTATGATTATTACGACTGTTACGGCTCATTCTTAAAGCTTTGCATTACTATAATGATTAAGCACCGAAAAATTTTAGATTTTATTTAGGAAATGGGTTGGCTATGGGTCGCGTAGGAGTTTTGCTCTTAAATCTTGGGGGACCGGACAAACTTGAGGACGTCCGTCCTTTCCTGTTCAACTTGTTTGCCGACCCTGAAATCATCCGATTGCCAGCCCCCTGGATGCAAAAGCCCCTCGCCTGGCTGATTTCCTCCCTCCGCGCCAAGAAATCCCAGGAAAGTTATAAGGTCATTGGCGGCGGCTCCCCCCTTCGCCGCATTACGGAAGAGCAGGCAAAGGAACTGGAGGCGTCCCTGACCCAACACGGCTACGACGCCAAAGTTTATATCGGTATGCGCTACTGGTACCCCTTCACGGAAGAAGCGGTGGCCGAGATCAAGAAAGATGGCGTTGATCAGCTCGTGATTCTGCCCCTCTATCCCCAGTTCTCCATCAGCACCAGCGGTTCTAGCCTGCGGCTACTTGAAAAAATTTGGGATGACGACCAGGATTTACAAGGGGTCAAGCATTCTGTGGTGCCTTCCTGGTATGACAATCCCGATTATCTGGGGGCCATGGCCGACCTAATCGGCAAGAAGATCGACCAGGCCGACAATCCCGAAAACGCCCATGTGTTCTTCAGTGCCCACGGGGTGCCCGTTAGCTATGTCACGGAAGCGGGCGACCCTTATCAAAAAGAGATCGAACACTGCACCAGCTTGATTATGGAAAAGCTGGGGCGGCCGAACCCCCATACCCTGGCCTACCAAAGTCGAGTGGGTCCAGTGGAATGGCTCCAGCCCTATACCGATACGGCGATCGAGGAGCTGGGGGAAGCCAAGGTGGAAGAGTTGGTGGTGGTGCCCATCAGTTTTGTCTCCGAGCACATTGAGACCCTAGAAGAAATCGATGTGGAATATCGGGAATTGGCGGAAGAGGCAGGGATCCGAAACTTCCTGCGGGTGCCGGCCTTGGATACCCATCCCCAGTTCATCAAAGCGTTGACGGAAATGACGCTCAAAGAGTTGGAGACGCCGGGCATTCCCCTGAGTGCGGTGATGCATCCCCCGGCAAGCACCAAGATTTATCCCCAAGAAAAGTGGGAGTGGGGATTGACCACTGCCGCTGAAGTATGGAATGGGCGTCTGGCAATGTTGGGCTTCCTGGGACTGTGTGCGGAGCTGCTGAGTGGTCAAGGGCCGCTACACTTCATCGGCATCCTCTAGAATCCTCTCGACAGGGGAGACAGTTGAAAAACCGTCCGCTGGGGCGGGAGAGACGGCGGATTTTTTCGGTCTCAGTCGTATAGTGAAGTCACCCGAGGACAAAGCCCTCAGGTCAGCAGCAATGTCGCGGAAAATTTCAAGGCGAATCTGAGCAAATTGATTTTTCTTGATATTTGACCATGCTCCTGACATCATTGCTTGAAGATTCCCCTTCTCGCGATCGCTGTCCAGGGGCAGCAGATTAGCGGCATTAAGCGAATCCTGACTGCGCTGGAACGATATCTCTGGTGTCCTACCCGGCACATTCTCCGGTGTGCCCTCTTTTACTGATTCCCAAAACGGTACTGATCATGGCTGACCAAATCTCAGCAACCTCTCCGAAACGATCGATCGCCACCCGTATTCACGGCCGCTTCAATCGCCTGGGCAAGCGCCTGCGCGGTGGGGTCGCAGCGACGGCTGGGGGAGCATTGATGCTCCTGGGGACCCTGGGGAGTTTGCCGGCGATCGCCCTGACGGATGAAGAGTTCAAACAACGCCTGGATCTCGTCCCCGTGTTTACGGTGCTGCGGGAAGATAATCGCCCGGTTGTGGTCTTCCCCCAGCGTCGCCCCGGCGATACGACCCCACCGACCCCTGCCGATGCCCGTATCCTGAGTTTCCTGGATCCCGAGGGGCTAGAAAAATTTATGGAGCGGCTGCGGGAAGAGGATAGCGAAGCCGCTAGCCGGGTGACGGTGCTGGTGTCCTCCGTCGGCGAGGTATACCAATGGGGAACGGACAATCCCGACGGGCCGCAGGTCCAATACGTCCCCATCATTAGCGAGCTGCCCCGCGCCTTAGAACTGGCTCGGGAAGTGAACCCCGATCTGGCCCGATTCCCGGGCGTTCCCCTGTTTGTCGCCACCAATAGCGAGAACAATGGTTACCTGACCCTGGAGCAAAACGGGCGCAAGGTGGTGCCGTTTTTCTTCCGCCTGGAAGACCTGAACACGACCCTTGAGACCTTCCGGCGGCAGTCGCCCACCAATCCGGCGCTGAACAATATCAACATTGAGGTCTCGACCCTGGGTCAAGTGATCAATGTGCTCAAGTCGTCCGCAGCGGACGAACAGGAACTGGCGGAGCGCATTCGCCTGATCCCCTCCGGTGAAACCATGCGATATATCGGCGGTCTACAGCAATCCCGCGAGGGTGCCACGCCCCAGCGATCGCAGGAAAGCAACGCCACCCAGGGAGACGCCACGCCGACACCGTCTCCCACGGGGGCTGGCGCTTTAATGCCGTAGCCGTAGCTTGATGCCCTGTCGTCCCCCTCGCCACCACACCATCCCCGGTGCCGCTTTGGACCGGTGGTACCAGTGGGGGCGAGAGCAGGGGCAGCGTCACGGCGTTCCCCAGGGGGAGTTGGACTGGTTGATGGAAGCGATCGCGGATGTGGATCGTCTGGCTTTGCGGCTAGGTACCTTGGGCGATCGCCCCCAGATCCAGAGTCAGTTTGATTTAGACACCCTGACCCAATGCTGGGAGCAACGGTGTCGCGATCGCACCCCGGTCCAATATTTGGCGGGGCATACCCCCTGGCGTAACCTGACCCTGCGGGTCAGCCCAGCGGTCCTCATCCCTCGCCCCGAAACAGAATTATTGGTCGACCTGATCTGCCAAAAACTTCAGGAAGCCAGTCCCCTTGACCCGCCCCACGTCCCCCTCACCATCGCAGACCTGGGGACCGGCAGCGGAGCGATCGCCCTCGGACTGGCCACCCTGCTACCGCCCACCGCCCAGATTTACGGAGTCGACTGCAGCGCCGATGCGATCGCGATCGCCCGCCACAATGCCCAGCACTGTCTCCCCCCCTCCCGCGCAATACACCTCCTGGAAGGCTCCTGGTTTGAACCCTTAGGGGATCTCCAGGGACAGATCACCGTGATGGTCGCTAACCCGCCCTACATTCCCAGCGCCACCGTCCCCACCCTCGCCCCAGAAGTGACCCACCACGAACCGCACCTCGCCCTCGATGGGGGACAGGACGGACTGGATGACATTCGCCATCTCATCACCCAAGGGGCCGCCTACCTTAGCCCCCAGGGCCTTTGGGCCGTTGAACATATGGCCGGACAGGGGGAGACCATCGCCCAGCTCCTCACCCAAAGCGGGCAGTATTCTCGTATAGAAATACACAAAGATCTGGCGGATCGCGATCGCTTTGTTACCGCCTTTCGTCGTCCCTGATTCGGTATCGATGCCCCGACTCTATACCTCGATCATCCTCACTGAATCTTTGCAATGTGAAGGCAAGTCTTACGTTACGCTTGATTTCATGGGGTGAGCTACGACTTAGCTCAGGGTGAACTAGGATTTCGATTACCAACACCACGCAACGCAACTCATCAGGGCGATGTGCCGACTGATACGCAGTTTCATGACGGCGTACGGATAGGCGGCAAATTGATTCAAACGTTCATTACTTCAGCGGCCATACTTTCAAGCCGCCAGCTTGAGCATCTGTATACTCAGGTGACTGTGCTCAAAAAAATATGTGGGCATTATGAAATATGTGGGCATTATGAAGACAGTGCTGATCTTTTCCAGGGACATTTCTTAAGAAATCGACGTGTCAATTTGTAGTGAATTGTTAATCACTGGGTAAGGATATCGAGTCCCAAAGGCTAGGGAGATCGCATGACGATCCTGACCCTCTCGGGGGTTGCCAGGATTATTACATTGAACAGATGGGAGCGATGAATCGTGACAGCATGGGACGATGCGGTTCCCTCTCTGCCGCGATCGCGATCCGCATCACTTTCACACAAATCCCATGGACCACTAGTGATTCAGGGGGCTCACCCTTCGTGGTACACCCTAGTCCCTGGGATTGACGCCGGTTAGTCCGCCCCTTTTCCTCCGTCCGATAGACCGCCGATAGACCGCCGATAGACCACCAATCAATCACCGTCCATCACTCCCTGTCATATCGCGCTTCAGTGTGGATAGCTGCGCAGATCGCTGCTCCTAGGGGCTTCCTCCGATTGAATCAGCCCCGTACGCCCAGCGGCATTGATGACGCGTGACCTGTGATCTGTTGCGCATTGAGTTGCGCACTAAATTGATATAACTATGCTGGATATCAACTCCATTGCCATGGGAATTGATCTTTTTTCGTCACTTGCTCCATTGGATATCCCCCTCTGGATTTTGGATTTGAATCAGGGGGAATTGTTATGGACCAATCAAGCGGCTCAACAGCAGTTCGGCATCAGCCTTCCCCAGGATTGGGGACAGCCTGCCGCTGCCAATTCTCCGTGGCTGTCAGTGCAGTTAGATGCATTGCAGGACAACCATGAGGAATTAGTCCGAGGCCAAACCCTCCTGCGGGAGTGGCGTTGGGAGCGATCGCTCGGTCAGACGGTGCAGGCGGTTTGTAAGTGTTCCTTAGTGAGAACCGCCGATCCGGAATGTCGTTGGGTTTTGGTCCAGGGGACCGTCGAATCACCGGCCTTTGGGGCGGCGCGGGCGGAGGTGTCCTACCGCGATCGCCTACTGGATGAGACGGCGGCGGCGATCCAGCAATTGTTATCCATTGAGGACCATTCTACGGCGATCAATCGAGCGCTGGCGGTGCTGGGGGAAACCACGGAAGCAAGCCGAGCCTATGTGCTGCGAAATTATCCCCATCCGGTGACGGGGCTGCCCCTGGGGAATTTGCGATGGGAATGGTGTGCGTCGGATCAGGTGACGCCCCAGATCGACAATTTGGAGCTAACGAACCTGTCCTATCACGAGGTGCTCAAAAGCTATTACGATGACCTGCGGCAGGGGGAAGGGGTGGTTGTCCCGTCCACGGCCATGGGCGGCGCATTGCAGTGCTTGGCATTGCCGTCGTCTCAAACGATCTTGCTCCCGATTCTGGTCCATGGGGATTTATGGGGGGTGCTCGGGCTCGAACGCCTGGGGCCATTGCGGGATTGGGTCAAGGCGGAGCGATCGGTGCTGAGTGCGGCGGCGGCGAGCATTGGCGGGGCGATGTATCGCCATCAGACCGATGCCCAGTTGTCACGGTTTAATCACAAGTTGGAGGAGCTGTTACGGCAGCGGACGTTTACGTTAAAGGCGGCGGTGCGGCAGCTGCAACAGGAGATGAGCCAGCGGGAGCAGGCGGAGTTGCAGATGCAGCACAATGCCCTCCACGATCCGTTGACGGGGTTGCCCAACCGGGATTATCTGCTGAATGTGTTGAACAGCATGGCGGAGACGGCGCGGGGTACCCAGGATGATGCCAAGGTGGCGGTGCTGTGGGTGGACTTGGATCGCTTTAAGGTGATCAACGGCAGCATGGGGCATTATGCGGGGAATCAGGTGTTGATGGCGGTGGCCCAGCGGTTGCGGATGTGTGTGCAGGCCCAGGGGGGCTTGGTGGGGCGGTTGGGGGGGGATGAGTTTGTGTTGGTGTTGCCCCGGGTGCGCGATCGCCGGTTGGCGGAGGCGGTGGCCCAGCAGGTGCAGCAGTCCATTGGGGAGCCGTTGACGGTGAACCAGCAACAGGTATTTGTGACGGCAAGCATTGGCATTGCCTTGGGGAATGTGAATAAGCGCAGTGGAGATGCCATTTTGCGGGATGCCAATTTATTTATGCGTCGGGCAAAGATGATGGGGCGATCGCGCAATGCCACCTTTGATCCGGCGATTCATCAGCAGATGTTGGCGGATTTGCATTTAGAGAACGAGCTGCGTCAGGCGGTGAGCGAGCTGGAAGGATCTAGCCTTGAGCATCTGCAGCGGGGCAATTATTTAGACCAGCGGGACAGTCCGTTCCGGCTGCATTACCAGCCGATCGTGGATCTACGCACCGGTAAGATTCGCGCCTTCGAAGCGCTGATCCGCTGGCAGCATCCCCATTTGGGCAATATTTCGCCGGGGCAGTTTATTCCCATTGCAGAGGAAACGGGGGTGATTGAGCCGTTGGGGCTGTGGATTTTGTCCCAGGCCTGCCACCAGCTCCGGCGGTGGCAAACGGAGCTGCACGATCCTCAGTTGGAGGTGTCGGTGAATTTATCCTGTCGCCAGTTCAGTCAGCATAATTTGCTGGATCATGTGGATGCGGTGCTGGGGGAAACGGGGCTGGATCCTCGCACCCTGAAGCTTGAGATTACGGAGAGTACCCTGGCGGATAATTACAATACGGCGCTGGCGATTCTCCATGAGCTGCACGATCGCTCCATCCAGCTCTGTATGGATGACTTTGGCACCGGGTATTCCTCCTTGAGTTATTTGGATCGATTCCCGCTGGACGTGCTCAAAATTGATCGCTCGTTTGTGATGCGGCTGGAGGGTAAATCCAATAAGGCGGCGATCGTCCGGGCAATTTTGGGGATGGCGGAAAGTTTGGGGATGAGTGCGGTGGCGGAGGGGGTCGAAACCCAGGAACAACTCCGGACGCTGAATCACCTAGGCTGTCGCTACATTCAAGGCTATTTTTATTCCCCGGCGGTGGATGCCCATGCGGCGCAGCAACTCTTGCGATCGCACTATCCCCCCTCCAAACTGGAGGACACTGTGCCAGTGGAACTGAAGAGCGGCGACCCTTGGGCACGGGAAGAAAAACTCGTTTAGGGGCTCGCTTTAAAGATTAAAGATGGATTGGAAGAGGAGCTAATCTTCCAGGCGAATATCTTCCCGATAGAAATGTTGGCGATCGCCCCCGCTCAAGGTTTCATCGTTGTCGTCCAGCTCAACGGTGAGCGCCCGCTTGCCTACATGGACCACGGTGCCCCGACAGCCATTCCAGAGGTGATCGCCATCAGGGCGGTTCACCTGGATGACCACGCGATCGCCCACTTGCACCTCAATGGAACCCGGTTCGGCTTCGGCTTTCCATAGGATCCAATCGCGAATCCAATAATTGAGTTCCTCGGGCGCTTCGTCCTGGGGACAGTGGCCGGCCTCCTCCAGGGCGATAAATTTTTCGACGCACGCATAATCCTCAAATTGCCGCCCCAATTCCACCGGCTCCCAGGGATCTTCGGTGCCCCACAGGATCGCGACGGGGCAGGGATGGGGATGGCCGCTACGGTGGCGATCGCTCAGGATTTCGAGCAAGTCTTCCGGTAAGGGTCCCTGGGAATAACCGGTAAACGCTAGAAATACATCCGCCGCACCGGGGTCACCGGCGGGCTCCATCAAAATATCCACCAGCTCGTCGGTCACGGCTTCGGATCGGTAATAGGCCTGCTGGAGAATATTTTTGACGGTTTTGGGTTTGGCGAGCTGGTTAAAGAACCAGTGCCCGATGGCTTTGCGCTTCAAAATGCCCTGGAGGATCGGGGTGCCCATTTGTTTGAACCAGGGTTGGGTGGCCCGACGGCGATCGTGGAGCAGCCGCAGGGAACAGTTCAACATCCAGAGACCCCGCACCTGCTCTGGCGCATCCACCGCCAATTGCAGCGCCACCACACAGCCGATGGAGTTGCCGATCACAAACGTCGGCTCACCGATGATGTCTTGAATAAAATCCTGGAGTTGTTGGGACCAGGTCTCGAAGGTATAGCCCGGCGCGGCGGGGTCAGGTTTATCGGACCCACCGAAGCCCAACAGGTCGATCGCAAAAACGCGACAGCTTTCCGCCCAGAGGGGTATATTTTTCCGCCAATGTCGCCAGGACGCCCCAAACCCATGGACCAGCAACACCGCCGGTCCCAACTCCCCCAGACGTTGGTAACAAATACGATGCCCCTGCCACTGCCACTGGTACGGACAAGCGGGAAACACCGGCGCGGGACCTTGATTCGCTGCGCCCCCTAAGGGTTCTGTGACTAATTCTGTGCCCATCGTCCCCTGTTTTCCCTAGACAGTAATTCCAGCCAATAACTCCCCTCTAAGTTCGCACTATTACATAACTTCATGGTCTTGGATCGACTCTTGTCCCGAATCTTGACCCGGAAAAGCCGGCCGAAAAAATGGCGATCGCACAGTAACGCGATCGCCAAAAGCCAAAAAGACGGTCAATCGGGCTTATTCCGCAGTGGGGCTAGGTGATCGGCCCGGGACATCAGCCTAGGACATCACCCAATTCACCAAGGTACGCACCCCAAATCCGGTGGCACCGGCGGGGTTAATGCCAGAACCGCTATCGCTCCAGATCGGGCCCGCCAAATCGATATGGGCCCAGGGGGTCGTCTCCACAAACTCCTGGAGGAATAGGGTTGCCGTAATCGCACCCCCTGGCCGGGGACCGGTATTTTTCATATCCGCTACCACCGATTTCAAGCCATCCTTATAGCTGTTCTCAATGGGCATCGGCCAGAACTTCTCCCCCGAGGTCTTACCCGCCGCCGACAGATCCGCCGACAGCTCCTCATCGGAGCTCCACAGTCCCGCAATGGAATTCCCCAGGGCCACAATGCAAGCACCGGTCAAGGTCGCCAGGTCCACCATGGCATCCAGACCCAACTTGTCCGCGTACACCAGAGCATCAGCCAAGGTCAAACGCCCTTCCGCATCGGTATTATTCACCTCAATGGTCTTGCCGTTGGACGCCGTCAAAATATCCCCCGGGTGCATGGCACGACCGCTGATCATATTCTCCGTGGAAGCCGTAATAAAATGCACCTCCACATCCGGCTTCAACAGGGCGATCGCCTTGGCCGCACCGAACATGGCACCAGCGCCCCCCATATCGGTTTTCATCATGGCGATACCGCTACCCGCGCCCGCCTTAATATTCAAACCACCGGAATCAAACGTCAGTCCCTTACCAATGATCCCCAACTTTTTGCGGGGCGTCCCCTCAGGGCGATAGGTCATATGGATAAACTGGGGCGGCAAATCCGACGCCGCCGCCACCCCCAGAAAAGACCCCATCCCCTGAGCTTCGCACTCTTCCTGCCCCAGGACTTCCACCGACAGCCCATGCTCCTCCCCCAACTCCTGGGCCAACGCCGCCAAGCTCACCGGGGTCACCACATTCGCCGGTGCCGCCACCAATTCCCGCGACAAAATCGTACCGGTCACCATCGAATCCGCCGCCGCCAAAGCCCCCTGGGCGATCGCCCCATCCACGCCAGGCAACAACAACTCAATGGTCTCCGGCGTTTCCTTCGGCTCATCCTCATCCTCGCCGGAGGATTTAAACCGTTTGTCCTGATGCAGCGCCAGTTGGATACCTTCGCTCATAGCTTGGACACTGCCCGCTACGTCTTCTAGTACCGGCAGCGCCACCCCTAGGCGATCGCACTTCTCCGACCGTGCGGTCTTAGCCGCTGCCCCCGCCGCCTGACGCAGGGTTTCCAAATCTGCCTCGTCTTTCTTGCCCAGACCCACCACAATAATTTTGCGCACGTCGCCGCCCACCCGTGCCGACAACACACTCTTCGCCTTAGCCTTGAAGGACGCTTCCTCAATAATTTCCGACAGGGTGCCGCCCAATCGCTCATCCAGTGCGGCCCAATCCCCCGACAAATCCGTTTCCCCTTCCCAAAGCCCAATGGCCAGCCCCGCTCCAGCCCAGGCGATCGCGGTTGTCTCAACGGCGTGCAATTGCATCTTCGTCCTCTTCAGCTAGTGATTTTTGGATCCTTAATTTGGGTATCCAACCATTTAGCCTAACGCAATTGGCTCAGCTCACTGTTCAGAAGTTACATGTTGAGAACGCACAGACGTAGCACCCCCATCACGAATTCCATCACGCCCCACGCGCCTGAGACATCGCCAATCACCCAGCCCCATCCGAGGACTCCGTCACCGTATGCCGTCGCCGTCGACAGCGATCGGAGCAATATTTAACCTCATCCCAACACCGCTCCCACTTCTTCCGCCAGGTAAACGGACGATCGCACACCACACAAACCTTCGTCGGCAAATCCGATTTTTTACGCTGTTTCGCCATCGGCTCCTAAGCTCCCTGGATTTCCTGAATTCCCTAGTGGGTATGGTCTGTCGCCGAGGGGGCGGGCTCCAGCCAATCGGCATATTGATCCGCAAACGTCCCCTCCAAAATGGCCTGACGAATCTCCCGGGTGAACCGCACCAACTCCGTCACATTATGGATAGCCAACAGGGTATAGCCCAAAATTTCTTTGGCGCGGATCAAATGCCCCAGATAGGCGCGGCTAAAGTTCTGACAGGTATAGCAGGGGCAGGTCTCATCCAAGGGTCTGAAATCTTCCCGGAACTGGGCATTTTTCACATTCCATCGTTCCCCCTGCACGAGGGCAGCCCCATGGCGGGCATATCGAGTGGGAATCACACAGTCGAACAGGTCGATCCCCGAGGCGATCGCCTGGGCCATTTCCCGATAGGTGCCCACGCCCATCAAATACCGAGGCTTATGGTCCGGCAACAACGGCGTCGTCGCCTTCACAATTTTTTCGATCAGCTCCGGCGGTTCCCCAACGCTGACGCCGCCCACCGCATAGCCCACCATATCCAGCTCCGCCAACTGAGCCGCCGCCTTAGACCGCAAATCCAGATACGTCCCCCCCTGAACAATGGGAAACAACGCCTGGGTACCCGGATTTTTGTGGGCATCAATACACCGCAGCAGCCAATCGTAACTGCGCCGGGTCGCCCGTTCCACCTCCTCCCGCGTCGCCGGATAGGGCGGACATTCATCGAACGCCATGATTACGTCCGAGCCCAGGGTGTTCTGGATGCGGATCGACTCCTCCGGCGTGAAATTGATAATGGTTCCGTCAAAGGGCGATCGAAACACCACCCCATCATCGGAAATTTCCCGCATCTCACTCAGGCTAAACACCTGAAAACCGCCGGAATCCGTCAGGATCGGACCCTCCCAACCCATAAATTTATGCAGGCCGCCGCCGCCCGCCACAATATGCTCCCCCGGCTGTAAATGCAGATGATAGGTATTGGACAAAATCATCTGCGCCCCCGTGGATTTCACCTGGGCAGGGGTCATCGTTTTGACATTAGCCAACGTCCCCACCGGCATAAATCGCGGGGTTTCCACAATGCCGTGGGGGGTATGGAACACCCCCGCCCGCGCCCCCGTATGGGGACAGGTGGCCTGCAATTCAAACGAAAAAGGAGCTTCGGGAGCCGCGGAATCAGAGGGGGGAGAATCCAAAAGGGGCACGGTGAAACGCTATATAAAACGCTATAGGGAACGGCGATCGCCCAATGTCAGCCAAGCATCAGCCAACCATCAACGGTCATTCAGGGGGAGTGATAGTAGGGTCTACAGATCCCTACTTCGCCTGGAATAACCCCGTAATCGTCTCACGAACCGACGCCACCCCTTTCTGGATCACATTGGGAATAATCTCCGCCGGACGCTCCGCCACGACCACCGGCTCATCCGTAAACTCCTTCAACCGATAGCCATATTCCAAATTCGCCTGTTGCTTCCGCAGCCGGGGAAACAGTCGAAACGCTCCCTGGCGCAGGTCCGCCTCATTATCAAAAATCGCTCGGCTAATCTGACTACTGCGGTTCACCGCCAAAGCCCCCACCGGCAACCACCCCTTCTGGCCGCGCACCCGAATAAAAATCGCAAACTCCGGCAACCCCTTATCCCGCATCGTCTCCAACTGGGAAGACGCTTCGGCCCGCCGCCCCGAGGAAGCAGACTTTTTCTTCTTATTCGCTACAGGTCGCTTACCAAATCCAGTGGAAGTCACGATCGCTATCCTCAGGGATGAATGAACTGCACAGCAAAGGCACCTTTCATCGAGGTCCTTCAACAATGCAAAAAATTAAGATTTCTAACTCAAGGTTACAGAAAAACGCCAGCGCAGCGCAACCAAAGCCCGGCGATCGCCCCTGTGATCAGCCATCAAACCCCTGCAATCTAGAAAGGACGCTACCCACAAGCGGTAGCGCCCTTCGTACGAACTAAATAATCATGCCAGCGATCCTATAGGACGGCCAGCATGGATAGTGTGGATTTAGAGAGGATTGCGGACAACGTCACTGCTGAAGCTGTCGCGACCGCCATAACCACCATCATTGCGACGGGGACGGCTGTTCTCGCGGGGCTTAGCTTTGTTAACGCGTAGTTCACGGCCCATCCACTCTGCGCCGTGCAGAGCTTCAATGGCAGTCTCTTCGTCGTTACCATCAGCCAAGTCAACGAAAGCAAAACCGCGGATGCGGCCAGTCTCGCGATCAGTGGGTAAAGTTACGCGCTTTACTTCGCCATACTCGGCAAAAACAGTACGGAGATCTTCCTCTTCAGCGTCGTAGGAGAGGTTTCCGATGTAAATGGTCATTTGAGTCTCGAACGTTACAGGTGCAGGTTATTGCTTCAGCTTCGGTAACTCACGGGGCTGGCCACGGTCTATAGGGGGTTCTGTCGGATGACGACATAGAGCCCTAGGTGACTATCAAGAATGCAGGCTTAGAAGGCTGTTTGATGAAAAGCTTTTCTGAGCGTTGGCGTGTCTAAACTCGCCACCAAGGACACAAAGGCTATTCCGAAAAATTGTAAAGGCTTGAAGACAGGTCTATGATAGCGTGCCGGTTGCCATTTCCATACCCCTATTCTTAGGTTTTTGGGGGTTGTAACAAAACCTAAGAATTAATCGGGGCGATCGCCGGGTATTCCTGACGAAGCTGGGCGATCGCCCCCTGACAAGGATAGGGTTCTCTTAACCTTCGGTGGCCCAGGTTTCCGCCCAGCGTAGGGTGGCGTGAACGTCGTCCAGGGTGGCGGCTTCACAATAGAGCCGTAGGACCGGTTCGGTGCCGCTGAAGCGAATCATCAGCCAGCGCCCGTCAGCCAAGCGGAATTTATAACCGTCGGTGGTTTGGCAACTTTTGACATCTTGACCAGCAATGGTGGTCGGCGGATCATTGGCCAGGCGATCCAAGAGGCGATCGCGGGTTGCCATGTCGGCGAGGGGCAGGTCGGTGCGATCGTAGGCGCTGTCAAAACCGGTGCGCTGTTGGAGGTCGGCATATAAATCGCTGAGGTCTTTGCCCGATTTGACCACGGTTTCCAATACATATAGAGCCGACAGCAACGCATCCCGCTCAGGGATATGGCAGCCATAGCCGACACCGCCGGATTCTTCGCCGCCGATTAGGGTGGGGACGCTGAGCATGCGATCGGCAATGTATTTGTAGCCAACGGCGGTCTCATACACAGATAAGTCAAACAGAGCCGCCACCTTGGGCATCAGGTCGGAGCCGCTGACGGTTTTAATTACTTCCCCGGTCATGCCCCGTCGGCTAGCCAGGTGCTCGATCAGAATAGGAATCAGGTTTTGGGTGCTCAGAAAATTGCCGTGGCGGTCCACAGCCCCAATGCGATCGCAATCCCCATCAAACACCAAGCCCACCACCAGCTGATCCGGATTGACAGCACCGTACTCCCCAATGGCATCCATGCTGGGCTGGAGATATTTCGGCAGGGGTTCCGGCGCACCGCCCTTGAACAGGGGATCGCGATCGCCATTAAATTCCCGCACCTGGTCCGTATCCAGAATCCGCGCTAAGCCCCCCGCCGCTGATCCGTGCATGGCGTCAGCAAATACCGTCAGCTTGCCCTGGGCGATCGCCCCTTGAATCGCCGCAATGTCCACATACTCCCGCAGGGCTTCAAAATAACCCGTGTCCTTGGGATGGAAGGACGTAATCGTGCCCGGGGTATCGGCATCGGGGGCGGGGGTATCGAGCTTGGCTTCCACTTTTTGAGTGACATCCCCCGACACAGAGCCGCCAAAGCCTGCCTTGATTTTTAACCCCAGATACTGACCGGGATTATGGCTAGCGGTCAAGACGATCGCCCCTAGGGCTTCCCGATTGTTAGCAATCCAGCTAAAGGCCGGCGTCGGCGCATAATCCTCGCTGAGCTGGACGTCGTAGCCGGCCCGAGCGATCGCCGCCGCCGCCACCTGGGCAAACTGCTCCGCCATAAACCGACGGTCATAGCCCACAATCACCACCCGATTTTTAGTGGTAGCCCCATAGACTTCCTCTAAAACCTGGGCCGCGATGGGGGCCACCCGATTGACCCGCTCCAACGTAAAATCCGCGGCGATCGTCCCCCGCCAACCATCGGTCCCAAATTTGATGCCCTTATCCCACAGACCTACCGGACTCACAGCCTGACCCATCGTTTTCAATCCCCCTACGAGTTATCGACAGCAATACAGCACTAGCAATACAGCACCCAATCGGTACCGACATCAATCAGCGCATCGATCAGCGCACCAATCAATCGGCGCATCAGTCAGTACAAATCACCCCAAATAAGCCGTAAAGTCCAAGACTTTTATCGACCGTTCAATCAATCATCCCCATCGCCCCCTCCGCAGCCAGGACACCTGGGATCCAAGATTTATTCCCCAGGACGAGGAACTCCGCTGTTGGTCCGGTTATAACCGTATAGAGCCTTCGGGGCGATCGCCCCAATTCCCCAGCCATGCTAATCCTAACCACCCTAGCAATGGGGTTGGTCTTTTATGTCACCCCCCATGGTCCCAACCACTCCCCGCCCCCCGCGACGACCGGCACTTTATCGCCCTTGGATGCGTCCGATCCCTCGGTATTCCCGGTATTCCTTCTGACATTGCCCCCCACTGGTCCAGCAGAATCCCGTCCCGCACAGCACACAGAATCCCAGACAAATTCCAGACAAACTTTAGACAAGAACCATGGCACAGATTATCGGTGATGACGCGGCAAACGTTCTGAATGGGACGCCGGAGAATGATGAAATCCGGGGCAATAGCGGTAACGACACGGTCACGGCCAACAATGGCGACGATATTCTGTTTGGCAATGCCGGCGAAGATGACCTACGGGGGGGCAATGGCAACGACCAAGCCTTCGGGGGACGGGACGCCGATCAGATCTTCGGCAATTTCGGCAATGACATCCTGGAGGGGGGCTTTGGCAATGACCTTATCGCCGGCGGGCAAGGCAGTGACCAGATCGCAGGCAATAATGGTGATGACACCCTACGGGGGGATGCGGGCAATGATCTAATTTCTGCCGGCCAGGGCAACGATCTACTCTTTGGCAACACGGGGGCCGATAACCTCAATGGCGATTTGGGGGACGATTCCATCGCTGCCGGTCGCGATAATGATTTCATTACTGGCGGGGGAGGCCTAGATGTCCTCGGGGGGAATCTCGGTAACGATTCCATCTTTGGCGGCGATGACGGGGATTTAATCTTCGGCAACCAGGGCAGCGATCGCCTCCAAGGGGACAGCGGCAATGACACCATCTTCGGCGGTCGCGACAGCGATTTTATCTTCGGCAACGAAGGTGCAGACCAACTCTTTGGCGACCTCGGCGGCGATAACCTGTCCGGCGGCGCGGATGACGACAACGTCAATGGCGGCAGCGGTGACGATACCGTCGGGGGCGATGCCGGGGATGATGCCCTGTTTGGTAATCGGGGTGACGACATCCTGAACGGCAATGACGGTAGTGACAGCCTATTTGGGGGGCAGGGAGACGATACCCTTCAGGGCAACGACGGCAACGACACCCTATCCGGCAACCTGGGCACCAACCTCCTCATCGGCGGCGCTGGCGGCGATACTTTTGTCCTCTCCGGAGAGGCGGGCAGCGTCCAAATCGTCAACGACTTCAACAGTGCGCTGGACACCTTGGCCCTAGAACAGGGGGCCAACGCTGGCGATGTGCGATTTACCCAGGGGACCGGGTTAAATACTAACGATGCGTTGATTTCCCTGGTCATCGGCACGCGGGAAATCACCACCAACACCGCCACCGAAGGTCAGGCCTCCAACGAAACCACAACAACAACAACCACCGAAGAAATCCTTCAGCTGATTGGCATTGTCCAAAACACCCTCGCCACCAGCCTCGACACCTCCCAGTTTGGCAGCATCAGCTCTTCCACCAGCACTTCCACCACCGTCGCCCAAGATCCCGGGGAATTCCGGGAAGGTACCTCTGAGGACGACACCCTGACCGGCACCGCCGGCGGCGATACCATCTCTGGGCTGGGGGGGAACGATAACATCTCGGCCCAGGACGGCGCTGACCTGATTTTTGGGTCGACCGGCAATGATGCGATCGAAGCGGGCAGTGGCGCCGATACGATTACCGGCGGTAGCGGTAGCGACGCGATTATGGGGGGGGATGGCGCCGATTTGATTACGGCAGATGGCACCGATACGGGGCCGACCAATCCCAGCGGCGGTTCCACGACCCAAGAAGTCAATTCCGGTGCGGTCGGAGCGGGGAACGATATCGTAGTCGCGGGGAATGGTAACGATACCCTGGACGGCGGCGGCGGCTCCGACTCGCTGAATGGCGGCGCAGGGAGTGATGTGATTAATGGCGGCGAGGGGGACGACACCCTTGAAGGGGGAGCCGGTCCCGATACCCTCACCGGTGGCGCGGGGGCCGATCAATTTATCCTCAGGTCGTCGGAAGAAGGGGGAGATACGATCACGGACTTTAGCGGGGAGGATCGAGTGATCCTCAGCGCTTCCTCGTTTGGTCTGTCTGGGATTGAATTTACCCAGAATTCAAATGAGCCGGCCGTGGGGCAATTCGTCGTTCGCCCATTGACGGGAGGTGGTGGCCAAGAGTTGGTATTTAACAACAATTCGACGGTAGAAACACTGCTGACCTTCCAGAATTTCAACGCTTTCCCCAGCTTTAGTTTGTTGCCATAGGCTCTGGATGAGTCCGGCGATCGCCCCTAACGCCCCTGCCCCAGAACCTCGATCGCATCCCCGAGTGCCGTCGTTAAGTTCAACCGGGTGGCTTCATGGTCCTGGCGTTCTTTTTCCAAGGCGGCGATCGCCTGTTTCAATTGCGTTTTTAGCTGCTGATTTTGTTCAATTGCGGTCTGTAAATTCATTTCCTCCGCATCAGGATCCGAGGGGGCGATCGCCAATTCCACCCCATCCGGCAATTCGACGACGGTGCCCGCCGCCAGTTGTTCTCTCAGCTGGACGATATTTTTCTGCAACGCTTCTACGTTTTTGCGGTGTTGCTGGGTTTCTTGGGTGTAGTGCTGCTGCCACTTATCGGACGCTCGATAGGCCGCATCGCGATCGCGCTTTAAGTCCGCCACCTGCTGCTTCAGGGCTTGAATTTCCTGAATCCACTGGGAAAAGTCTTGGGAATCCACCGTCATTGTTTCGCCCTCTCTTGACCTCACGCCTAGCCCCGCTTCGAGCTGTCGATCTCATCTTAGGCGGGAGTTGCCGGTTCGGTGGCTTCCTGCCCAAAGGATTGTAAAAACGATTCAATTTCCCGCGCGGCGTCGGTGTTGCCTTTCTTCAGATACAAGGTCTGGGCCTTGCGCAGGGTCGCCTTCGCCTCCTCCACTTTGCCCTGTTTCCCGAGGATGCCCCCCAGAATTTTTAACGGTTCCGGTTCCTCCGGCTGGGCTTGCGATGCTTTCTGTAATGTGGCGATCGCCTCGTCGACCTTGCCCTGGTTATAGAGCACCATACCGACGACCCAATCAAATTCGGGACCGTCCGCATTGAAATTCCGCTGGACAAAAATCTGATCCACCTGGAGTGCCGCTGCCACATTCGCCTGCTGCAAATACAAATTCCGCGCCACTTTCAACGACAGCAACCCCTCGGGCTCCTTACCCTGTCCGAAAAATCCTGCCCCCAGGAGTTGATAGGCTTCCGCCCAATAATTATCCGCCTCGACAAGGGGATTCAAAAAGGCGATCACCTCGTCATATTTTTTCTCTTCCAGCAGCGATCGCGCCGTCTCTAACTGTTCTGCCTTCAGCGCCGCCGCCTTTTCCTTATCGTCATCGCTAGCTTCGGGGGCAGGGGCAGATACTTGTGCCTCATCTGCTTCAGAGGCGGGGGGCGTTTCTTCGGGTTCGGTTGGGGGAGCGGGTGCGGTGTTTTCGGGTTCGGGCGGTTGGTCCGGTTTAGCTTCTTCTTCGGCGGACCAGATGGCTTCGTTTTGGGTAAATTCCCCTTCCTGGGCGATCGCCGGTTTTTCGGGTGCCGATGGCTCGGGCTCAGGCACCGGGGCATCAGCATCCCTGGCCAACGCCGCCGCATCCCCCTGTACATCCAGCTTCATCACCCGAGGCGCACCCTGACTGGGCACATCGAGCTGAATTTCCAGGGAAATCGGTCCCAAATCCACCTTGGTCGACACCGCTACCTGTTCCACCGGTAAATTGCGGGATTGGACGTGGGCAATGCTCGCCTCCAATAATTCAAAGGCATCGTCCAAGGTTTGGCGGGGTGCAGCCGCCTTGGAAGGGGATGGGGGCTGGGTCGCGGGTTCAATACGGGTTTCATCCGTGGGATCCAGCGCTAATGCCGCCGCGGCAAACTCCTCGTCCTGCAAATCCCCATCAGCACCCCCATCCGCAATGGTCGGTTGAATTGCCGTTTCCACCACCTGCCCCACAATCTTTTGCAACTCCGCAAAGTTCATGCGCGGCTGTTGGACGGGCGGGGCGGCCGGCTTCGGCGGGGGAGACGCCGGTGCGGCAGTGGGTGGAGGGGCAATGGGTTCAGGGGCGATCGCCCTAGGCAAAGCAGGTTGTGACGGGGTCTCCGGCTCCAAATCCTCCGCCACCGGTAATGGCACACCACCGGCTAGGGGCATCGTCGATCGCCATTCCGCCTCCGATTCGCCCATGGCCCACCCTTCCACGGTGACCTGAGCTTCCACTTGGCTAAGCCCCAGCTTATCCAACCCCCGTTTCACATAGGCTTGGATTTTGGTTTGGTCCGGCGCCAGGATGCCCAAAAACGCAATCACCAACCCTTGGGCGCGATCGCGGGTGACCTGGACAGAAATCCCATCCTTATGGAGGGGGCGCGACATCACCGCCGCGATCGCCTCCGGACTTCCCTGGCGGGCCAAATTTAAAAGCTGGGTCACATTTGCCATAGAGTTACCAGTTAGTTACCAGTTACCGCTTGTCTGCTTACCTAGTTGGTCTCCCGCAGCAGGAGATAGTAGAGCCGCCCCCGAGAGCCCGTCACCCCCGCCCGAGCGCCCGCCCGTGGACCGGTGCCCATAAAGTAATCGGCACGACCGGGACCAATCATGGCGCTACCGGTGTCCTGGTCGAGGACAAACCGGTTGACCCGATGATATTCAATCCGCCCAGCGCTGTTTACATAGGGCAACGACGTATTCACCAAGGCGATCGCCCCCGCCGGCATCAAACTGCGATCGGTGGCAATGGAGCGATCGGCGGTCACCGGTACATTTAGATTGCCCCGAGCCGGCGATCCATGCGTCTCCCGAAAGAAAATAAATCGGTGATTGCGGGGCAAATAATTATTCATTTCCCCAGGATTTTCTCGGAACCATCGGGTCATCACCGGCAAAGTCATCCCCTGGCGCGGCAGCCGTCCATCCTTGGCAATCTCCGCCCCAACGCTGATATAGGGATAGCCATTGTGGCCCGCAAAGCCCACGGAGGTGACGGTACCGTCCGTAAGCTGCAACCGGGCGGACCCTTGGATATGCACCAAAAATGCCTCCAAGCGATCGCGCAGCCAAATCAACTCGGTGCCCTTGACGACGCTCTCGGTACCTTCCCCATTTCTCCCTTCCAGCTCCTCACGGGTGGGATAGGGCTCCTGCCACTGGTCGCGATCGCGGGGCAGGGCATACAGGGGATAACGAAATTCTTCCGTACGGGTGCGGCTCGCCCGATAAATGGGCTCAAAATAGCCGGTGTAATAGACCTCCCCATTGCCATCCCGTCCGACAGAGGCATATAGCTCAAACTCCCGAGCGATCACCTTTTGTAAATCCTGAGCCGATCGCGCCGAGGCCACCAACTGTCGGAAGCGCCGCAAACTACGCAGCACCCGAGCATGGGTCACCCCCTCCACCGGATAATCCCGATAGGCTTCCCGCGAACTCGCCGTTTGCATATAGCGCAGGCTGTAATCGATGGATTTGAGTAAGTTCTGGCGATCGCCCCGGCTGCCGAAAAGCTGCCAATCCATGCCCAAAGAACCGCCCACTGGCAATGCGATCGGGTCAGCCAAGGGAATTTCTACATCGTTACTTATAGGCTTACCGTCGGGGGCCGTCGCCTCAGGGTTCGGCGGCGGCTCGTCCTTTAGGGGGGTAAGGCTAGCGGCGATCGCCCCTTTATGGGCGAGGGGATGGGCGAGGGCACGGCGGGGGCTCGTCATTTCCCCAGCAGCTCCCGTTAAACCGAGGGAACCTAACCCCAAGGCGATCGCCAAGCTAATCCCCAGGGGACGTTTAGGGGAGGGTTTGGAAGCACGACTCAAAAGCTTACGCATGGACTGACGCATAGACGGACATGGTGTGTGTGGGATGAGCAAACAGGGTGAGTAAATCTCGCGAGGTCTCGCAAGGTCTCGCGTTCTGGAGTCGATGACCCAGTTACCGCAAGGATTGAAATCAACGGGAATCAGTGCCGTGGGGCGATTGTTCGCCGTCAGTCGCCGTCAATTGGTGAGGCTATTAACGTTTCACAAACGTTTCACAGCACCGCCAACATCATGACTCAATCAACATCAAATTTAATTGTTTTTTACAAACTCAGTTATCCCCACCGGCCAGAAGTCTAGACTGTCCAGTGCTCCATCAAAGTATCTACCTAGCGTACTTCCCAGCCTCAGGAACCATAGGGCTCCTTCATGTCACAAGGCAATTGATTAGCGTGACTCAAGGGGTTGCAGCCGCTAGGGGTCTCCGCTTTTATCCCAACCCCACTCCCTTGGAGGGCACTAGAAGGAGCGATCAATGCTGGAGTTGAAAATGGGCTCCACACGAATAGCCGCCACCTGGGAGGGGCGCACCACCATATATTCTCCCTGCACATTCTGGATGGGGACGCTGATAAAGGCGGTGGAGTCGGCTTTGGGGACCAGCTCGCTGCTATACCACTTCTGGAACGCTTGGATGCTGCCAAAGCGGACTTCTTCGCGGTGGCCGCCAGCCAGCATAAGGTGCACAGCAAATTCGTCGGGGGTTCTAGCCATAGGACAATGGATGCAGTTCCAAGGGTTGGTGTCTGACGGGGTTATTTATCAGGTTGATCATCAGAAGAATCCGTTGGGTAATCCGTGGGGGGCGATCGCCCGAATACTCTGAATAGTCCTGAATAATTCAAACCAAGGGTAACCGATCAGACCGGCTTTAGGGCCGGCTTTAGGGCAGACCACAGCAGGCGGGCCGCCGTTACAGCCCAAGCTAAATTAATGAGACTTGATGGGACCGAAAGAATGGCGTCGAAATCGGACGGGCTGGACGGCGTGCGGATTGTGGTGGTGGAACCGGCGGGACCGCGCAATGTGGGATCGATCGCCCGGGCGATGGCTAATTTTGGGCTGTCGGAATTGGTATTGGTCAATCCCCAGTGCGATCGCCTCAGCCAGGAAGCGCGAATGATGGCGGTCCATGCCAAAGACATTTTGGAAACAGCGCAGGTTGTGGATTCGGTGCCGGATGCGCTGGTTGGATGTCAGCGGGTGGCGGCTACTTTGGGACGGGAGTTTGCAGGGCGGGTGCCCGTGGAGGCGATCGCCCAAGTCGCCCCCTGGCTGCTGGGCCAAGACTCGCCGGATCAACAAAAATCCAATCTCCAAAAATCCAATCTCAAGAGCGCGATTCTATTTGGACGGGAAGACCATGGGTTAAGCAATGACGATTTGGACTATGCCCAGCGATTGGTGACCATTCCCACCGGGGCGGAGTATGCCTCGTTAAATTTGGCCCAGGCGGTGGGGGTCTGTGCCTATGAATTACGGCAGGCAACATTACGGCAGGCAAGCCAAGAGATATCGCGATCGCCAATGCCCCAGCCAACTTCTACGCCGTCGGCCAAGTCGATCATTGAGGAGGCTCCCCCCTTTGAACAATTGGAGGGGTTTTATGGGGATTTGGAGACATTGCTGTTAGACGTTGGCTATCTCTATCCCCACACCGCCACCCAACGCATGAAGACCTTTCGTAACTTGCTCCACCGGGCAACACCAACCGTCCGCGAAGTGGCCATGTTGCGGGGGATTTTGCGGCAAATGCGCTGGGCGATCGCCCATCCGGACGCCCTAGGGTCATCCCCTGCCGCCCCCCCTGACGGAGCAGAACAAAGTGGGGTAGGGGATTAGGCTAGAATGCCACCCAGAACAGAATGGGTTTACGGATCTGGGGGCGAACCATTTTGGCTGGGAACGATCAATCAGGGAACGAGAGAGCGGGGAATGATTGGTCCGCCCAGGGGACGCCGGTACCGGGCGCGTCAACCTCGGCCGGGCGATCGCCGCGCTCCGGATCGTCAACCCAAATTCCACCCTTTTCCGCCCAGCCTTCGGCGGGCTTGCCCCGGAGTCTGCCCCAGGGCCTGCCCCAGAACCTATCCCAGCCCCTACCACCCGCGCCCATCCCAGGCAGTCCCAGGGCCGTAACTCCCGATCCCCCACTGCCCCCCCGAAATCCCCAACGGCGATCGCTCCCGGTTAAACGTAAACTGACTTTGCTTCAGAAGCTGGTGCTAGGTCTGGAATCCCTAGTGGTGGCGATCGCCGCCAAACTCCCAGATTCCGCCGCCCAAAAATCTCGAACTCGTCAACAGCGCCCCTCTGTGTCTCCCCCTCCCGACCCCCGCGATCAACAACCTTTCGGCCGCTTTCCCCTGTCCCAAGGCAGCCAAGTCCCAGACGTGACGCCCTCCCGCAGCTCGCTGCCCCCCCGCAGTTCGCCGTCCCCCCGGTATGCCCCCCTACCAGATCCTTTTGCGACGCCCCCCACGCCCGAGCCTACGACGCCCGAGTCCCCGACGCCCTCCCCCAGCGATCGCCGTCGGTCTCGCCAAGGAGGCGTTACTCCACTCTGGCTGCAGGCCGTCCGCACCGGCATCGTCGGCATTGGCCTCGGGGCAATTGTCGGAACGGTGATGTTGGCGATCGACCCCGCCACCCGTCAAACGGCGGCCCCCAGCTCATCGAACCTCCCCCTCCGCCCCGGCGAAATCGACCCATCGGGGCTTCCCGACACCGTCCAAACCAGTGCCAACGGCACGATTCCCGCTGCGAATCCCTTCACGAAACAGAGCGACGCCTTACAGAAAAAGGTGAAAGCCGTTGTGGAAAAGTACAAGGGATTAAGTGCCCGGGTCGCGGTGGTGGATTTGGATACGGGGGATTATGCGGTTTGGAATGATACCGTCTCCTCCCGCGCCGCCAGCACGATTAAAGCGCCAGTGCTAGTTGCATTTTTCCAGGACGTGGATGCAGGAAGAACCGCTTTGGATCAGCCCATCACCTTAGAAAAACGCTTGCTGACCGGGGAAGCGGGCGTGCTGCAATATCAACAACCGGGCACCCAAATTACGGCGTTAGAAGTGTTGAACAAAATGATTGTGATCAGCGACAATGCCGCCACCAACCTGGCCATTAACCACCTAGGGGGTGCCGCCAAACTCAACGATCGCTTCCGGCAATGGGGGCTCCAGGAAACCACCATCCGCACCTGGCTACCGGACGTCGGCGGCACCAACACCGTCACGGCGCGGGATATGGCCCTATTGTTCTATCGCCTCCATCGCGGGGAATTGGTGAGTTTGCGATCGCGCGATCGCCTATTGGCCATCCTGCGCAATACCCGCAATGCCAGCCTTCTGAAACAGGGCATTGGCCGGGGCGGGACCCTCGCCCACAAAACCGGAACCTTGGGCAGTACCCTGGCGGACGTCGGCTTAGTGGATACCCCCAACGGTCGACGTTATGCGATCGCGGCGATCGTCCACCGCCCCCGCAATGACGGGCGTGCCGGTCAGCTGATTCGGGAACTATCCCGGGTGACCTATCAACATTTTTCGAACCTAAAACCCCTGGCGCGTTAACCTGGATCCTGTCCTAAATTTCCGGTTTTTCCTGCCCCACCCGTGCCAGCCTCCCCCTTCGCCGACGAAACGGTTTTGTTTGATGCGGTATCGGCGGATCCCGATGCCATCCCCACCATTTTCGCGTTCCCCAACACCTACACCGTCGGCATCACCAGCTTGGGCTATCAGGTGGTGTGGGCGACGTTGGCCGGTCGCGCCGATATGGACGTGGCGCGGCTGTTTATGGATGCCCAAGAACCGTTGCCGTCATCGCCGGAATTATTGGGTTTTTCCCTCTCTTGGGAACTGGACTATGCCAATGTGCTGACATTGCTAGAGCGGCTCGGCATCCCCCGCAAAAGTCGCGATCGCACCCACGAGCACCCGATTATTTTCGGCGGCGGGCCCGTTCTTACGGGCAACCCCGAACCCTTCGCCGACTTTTTTGATGTCATCCTGCTTGGCGACGGGGAAGTCATCCTGGATGAATTTATCGAGGGTTATCAATCGGTCCGCGGGAGCGATCGCGACACCCAGCTCGAAAAACTAGCCCAACTCCCCGGCATTTACGTCCCCCAGCTCTACACCGTCGACTACACCGCCCCCGACGGGGCGATCGCCGCTATCCGACCCGTCAATGACGCTGTTCCGGCGATCGTCAAAAAACAAACCTATCGGGGCAACACCCTGTCCGCCTCCACGGTGGTTACCCCCCAAGCGGCGTGGGAAAACATTTTTATGGTGGAAACGGTGCGAAGCTGCCCCGAAATGTGTCGCTTCTGCCTCGCCAGCTACCTCACCCTCCCCTTCCGCACCGCCGACCTAGAACAATCGTTAATCCCCGCCATCGATCGCGGCTTTGCCGTCACCAATCGCATCGGCCTACTGGGGGCATCGGTCACCCAACATCCCGAATTTGACACCCTGATCGATCGCCTCGCCAGTCCGACTTATGACGGTATGCGCCTCAGTGTTTCCTCCGTTCGCGCCAACACCGTCACCGAAAAATTTGCCCGCGTCCTCAGCCAACGGGAGTCGCGATCGGTCACCATCGCCGTTGAAAGTGGATCCCAACGCATTCGCAACATCATCAACAAAAAACTAGAAACCGACGAAATCATCACCGCCGCCCAACAGGCCAAAGCCGGCGGTCTCAAAGCGATGAAACTCTACGGTATGGCGGGGCTACCGGAAGAAACCGACGATGATTTACAAGCCACCGTCGACCTAATGCTGACCCTAAAAAAAGCCGCCCCCGGTCTCAAATTGACGTTAGGGTGCAGCACCTTCGTCCCCAAATCCCATACCCCGTTCCAATGGTTCGGCGTCAATCCCGAATCCCAAAAGCGCCTAAAATTCCTTCAGAAAAAACTACGCTCCAAGGGCATTGATTTCCGCCCCGAAAGCTATAAATGGTCCATCGTTCAAGCCTTAATTTCACGGGGCGATCGCCGGCTGACCCCGCTGCTCGAAAAAGTCCGTGAATACGGCATGGGCAACACCGACCACCCCGATCACATCTCCACCGGCACCTACCGTCGCGCCTTCAAAGACAGCAAAGGTAGCCTCCCCCCCCTGGACTACTACGTCCATCGCAACTGGGATCTAGACGAAATCCTCCCCTGGCAACACCTGGAGGGGCCAATCAGTTTGCCCGCACTACAAAAACATCGGGAAACGGCGATCGCCCAAGCCTAAACATCAATCAAAAAGCGATCGCCCCAGAAATCTCCAGGGCGATCGCCTCACCATCAAACAGGTCCGCGCAGGCTAATGATTACTGAGCATTGCCTTGAGCGTAGGCCAGGTTTTGCTCGTAGGTGGGAATACGATCCTGAGCCGTCGCATAATTCGCATCGGTCTCCGGCACCTGCTTCATCGCAGTCACCGCCGCCTGCCATGCTTGCGCCACCGCCGCCCATTCCGCCGGGGTCTGGGCAGTTTGGGTCAACTCAGACGCCTTAATCGCCTCCCGAACACCGACGTTAAATGGAGGTTCTGTAGGAGCCGTAGTTGCCGCAGGGGCCGGGGCATTTTGAGGAGCCGCCGGTGCGGGTGCCTCAGGGCTAGGACTTGCAGCAGGCGCTTCCGGTGCAGCCGCTACCGGGCTCTCCGCAGGCGCAGGACTGTCCGCCGCGGCCGGAGTTTCGCCAGCAGCAGGCGCGCCGTCTTCAGGGGCAGCAGCCCCCTCTTCCGGAGCAGCAGCAGGGTCAGCGGGCGCATCGGGATCCGTCGCAACAGCCCCGGTCGAGGGCGGGAAATACTGACGAACCGGATCCGGCAACTGAGCAATCACCGAATCAAAATAGCCTTCCCGATAGAAGTACCAACCGCCCCCTAACAGGGCAGCCAGCAACAGCAACAGCACGATCGGCGACGTAGTTGCCTTTTTCTTCTCCGGCTTAGGACTGGTTTCATCCTTCAAATCCATTGGTTCATCCCCTGACATATCCCCATCGGCATCCATGGAATCCAGCCCCATCGGGTCCCCCCCAGGCATATCCCCCATATCCATACCGCCATCATCCGGCAGATCCATATCATCGATCGCATCGATGGGCGGCGGCGGCTCGATGGGGTCATCGATTTGAGAGAGACTACCGGTATCGCCAAACGTCACGCCACCGCCCTCAGATAGGACGATTTCTTCAGTCCACTCCGACAAGAGACTGCCCTGTTGACGCCAGTCCACCTGCACCGATCGCAGGGACGACACATCCAGCTCCAACATCCCTTTTCGGATGAAGGCCACAACCGCTTCACGGTTCACAGGCTGCGCCCCTTCTAGGGTGACCAGGAGGGTATCGCCTTCCTCCTGGGCGCTAACTTCAATGCCCTTACTCTGCAAAGAGCGACGCATGAGGTAGGCGATCGCATCGGGATCCCCTTGCTTGGCACGTTCAAGATATGGATTAGATGAGGTCATCGAAACACGAGTTAGGCAAAGTGGCCGAGGGTCGAAAAGCAATGGGTTTAGGACTGCCGGATGCGGCTTAGGGTTTCCTAAACGCCGAAAAACTATGACTACTTTATCGCCTAAGCCCTAGAGAACGTCCACTCCCTTGACACACTATTCACAAGGGAGCGTTTTCAGGGGGGCTGATCCGGGGGTCAATCCAGGCTAAAATTCTCCCCCGAGCGGGACCGATTCCCCTTCGCCACACCCCGTCCCGATGTCGGTCCATCCTTCACAAGTTTTTGCAGCACAAGTTTTTGCAGCAAAGCCGATGAATTGCGAGACAATCAAAGGCTAGACCCGTCCGAGTGCGTTCGCTGTTGTTTCCCGCCCTCTCCTGCGCCCTACCAATGAGCACCGCCTGCCACATCATCGTCGAGAACAGCCCCATTGTTATCTACTACAGCCGCAACGGTTCTCCCCAGAAACTCCTACCCGTGTTAAATCGCTTTCTGGAGAAATTCTGGCAGGAGCGCGAGAGTGTGGGGGAAAACGTCGATACCCCCGGCTGCTTGGTGGCGCAAATCGTTGTGCGGTTCGGCTTTGAGAGCTGTGAGGATGATTTTTCAAATTTGCGAGTTAATACGTCCTACGATCCCCAGGTGGACTATCTCTACCATGTGGGGGCCGATCGCCGGGTTAGCGTTTGGATCCCAGATGCACAATATCGCCGTCAACCGGAGGACGGGTTGGGGGCCTGCAATCCCTTGGATTTGAGCACCGTCTGAGAGCTGTCTGAGCCCCGTCTGAGCACGGTATGGGATGAATGGGATGGGGCGGATGGCTCGGAGAATGGATGGGACAAACGCCCCCAATCAGACCCCAATCAGAACTGTAAAATCGAAGACTCAGCACTAATCCCGGCCCTAGCCGAGGCCTAAGGTGCTGGGAAATTATGCTGCCATGGGCTGCCATTTGATTTTGATTAATGTTGATTGATTTTGATTAAGTCGGGACGAGGTGAAACGGGCGGATGGATCGAATTTATTTATCGGGAGTACGATGCTACGGCTACACGGGCTTTTTGCAGGAAGAGAAGACCTTAGGGCAATGGTTCGAGGTCGACGCAACCCTGTCGATTGACCTCGCCCCCTCAGGCCAAAGCGATCGCATTGAGGACACCCTGGACTATCGCCAGGCGATCGCCCGCATCCAGGACATTGCCCGGGCCTCCAAGGTGGATCTGATTGAACACCTCGCCCAAACGATTGCCGACGCCCTGCTGGATTTGGAGAAAGTGAACCAAGTTACCGTCCGGGTCACCAAACCCGCACCGCCCATCCCCGACTATGTGGGCACCCTCGCCGTTGAAATTACCCGCCCCCGCCATGACCTCCCCTAACGCCCCCACCATCTCCAGCCTCTATACCGACGGCGCTTGCTCCGGCAATCCAGGGCCAGGGGGATGGGGCACCGTCGCCTATTTCGATGATGGGGGCTGCCACGAAATCGGCGGCGCGGATCGCCAGACCACCAATAATCGCATGGAACTCCAGGCGGCGATCGGGGCTCTGGAATTGCTCAAAGCCTTTCCCCACCAACAGCCCATCACCCTCCACAGCGACAGCAAATACGTCATTGACGGGATTACAAAATGGATCCACGGCTGGAAACGGAAGGGTTGGAAAACCTCCACCGGTAAGGCGGTCCTGAACCAAGATCTCTGGCAGGCGTTGGATGATCTCAATGAGTCTTGGGTGAAGTGGCAGTACGTTCGCGGTCACAGCGGCGATCGCGGCAATGAACGGTGTGATGCGATCGCCCGCAGTTTCTCGAACGGTCGCCCCGCCGCCCTCCAGCAACGATCCCCTAGCTCCCCCCCAACCGGTGCCATCCCCAATTCTGGCTCCCCAAAAGCGACCCTCTTGCGATCTGCGTCACCGCCGTCCCTCGACAGTCCTGATACTTTAGAAAGTAATGGGCCACAGGGTAATAGTCATCACACATCACCCTCAGCCCAATCATCTCTAACTGATCCCCTGTCGGATTTGGGAACTATGACGGACAGCACGGTTACCCCGACCCCTACGGAAAATCTCTCTCGAGACGTCCGGGTCGGGCATCTACGCAATTTGATTGAAACATTAAGGGTCGCCGACGAAGTGTCTGACAAAGGTTACCTGATCACCAGTGCAGAACTGGCGGATCTTATGGACGTTAACGCCAGTGCGGTGACCAGCCGTGGCGATAACTGGGTCTGGCGCAATTGGATTGTGACCCGCATGCGTCGGGAGGGCAATCAAATTCTTTGGCAGCTCGAACGGATTGAGGATGTCGCCTAAGCCATCCCCGAAGTCATCCCCTCAATCATCCCGAGGGGACCTCACACACCAGGTGAAAACTCATGCCCTCCAACTTGGGTTTCACCGGGTGGGGGTTGCTGCGGTCAATCCCCAGGCCCCCGAAACGCCGGGACATCAAGCCCTGCAACAGTGGCTAGACCGGGGATACCAGGCCCAAATGGCTTGGATGGGGGATCCCCGCCGCCAGGATATTCAAAAAGTGATGCCCGAGGTGCGATCGCTCATCTGCGTCGCCCTGAATTACTACACCGAGCATCAACATTCCAACGACCCCAACCACGGCAAAATCTCACGCTATGGTTGGGGTCGCGACTATCACAAAATATTGGGGCGTCGTCTCAAAGCTCTCAGTCAGTGGCTCACCGACGAGCACGGAGCCACCTGCCGCTGGTATGTGGACACCGGCCCCGTCAGCGACAAAGCCTGGGCAGAACGGGCGGGCATTGGCTGGATTGGCAAACACGGCAATGTGATTACTCGCTCCCACGGCTCCTGGATTTTTCTGGGGGAAGTATTAACGGACCTGGAACTGCAACCGGATCAGCCCCATACCGCCCACTGCGGCACCTGCACCCGTTGCCTCGACGCCTGTCCCACCGGGGCGATCGCCGAACCCTTCGTCGTCGACGCCAACCGCTGCATCGCCTATCACACCATCGAAAACCGAGCGGAAACCCTGCCCCCGGCGATCGCCCAAAACCTGAACAACTGGGTCGCCGGCTGCGACATCTGCCAAGACGTGTGCCCCTGGAATCAAACCTTTGCGCAACCCACCGACATCCCCGACTTCCAGCCCTACCCCCAAAACCTAGCCCCTGCCCTCGACCACCTCGCCACCCTCAGCCAAGCCGACTGGGATCAACACTTTCGCGCCTCCGCCCTCCGCCGCATCAAACCCACCATGTGGCACCGCAACGCCAAAGCCAACCAGCAAAAAACCGGCTAGGACAACTCATTGTCCTGCCGGTTCCATGCTTAGAGTTCGAGGGGACGCAGCGCGTCGATACCGCGAATAACGCCCCCCGTGATTGGGTTAACCCCGAGGTCTATACCGCAGCGGCAACCTTTTCGGGCTGGGTCAAACGCTCATAGGTAGAGCGCATCTTCAGACCGGTCAACACCTGGAACAAGCCAGAACCGTTGTTAGAACCGGGATACTCGCGGTGCTTAATCAACAGCTCAGTCATCTCGCCAGAGTACTTGGTGGAGACGTTACTCAAATGCTGCTCCACATAGATCAGCTCATCCAAGTTCTCGAACTGACCATCCACTTCCAGCACAGACACGCTGTTGCCGTAATACTCCTCAGGACCGTAGAACATCTTCAGGCCGGGGTAGGAGCAGGTCAGCTTACGACCACAGGGCGTCCACTTAATGGTGGAACCCTCGTCGAACAGATAAGCCGGCGTAAAGCCCTCAACACCCTCGCGCTGAATCATGCGCACCCGCAGAATCTTGCGCTCCTTGTCATCCTTCAGCAACTCGGTGGGCAGAATCTGAATAACCACATCAGCGTGGGTCTTCTGGGGATCGATATAAGCCTGGAAATCAGGGCGGCGAGCTTCAATGGAAGCCAGCACGTCCTCATAGGTATGACCCCGCTCAGCCATATCACGCTGGATCTTCCAAGCGATCTTCACCTCATCGCTGATATCCAGGTAAACGCTGAAATCGAGCAGACCACGCACACGCTCATCAAACAGAGGATGCAATCCCTCAATCACAATGACCTTGTTGGGGTCAATGCGCTCGGGGGGATCGAGTTCGCCCGTCTCGTGGTTATAGATAGGCTTATCGATGGGCTGACCTTCCTTCAGGGCCTTGATCTGCTCATACATCAGATCAAAATTATTTGCCTTGGGGTCCAGGGCCGTCACACCCGCAGCCTTACGACCTTTACGATCCAGGCTGTGGTAGTCGTCCAGACAGATGACCGTCATGAACTCTTCGCCGAATAAATCAGCCAAACGGCGCAGGAACGTGGACTTACCGCATCCGGAGTCGCCAGCTACACCAATCAGGACGACGCGATCAGGCTTGATGGTCATAAGTTTCCTCTATGCAATGATAATGTTAACTAATCCTTTAGTGATTCAGAGGCGATCGCCGTTGGGAAGCCCCAGTGTAATTGTCGACATTTCTGGGGGGCAAGCGTTTAACTTCCGCGACGGTCGTTTTGCGGCATCCCCGGTTTTCAGGTAGGAGCACCATCAACCTCATTTGTTGAATGCCGCAGACCATTACACAGTCTTGAAAGCTTCTGGAGGGCAGAAATGCTCTCTATTTATTAAGGATTGTTTACTCCTACTGAGTCCCATGTAGAGTATCAAGACCTTGTCATCTGGCGCAAGGGCTTGTGTCTAACGGAAACGCTAGGGTAGACCCTGCTGCCACCCCGCCCGTCGGAGCCCCCCTCGGCCGTGGGCTTCCCCTGCCATTCATCAATCTTTTTGGAATCAGATTAGACGTCGGAAAAAGTAAAGAACTTGTTAAGAGAAGGCTTTGTTTTTGAACAGCAAAATGGCGGGCGATCGGGGCAACGGACAAGGCAGATTGATGGGTCATGGCCCTTGAAGCACTTCCACGGGCGCAGCCGTTTTAGGGGGAAATGGGCGATGAGTCGGGGGGGATCAACGGTTGTCGATTCCGCTGCCCAAGGCCGAGGATCAATCGCGGCGAATCGGCATCTATCCCTGGTATTAGGGTCAAATCCCTCAGGAAACTCTATGGCTTGGGTTGCCCTATTGATAGAATCTTTTATAACTTAAAAGCCTTTGAAGCCTCGGAGAGTCTTAACAAGCATGTACAGCCCCAGTGCGATCGGGAATAGCAGCGGTACTGCTGCCAGTAACCGCCTGTTCCGTTACGAAGTCAGTGGTCTACGCGCCAACGGTGCAGCCCAAGCACCCGTCCGCAAGAGCGGCAGTGTGTTCATCACGGTTCCCTACAGTCGCATGGTGGCGGAGATGCGGCGCATCGCCAAGCTAGGGGGGCAGATTCTCAGCATCACCCCCATCGGCGCTGATGGTCCCCCTGAGCAGCCCGCTGCTGCCCCCGCCGCTGCTGCCCCCGCTGCGAAGAAAAAGAAGAAGCCCGGCGCTGATGTTCCGGTCAACATCTACAAGCCCAAGAGCCCCTATGTGGGTAAGTGCATGTCCAATGAAGCACTGGTGGCCGAAGGCGGCTCCGGGATTGTACAGCACGTTAAATTCGATATCTCCGGCGGCGACCTGGAGTACGTCGAGGGTCAGAGTATCGGCATCATTCCCCCCGGTGAGGACAAGAAGGGCAAGCCCCACAAGCTGCGTCTCTATTCCATCGCCTCGACCCGCCATGGGGACGATGTGGATGACAAGACCGTTTCCCTGTGTGTCCGCCAGTTGGAATATGACGATCCGGATACCGGCGAGCACGTCTATGGGGTCTGCTCCAGCCATATTTGCCAGCTCAAGCCGGGCGACGATGTGGTGATTACGGGTCCGGTGGGCAAGGAAATGTTGCTGCCAGATGATCCCGAAGCGAACATCATCATGCTGGGCACCGGTACGGGGATTGCGCCGTTCCGGGCATTCCTGTGGCGCATGTTCAAAGAAAACAACCCTGAGTACAAGTTCAAGGGCTTGGCTTGGTTGTTCTTTGGCATCCCTTACACCGCCAATATCCTTTACAAGGATGACCTGGAGAAGATGCAGGCGGAGAATCCCGAAAACTGCCGTCTAACCTATGCCATTTCTCGGGAGCAAAAAACCGAGGAAGGCGGCAAGATGTACATCCAGGAGCGGATCAAAGAGTATGCAGATGAGCTGTGGGCTTTGATGCAGGATCCCAAGACCCATCTGTATATGTGTGGTCTGAAGGGTATGAAGCCTGGCGTTGACGAAGGGATGACGGCTGCTGCCAATAAATTCGGTGTGGATTGGAATGAGTATCGTACTCAGCTCAAGAAGGAGCACCGTTGGCACGTTGAGGTCTACTAAGACCAATTAGGTCAGACCGATCGCCCAATGATCGCGATCGCCCCGAAGATCCATTAATCCTGGAATTCTGGAGCGATCGCCCAACCATCAAAAATCAAAGATGCCGAGTCCCATTAACGGTGACCCGGCATCTTTATTTCAGTGTTCGGCTTTAATGTTCGACGGGGTATCCCATCGGGCCAGTCCTACAGTTCGCCGCGAATTTCTTCGACGACGCCATCCCGCAGCAGAACCTCAACCTGCATTTTTTCAACCAGATTATCGCCGGTCTTCAGGGTGAATACACTATCCATCTGCCCCTGGTTCACTTCCTGATCCAGCTCCAAGCCCTGCACTTGGTTGAGCTGCTGAAGCAGTTGGTTCTTTTGGTTGAGCATTTTGTTTTTCTGCTCGGTCACCTGATTCTGCACGCTATCGAGTTGCCGCTGCACTTCGGTGCTGGGGGGCTGGACGCTTTGCTTTTGGATTTGGGCGATCGCCTGTTGCCCTTGGGTTTCGAGGGACTGCATTTGGCGATCAATCCGGCTCACTTGATCCTGCAATTCTGCCTGAGCCTGTTCCTTCCACTGAGGAGTCACAACAGATTTAATGGAGATTTTGCGGGTGAGCTGCAACGAACCTTGAGCGACATCCATAGGGAATTGTTGAGTTGTTTTCTAAGGGTTTCCAGACGTGGGGCACCATTGGCGGGCAATCGCCAGCATTGACGCAAGTCCCCATTGGGATAGCCGTTTATCGCTACCCTAATAAGAATCCCCCACCGATGGTGGTGTGATCAGGATGCCCCAAACATCCCGTCAATCATATCGCGGTAGTGGTCGGTGACACGGGGGCGACGAATTTTCAGGGTTTGAGTCAGTTGTCCGTTCTCCTGGGAGAAATTTTCCGGCAGCAATCGGAAGGGGCCAATGCGTTCTTCGGCTTTGTAACCGGGGCGATTTTTGAGTTCGCGGTTCAGTTCGTTACGGAACAGGGTCTCCAGGGCAGGCTCCAGGGCGATCGCCCCGTCATCGTCCAGGGTCCACTGGGGAACCGAGGCCCCCTGAGCCCGCAGATTAATATCCACCGCTTCCCGATTGGGCACAATCAGCGCCCCCAAGACTTTCTGGTCTTGCCCCACCATCATGATTTGATCCACAAACACGCTGCGGGCGCAGGCATCCTCGATGGGTTGGGGTTCAATATTTTCACCGTTGGTGAGGACAATGGTGTCCTTGGCGCGACCGGTGATAATCAGGTCGCCATTGGGGAACAGCTGACCAATATCGCCCGTGTCAAACCAGCCCTCAGGGCTGATCGCCTTTTGGGTGGCTTCTGGATTTTGATAATAGCCCGCCATCACCTGGGGACCCCGGGCCAGCACCAAACCGCGATCGCCAATGGGCAGGGGCTTGCGGGTTTCCAAATCCACCACTTCCAACTCCGTGTGGGGGATGGGAGCACCGGAAGATCCGCGGCGATTAAACCACAGGCGACGGGCACAGAGCACGGGGGCCGTTTCCGTTAAGCCATAGCCCACCAGCACCTTAATATCGACAATTTCAAAAAACAGCTCCAGGTGCGGGGCCAATGCGCCACCGCCACTGATGGCATAGCGAAACTTACCGCCGGTGGCCTGGCGAATGGTTTTGTAAATCAGGCGATCGCCCAGCTTATGGAGGGGCCAAAAAAGAGTTGCTTTGATGGATGCCAGGAAACGGGCCGGCGCTGATGCCGTCTCAGTGGAGAGTTCCAGCCCCTTGGCTTTGCGCTGAGCAAGAATATGTTTTTCGCTGAAGCCCAGAAAGGTTTTCACCAGGTTTTGCTTTTTCTCGGGCTGCGATCGCAACTGTTTTTGCACGCCCTCATAAATGGACTCCCACAGCCGGGGCACCGCCAACATATAAAACGGCTGATGCTGCTTAAAGTCAGCCTTGATGGACCGCAGATTGGTATACACCAACTTGCATCCCTGGGACGCCAGATAATAATCCCCCGCCCGTCCAAAGGAATGCCAAGTGGGCAAAATGGTCAGCGCAGGATCACCGGGATAGGGCGCAGCAACCGCTCCCAGGGTGGTCATCTGGTGCATCAAATTGCCGTGGGAGAGCATCACCCCCTTCGGCTTCCCCGTTGTTCCCGAGGTATAGATCAACGTCGCCAGGGTATCGCGGGTTAATTTAGGACGTTTGAAGCCATGGGTTTTGCCCCGTTCCAAGACCTCGTCATAGGTCAACAGCGGCATTTCCTCCGGTAACTTCGCCGGGCGATCGCCCACCTCCCCCGTCAACACCACAATGGCATCCAAAGATTGGGGTAACTCAGCCAGGCGATCGCCCAATCGCTTGAGCAACTTTTGATGTTCCAGGATCAAGAGCCGGGAGCCACTGTGCTGAATGATATAGAGCAGCTCCTCCGTTTCCGCCTGGGAACTGCGCACCGCATTGGCCAACCCCGCCGTCATCATCCCCTGGTCAGCCACAAACCACCGGGCACAATTATCCGAAATCAATGCCGCCCGGGGGGGGATGGTCAACCCCGCTTCCGTTGCAGTCTGCCAAGCCTCCTGGGGCATCAAACTTTGCAGCCCTGCCGCAAACTGTTGCAATATCCCTGCCAGCGCTTTGAACGTTAATTCCAGTTGGGGCGTGCTGTGGCGATCGCACAATGCCGTCAGCCCACCAAACTTTTCCGCCGCCCGCGGCCAAATCTCCGGTAACCCCGCCAGGTCCGAATAATCAACCAACCGAGCAAAATTCGCCTGTTCTTCGGGGACAAGATGGTGAGAAACCGTCATAGCTCTTTCAGATGTGTTGGGTAGAAGGGCGCAGCAAGGACACAGCCCAGGACAAACTAACGTTGCCGGAAGGTTGCCGGAAGATAGCTCAAAGCATATCAACTGCTGATCTCTACCCTAGACAAGCATTCACCGAAAGCAATAAAACCATCGACCAGCTTCGCGACTGGACAAGCCGCCCATTAACCTCAACTCCACCCGGATTCTCTACCAGCAGCCAAAAAATAACCCCAAAAAATAGCCAAAAAAACAGCCAACAAGAAAGGGAGTGGCGATCGCCACTCCCCCGTCGCAGATGCCCGCACCTAGTAGGCATCTGCGGCCCTACCACGCATTGGAGCTACGTATTGAAACTACGCATTAACACTAAGCATTGAAACTCGTCGGAGGGGTGCCACTGACCCAAAAGTGACACCGGTCTAGGGAGCCCCGCCCTTCGGATTGTTATAGATACACCACTATCTTCCGCAACCTAAGGAATGCCACGATGAGATTGACATCCCCAGGGAATCAGCAAAGGACGCGAAGCATACGCCCATCCCCTGCTATCCCCAGGCGGGGCCGCTGTCCTCATTTAAGGAACAGCGGCATCAGACACGCTTTACGCGTTTGCAGCCTATTCAGCAGAGGAACCATTCTGGCGACGGCGAGAGACCGCGAAGGCACCGCCAATCAACCCAAGACCCAACAGGGCAGTGGGCTCAGGAACAGCTTCCGTATCCAACGCATTCGTGTCGTACCAAGCGGCCTCAGAATAGAAGCTGGTGACCTTACCCTCCTCGTCGTAGCTAATGTCCGTGTTGTTGCCGGCGTGGAACCAGATACCCACCTGCTCGCCGAAGGTTACACCCTTCCAGTCTTCGTCAATGTCCTGGCGGGCGTTGATATCAGTGGCGTCCAGGGAGAAGCTCAGGGAAGAGGTGCCATTACCGCTCTCGTAGTTCATATCCCAGGACCCGAGATAGTTATCCGCGTTCGTCTGCCAGCTATTGGACTTGTTCTGACCGTTGTAGGCGTAACCCGTGGCGCGATTGTTCTCTCCATCTAGGTAGAAGATGGCAAACTCTTCGCCCTTCCCCTTGGGGTTGGGGCCATTACTGATAACGACCCAGCCGCCATCAATCGTCTTACCGTTCTTGTCGGAAAAAGTCGCTGCGAAGGTGAACTCGTCGGTCACATCATCAAAGGTCGTGGAGACAGTCTCGTAATAACCTTGGTTATTGTTGATCGAGATTTTCTGCGTTTGACCAGTGACGGCGCTCTTACCCATGTTGCCGCCGCCCTGGGACCGATCCCAATCAAATTTGAAGGTGGTGGCATCGGCTTGACCAGCAATGCCGAAAGCCAGTCCGCTAACCAGAGCAGCCGTGGAGAGTAGAGAAATAGGTTTCATTGACTCGGAAGACCCGTTTGAGTGGTGTATGTATCAATACTAGTCAAGGCAAGGTCCAAAATCCGTAAAGTTCTCCTCAAGTTTTTCGTGATGATTTTGCGATCGCATTCATTATTCGAAGCCTTCTTCATCCCCCCTTCACGATGTCTAACTTAGACATGTCTGACATCATATTTTTTCCGAATCTTCGTCTACACTTCGAATTCGCGCCTACCAGCCCTATCTAATGCCGAAGATTAGTCAAAAAATCACAAATTTGACCGAATTTTAAGTCTATTAATCGCATCAAAAAGACAATCATTCACCATAGATTATTCAGTGCAAGCTGGACAGTCAGTGATCGCCGATATCGGGCTGACAGGTGGGGCAATAGTAGCAACGGCGGCCGGCAAGGGTCGCCTTAACAATCGCCGTTCCGCAGGTATAGCAAGGTTGCCCCGTCCGCCCAAAGACCCAGTACCGGTACTGCGATCGCCTTACTCCCTGGGCTTTAAGAGATTTGACCCGTTCTAGATCATTGGTAATCCCACCGGTTTTATACGCTTGGTAGGTCACCGAAATCATCAGCTCCGCCAGGGCATCAAGCTCCCCATCCGAACAATCTATCGGTCGTTTATCAGGATGAATACCAGCTAAAAACAAGATTTCACTTCGCAGATAATTACCCAATCCACAAACGATTTTTTGATTCAGCAGAATCCCACACAGCTTTCGTCGCTTAACACTCTCAAGCTGTTTCTTTAGCGTTTGTTTTGTGGTTGTTTTGTGTATAACATCTGGACCCAACCCTTTCAAAAAAGAATGGGCTTGAATACCTGCCTCATCTAAAACTTCAATCGATGACGCGCTATAGAGCAACGCCATTTTTTCGTCCCCATGAATTGCCAAGCGAAGCTGACGGCGCGTCTGGGGAAAATCGCCTTTTTTACGGATCATCCAAACCCCATAAAGCTGGTTATGGGTATAGATGCTGAAGCCATTATCGAAATGGGTGAGCATCGCTTTGCCGCGGGTTTCCACAGCTAACACCCGCTGGCCAATCAGGTCAGACTCGTAGGGTTGGAGATGCTCAAAGGCAAATTGCACGTCTTCAATGAGGGGACCGGCGATCGCCCGTTCAATGCGGTCGGCGGCGCGGCGGATTTCTGGACCTTCTGGCATGGGGATTTTTCTGGAGGGCGTCTGGGCAGCTCTGGGTAATGTAACGAGAACGTGTCCGGATTGCCGCCCGAATATCGCCCAAATATCGCGCCAATATGCCCTGAAAGTCGCTTAGAATTGGAGCAGTTGGGATAGTTGTAACAGTTTTCAATTATTCCTTGCCCTTATCCAGTCCCGCCCCTATGAGACCGAGCCGCTGGGCGATCGCCCCTGCCACGCCCGATAAAGCCGAAGCCATCACCAATGAGACGGGATTGTCGCCGTTGTTAGCTCAGGTGTTGGTGAATCGCGGTGTGGACTCGGTGGATGCGGCCCATGTGTTTTTGGACCCCGATACGGTGCAGTTGCCCAATCCGGTGTCGGTGTTTGAGCCGTTGGCGCTGGCGTTGGAGTTACTCGAAAAAGCGATCGCCGATGGGACGCGGATTGGGATTTGTGGGGATTATGACGCCGATGGGATGACCAGTACGGCGCTATTGCTGCGGGCGCTGCGGACCATGGGGGCGGATGCAATCCATGCCATTCCCAGCCGGATGAAGGATGGCTATGGGATTAATCGCCGGATCGTCGATGAGTTTTATGACGATGGGGTGCGGTTAATTTTGACCGTGGATAACGGCATTGCAGCGGTGGATCCGGTGGCTTACGCGCGCGATCGCGGCATAACGGTGATTTTGACCGACCACCATGATGTGCCCCCAGAAATACCGCCGGCTAATGCAATTTTGAATCCCAAATTAATTGATGAAGACTCCCCCTATCGCGGGCTGGCGGGCGTGGGGGTGGCATATATTTTGGCGGTGTCCTTAGGGCATCGGCTGGGATTTAACCAAGTTTGGCGACCGCTGCTGGAGCTATTTACGTTAGGGACGATCGCCGACCTTGCGCCGTTAACGGGGGTCAATCGTCGATGGGTCAAGCGGGGGTTAGAACTATTGCCCTACTCCACCATTCCCGGCGTGCGAGCCCTACAACAGGTGACGGGGCTACTGGTTGCGGGAGAGGGAAACGGGAATGCTGGCAATGCTGGTGGCAATGCCGGAAATGCAAAAACCATGAAACCGGAGGCGATCGGCTTTCGGTTAGGACCTCGTATTAATGCAGTGGGACGGATTGACGATCCGCAGGTAGTGATTGAATTGCTGACCACGGACGATCCGGGGGTGGCGCTGGAACGGGCGATGCAATGCGAGCAAATTAATCAGCAGCGCCAGGCCCTGTGTCAGCAAATTGAACAGGAGGCGATCGCCTGGGTGGAGGGTGCGGCGATCGCCCTGCAAGACCAGCGGGTATTGGTGGTGGTGCAGCCCGGTTGGCACCACGGCGTGATTGGGATTGTGGCATCGCGACTGGTGGAGCGCTATGGGGCACCGGTATTTATTGGCACCTTTGAGCCAGAAGAGCCGGATAAAATTCGGGGTTCAGCGCGAGGAATTCCCGAATTTAATGTGTTTGATGCGCTGCACTATTGCGGCGACCTGCTGGGGAAATTTGGGGGGCATCCCGCAGCGGGAGGCTTTTCCATGGAAGCCAAAAACCTCCCAGAATTTGTTCAGCGCCTCAGTGAATTTGGGCGCAAAACCCTAGAGGCGGAACATATTCAACCGTTGGTGGCGGCGGACGTTAAAGCCGCGATCGCCCAGCTCGACGAGGAATTATTTAGCCAGATTGATATGCTGCACCCCTGCGGCATCGGCAACCGGGAACCGGTTTTTTGGACCCCCAATATGACCGTGACGGGGCAGCGCAAGATCGGCAAAGATCGCAGTCACCTCAAATGTTCGCTGCGGGACACCACCGGTGAAATTGAAGCGATCGCCTGGCGACGGGGGGATGATTTTCCATTACCGGAGCGGGTGGATGTGGCCTACAAACTCACCGAAAACGAATGGCAAGGCAACGTGACCATCGAACTCAGCATTGTCGGTATCCGACCGGCAGAGGCGATCGCCCCAACGGCAAAAGTGAAACAACCGGTCCAGATTCAATATGGCGATCGCACCTACACCTGTGGCTATTGGCAGCGGGAAGGGGTATGGGAACTGCGCATCCGCAATAGTGAGGGCAATGTTTTGGTAGCCGTTGAAGGAGAGACCCAGGGATTATTGGGGCGATCGCGGGAGGAAGCAAAATCAGTAGATCTAACCAAACCCTTTTTCCGAGGATTATTAGAGGAAGCCAAGGCGGCATTAGGGCAACACTGAGGCACTGTAGTCAGTTCGGTGCAAATCAAGACACTCTGTTTCTCTGTTTACTGCCAATCTCCGCACTGTTGGCTTCGCCAACGCTTCGCGAACGACGCCCCTCAGCGCTCATTGATGATGTTCTGTTAATTGATGAACTGACTATAAAGCTCAGGAATTTAGTGTCTATTAAGATGGATTGATCATCACAGTGTAGAACGACACCCTCTCATCGAATTCACCCAGTTTTCTAAGCGTGACTCCCACTCTGGTTCATCCTGAAAAAAGCTTTGTAGCCATTCATAATGCCAAGAGTTCCAGCTGAAAAAAGGATCTGCTGGGTCCGGTCGACAAAGTAAATCTCGAATATCCCAGGCAAATCTGCGGGACTCTGCTGAATTACTATCTACAATGGATTCGAGAAAAGCAACGAAGTTCTGCCGATGAGCCTCGGAACTATAAGGTTGTCTGAAGTGCCCCCAAATTTGTCTTCTTCTTCTTTGTCCTAATTGAGCCTGAACTCTTTCCCTCACTGTCTGCACTTCCCAAGACAGCTTTTTGCGTTTCACTAAGGAAATAGACTTGACTCTATCTTCGCAGCTTTCTATATCGTGAAATGTCTGTTTGATTTTACGTCGGTAACTCCTATTTTCTTCGCGTACTCCTTCCTTCCAACTGTTGCGAAAACTGTGAGGATACTCGACATTGATGACATGATCTTCATCATATCTACGTTGCTTCTTTTGTTGAGGGCTAAACCTGCGTTTCGTCATAACATTAGCGGTCTCAAATATATACATGATTATTTCATGCTTTCAATCCGATTGAAAATCTGTTTTGTCTCCAGGGGAACATGGAGCATCCACTTTTCCTGAAAGGTTAGAGGATTAGTGACGCCAATCGAGAATTACCAGCGGCATCCAAGGCATCACCAAGGCTGTGACTATCTCAAGACTGGCTCGCGCTTAGGCTTGGAATTGCCGGCGGGAAACCGGTATGGCGGGTGAGTAGGGTCGCCAGGGTTTCATAATTCAGGGGTTTGCTCAGATAATCCTGCATCCCCGCCCGCAAACACCGATCGCGATCGCGGGTCATGGCGAGGGCCGTCGCGGCGACCACCGGCAAATCCGCCCAACGATTCTGGCGTCGAATCGCATCCAACACCTCAAACCCATCCATATCCGGCAACTGAATATCCAACAGCACCATACAAATCGGTTCCTGATCTAACTGCGCCAACCCCTCCTGTCCCGTCGTCGCAATCACCGTCCGATAGCCCCAGCCCACCAACGTATCCCGCAACAGCGCCGCATTCCCCGGGTCATCCTCAATAATCAAAATCGTCGGCTCCTCATCCCCACAAAAGGGCGATCGCACGGTTTTGGCGAGGGGAATCGGCGCCGGCTCAGCCACCTCCTCCGTCGAGGGGCGCAACGGCGGCGTATTCAACGGCAAATGAATCGTAAACGTACTGCCTTCCCCCAGGGTGGAATCAAAATCCACATTCCCCCCATGCAATTCTGCGAGTTGCTTCGTCAACGCCAACCCCAAACCCGTGCCCTCATGGCGGCGCGATAGGGAACTATCCAACTGCAAAAACGGCTGGAATAACAACCCCTTCGCCTCTTCGGGAATCCCGATGCCATGATCCCAAACACTCAGATGCAAATAGCCCCCCGAGGTCCGCGCCTTCAGCCCGATCGCACTATTTTCGCTGGAAAACTTGAGGGCATTGGAAAGCAAATTCAACAGCATTTGCCGCACCCGCAACTCCTCCGCCATCAACGTGCCAATATCCTTCGGAATATCGGAATGGATCGTAATATCCCGCGCCTTCGCCTGCTCGCTCACAATGGCGATCGCCCCGTAACAGACCTCCGCAATCTCCACCTTCTCCAACTCCAACTCCGCCTGTCCCGCCTCCACCTTAGACAGATCCAACACATCGTTAATCAAGCTGAGCAAATGGTCACCGCTATTGCGGATCTGCTCCACATACACCGTCTGCTTTGCATTCAGCGGCCCATAAAGCTGTTGCCGAAGCAGGGACGAAAACCCCAAAATTGCCGTCAAAGGCGTGCGCAACTCATGGGACATATTCGCCAAAAACTCCGACTTCATGCGGCTGGCCCGTTCCAGCTCAATATTTTTCGCCGCCAACTCCGCCTGATTTTGCTTCTGGTCGCTAATATCCCGAACGATCGCCGAAAACGCCACCGGATTACCGTTCTCATCAGCCACCCCGCCCACGGATAACAACGCCGGGAAACGCCGTCCCCCCTTGCGTTGACAGATCACCTCCCCACTCCAACCGCCACTCACCGCCTGCCGACTGAGCCACGCCACCTGAGCCGGTCCCGCCTCGGGGTAAAAACAGGCCGTATTTTCCCCCTCCAGGGTATTTTCGTCATAGCCAAAGGTGCGATGGGTCGCCGCATTGACATAAAGAATCTTGCCTTCCAGGTCAGAAATAATGGCACTGTCATGGCTCGACTCCAACGCCCGAGACAGCATCTGTAACTGCCGCTCAAACTCCTTGCGCTCCGTAATATCCCGCGCAATCCCCAGCCCGCCAATCAGCTGCCCATCCTGATGCAATAGCTGACCATTGACCTGCATCTCAATTTCCCGCCCATCCTTATCCACCAGGGCGAACTCAAAATCGATCACCTCCCCCGTGGTCAATAATTTTTCAAAAATTTTCGCCGTCCGCTCCCGAAAACGCGGCGCCACAAACTCCATATAGGGTCGCCCTTCCCACTCATCATGGGTACACCCCAGCAGCTTTTCCCCATAGGGATTCATAAAGGTCAAACAGCCGCCCAAATCCACCGAATACACCATGTCATTCGCGGTCTCCACATAGGACCGGAACAGGGGATCCTCCACCCCCGGCGGTTCGGGGCGAGTCCGGTTCCCTGGGGGGGGGATAGGGGCCGCATCCAAAGCCGGCGGCGCAGGGGGAGCCACCGCTTGCAGAATAGGCTCCAACTGGCGCAGGCGATCGCGCAGGGCATCATATTCCTGCTTCAGGGTTTGATAATCCTGGGGCGTTTGATAGTCCTGGGGCGCAGAGGGGGAAGAATCGGTAGACATGGCCAACGAAGAAAGAAACGGGAAGGAGTGAGATCAGCAGCGTCATTGAGGGTATTCAATGACGGCAGCGACGGCGGCGCGACGGCGGCGATGGCAGTGACATCATCGGGAAGCGAACCGTGGGGTATCTTGACTAGGGGGGTGATTTATTCAGTTCTTCGAGTGCTCTTGTCCCCAATCCGCATACTCCGCACCCGGTGCGCAAGATATACCTAAATATCTGCACCGTCCGTGGGAATGCCCTGGTTCATCTTTTTCCTAGTGTGCCCATTTTTAGGTGAGCTTGTCCCGTTTTTTAGTGTGCTACGTCTGAAGTGCTATGTCTGCTCGTCCCCTATCCCCCCAGTCCACCACCGCTTCTCCGTCGGGGACGGTGACCCAGGAACGGGTCCCATCCCCGACCGCTCAAACCACCCAAGCCCATGGGTTTCAATCCCAGTCGCGATCGCCTGAGCCCTGTGGCGCGCCGCCCTTAGTGGGGGCATCTCTCGCCGAAATTGAAGCGTGGGTGGTGGAGCAGGGTCAGCCGAAATATCGCGGCAAACAAATTTATCAATGGATTTATGAGCGGGGCGTCGAATCCTTCGGGGATATTTCCGTGCTGCCCAAGGCCTGGCGACAAACGGTGATGGCAGAATCGCCGAATATCCTGGGGCGATCGCCCATCCATTACCGCAGCGAAGCCCCCGACGGCACCATCAAACTGCTCCTAAAACTCTCCGATGGCAACATTGTCGAAACCGTCGGCATTCCCACCGATAAGCGCCTAACGGTGTGTGTTTCGTCCCAGGTGGGTTGCCCCATGGCGTGCGATTTTTGCGCCACCGGTAAAGGGGGCTGGCAACGTAACCTGAGCCGCGCCGAGATTGTGGAACAGGTGTTGGCGGTGCGGGAAGTCTTCGATCGCCGGGTGAGCAATATCGTGTTTATGGGCATGGGCGAACCACTGCTCAATTCAACGGCCGTATTGGGGGCCGTGCGATCGCTCAATGAAGATTTAGGCATTGGTCAACGCAATATCACCGTGTCCACCGTGGGGGTACCGGGACAAATCCATCGGCTGGCCCAAGAAAAATTGCAAGCCACGTTGGCGGTGAGTTTGCACGCGTCCAATCAGGATGTGCGGCTACAACTGGTACCCACAGCAAAGCGATATCCCATTGAAGCCCTGTTGGACGACTGTCGCGACTATGTGAAAGAAACGGGGCGGCGGGTCACGTTTGAGTATATTTTGCTGGCGGGGGTGAACGATACGGCGGAATCAGCCCGGGAATTGGCGGGGCTGCTGCGGGGATTTCAGAGCCATGTCAACCTAATCCCTTACAACCCCATCAATGAAGTGGACTATCAATGTCCCAGTGCGGAGCGGATTAACACCTTTGTGCGGACCTTACAGGATCGACGAATTGCGGTCAGCGTCCGTCGGGCTCGGGGGCTAGAGTCCGACGCCGCCTGTGGTCAGTTGCGGGCATCCCGCGCGAAGGTTACAACCAGTTAATACGCCGATTAATTAAGGTCATCAAAATCAAGACAATTCGTGAATGCGCCCAATAATGCACATTCATGGGCCTAATGAATACGCCTAATTAACCGGTCTCAAATGAATACGCCTAATTAACCGGTCTCAAACCTCATACATCTCCCTTAGGTACTCACTACCATGGTTGCCACCCTGACTACCATCCCCCTGGTGGATCTGTCCCTTCAGCACGCCCCCATCCAAGACGAGATCAACCGAGCGATCGCCCAGGTTCTGGAGCACGGTCAATATATTCTGGGTCCCGAACTGAAAACCTTTGAGGAACAATTCGCCGCCGCCTGTGGCGTGGACTACGGGGTCGGAGTCGGCTGTGGCACCGATGCGATCGCCCTAGGACTGCAAGCCATGGGCATCGGTCCCGGCGACGAAGTGATTTTGCCCGCCAATACCTTTGTGGCCACGCTGGTGGGGGTCGAGCGTGCCGGGGCAACGCCCATCCTGGTGGACTGTGAGCCAGACACCGCCCTGATGGATTTAACCGCCACGGAAGCCGCCATCACCGACAAAACCAAAGCCATCATTCCCGTTCATCTATACGGTCAACTGGTCTCCCCCAAGGCGTTATTAGCCCTAGCGGAGCGCACCGGGGTGATGATTTTTGAAGATGCCTCCCAATCCCACCTCGCCCAGCGGGACGGCTATGTCGCCGGCAGCATTGGTACAGCGTCAGCATTTAGCTTTTACCCCGGCAAAAACCTAGGGGGCGTCGGCGATGGCGGCATTGTGACCACGAACGATGAAGCCCTTGCGGCCAAACTGCGATCGCTCCGGAATTATGGCGCTCCCAAAAAATATTTCCATGCGGACCGGGGCACCAACTCCCGATTGGACACCCTGCAAGCGGCCGTCCTCGGCGTCAAACTGCCCCATCTCCCCCAGTGGAACGCCCAGCGGAACCAGGCCGCCCAATGGTATGACGAAGCCCTGCGATCGCTCGAAGATGCGGGCATCACCCCCATGCGCAACGTCTCCGGTGCTGGCCATGTGTATCACCTGTACGTGATTCGGGTGGGCACCGCCTGCAAACTCAACCGGGAACAACTCCAAGAACACTTAAAAAGCAAAGGCATTTCGACGGGGATTCATTACCCCATCCCCTGTCACCGCCAACCCGCCTACGCCGATTTAGGCTGGGGCGAGGGCAGTTTTCCTGCGTCGGAAGCCCTGAGCAGCGAAATCCTCTCCCTACCCCTCTTTCCGGGATTGGACCAGGGGACGGTAACGCGAATTGTGACCGAGATTCGCAACGCCCTTGCCTAGGGGCCCTAGCCCTTTAAAATGGGCAAAATCAACGGGAAAAACCCTGCATTTTGCCCCAATTGGTCTTTCCTATTGACTTCTAGGCTTAAGAATGGGTTAGAACCGTTAGATAACCTTAAGTTTTGCTCATTTCCGCAGGCATCACGCGAAAAACATGCGAGAACCACGTGAGCAACCATTAGAAAGCATCCTACGGGGCATAGCGGTCCACCTATGAATAGTGCAGCCAGTTTCGGTCAATCCTCTTGGTTTAATCGATCGCCCAATCCCGGCGCGATTAATCCCCGGGCGATCGCCCGAGGGTTTGACCGATATTTGGCCCCCCACGGGATTCGCACCCAGGCCCAGCAGCAGGGGGATGGTTGCCTGTGCTTGGTGGTGGAATGCCAAACCCAGCCCGAACGCGATCGCCTGGTGCAATTTATCCTGCATCGCCTGAAGCAATTGAACCTAGCGGCGATCGCCGGCGTCAAAATCGTGGCGCGGCTCACGGGACAATCCAACAGCCTATGGGACCACTCCGTCAGCTTTATGCCGCCGGTGCCCCCCTCCCTGAGCCAGCCGGCGGGCGTGCCCCGGCATATGCCGCCGCCGCCCCCACCGAATCCCGCCTTGGCACACCGATCCCTCACGGACACCGACTTGGCGGCCAGTCAAACGGTAACCTCAGCGCCCCCCGATCCCTTTACCGCCCTAGCCCAAACCCTCGCCGCCGAAGCGAAAACCGTAACCGCCTCTGTAGCCTCCGTAGCCACCCGCGCCAATCGGTACTATCGCCGCTGGGGCTCTCAAACCACCGAACGAAAAACCTCCCGTCGCTTAGCGGACCTGGCATCCGGCGTCGAACAGCGTTGGACCCAAGTCGCCACCGCCGCCCCCTGGAAACAGGGCCAGCAAGCGGGCACCCACCGCCGCCAGCCTGTGCTGAAGGAGGTGGCGCACTGCCTGGAACCCCTGGCGCTGGAGCGGAAATGGCAGGTCCGGGTCGGGCAACTGGGGGGGCGCATCGTCGCCATCACCCTGGACTGTCCCCTCCTCCCCCGCAAACCCTCAGAATTCCAAACCTTCCACCGAGACGTTACCCAAGCCGTTTGCAAGCGGCTCTGGTCCCTCAATTCACCCACCATTCGCGGCGTCCGCCTTGGGATTCGGGAAGTCGGTCAAGACACCGTCGCCTGGCAACAAACCATCCGCCTCGCCACCCCCGCCAGCCGATCGCCCATGGCCCAATTCACCCAAGCCTTCGCCGGCGTTGGGACCCTGGGGGATCCCGTCTGGGATCGCATTGTGCGATCGCTCCTCCTGGGGGGAACGGCGATTGTTCCGTTTGTCTTGGCCCTGTGGTTGACCCAGCAAGTCCCCACCATCAACGAATCCACCAGCGATCGCACCCGATCCATCACCGGCTCCGGCAGTATTCGTAGCGATCAAACGGAACAGGTGATCCCCGCCCAGCGGCCCGTGGCATTTCCCCTCCAACAAACCTTCGCCCAGGCCGATGAAAAGCGATCGCCCGTAGTGGAAACTGCCTTGGAAATCGTGCCCGTCACCTCCCATACAGCGGTTACCCCCAGCGATGAGACTGTGACCCTATTGTTTGGGGGGGATGTCACCCTATCGAACTTCTTTGAGGACAAAATCAAGGGCGAGTACGGCAAAACCTTCGCCAAAATGCCGGAATATGCCCAGGCGGACGTATCCATGGTCAACCTGGAAAATCCCCTGACCACCGCCAATACTCGCCGCCCCGGTAAATCCTTCAACTTCAAAGCCAAACCCGAATCCGTCGAAGCCCTCACCAGCGGCGGCGTCGATATCGTCACCCTGGGCAACAACCACGCCATGGACTACCAGGGCAAAGGGCTAGCCGAGACCCTAGAACACCTGGAAAAGGCCGGGATCCATGCCGTCGGCGGCGGTCGAGACATTTTAGAGGCGCGCCGCCCAAAAATCCTGGACGTGAAAGGCAAACGCATCGCCTATTTCGGCTACTACAACGCCTATTGGCACGCCGCCACAGACGGATCCCCCGGGACCAATCCGCGAGATTTTGATTCCATCAAAGCGGATATGGAAGCCGTCCGGGATCAGGTGGATTGGATTGTCGTGAACTATCACTGGGGCGAAGAAAATGCCCACTATCCCGCCGGTTACCAGCGATCGCTCGCCCAATTCACCATTGACCACGGCGCGGATCTGATTGTGGGGCACCATCCCCACGTCCTCCAGGGGGCAGAGGTTTACAAAGGCAAGGCGATTGTCTACTCCCTCGGCAACTTTATTTTTGGGGGCAACTCCCGCCGGAATTACGTCACCGCCGCGCTCCAGGTCTCCCTCACCGGCGACCAAATGAAGCTGGAGTTTCTCCCCCTCGTGGTGCAGGACTATCAGCCCCAGGTACTACAGGGCGATCGCGGTCAGTCGATTTTCAATCACTTGCGGCATATTTCCCGCAACTTCAACGAGCCCCTTCTATCGGGCCATACCCTGACCATTCCCAAAGGAAATCCGACTGCTCCCCCGGAGGTTGAGACCGCTGCAGCCCCAACCCCCGACGTTCAGCCCATCTCCCAAGCTCCAGCGCCCCAATCCCCCGCAATGGCTCCCGCCCAAGCTGAGGGTTCTCCCACTGGGGCTACCGTTGAATCGGTTACCGGCGCTGTAGCGGCGAAGGAAGCCGCGATCGCCAAGGAAGATGAAACAGCCAAGGCAGCTGCGATCGCTAAGGGAGAAGACGCCGAAGAGGCGGTTATGCAGTTGAGGGTCAATTCACCGGCCGCTGAAACCGCCGAGGGATTTAGCCAAGCCCAAACCCACCTCAGCCAATCCCAAGTGGCCCTGACGGCCCAATGGGCCAAGAAAAAGCGCGCCGCGTCCGCTGCCGCAACCGGGCGATCGCCGGGGGCCGCCTCCCTAAGCAGTGAAATCGCCACGGCAACCCAGGAGCAACTGGGGCAAACCCTAGCCCGGGCAAGGGCGCAGCTTGCACGGCAACAATCCATCGTGATCGCCGCCGAAATCGAAGCCACGCAACGTCGCCCCCGATCCCAGGCAGCGTCTCAAAGCCCATCCCCCATGTTCAGCACGGCAGGCTTTACTGACGGCGCTGAACAGCCCCAGGAGACGGCACAATCCTCTTCCCAAGGCCCCCAATTGCCCTTTGAGAACAAGCCCGCCCAACCCGGCCTCTCCTTTGCGATCGCCGATCCCCAAACCGGCCAATCTACGACCCAGCCCCAAGATCAAACCCAACCCACCGAAGGCGGTCCATTGCGATCGCTCACCAAAACTGCCCAGCCCCCATTGCTTCCTTTTCTCGAAGGCGCAATTCAGCGAGCCGAGGCCAGTTTTTGGTAACCCCACCATGGTTTATTGGTTAAATCAGCTTCTTCAATCCCAGCTTTAATCCAATAGGAAATCCAGTAGGAACCGTTAATGGCGTTTTCCATCACCCCCACCCGTGAAGGCCAGTACGACGCTTATTCGCTCGAGGATGATACGAGCAAAGCGCGGGCAGTCGTTGTTCCGGAGCGGGGCGGCATCGTCACCCGGTGGCGGGTGGGGGGTCGCCCATTGCTATACCTCGATCGCGATCGCTGGGCGGACCCTAGTGCCAGCGTGCGGGGGGGCATTCCCATCCTGTTCCCCATCTGCGGCAATCTGGAAAACGACCAATACGAATGGGGCGGCAAAACCTACAGCCTGAAGCAACATGGATTTGCCCGGGATATGGCTTGGGAAGTGGGAGCACAGTCCACCGATAACGGAGCAGCGCTCACCCTCACCCTATCCAGCACCGACGAGACTCGGGCGGTCTATCCCTTCGATTTTGAGGTGACCTTCACCTATCGGCTCCTGGGGCGATCGCTCCACATCGAACAGCAATATCACAACCACTCCGACGAGCCCATGCCCTTCGCCACCGGGCTCCACACCTACTTCCCGATCAAGGACAAGAGCAAACTAGAGCTCGATATTCCCTCTGCCGCCTATACGAAAAAAGACGATCCCGCCGCCTATCCCTTTGATGGCACCCTGGATTACGACCAGGACGAAATTGACATTGCCTTCAGCGAATTACAGCGAACAGATGCCACGGTGAAGGACTTGGGGGCTAAGACCCGCATTCTGACGGATTTTGACGATGCCTATAGCACCCTGGTGTTTTGGACCGTTAAGGGCAAAAACTATTACTGCCTGGAGCCTTGGAGTGCGGGGCGTAATGCCATGAACACCCGGAAAAATTTAACCGTCTTAGGGCCCAAAGCCACCCAAACCTATCGGATCACCCTCTGCGTGTCGAGCTAGGGCGTTCTATCCCCTTAAGGGTTTCCACCAACCAGAGTTATCTGGATCGTCTTAACACCAGCCCTCTTCCCCAAAGCAGTTCGCAGCAGAGGGGAGGGGGATTGGCATTGGTGGGGGAAATTGAGCGATATTACCGGTTGTTAGACATTGCCGGTAAAGGGAAGGGAACTCCGGCTAGGCAATGGGTTGAACCGCGCTATTCCGGCGGCAGGAGGGCCTTAATTTGGTCCACAAAACCCTGATGGTCGACCACGGGCTTGGAGATATAACCGTCCGCGCCACTTTGCTTCAGGAAATTTTCGCGATCGCCCTCCATAGCGTGGGCGGTGACCAGAATAATCGGCAGGTTGGAGGTTTTTGCGTCTGCTTTCAGCATCTGCGTAATCTTGATGCCGTCCACGGACTCCCCTTTATAGGTGCTATTGGCCAACGAAACATCCATCAAAATGGCATCGGCCTCGCCCGCCTGGGCAATGCTCACCACCTCTTCGACATCTTCGGTGTGCTTAACATTCAACCCACCGCGTTTGGACAAAATCTTCGAGAAGACCCGGGCATTGATCAGGTCATCTTCGACAATCAGAACGGTTTTCATCTAAGGAAAGCGGCGAACGCGAGGCTAACTACTTGTTATGCTATGCCTCATTGCCCCGTAATTGCAACCACAAATCTCTTCCCCTGAGCCCATGCCCAACCAACTGAACCTCATGGATGCCGGTCAGGTGATTCCCACCTCCCTCCATTCGGAGATGCAGCGATCGTACTTGGAATATGCCATGAGTACGATTGTGGGTCGGGCGTTGCCGGACGTGCGGGATGGTTTAAAACCGGTGCACCGGCGAATTTTATACGCCATGCATGAGCTGGGGCTGACCCCCGATCGCCCCTATCGTAAGTGCGCCCGTGTGGTGGGGGATGTGCTGGGTAAATACCATCCCCACGGGGACAAGGCTGTGTATGACGCCTTGGTGCGGATGGTGCAAGATTTTGCGAGCCGGTATCCACTGTTGCAGGGGCATGGCAACTTTGGGTCCATTGACAACGACCCGGCGGCGGCAATGCGGTACACGGAAACACGGTTAGCGCCGATCGCCCATGAGGCAGCGTTGGCGGAAATTGGGGAAGCCACCGTTGATTTTGTAGATAATTTCGATAATTCTCAGCAGGAACCGGCGGTATTGCCGGCGCAATTGCCGTTTTTGCTGTTGAATGGCTGCTCGGGGATCGCGGTGGGGATGGCGACGAATATTCCCCCCCACAATGTGGGCGAGATTGTGGATGCCCTGATTGCGCTGATCGATCGCCCCACGTTGGATGATGATGCGCTGTTGAAACTGGTGCCGGGTCCCGATTTTCCGACGGGGGCGCAGATTATTGGTAATCAGGGCATTGAGGACGCTTACCGGAAGGGGCGGGGCAGCGTGATTATGCGCGGGGTGACCCACCTGGAGGAAATCCCCGGCAGTCGGGGACGGCGCAAGCGACAGGCGATCGTGGTGACGGAGTTGCCCTATCAGGTCAACAAAGCCGGGTGGTTGGAGAAGGTGGCCAACCGGGTGAATGAGGGGCGGATCCAGGGGATCAGCGACCTGCGGGATGAGAGCGATCGCGATGGGGTGCGGGTGGTGATTGAGATGAAGCGGGAGGCGGATCCCAATGACATCCTCGCCAAGCTGTACAAACAGACCGAGTTGCAAAGTACGTTTGGGACAATTTTGCTGGCGTTGGTGGACAGGCAGCCACGGCAGCTCAGTTTACGGGAGGCGCTAGAACAATTTTTGCAGTTCCGGGAGGACACCCTCCAGCGGCAATATCGCTACGAGCGAGAACGGGTACGCGATCGCCTGGAAATTTTGGATGGGCTATTGGTGGCCCTGGACAATCTGGACGACACCATCGAAATTTTGCGTAATTCACCGGATGGAGCCAGCGCCGAAGCCCAGTTTATTGAACTGCTGGAGCTAAATCAGCGTCAGGCCCGGGAGGTGTTGGGGATGCCCCTGCGGCGACTGACGGGGATGGAAAAGCAAAAGCTGGAGACGGAACAGCAGGAGCTACGGGATCGGGCGGCTAGCCTGGATAATTTATTGGGCGATCGCCATGAGCTGCTCAAAGCCCTCAAAAAGGAATTGCGATCGCTGAAGCGGCGATTCAAATCCCCCCGACAGACGGAGATTGTGCCGGAGACGGAGATTACGGTTCAAGCGGCAGAAAGCACCCCGACAAAGGGCGGCAAAACCACACCGGAGGTGGGCCCGACGGCGATTGAACTCACCGAGCGAGGCTTTGCCCGACGGATGCCGGTGAAAACCTATCAGCGGCAACAGCAGAACGCCGCCGAAGCGGACGAAAAACGCAAACCCACTTGGGAAGAGCGGGATGAGCTGGTGACTTTGCAAGGTGAAACGGCGACGGACCAAAAACTCTTGGTGATGACCCGGTTAGGCAAGGGCTATAACCTGGACATTGGGGAGCTACCGACCGTAAGCCGTCGCGATCCCAAGGGCACGCCCCTGGTGAATTTACTGCCGCCGGCGGTGCGGGCGAATGCATTGGATAGCGGCGATGGGGATGTGATTGAACAGCTCAATCGGGAAGTCACCCAAACCTTTTTGCTGGATGAGGATTGGCTAACCACGCCGGACTCTTCCCTGGTGGTCCTAACCCGGCAAGGGCGGATTAAACGCTTACCCCTGGAGGATTTCACGGAATTAACCAATCGCGGATTAACGGCGATGAAGCTCAAAGCCAAGGATGAATTGGCGGCGGCAACCCTAGCCAAACCGGGCGATCGCCTGATTATCGGCACCACCTCCGGTCGCATCATTCCCCTCGCCCTGAACGACACCAGCTTCCCCTTCGCCAATCGCAATTCCCAGGGCATTGTCGGCGTCAAACTGGGCAGTCAGGAGAGACTGGTGGGCTGCGCGGCGATCGCCCCCACCGAAGATTTATTACTGGTGAGTGCCCGAGGCTATGGCAAACGGCTACCGGTCGGAAAACTGCGGTTTGTAGCCCCCGGTAAGCTCGGCAGCGTCGGCATCACCTTCGCCACCAAGGGCGATCGCCTGGCGGTCCTAGCGGCAGTCACGGACGACAGTCTCATTACCCTGGGCACCGACCAAAACCGGAGCCTGCGGGTCATCGCCAACGATATCCCCCTACAGCGCCCAGAAAACCAGGGCAGTCGCCTGGGACGGCTCCCAGCGGGTGATCGGGTCACCCATGTGGTCGTGGCTCCCCCAAGCCCATAAGCCCATAGGGGCGATATGTTGGCCGCCGTTCTGCAACCAGGGGACAGCCATTCAGGTAAGCTTTGCATTGGCGGATAGTGGGGTTGATCCCCGCCGCCCGTGCCCCTGTGCCTCCCCCCATCAGCAACCATGTACGAAGCGGAATTTGACCGGTTTGCCGACGAATATCGAGCCACCCACGCCCAAAACATCCGGGCATCGGGGGAAAATCCCGAATATTTTGCCGCTTACAAAATTGCCGATGTGGCTCAAGTGTGGAGCGCCTTAAACCCCAACTCGACCGCCCCAGCCATCCTAGATTTTGGCGGGGGGACCGGGAATTCCGTGCCCTTTTTCCGGCGCCACTTTCCTGAGGCGGACCTGACCTGTTTAGATGTCTCCCACAAAAGTTTGGCGATCGCCCAGGAACGCTTCCCCGATCAAGCCCAGTACCAACCCTTCGACGGTCAAACGATCCCCTTCCCGGACCAAAGCCTAGATATCGCCTTCGCCGCCTGCGTCTTCCACCACATCCCCGCCGAGAACCATCCCCAGCTCCTGCGGGAACTCTGGCGCGTCCTAAAGCCGGGGGGATGTCTGTTTATTTTTGAGCACAACCCTTGGAATCCCCTAACGGTACAGGCGGTCAATACCTGTCCCTTTGATGAAAATGCAGTGTTGTTATCGGGGCCCATCTGCCGCGATCGCCTCCGTCACGCCGGTTTTAGCCGTACCCACTTGCGCTATCGCATCTTCTTCCCCAAAGCCCTCGCCCCACTGCGTTGGCTAGAACCCTATCTCACCTGGCTGCCCCTGGGAGCGCAATATTACGCCCTCGGTCGCAAAGTAGAACGACGGGGTCAATAGCCCCCCCAAGCTACTGCGGAGACGGGGACACCGGCGGGGGGATCACAGTGCGGCGGCGATCGCCCAAAATTGGTTTTTCTAGGGTCGATGTCACGGCGTCGGGGATCGCAGCGGGCTCCCCCCATTGGGTTTGGAGATTGGCCAACAGACGATCCTGATTGATACGCAAAATGCGGGGCAGGCCGCCATTAATGATGGCAAAGCCGAGGGCATCGTGGGTCTCGGTGGGCAGCAACCCAGACAGGGCGCTCACCGCATTAAGCGTCCCGGTTTTAACCGTGGAGCCGGCTGGCATTTTTCGGGTGCGAATACTGCCGCGATCCACCCCGGAAATCGGGAAAATATCCGCCAACGTATAGGCGGGCGCACCGTTCTCGGGATGGCGCAGTTGATGGCTTAACCGCAGTGCCAAAGCCGTCGCAGCACGGGGGGAGATTTTATTCTCCACCCCCAGCCCCGAGCCATTAATAAGCTGAATTTCGCCTGCCGGAAAATCCATCGATTGCGCTAGCTGCCGGGCGATCGCCGGGCCGCCCCCCAACTGATCCACCAATTGCTCCGACATGGCGTTATTGCTATGCACATTCATCAGCTTCAGCAATTGCACCAGGGGGAGCGATCGCCGGGTCAGCAATAATGTCGCCCGCTCCGGGGTCGGCTTCACCTGGGGCAGCCAACGGGACGCCCCCGCAATTTTGACCACCGGCCGCGTCTGCTCCGGCACCGCCTCAAAGATTTGCGATTCAAAGGCCTTAATCGCAGGCGGCTGCCATTGCTCACTATCCAGCGCAATTTTTAGCAGTTCCCCGGCATGGTTGGGCGGAAACTGATCCGGATATTGGGGATCGGGCAAAAAATTCATATTAAATTGCCCCGTCAGCACCACGTCCCCCGTAACCTCGCGGATCCCCTGGTCATTCAACGCTTGCCCCACCGCGATCGCCTCTTCCCAGACAAAGGCGGGATCGCCCCCCCCTTCCACAATCAAATTCCCCACCAGGCGATCGCCCTGGATCCGCCCATCGGTCCAAAATTTAGTTTCAAACTGATGGTTCACTCCCCATTTTTCCAGGGCAGCCAAAGAGGTCGCCATTTTCGTCAACGAAGCCGCCGACCGGGGCTCAGTCCCCTGATAGCTACCCAAAAACTCATATCCCCGCTGGAGCCAGACCCCCTGGGTCGCCGGATCCATCCCATCCGCCTGCAACTGAGCTAAATATCGCGTCAGGATGGCCGCCGCCCCAGACTCCTGGGACGTTTGGGCTAAACTCTGGGGATCATGGGGAATCCCGGACCAACTCAGCCGTGCCCCCGCCCCCGTCGCCACCGAGTCCACCGATCCCATCCCCGCGCCAATCCCCATCAGGGACGCCATCGCGATCGCCCAACCACTCCCAATCATCCACCCACCCTTAACATCAGACCGCTCCTAGGGTACTCCGCGATCGCCCCCCACGCCGTTCCTGATTATCGCCGGCCTACTTACCGCCCGCCTTGGCATCCGGTAAGGACTGCATCATCACCGCCCGCAGCCCCAGAATCAGGAACCCAAAGGAGATCAACGCCAACAACCCTCCCCAAAACCAGTAGGGCAAAAATAACTGCTGAGCGATTTGCCCCGTGTCCGACCATTGGAGGCCACGCCCGGCAACGCTAACCCGCTCCGTAAATAAATAATCCAAATGCTGATAGGAGCTGATGCAGGCCTGGACCCCCAAAAACTGCACCGCGAAATACTGCATCCACCGGGGCATATAAAGGGGAATCGACGCGATCGCCACCCCGAACGCCACCACAATCGCCAACCCAAACACCGTCCGCACCCATAGGAGCGCCGACACCAACAAAAATAATCCCAGCCCAAATAACCCGAGCTGCACCCGGGGCAACCGCGCCGTCGACAGCCGCAGCAACAACATCCCAGCGATCGACGGTCCCAGCAATCCCCCCGCCGACACCAACGCCCGACCGATCCGGCCCAAAAATAAACTGCCGCTGTGATACGCCAGCCCCGACCCCGACGGATACAGCATCAATTTTTCAAAATTGCCCCCCATGGCGATCGCCGTCAGCCCGTGGCCCATCTCATGGAACCAGGTCGCCAAAATCGAAAACGGGTACAGCACATACTGTCCCTCGGGGACTTGCCACAGCGCCACCGTAGCGATCGCCGCGCCAATGAGCCACGTCAACGCTCGAGAAGAATTTTGGGGAATCGGATCCGGGGCAGACGGCGTCGAAGACTGGGACGGTTTCATGGGGAAATTATGGCGGGCAATAAACCCACCCTAGGCAGCAATGTTTCTATTCTAGAAACTCCGGCCAAAAATCACCGGCGATCGCGCTGCCCAGATTTCCTCACCCCCCATCCCAGTCTGGTTCTTACCTTGCGGGCACTACAGTAACTGCGCCTTCAACGCATCCACCTTATCCAACTGCTCCCAGGGCAAATCCAGATCCAGACGCCCAAAGTGACCATAGGCCGCCACATCTTGATAGAAGCGACCACCCCGCTCACCGGGCAAATTCTGCAAGCCATAGGCATGGATGATCCCCGCCGGACGCAGCTCAAAAATGGATTTTACGGCTTCCAGCAATTTCGCCTCATCCACCGTACCGGTACCAAAGGTATCCACCATAATGCTCACCGGGCGCGCCACCCCGATCGCATAGCTCACCTGCACCTCACACTTCTCCGCCAACCCAGCGGCCACAATATTCTTAGCCACATGGCGGCAGGCATAGGCAGCACTCCGGTCCACCTTCGTAGGATCCTTCCCGGAGAACGCCCCACCCCCATGGCGAGCGGAGCCCCCATAGGTATCCACAATAATTTTGCGTCCGGTCAATCCCGAATCCCCCTGGGGACCCCCAATCACAAACTTACCCGTGGGATTCACCAGCAGCCGCGTATTGTCATCCAGGCTGAGGGGGCAATCGGCGAAGACTTTTTGAATGGTGCTCTCCCAAAGGTCATCCCGAATCCGCTTTTGGATCGCATCGTTATCGGTGATCCCATCGATCGCATCGGCGTGCTGGGTGGAGATCAAGATAGTATCAATGCCCACGGGCTTGCCGTCTTCGTAGACCACCGACACCTGGGTCTTACCATCGGGACCGAGATAGCCCAACTCCCCAGACTTCCGCACCACCGACAACTGGCGGGACAACCGGTGAGCCAAACTAATGGGCAACGGCATCAGCTCCTGGGTCTCATTGCAGGCATAGCCAAACATCAAACCCTGATCCCCCGCCCCGATCGCATCAAACGCCTCATCGTTATCAACGCCACGGCTCTCCTGGGCGACATCCACCCCCTGGGCAATATCCGCCGATTGTTCGTCCAACGCCACCAACACCGAGCAGCTATTGGCCGAAAAGCCATTATCAGCGTTCGTATAGCCAATCTCTGCAATTTTCTTGCGAGCCAGCTCGATCAAATTAACCGACGCCTTCGAGGACACCTCGCCGGTAATCAGCACCAAACCCGTATTCACCACGACCTCAGCCGCCACCCGCGATCGCGGATCTTCGCTCAGCAAGGCATCCAGAATCGTGTCAGAAATTTGGTCACAAATTTTGTCGGGATGACCCTCGGTCACCGACTCGGAAGTAAAAAGATAACGACGAGACAAGGAAACGTCCCCCTAAAACTAATAACAGTGGGATGATTCGCAGCTAATCACGGGGCAATAAAGACTATTTCCCGACGATCAGCCATGAAAACTCAATTGGACTGCCCGGTGTACCGCCCTATGGGGTCCGCCACGGTTAGTGGCTAGGGTAGGCGTCGAGCAAGACTGAAGAGCAAAAGCTGAAGTTCTCATTGTACGGTCAGATGTTCAGCAAACATTAATCTTTCCTTCAACAGGGGGTTGACGCCGTCCCATCCACGACCTGCAACGCCCCGAGGGTTTGCCCGTAAGCATCAGCCCCAAAATCATGACTTTGCAACGCCGGATCCCGCCGCAAAATCACCACACCGGCACTCTTTCCCCGCCGCGCCAGGGCAACATCAGACGACGCATCCCCCACTATCAGCACATTCTGGGGCTCAACCCCAAGCTGTCGACAGGCATTTTGTAGCAAACACGGGTCCGGCTTTAAACACGCTTGCGTCGATCCCAACGCCACCGGACACAGCGATCGCAACCCATAAAAATCAACAAATTCCGCCACCCCCGGGGGCGCATCCGCCGACACGATCCCCAACTTCAACCCCGCCGCTGCCAATCGCTCGAGCCCCTCCCGCACATCAGAAAAGGGAGGGGTCAAGGGTGCTTTCGGTCCCAGCGCTTGATCCACCCCAGCAAACGCAGTCTGGGCGATCGCCAACGCCTCAGACCAGCCATGACCCTGGGCCGCCACATAGGTCGCCGCCGACACCTCATTTTCAAACCGGGAGGCCACCGCCAGCGCCCCCCGTAAATCCACTCCTTCGTCTCCAACCCCTAAAGCTTGGCGCAGGGGCGGACCGGTACCCGGGACAACCACATCCACCGCCGCAGCCCGGCGATCGCCCAACTCCCGTAACAATCCCCCAATATCAGCAAGCGTGCCGTCCTTATCAAAAAGAACAGCACGCAAACCTTCAAATTGAACGGAGCCGCATTGAAGGGTAACCATCCCTACGACCTCCGTTCTTCGCTCACATGAATCAAACGTCTCAAGTCAAAACGACTTACTCATCCCCAGCCGCAACGGGCTCAGGCTCAGGCGCAGCTTCCTCCTCAGGGGCAGCCTCCTCAGCGGGGGCCTCTTCAACCGCAGCAGGTTCTTCGGCAGCAGGCTCTTCAACCGCAGCAGATTCTTCAGCCGCGGGCTCTTCAACTGCGGGTTCTTCCGCAGTAAGGTCTTCAACTGCAGCAGGTTCTTCAGCGGTAGTCTCTTCAGCAGCGGGCTCCTCAACCACAGGCTCCTCAGCCGCAGAAGGCGCATCATACTCCTCCTCAGGCACCGGCAACCCTTGCTGCTGGAGACGCATCTGCTCGCGATACTTCTCCGCCATCTCCTCCGCCTTGTCATAGACAATGTTCGGATCCTTCAGCATATCGCCGGGCTCCGGCTCAAGCTGCTTGGTCGACAGAGAAATCCGGCCACGCTCCGCGTCCAGATCAATAATCATCACCTTCACTTCGTCATTGACGTTGAAGATGCTGTGGGGCGTATCGATGTGATCGTGAGAAATCTCGGAAATGTGCAGCAGACCGCTAACACCACCGATATCAATAAACGCACCGTAAGGCTTGATCCCGCGCACGGAACCAATGACCACTTCGCCCACCTCGAGGCGATTCATCTTACGCTCAACCAGCGCACGACGGTGGCTCAACACCAGACGGTTACGGTCCTCATCCACTTCCAGGAATTTCAGGGGTAGCTCTTCCGCCACCAAATCTTCCTTAGGCTTACGGGTGCTGATGTGAGATCCAGGAATAAAGCCGCGCAGTCCTTCAATACGGACCAGAGCACCACCCCGGTTGGTCGCGAAGACGCTGGAGCGCACCGTCGCATCTTCCGCTTGCAACTGGCGCACCCGCTCCCAAGCCCGCATGTACTCAATGCGACGAATCGACAGGGTGAGCTGCCCATCCTCATTCTCGTCGGATAGGATAAAAAATTCGCGGGTCTCGTTCGACTGCAACACCTCATCAGGGTTTTCGATGCGGTTAATCGACATCTCCTGGATGGGGATGTAAGCAGAAGTCTTTGCACCGATATCAATCAGGGCACCCCGGGGCTCGAGGCTAAAGACCGTTCCAGCAACGATATCGCCAGGGCTGAAGTGGTAGTCGTATTTGTCTAAGAGGGCCGCAAACTCATCAAGAGTAAAGCCGACGTCGAGGGTTTGGTTTTCTTGGGTGGGCATGCTAACGATTGGGGCTGTTTCCGCAGGCAAGTCAGCGTCAGGGTGCCTTCATTAGTGGGCATTGGGATGTCTACTCACACCCCTGACTGACCCTACGGCATAGGGTTGACTGAAAAATAGTTCGAGCCACCATCGTATCACGGCCCCACAACAAGAATGCCCAGGGAAAAATTCATCCTCTTCCCTGGGCATTCTCAATGGTTCAGCCGGCAATCGCGGGGAAGGGTTAAACGCCCCCCAACGGTACCGCTGACTTACTCAGCGCCCTGGGGCAAAAGCTCCCGAGGCTCAGCGCCATCCAGCTCCACCTCAGTGGAGTGCACCTCCACCTGTCCGTCGTCATCGAGATCAACGATCGCCTTATGGCCGTCTTTGACCCGACCGGACAACATGGCCTCTGCCAGGGTATCTTCCAGCAAGCGCATAATGGCGCGGCGTAGGGGTCGAGCCCCGTAGCTGGGGTTGTAGCCCTCCTCGATCAGGCGCTCCTTGAAGCGATCCGTCACCTCGAGTTCGATACCCTTTTCGGTCAAGCGACCGAACACTTCCTTGAGCAGGATTTCGGCAATGTCCTTAACCTCATCCTTGGACAACTGACGGAACACAATAATTTCGTCAAGACGGTTCAAGAATTCCGGGCGGAAGTACTGCTTCAGCTCCTCATTCACCAAGGACTTGATGCGGTTGTACTGGGAGTCGGCGAGATCATCGGAGAACTCGAAGCCCAGACCGCCGCCACCTTTTTCAATGACCTTGGAACCGATGTTCGAGGTGAGGATCAAGAGCGTATTTTTGAAGTCCACGGTGCGGCCCTTGGCATCGGTCAAACGACCATCTTCCAAGATTTGCAGCAGCATATTGAACACATCGGGGTGCGCCTTTTCGATCTCGTCGAACAGCACCACCGTGTAAGGACGACGGCGTACCGCCTCCGTCAACTGACCGCCCTCGTTGTAGCCCACATAGCCCGGAGGAGAACCAATCAGCTTGGAAACCGTGTGACGCTCCATAAACTCGGACATATCCAGGCGAATCATCGCCTCTTCAGACCCGAAGAAGTAGGACGCCAACGCCTTGGTCAGCTCGGTTTTACCCACCCCGGTAGGACCGGAGAACACAAAGCTAGCGATGGGACGGTTGGGATTCTTCAGACCAACCCGTGCCCGGCGAATCGCCCGAGACACGGCCTTGACCGCTTCGTCCTGACCAATCAGGCGCTGGTGGAGGGTTTCCTCCATATTCAGCAGCTTGGTGGACTCCGATTCGGTGAGCTTGTTCACCGGAACGCCGGTCCAGGACGCCACGATTTGCGCAATATCCTCTTCATCCACGATGGGGGACAGGTCTGCGGTCTCGGAATCGTTCTTCTTGTTTTGGGCGATCGTCCGGATTTCCGCCTTAATTTCCATCTCGCGATCGCGCAATTCCCCGGCTTTATCAAAGTCCTGGGAACGGACCGCTTCGTCCTTGTCCTTCAGGACCTGACGCAACTCCTTGTCCAGCTCCTTAGCCGCCGGAGGCAACTGGGAATTCAACAGGCGCACCCGGGATCCCGCCTCATCAATCAAGTCGATCGCCTTGTCGGGCAAGAAGCGATCGCTGATATAGCGGTCGGACAATTTAGCGGCGGCATCCAACGCCTCGTCCGAAATTTTCAGTTTGTGGTGCAGCTCATAGCGCTCCCGGAGACCGTGGAGAATTTCGATGGTTTCTTCCACCGAAGGCTCACCCACATTCACCGGCTGGAAACGACGCTCCAACGCCGCATCCCGCTCAATATGCTTGCGGTACTCATCCAGGGTGGTGGCACCAATACATTGCAGCTCACCCCGCGCCAAAGCCGGCTTCAGGATATTGGCAGCATCGATCGCCCCCTCGGCGGCACCGGCCCCAATCAGGGTGTGCACCTCGTCGATGACCAGGATGACGTTCCCCGCCTGGCGGATCTCATCCATGATCTTCTTGAGGCGTTCCTCAAATTCACCGCGATACTTGGTACCTGCCACCAACAGACCAATATCTAGGGTGACAACACGCTTTTCTTCCAAAATATCGGGCACATCGCCGTGGGAGATGCGCTGGGCCAAGCCCTCAGCGATCGCGGTTTTACCCACCCCAGGCTCACCGATCAACACGGGATTATTCTTGGTACGGCGACCCAGAATCTGAATCACCCGCTCAATTTCTTTCTGGCGACCCACCACGGGATCCAGCTTGCTCTCGCCCGCCATCTGGGTCAAGTTAGAGCCAAACTCATCCAGGGTCGGGGTTTTAGTACGCCCCTGGGAACTACCACCGCTGCTAACTTCGGCGGTTTCGCCCAACATGCGAATAACTTGGGTGCGCACCTTCGTCAGGTCAACGCCCAGATTTTCCAGCACCCGTGCGGCGACCCCTTCGCCCTCACGGATCAGCCCCAGCAACAGGTGCTCGGTGCCAATGTAATTGTGGCCCAGCTGACGGGCCTCTTCTAAGGACAGCTCTAGAACGCGTTTGGCTCGGGGAGTGAAGGGAATTTCCACGGCAACAAAGCCGGATCCCCGCCCAATAATTTTCTCAACCTCAATCCGAGCATCTTTCAAATTGACGCCCATGGATTTCAGCACTTTTGCGGCCACGCCGGTGCCTTCGCCAATTAATCCCAGGAGGATTTGCTCAGTTCCGACGAAATTGTGGCCCAGGCGACGTGCTTCCTCTTGGGCAAGCATGATCACCTTGATGGCTTTCTCAGTAAAGCGTTCAAACATTGGCGGTTACCTAATCACCTGCTTAGTGCTGGCAAGGTCGATTCTACCACAGGGCAATGGGACCGCGAGGGCTTGTAGGCTGCGGTTTGACGGGGTTTTCGCGATTTTGAGGGCGAGCTGTAGTCCTGGATACGATCCGGGGAAGAAGCGCGCCAAACTCGACGAAAGAACTCCCAGTCAGACGAGTCAGTGTCCCGTGGGTGCAATCCCAATGGCGCAGAATGATTCCTTAGTTATCAATGCTAGCGCAGGTTTTTAGGGGACGGGGATCGGTGCAGGTAGGGATACCTGGTGTGATGGGGTGGGGCATTCAGGCTAGTGATAGACCGTTAAATCGGCTCAGAATCCACGTCTGCCCAGCGCCAGGGAGTTTTGCCCAAGCGATCGCCCACTTGGGTTTTCCAGGTTTGTAACGTTTCCCTAAACTGGGGCCAATCCAGGCGGTTAAGCCAAAGGATCGCGGCAGGATCCCCGTTGGGATAATACTTTTTGCGGATGCCGACTTCTTGGAAGCCAAATTTTTGATAGAGGGCGATCGCGCCGTGATTACTGCAGTTCACATCCAGGGTCGCCCGTTTCATGCCGCGGCCGTGGCTGATGCGCAGCAGCGCCCATAACATCAGTTGCCCTAGCCCTTGGCGATGGAACTGAGGTTCGATGGCGATCGCCGTAATGTGGGCTTCATCGACAATAAACCAGGCACATCCCAAACCCACCAGACGAGGTCCCGCCCACAGCCCTAGGAGGATACTAGCATCGCTATCGATTTCACGGCGATATCCGTCCCGGGTCCAGAGCCCTCCCAAAGCGGATTCGTCCAGCGCCACCACTTGATCCAGGTCGGCTTCGGCGATCGCCTTAAGGGTAAATGCCGCAACGGCGTGGGAAGACTGAGGGGCAGGCACAAAAAAACCAGGCGCACTTCAATAAACTTTGAGGACGTTGCGGACACCGCCGCCCGCCCTTCAGATTACCCTGATGTCGCCGTCTGCAGGGCGATCGCCGTGGCTGGCGTAGACCGTGAAGCGTGCAGTAAACCGCTTCTCCGTTAATTACCTTGATCCGAGATCGCAACCTATTGCAGTAAAACGTTACTCTGGGTAGAGCCAACTCCGATACACTGTTTGCCCCCTTTCTGATGCTGTCCTATGAAAAGGCTTTGATTGTCAGCCAACTGGGATCGCCGGTGGCAACGCGGGATAGGGGTCCATTTGGCAATCACTTTTATTGAGAACGTTTGAGGATTTCGAGTCGATGACTGTAACGCCTGTTCAACCCCCCGCTGCCGTGAAGCACGAGGTTAAGGATCTGGCCCTGGCGGCCGAAGGTAAGCGCCGCATTGAGTGGGCGGGTCGGGAGATGCCGGTGTTGCGGCAGATTCGCGATCGCTTTGCCGCGGAGAAGCCTTTCGAAGGTCTGCGCCTAGTCGCTTGCTGCCACGTGACCACCGAGACCGCCAACCTGGCGATCGCCCTGAAGGCCGGTGGTGCCGACGCAATTTTAATTGCCAGCAACCCCCTATCCACCCAAGACGACGTAGCTGCCAGCCTGGTGGTTGACGAAGGAATCTCTGTCTATGCCTTCAAGGGCGAGGACACCGAGACCTACCTAAAGCACGTCAACATTGCGCTGGATCACCACCCCAACATCATCATTGATGACGGTAGCGACGTGACGGCGACCCTAATTAAGGAACGCCAGGACCAAATCAGCGAAATCATCGGTACCACCGAAGAAACCACCACCGGTATCGTGCGTTTGCAGGCCATGCTGAAGGACGACGTTCTCAGCTTCCCCGCCATGAACGTGAACGACGCTGACACCAAGCACTTCTTCGACAACCGTTACGGCACCGGTCAGTCGACCCTGGACGGCATCATCCGCGCCACCAACATCCTGCTCGCCGGTAAGACCGTTGTGGTCGCCGGCTATGGCTGGTGTGGTCGCGGTGTAGCAATGCGCGCCCAAGGTCTAGGCGCCAACGTCATCGTCACTGAGATTGATCCCGTTCGGGCGATCGAAGCCGTCATGGATGGTTTCCGCGTCATGCCCATGGCCGAAGCCGCCCCCGTTGGCGACATCTTCGTCACCCTGACCGGCAACAAGCACGTCATCCGTGGCGAGCACTTCGAGGTCATGAAAGATGGCGCGATGGTCTCCAACTCCGGTCACTTCGACTTGGAGATTGACCTAAAGGCATTGAAAGCCCAATCCACCGAAGTCAGCACCGTCCGCAACTTCACCGAGGAATATCACCTGAAGAGCGGCAAGTCCGTCATCGTGTTAGGTGAAGGTCGTCTGATCAACCTAGCAGCGGCAGAGGGTCACCCCAGCGCCGTGATGGATATGAGCTTCGCCAACCAAGCCATGGCGTGCGAGTACCTGGTGAAGAACAAGGGTCAACTAGAGCCCGGACTCTACTCCATCCCCGCCGAAGTGGACAAAGACATCGCCACCATGAAACTGAAGGCGATGGGCTTAAGCGTTGACGAGCTAACCCCCGAGCAAGTGGAGTACATGAACTCCTGGACCGAGGGCACGTAAGCTCGAGCTGACTAACGAGTCTATTGAATAAGTCAAAAAAGAGGGCAGAGAATTTACGTTCTCGCCCTCTTTTTCAGTTCCGCTCTGAGGCTATTGCAATGGAGTTTTGATATAGCGATCGCCCCTTCCTCTCCATCAAATCCCCCCCTTATACCGATTCCCTGACCTGATCCAAGGTGCTTTGCTCGGACTTGCTAGGCTAGGGGCCAACTAAGACATTGTTGAGGACTCTCTGATGGCGAAGCACTTGCATTCCGGATTAGCAGCGTTGATTGTGATGAGCGCTGGGGTTATCGCTGCGCCATCGGTGTCGGCAAATGTGTCGGCAAAAACGAGCGATCGCCCCACTGAGATCACCCATGCCTCGGCTGTCCAAAAGCAATCCCGAATTTCCCAATGCAACAGCCTGATCACCGTTGTGAATGACGGCAGCCGTCAAGTCAGTGCCCTGCGAGGTCAGGAGTCCAGTGTCTCAACCCTGACGACCTTGGCGAATACCCTGAACAATTTGTCCCGCAGAATTGGTCAGGTCAGGGTACCCGATACGAACTTGCAGCGGTATCGGAACGGTTTTGCCCGCCTCTACGGCAATTTGGCACGGACATCGAGTCGGGTAGGCACTGCTCTGACAACCTTGCAAGCCATTCAGCGCCAGGATCCCAGCCTTCGAGATCAAGACGAGCTACAGCGTGTACAAAATCAGCTCGCCGAAGCCATGCGTAACAACGAACAGGCGACCACCCTCGAGCGCCGCTTAAAGGATGCCTTTATGAATTATTGCCGGACCGGACAACAGCGCTAAAGATTATCCTGCACCGACGCCGGCGATCGCGAAATCATTTCCCCCGACGCATCTAAGCAGTGGGTATCTCCCAGTTTGGGAGCGCTGTTGTGATGGGCGTTATGGGCAATGAGTTGGGGCATACCGTTAGGGTCCAGGGCCCACCCCGTTGCCTCTTGAATTTCAGTGGGACGGCTGGATTGGGGTTGGGGATCGGGCTGAGTCTCCGGTGGGGTCGCTGATTGGGTTGCCAGGCGATCGCCCCCCTCCTCCTGGGTCCAATTCCGCATATCGTGCCAATTGGAATTGGGGGAGATAAAGCGCGTCGGATCCGTTGGACTACCGCCCCGGCCGATCGCCACAAAAGAATTCCCATCAGCAGCGGCACAGGCCTTGATTACGCGGCTCGCCGGGTCAATCACCCGTTCCGGCAATTCCACAACACTGGTGGTGGGATCCACTTCGGGGGTGGTGATGCTGACACTGCCGCTAAAGTCGGTTCCCAGTTCAGAGCTAGCGGTGATATCACTCTGCGCCGTATCCTGGGTCCGCAATGCCGTCCCGAAAATACCCTGGGTGGATAGGCTGACTTGCCCACCCCGCCCGGCGATCGCATTGGCGGTGATATCGCTATTGCCCAAGGCCGCCAGGGTCGCCGTATCAATAAAAATATTGCCGCCGGTGGAGGCACCGCTGGCATTCGTGGAAATCGTGCTCTGGTCTCGCAATAAAAGATGCTGGGTATTTAAAAATAAATTGCCGCCGGTGCCCGTCGCCGGTTCGGCGCTGATGGTGGATCCACCATTGAGGGTGAGGCGATCGCTCGTCAGCCGCAAATCACCGGCCCGCTGTCCCCCCTCCTCATTACTCACCGCAATTTCTGCGCCATTGCTTAAGGTGATGCGATCGGCGCGCACATCAATATCCCCCGCCGCCCCAAAACCAACCCGATTGGGGTCCAACGGTGCTTCACCGGTAATGGCGCTGCTGCCTTCCAAGGTGGCATCGCGGCTGGCGTCAGACCGGAGACCACTGGGAAACCCTTCCGGAGAACTGCCGGACGCTTCAATGGAATCGGCAATCACCGTCAACGTCCCCGCCTCCCCCGAGGTCAGGGTTGACGTAAAAATCGTGCCGCCATCGGCCAAAACAATGCGCCCCGCTTCCACCAACAAATTCCCCGCCGGTCCCGTGCCCTGATTCCGGGTATTGATATTGGTCAGCTCCGCGCCACTGCCCCGCAGCTCCAGCAATTCCGAGGCTCGCACCGTCACCGCCCCCCCACTGCCCACATCAAAATTCACCGACGCCACCGCCGCCCCGCCATCCAATCGAATCGTCGGCGCTTCCAGAATAATCGTGCCGCCAATGCCCGTCGATCCCGGGTAAGCATTGGCCACGATCGCACTAATAAACACCCCATCGGAGGTGGCCCCAGAAATCTCCACCCCCTCCCGAGCCCGCACATCCAACAGCCCCGCATCCCCATCACTAAACGCCGACGCAAAAATACCGCCGCCCCCCACCAAGCGAATACTGCCCGCCGTCACAAAGGCATTCCCCGAATCCCCGGTCCCAAAACTCGCGGAGCAAAACTGCCCCCCGTCCATCAGCAGCTCACCGGTAATCTCCACCCGCAACGTACCGCCGCCGCCGGCTCCAAAGGGAGACGTATCCAAAAAAGCGCTATCCCTGAGAGTCGCTTGGTTCGCCGTCACGGTCATATCGCCGCCATTGCCCGTATCGAAGCTCAAGGCAAACAGCCCGCCACTCGACTGGGCCGGATTCCGAATTTCCTGGGCAAACAATTCCAGCAACACATTTTGCAACGGCCCGGGACCCGCCATATCGATAATGTCGGCATTCACCAGAAAATCACCGCCTCGCCCCGCCCCAAAAGTGGACGACGAAATATAAGCCCCCTCGTACACCCCCAACGTCCCCACCGTCAGCTCGACCCCGCGCCCATCCAGCGCCCCGATGGTATCCGCCACCATCCGCGATCGCCCCCGCAGGGTCAACGAGTCAGCATAGGCTTGAATCGCGCCCCCACCGGGACCACTCACGTCAATATCTGAGAGAGCATCCAGCGTAATCGCCCCCTGGGGTCCCGCGATCGTATCGATGGTCCAACCCAAATCATTGGGCGCTAAGGTCACCGATCCCCCCTCGCCCACCGCCGCTAACGTAGCCTGCCCTCCCACCGCGCCAATTCGTCCCCCTTGGAACGTGACGGAATCGCCCAACAGGCCAAAGGTCTGACCATCGGCAGCGAGCAACGCCCCATCCACCCGCTCCGTTTGGGACACATCGGGCCGACCATTCCCAGTCACCACAATGCCGCCTCCCTGGCTCGACGCGCGACCAAACTGCAATCCCAACGGCACCGTCGACGTCAGCAGCGGTTGGGACCCTTGGGCGATCGCATCAAACGTCGTCCCATCAGCAAAAGTCATCCGATCCGCCGTGGAGGCCACGAACGATCCCCCCACATCCAGCCGGGCATTGGGTCCAAAAAATACTCCGCCGGGGGCCAACAAAAACAAATCCGCCGATCCCCCCACCCGCAACGTGCCATTCACCGTCGCCGGTTCACCACTGCTCACCCGGGTCAATACCCGCTGCACATCGGTCGGCACCTGAAAATTGGCCGTGATCCCATCGGGCACCGTAAACGACTGGAAACTATGGAATAAATTGCCCCCGGCCTGGGTACCCCCAGAAATATCAATGGTTGTCGGCTGAGGGGTTGAAACCTGGGAGGGCGTCGGTAAGGTTTGGTCCGGCACGATGGGGGCAACCTGGGCGATCGCCCCACTCGGGATCATGATCCCAAGCCCAGCCATTAAAGCCGTGAGGGGTGCTATTGGATGCCCAGTTGTATGGGAAGAGCAAATACGGCCGCAGGAAGAGGTGAGTGAGGGAAAAACCATGGGATAGAGCAACAGCCGGTTAAGGCGGAGGAGTGACGATGTCTTAATAAAGTCACTTTACCCTGCGGCCCCTAGCGGCGGAGTTACAGCCGAACGTCTAAGCGGATCCCACCCAAGGGCTCCTAAATTAAAACCCTGTTCCTGGGTGAGTTTGCGACAGTTTCGGCCCCCAATATCCCACCGCTTCGTAAAGGCCATAGCCAATAATCGAAATCGTCCCCACATAGGCAAGGGTCATCAAACTCCACATCAGCCACTGCCCGATCAGCGATCGCTTCAGAGGCCGTCGGGGAGTGCGTTTCCGGTCCCCATGGTTTGACGTTTCAGCGGCAACAACCAACCGAGAGGGGTCCGGTGCCTCGACGTCCTCCCAAGAACAGGCCCAAAACTGCATTGACTCTTCCGTAACGACAAACGGAGCAGATGGGGAGCGATCGCCAGAAAATTCCATAACACCAAACACCTCAGCTACACAGCACCGTAGGACCCGATAACAGACAAAAACCAGACAAAAATTTGCCCACCCCTTCCTCCGAATACCTTCGCCCAGCCGCGTGTCTAACCCAGCACTTCGCTGGGCGCTTCACCATGGCTAGAGGTCAGGAAGAAATGGAACAGTAACCCCAGTTCTACTGTGGGCGATCGCCCTAAAAGTTGCCTTGAATCGGCGGCAAATCTTAGAAAAATTAATAGGTCCAGATAACAATTGAAATATTCAACCTGGGACAACCCCAAACTCGCAAAGTCCTGTTAATTGAGATTAATTGAGGTATCAAACTATTGCGATCGGCGGCGGAATTGTTGCAGCCTCAACCAGCCGCCCCCGAGACAAATCAATAGGGCGATCGCCGCCGGCAAAATCGGCGGGCCGCTGCCAGGAATAGACTCGGTTGATTCAATGATGGGGGCGGAGGTGGGGAAGCCTTCTCCAGCGGTTCCCGGTTGGGACAATTGGGTCGATGGGCGGGAGAAGGATTGGAAAGGGCGGGAGGGGGTGGGGGATTGACCAATATTCAACAGCCCCACCAGGGCAACGCCCCCCACCAGCCAGAAGATCGCCCACGCCCCAAAAATCCACAGCAGCAGTTTGCCGCGAAAGAGTCCATCCAGGCGGCTGAGGACGGCCAGCCAGGGCGGAGGAGGCGATCCCCGACGGCGACTGGCTTTACCGGATTTACCGGCTTTAAAGGCCATGGAATAGCGCTGGGGCGATCGCCCCGCCGACGATGAGACGCGCGGGGGCGGGGCGATCGCCGGATTCGGCGGCGACGGCAGGGTATGGGCAGCCGCCCCCGATTGCCTTAGGTGCTGGGAAAGCTGCTGAGCCTGTTGGGCATCCATCGAAGCGGCAGGACGCTGGGACACCGGCTCCGGCGGGCTGTAGTGGGGAATGGGCGCGTGGGCGCTGTTGGGGGGCGGAGCAGGGTTGGGAGGCGGCGGTGCAGGAGTCAAATCCCTCGGACGCTGAGCCCCCGGAAAATTAGGCAAGCTGAGCGATCGCCGGGGGGAGGCAGACTCTCCCGGCGCAGACGATCCTTGGGTCCCAGAAGCACCAGACAAGGGAGACCAGGGGGATATTTCCGGCGATCGCTGTTCACTCATCTCTCCGACTCCCTAACCGCTGACCCAGCAGCCCTGCTCACAAAATAACGCTCCGCTTATCTATGCTAAACCGCCGCCTCGGTGGATGTCGCGGGGGATCCGTCAGAAACGTCCTCATTTTTGGGCGAAGCTTGGGGCGATCGCTCCAGGGCGAACTGAATTAATTGATGCACCAGCTCGGGAAATTCAATCCCACTGGCCTCCCACAGCTTGGGATACATGCTCAGGGCCGTGAAGCCCGGCAGGGTATTAATTTCATTAATAAAAATCTCGTCCGTGCTGGGCTGATAGAAGAAATCCACCCGGCTCAACCCCGCCACATCAATGGTTTGGAAGGCTTTAACCGCCAGATCTTGAATGCGGCTCACCACCGACTCGGGCAACTGGGCCGGAATAATCAACTGGGCTGCCCCATCGGTATATTTCGTCTCGTAATCGTAAAAATCACTCTCGAAAGTAATCTCGCCAATCACCGATGCCTTCGGGCGATCGTTTCCTAACACGGCACATTCCACTTCCCGCGCATCGGCCACGCCCGCTTCAATAATGATCCGTCGGTCATAGGTCGCTGCATCATCCAGCGCTGCTTCCAACTCCTGGCGATCGCGCACCTTGGCAATGCCCACGGACGATCCCAAATTCGCCGGTTTAACGAAGCAGGGATAGCCGACTTTTGCCTCAACGGCATCGCACGCCTTAGGAAACACACAGGGATCAGACCATACCTGAGCGCGAGTGATGGTGGCATACTCCACCTGACTTAGCCCTGCCTCCGCGAAAGCCATTTTCATGGCAATCTTATCCATCCCCACCGAAGACCCCAGGACGCCGCCCCCCACATGGGGCACCTGCATCAATTGGAACAGCCCCTGAATACAGCCATCCTCCCCATTGGGACCGTGCAAAATCGGGAACCACACATCCACCGTCGCCGCCGCCGGGGGAAACTGCCACAATTGGGCGCGATCGCCCGGGATATCCCCACAGGGCAACGGCGTCCCTGCGGCCAGGACCTCTGCGGAAATCTCTGGAGACTGCCAAGTGCCATCCTTTTGGATATAGAACGGAACGCAATCGTATTGGCTAGCATTGGAAGCGGCAGCCAATCCCTGGGCGATCGCCCCCGCCGACCGAATCGACACCTCATGTTCACCGGAACGCCCGCCGAACAATAATCCCACCCGCAATTTCGCCATAGTTTTATCCCCGTTTTTGTCTAAAAATTTGTCTAATTTATCTAAAAATTGGCTCTCAATTTGGCGTATCCAGATCCTGGATTAAACCCCTGTATCAATAGGGGGGATCAATGGGGATCCGATACGTCGTCGACCGTGATCAGCCATTTTTCAGCCATTTGCCACTTATTTATGGGCCCTGTGGTGCCGTGTCATCGATGGATCTTACTGGAAAACTTCCCCTTATCTCCGTCATCGTCCCGGCCTACAACGCCGCCGAGACCCTGCGCTCCACCCTAGTCTCGGTACTGACCCAAACCCATCGGCACCTCGAACTGTGGGTCATCGACGACGGCTCCACGGACCACACCCCCGCCCTGATGGCCGCGCTAGAGCAGGAATGGCAAGACGATCGCCTGCACTATGCCCCCTGTGAAAATGGTGGCCAAGCGATCGCCCGCAACCGAGGCATCGACCTGAGTCGGGGAGATTTTTTGGCGTTTCTGGACGCCGACGACACTTGGACGCCCACCAAACTCGAAGACCAATTGGCAGCACTGACCGCCCATCCCCAAGCCGCCGTCGCCTACAGCTGGACCGATTACGTAGATGACGGCGGCAAAAAACTACACCAGGGAAGCTATGTAGCCTTGAGCGGCAATATCTTGGCTCCCCTAATGGTGGTGAATTTTTTGGAAAATGGCTCCAACCCCCTAGTGCGACGGGGGGCGATCGCCCAGGTTGGCCTATTCAAACCGGAGCTAGTGCCCTCAGAGGATTGGGATTTATGGATTCGTCTGGCGGAACAGTTTGAATTTGTCGCCGTACCCCAGGTGCAAATTCTGTATCGCGTCTCACCCACCTCCCAATCCGCCAATGTGCGCCGCCTGGAAAAATCCTGTCTCGCCTGTTTGAATCGAGGATTTTATCGCAATCCCCCATTGCGTCCCCTGCGCCGCCAATCCTTCGGAAATTTATATAAATACCTGCTTCACAAAGCATTAGACGGAGCCATTTCCACCGATAGACAAGCCCCCCTAAAACGCTTCATCCTCGCAGTCCGATTATTTTTGAATCTACTAATCCGCTGCCCTAAATTTCTGATCAAACGATTAACAATAAAAACAATTACTCGGCTTCTACTCATCATGATTTATTCCCTCCCCCTCGTCGGCAAACTATTAGCAGGAGGGATCAAAATCGGCGATCGCCTAACCAAAATCGATGCTCTGCTGGGGCATATCAAACTCCCCACCCAGCCCATCAACCTCTCCGATATCCAGTCCTAGATTCGAGAGTCAACTGGCAACCCACTAGGGGCGATCACCCTTAACGCCAATGGTCGTGAGGTACAGCACCACCTCATCCAGGGGAATATCCAGCAACTGATTGACCTGATCATCAAAAAAGCCAGCGATCCCGCTCGAGCCAATCCCAAGCCGTTCCGCCGCCAACCCTAGCCGCTGCCCCAGGTGACCACTGTCCATATGCAAATAGCGATAGGCGCGATCGCCCCACTTTTCAATGGCTTGGGACAGATTCGCCGTTTGGAACACCACCGCCGCCGCATCCCGCGCCAAATCCTGATAGAGCCCTAAATAATGCAAATCATCCTTGAACTGTTTAAACCGAATTTGCCGCAATTCCTGGGCATGGGGCGCGTAATAATAACAGCCCGGCTCTAACCCCTCCACCGCAGACACCGCCACAAACGTTTCCACCGCATCCAGCGCAAAATAATCCGGATAAGAATCTAACCCTTGGTCCACAAACCGTTGGGGCTGATAGGCAAACTGCAACAGACTAAACAGCTCCTCTGAAGTAATCGATCGCCCCGTATATTTCCGAGTGGATCGCCGGGTCATCAACGTATGTTCTAACCCCACCAAATCTTCACCCCAGAACAACAAATCCCCCCGCACGCGGTGGCTACTGCCAAAGGGGAAATTATATTTATCTCGCCCCGGCTTCGAGGCCTCCGTCATCAACCGCGATCGCTCGTAGGTCAACGATGTTTCCGAGGCATACGACTCCGGCCAACAGGAGCGTTCATGGAGCACCTGCCACAACTGTCCTGGTGCGATCGCCCCATCTTCCGCGGTGGAGGGATGGGGATCCATCGGCAGCGTGGTGGGCGTCAACGGGAGATATTGGGACTGATTTTGCAAATCCGCCAGGGCCGCGATCGCCAACGTTCCTTCCACATCCCGATCCAACCCCAGGAGATCATCCACCGCCCCATCATCAAACGCGCCGATGCAGTGGGGGCGATAATCGGTAAACGCCCCCGCCAGCTCCAAATTCCCCAACACATGGCCCGTATCCAAGCAAATGCGGCGATAGGCCCGATCCTCATAGCGCCATACGGACCGGAAAAACACCGCCGTCGTCACGATCGCCAACTGGGTATCATCCAGCGCCGGATGCCAAAAACACGCCTCCCGTAGCCGCTGCCATCCATCCGCCGCAAACCCGGGCTCCTCATCGCAGCGCACCAAACCATGCGATCGCACCTGATAGTTATAAATGCCCGCCGGCAGCTCCAACGTCCCCCGGGACAGCACATACACCTCCGCCGGATAGAGTCCCCCCGCCGACGGCGCAGATCGCAGCATCAGATTGTATTGGGGCACCCGCGCCGTCATGCCATACACCCCCCGCAGCAACCGCGACAGGCGCGCCCAAAAAGCAGGATCCCCCGATGAAGTCACCTCAGCCGTCGCCGGGGGGGACGGGCTGAGATAGGGACGCAGATCGTAGGTCAGACCACCGGGATAATGCTTGTAGCTACTGGGCTGCTGCTCCCAATTTAGCGATCGCCCCTGGCCCGCCAGGGTTTCCGGATCATACTTAGTGCGTTGATGGTACAAGTGTGCGAAGGAAGACCACAGAGTCGCCATGATGACCTCAAGCTCAAAAGTCTCCCCCAATTATCAACCCACCGACCGATCCGCCGCTGCCCCAACCAATACCGTCTTCTCCCCCCTGCATCCCTCCCCTGTAAACGGCCCATAAACGGGGCATAAACCCCACGTAACGAGCACCGACCGAGGGTCTTGCCCGATTCCCCCCCCAGTAACGATTGCGTCACAATGGCCACCAATCCTGGTCCCGAAATGGGGTTATCTAGACTTAAGATCATCTTCAGATATATCCCCGCGGCCGCCTTGATAAAGCGCAGTCCCTTGGCAATACCGTTTTGCCCCCTTTTTTTGAATCCCTTTTTTTGAATCCCTTTTTTTGAATCCCTTTCAAATTCCTTTCAAATCCCTTTCCTCCCCATCCAGCCTTCATCCAGCCTCCATCCAGCGTCAAGCGTCATAACGTTACGTATGGCGGATTCAGGTTGATGATTTCCCCTGGGCTGGGCATAACTAGAAGAGCGGGTGAAACTGAACTATTGAAGAACCATTGAAATAGCGATCGCCCCAGTCCCTCTCTATTGGCAACCGGTCACCCCATCCTGGGCACCGATTTACCCCCCTTCTCCCATGGCCAATCCGTCACGTCCCCCCGTTCCCCCTCCCCCTCCGCCATCGGGGGGTCAACGTCCGGCACCGCCCCCACCGCCCCCCCGTCCGACGGCGACCCCACCCCCACCGCCGCAACCGATGCAGGACGCCAAAACGGTGGCCATGGGCGCACCACCCCCGGTCATTCCGGCACCGCCGCCCCCGCCCGGCCAGCCCCCAGCCCCCGGGTCCTATTCACCCGACGGCGATGCCACCCAGACGGCCACCATGCCCGTTGGGGGAAGTGCCAGCAACATTCCCACGGCGCCGGTCATTGCACCGCCGCCCATCACGGCTCCGGCCGCGCCGATGGTGACCCAAACCACGTCGGGGCCACCACCGATGCAGCAGGCCGCCCCAGCGCCCCAAGCACCGGTGCCGATGATGATGGCTCCCCCCCCCGCCATTCCCAAGCGGGCACCGTCTCCGGGACAGCCCACGTTACGGGATTTGGTCAAAGAGGCGGAGCAAACGGGATGCTCGGATTTACACCTCGGAGTCAGCGAAGTTCCCCGATTCCGCGATCGCGGTGATCTGCTTCCTCGGGAGTATCCCCCTACGGATCTGGACACCTTCATGAGTTGGCTCCAGGAGATCCTTACGGATCGGGAAATCCGCGATTTCCAGGAAAACCTAGATTTTGACGGTGCCGCAGATTTAGGGTTTGTGCGGATCCGGATCAATATTTTCGATTCTTTGGCTGGACCAGCAATGGTGCTGCGTCTGATCGGGTCGGAAATTTTGACCATGGAGCAGCTCAGTCTACCGCCAGTTTTCCGGGATATTTGCCACTACCACAAGGGATTAATTCTGGTGACCGGCCCGACGGGATCGGGTAAGTCCACCACCATGGCGGCGATGTTTGACTACATCAATAAGAGTCAAACGAAGCACATCATCACCATTGAGGATCCGGTGGAATTCGTCCACAAGAGTCAAAAGTCTCTGATTAAGCACCGGGAGGTGGGTCGCCACACCCTGAAGTTTTTCAATGCTTTGAGGGGGGCGTTGCGTCAGGATCCGGACATCATGCTGGTGGGGGAGATTCGGGACGCGGAGACCATGAAGATTGCCCTGAAGGCGGCGTCAACGGGTCACTTGGTGGCTGGGACGTTGCACACCAATAGCGCCATTAAGACCATCGAGCGGATTTTGGGGATGTTCCCCCCCAATGAGCACGATGCGGTGCGGGTGAGTTTGGCGGAGTCGTTGGTTTCGATCATTGCCCAGGGGTTGTGTAAGACCACGGATGGTAAGCGATCGGCGTATCACGATATTTTGATCGCCACCGATGCCATTAAGGAGTACATCGTCAAGGGGCAGTTGGATGAGATTAATCAGGTGATGTTGCAGTCGGATTTTGACGGCATGATCACCATGAATAAGGCGCTGTTTAATCTGTATCAGGAGGGGCGGATTACGGAGGAGGTGGCGCTGGAGAATTCGCCTACGCCCAATGAGATGGCTCAGTTCCTACGGGGACGAATCTAGATACCTGCAATCTCGGGCGATCGCCCGATATCACGGTTCGAATAACAAAAATCCCCTGTCTTCCGACCGAAGGAGGACAGGGGATTTTTTGGTTTCGGGGGCGCTGCCCCCTGCCCCGCTTAAGGGTCAGCGACCCTTAAGAATCCCGTTTTATGTTTCCTGTTGGGGGGCGGGCTGCCAGTGGCTGGCAACGATCGCCAGGAGGAGCCACCAAATAATTTGCACCTGAGGGCGGTACCAAATGGTGTCAACGATGCCATGGGTCATCATGCCGACGATCGCCGCGACAGCACCCAAGATCCAATACCCTTCAATGTCCCACTGACGTTGCAATCGACGACACTGAATCCAAGCTTGGTTAAAGGTAACCACCAACAGCCACAAAAAGGCGATCGCCCCAATAAATCCGGTTTCAACGCAGATTTCTAGGATGACGGAGTAGGCGCTAAGGGCAGTAAATTTGGGGCGCTGGTAGAGGGGATAGATTTTGTTGAAGGCGTCGTTGCCGGGACCAATCCCCAGCAAAGGGCGATCGCGGATCATTTCCAAGACCGCCTGCCACACATTGATGCGGAAGTTATTGCTACTGTCCCCCCGCCCCGCAAAAATACTCATCACGCGAGTCCGAATAGGACCCACAAATAGCACCGCCCCAACGAGAAACAACACACCGCCCCCCAACAAAAGGGGCAACGCCCACCGCCGCCAGAACGGGGAAAACCGCACGGACCACCACGCAACTAACAAAATGGCGATCGCCCCCATCGCCGCAACCAGCCCCAGCCAGCCTCCCCGACTATAGGTCAACACCAAACAGGCGCTATTGATCGCCACCATAAACACCGCCAAGGCTTTCGCCCCCCAACCCCGCCACGCAAAAATCGCCGCCACCGACAGGGGCACCGCCGGCACCAAATACCCCGCCAGCAAATTGGGATTGCCCAAGGAACTATAAACCCGCGTCGTCTTCGCCAGGGTAGATTCCGCATCCACCCACGTCGCCAACGCCGGAGCCCCATGGAAATATTGATGCATTCCATAGGCCGCCACCCCCAGAGCCGCATAGAGATACACCGTAATCACCCCAGAACGCCCCTTCGGCGATCGCAATACCCGCGCCATCAGGGCAAAAAAGAATAAATACAGCGCCAACTTAATCAGCCCCGACAACGCCGCCCGAGGCACCGGCGATAATCCCGTTGCCGCCAACGCAATCACCCCATACAGCAACAGGGGCAAATGCATCGGCGTAAACAGCCCCGATCCCAATCCCGGCGATCGCGCCAATCCCCGCCCGTCAGCCAGAGTCATCAAAAACCAAAACCCAACCGCCGCCACCAAGCCGATGCCAATGGGGCCCGTCCCAATAAAGGGCGCGCCCGCAAAAATCAGCGCCACCATCAACGCCCCAACCGCATCCCCATGGCGAATCAGGAAACTCCCCGACTCCCAAGATCCCAGCAAACCAATCCAACGCCCCACCCAACTGGTCTGCCGCCAATGGCCCAACGCAGTGCGGGACAAAAAGACCGCATCCTGACACGCCGCGATCGCCGAAGAATCCGTCAAGCCCATGGGTTCTAGCCTCGAATAAGCCCCTTAATAATGAATCTCAAGCAGCGAATCTCAAGCTACTAATCCCAAGCCGGATGATTCATCAACGCCTCCATCACCCGCACCCCGCGCAATTGATTCGTCAGGGGAAGATGACCTTTAGGAGCATCCAACGTCCATTGAAACTCACCGGGATACCGCGTCCAATGATTCCCGTCTTTCCAATCAATCTTGGGCCAAAACGTCTCCCAATCCCCCTTAACGGCGGTCCATAGCTGCCGCTGCACGGAAAATCCAAATTTCCCAGACGAATAAATCAACCACAACCGATCCAAAGTTTGCAGATCCAAAATCGGAAACTGCGGCACCTCGGTGAAATACAACCACTTGCGGTCAACGGCAGTCGGTCCCGCCAACTCACACATCAGGGTCAAAGTCTGACGATCGCCCTCTTCAAACTCATGGGCCATCAAACAACCTTGAACGGGCTGATAGTCCACCTTGCACCCCGCCGGCAACGCCGCAATGCCCTGGGGATAATGCTGTTGCAAAAAAGCCTTAACGGACTCATCCTCAACCGCCGCCAACGCATAATAGATCGCCCCCAACGCCAACTGATCATCCGTCAGCGCCGCCTCCAACGACACCGGAGTCGGAGCGATCGCCACCGCCCGCTCCATCAACAACGGCCAACCCGCCGTCCCCAACGCCGCCACCTCAGCGATCGCCGTCAACTGCTTCTTCAAAGATTTCGCCGCCAACTTATCTCGCCAGGCCTGGAGTGCCTCATCAGATCGCTGGGACTCGTCGCGGATGGGAGCAGAGGTAGAAGGACTCATAGGGAACAGCGATTTAAAAGAAGGTGTTAATGGGTCCAAAGGTGTGGGTGCCCCAGGCCCCATAATGCGGCAGCAGCCACGGGTGGTGATTGGAATGCAACCCATCCTAAATCCGGAGAGGGTTTCAGACAATCTTAGTCTGAAACGTTCGCTTGAACGGTTCACAACCGAGGGATTCTAGCAAAGGAGCAGGACGCCGCCCCCTTACCAATCATCCCAATCCCCATCGTCCCCCTCATCACCGAAATCCTCCCAATCATCATCCGGCGGACGCAACACCCGATACTCCGCATCCATCACAGACTGCCGCTTCGGCTGCGGTGGCGCTTCCGACTCCGGCGGCAAATTCAGCGGTTTGCGATCGCCCCGACGGCCCTGGGACCGGCCCGACGGAGACGCAATCACCTCCTCCGACTCCCCATAATCAGCAGCCCTGCGGGAATTTTCCCGTTTCGCAGACTCCGATCCCCCAGGCCTTTCCCCCGGTTTTCTCTCCCCAAGGGTAATGGGCGGTCGCGAGGGCCCACCGTCAGCAGGCGACCCCCTAGGCGACACCTTAGGCGGCACATCCACCGGCGGCGGCGTAATTATCGGCCGGGGAGCCGGCGCTGGGGACGAAGTCGATGGCGGTGCCGGTGGTGGAGGTGGGGGCGGTGCCGGTGGCGGCGTCGATCGCCCCCCAGCCCTCGCATCTTCAGCCCCAGCACCAGCACCATCCCCCTCAACATCCCCATCCTCGCGATAACGATAGGAATAAACCGACCCAGACTGCCGCTCCTCCACCGGACGCCCAGCCTTCTCAAAATTTTTCAGTTGGGGAGTAGGCTCCGAATCACGCCTATCAGCACGCTCCGTCCGCTCCGTCCGCTCCGCCCCAGACTCTTCTGGACGGCGAGACGCCCCAGGGCGAGACTCCCCAGGCTGAGCACCCCCAGTCACCGGCGACGGATCCGAAGAAACCGGGGATTGCTGACGCGATCGCGGCGGACGCCGCCCCGTCCCCGGCCGCACCCACGCCTCATCCTCATCCCACTCCGGCTCATAATCCCACCCCTGCCGCGATCGATTGGGCTCACTCCACCCACCGATCACTTCTTCCAATTCGCCCTCCGGCGCTTCTTCCTCGCGAACCCGACGACGAGGCGATCGCCCCCGTTCAGCCGCCGCATCCCCAGCCCCGCCAACACTCCACTCATCCTCAGGTCCAGCCGAAGCAGCCCCATCCCGACTCGAAGCCCCTGGCTCCTCCTCCCAAATCTCCTCCGCCAACGACTCCACCACCTGCCGCCGGGACGATCCCCGCCGCGCCCCCGGCCGCGCCGCCCGCAACTCCGGCTCCCGCCGCGATCGCTGAGATCCCGACCCCAGCAGCATCAACAACCCATTCCCCAGGACACCGATCGCGATCGCGCCCCCCATCCAAACCCCCAACGGCAACGCCACCAACGGCTGCCCCAACACCACCAAAGGCAACACCGTCGACAAATTCTGACCCACCACCATCAGCACGCCCACCAGGGCTGCCAGGAGCAACACCAACCGCCCCATCAGCACTGCCCCCTACAAACTCATCAACATCATCAAAACCGCGACCATCAAAACCGCGCCATATCTCCTAAGCATCCTACTCTTCCCTTCCTCCCCAATCCTCTCCCCCCAACACCATTGTAAATAAATATAATTTTGTAGTTTTAGATACAGAAAAGGTTCTATAGTTTATTCACGAGCTCAGAAAGCTCATGTCCTTCGTCCTGGGAGACCACTCGCTATGACTACTACTAATGATCGCGCCCGTGCCCTCATGATGCGCCGCCACCAAACCATCAAGCACCGTCAGCAGACCCTGCTCTGCCGGTCAAGCGCCATCGCAAGCTTAGGCAGCACCGCCGTTGACCACTACAGTCGCATCCAGGGCAAACTCGATCCCGCTGTCAGCCAAGGCTGCTCCCCCAGCGGCGTCGCCCTGAGCTAGGCACCGCCAAACGGATCGTCTTCGGGCACTACTCTCCACTCCGTACACTGTGTGGACCTATGGAGCGCTTAGGCCGCTTGAGACTGATGTCACTTATGCGCATCCTTTAAGGATCCACCTTGACCCCCAGTGACCCTGGGGGTCTTTTGCATGGCAGATGCATGGCAGACATACCCGCCCTTTCTGTCCTCCTGACGTCCTATTCAGAAACACTTTGGCCGAGGCCCCAGGCTTCCCTTCAGGGCTACCACAAGCATCGGGGCGATTCTTGGTAGAATGCGAGGCGGGATATTGATATATCTAATGGAAACAGTGAAATACTAAATCCATCAGGGCTTCGACCGCCCAAGCCGATTTCCCAAGGACATTAGTTTTAGTTGATGTCCATGGGAGCCGTAGGGGGCGATCGCACATCCCTGCCATTATTTTCGTTGGTTTTATCCAAAACATCCAAAGACTTGAGACTTTAGACTTTAGAGGTTGATCATGAGATTCCGCGCTTTGATCGCCGCACTGGTTGCGATCTGCCTGGGCGTCCTCACCGCATGTGCTGATGCCCCCGGAGGCAACGGTGCCCCCCTAACCTACGAAGACATTCGTAACACCGGACTGGCGAACAACTGCCCGTCCATCACGTCCGTCAGCCGAGGCAGCATTCCCCTGGATGCGGGCACGAGCTACGCGATCAATTCCCTGTGCCTACAACCTGAACAATATTTCGTGAAGGAAGAGGGAGTGAATAAGCGTAAGGAAGCTGAGTTTGTTCAGGGTCGTGTGTTGACCCGCAAGACCAGCTCCCTGGATCAAATTCAAGGTCCTGTGGAAGTCCAGGCCGATGGCAGCTTGAAATTCATCGAAACGGACGGATTTGATTTCCAAGCCATCACCGTTCTGCTCCCCGGCGGCGAGGAAGTGCCCTTCCTGTTCACCATCAAAAAATTGATTGCCTCCACCGAGCCCGGTTCGGCCATCCTCAACGGTTCCACCGACTTTGAGGGCGACTTCTTCGTACCGTCCTACCGGGGTGCGACTTTCCTGGATCCCAAGGGACGCGGTATCGCCAGCGGCTATGACAACGCAGTTGCGCTGCCGGGTCAAGCCGATAACGATGAGCTGGTCCGGGAAAATGTGAAGAGCTATGACCTGGGTGAAGGGCATATCTCCTTGCAGATTACGAAGGTTGAGCCCAACACCAATGAGTTTGAAGGCACCTTCGTTAGCGTTCAGCCGTCCGACACAGACTTAGGTTCGAAAGAGCCCCTGGATGTGAAGATCATTGGCTCGTTCTATGGCTTGCTCGAGGAGCAGATTTAGTCAGCCGAATCGTCAACCGAAATCTTTCCTGAGCAGCTCGGCGTAGCCGGGTCATAACTCAGGAAAGATTTACAAATTTACATACAAATCCCTTCGATGGCATCCCATCGAATCCCCAGGTCCGGAATTTCCATGAAGGAGATTCCGGATCGCTTTTATGGGATAGGAGCGGAAACAAAGCGGAAACGAATAGGGCTGATATCGTAGGCACAGCATGCATTACAGCGGATGGGGGGCGGAGATAGGGCAGTCCAAAACGGGGGCGATCGCCGGGCCAGATCCCACGAAACATCGATGCAGATTACAGTTGCCCTGTGACCGGAGACACACCGTCAGGGGTGTCACCCCCCTAGGATCTGTATCGAGTTCCGACGCTGCCGACGCTGCCGACGCTGTTATTCAGACTGGGCGGTATCGGTCTGCACTGACCTTCGCACTCCATCCACGCCTCTCCATCCAGGTGACTATGACTGCTGCTACTTCCTGCACCAAGACCCAGGCCCTCAAGACGCGCTCCTTTGAGCTACTGTCGGCCTATCGCCAGTCCCCATCCACCAGCGTCCGCAACAAGCTGGTAGAGCTTAATATCGGTTTAGTTCGCAAGGAAGCCTACCGATGGATTGGCCAATGTAGCGAAGGGTACGATGACCTGCTACAAATTGGCAGTCTGGGGTTGATTCGAGCCATTGAGCGGTTTGACCCCACCAAAGGCGCTGCATTTAGTTCCTTCGCCCTGCCCTACATTCGCGGCGAGATTCAGCACTATCTACGCGATCGCAGCACCTCTATTAGAATTCCCAGACGCTTCCTAGAATTACAGCACCGAGCCTCGCAGATTTCCCAACGCTTTTTAGATACCTACGGGCGATCGCCAACGGAACAGGAAATTGCCCAAGAATTGGATATTACGCTTCAGCAGTGGCAAGACACCCGCCTCGCCTGTCAAAACCGTTCCCTGCTGAGCCTTGACGCGCCCCTGGCGGAAACCGACAACAGTTCTTCCTCCCTCGGAGACAGCGTCCTAGACCGGAAATATCACAGTTTCCAACTGGCAGAGGAAGATCGCCTTCGCCTACAACAGGCCCTCGTACACCTGGAATCCCGCACCCGCGACATTCTGGAGTACGTGTTTTTGCAAGATTTAACCCAGAAGGAAGTGGCGGAACAACTCGGCATCAGTGCCGTCACAGTATCCCGACGTGTCCGTAAAGGACTGGACGCCTTGAAATGCCTCATGGTGAAAGGCGACGAGTAAGCTCTGATTGGTTACAATTTGAGCACATCCCCTTGGAGAAGGATTATGGTCTCTGGCTTCGCTCGATTTGCTGTCCTAGCTGCCCTAGTGGGCTTGACCGCAGGGTGCGGTGGTTCACCGGAACCGTCCCCCGACGCCAGCCCGTCACCGGATGCGGAGGGCGAAGCCAGTCCCGCCCCAGAAGATGGCGCAGCGGTTCCACCCGCCGCCAATTTTGATGCCCCTTTGGTTCCCGGCAATGATGCTGGCGCACCCGGAGGAATCGGCATTGCCCGCTTAATTGCGCCGACCAACCCCGATGCCCGGGCACGGGAAGCGGAAAAGGCACTCCGAGAGCAGGGCACCGAGAATCGTGATCCCTTCGCCATTCCCCTAACCATTTCCCCCTCCGTCCAAACCACCGATGGTGACGGCGAAGGGGCAAGACGAGCGGCAGCGGCGCGCCCTAGTCCCATTGCGATTCCCCCTCAAGTTCCTCCTATTGTGACGGCGCCATCCCCCGCGCCCAGCCCCAGTGCCTCCTCAGGAAGTTCCTCCGGCAGCAGTTCCGCCCAGGCATCCGAATCCGCGCCGGAACGCGCAGTGGAAGCGGCACCTCCGGGTCCGCCGGCTCCCTCAGAGGCTGAAGCAGTCTTAGTGACCGGCGTGGTGCAGGTTGGCAATGATTACAAAATTGTCGTGGAGGTCCCCGGTGAGCGGACTGCACGGTATGTCTCCGTGGGCGATCGCCTGGGTAATGGCGACGTGCTGGTGAAGCGGGTGGAATTGGACGAGCTGATGGATCCGATTGTGGTCTTCGAGCAATACGGGCAAGAAGTGCTAAAACCGGTGGGAGAGGCCCCTGCCGAGCAGGTTGCCGTAGCCCCCAGCCGGTAATCACGCTGATCGCATCCCACCGATCAAACCCCGCTGATCGCATTTGATCGTCACATCGCTCGCTGGACCGGGAGGGTATCGGTATCCCTAGGACCGCCCGCTGGCAGGCGCGATCGCCCCTTTTTCCCCATATACCCCTCCACCGTTGAGCAGCAGGTACCCCTCTATGAGCGCTTCAGTGGCCCTTCGGTCCCTTTCGATGGCATTGGCAAGTTGTATGGTGACCCTGGGGAGCGCCAGCTTATCTCCCGCCCGGGCGCAGAACACTTGGCCGCCAGGGTTTTACCGTCGCGTCAATGAATATCGCATCCGGTATATTTCCGAAGACGACCGCATGTGTCAGGTGATGAATAGCCACCAGATGCGAGCCTTTGGCGGAACAGACCAGGTGCGGATCGTGGGCTCCCGCTCCACCTATGACCGCGATCGCCCCAACACCGGCACCTGCCCCTGGCCCGACGGATTGTATCGGGAAAGTCGCTGGCGGGGCATCTGGCAATACTTGTTTACAAGCGACAACCAACGGTATTACTGCAACATCACCACGCCCCAGCATTTGCGAGCCTATATTCCCGAGGAAGCCACCAACGCCAACTTATTTGTATTGACCGTGCCGAATCGGTCCCGATTGGGGCTTCACCGCAAGTGGGGGGGCGATTGTGCCTGGCCCGGGCGCGGCGACAATAACACGCCTAACTAGCGACCATCAGCGAGGCTTACCGGCGTCCCAGATTGGGATCCATCGCCCCTTTGATATCCCAGAAGAGTCCCACAAATATCGACGGGATTGTCAATAAAACTTAAAGTGTCCCCCCATCTGAAACAAGGTTTGGGATAGTAGGCTTAAAGCTCAGCGTGTTGAGGGCTATCACGGTTCCCGACCCCCTGAATTTTATGTCTTGATTGACCTAAATCATTAAGAGAGGAGAGTAAAACTATGCCTAAGCGTGGCGATATGGTTCGCGTCCTGCGTCCTGAATCCTACTGGTACCGGGACGTTGGCAAGGTTGCATCCGTGGACCAAAGCGGTATTAAGTACTCCGTGATTGTCCGTTTTGAGAAGGTAAACTACGCCAACATCAATTCCAATAACTTTTCCCCTGAAGAGCTGGAAGTTGTGTAGCACAAGTCAAGCCATTGATTAACGGTATCAAGCAATTTTGTACGCAACGTTTCGACGGATCGTTGAGGCAAATTTGTCGGATCAGTTAGCATTGCTTGGCTGGCTCATCTATTTTTTAAGCGCCGAGGATCAATGCCAGAGTTGCCTGAAGTCGAAACCGTTCGGCGGGGGTTACAGCGGCTGACCCTCGGTTTTGTCGTGGATGGGGTGGAGGCGCGATTGCCTCGGACGATCGCCCCCCCCGAGACGGCCGAAGGCTTCACCCAAGGGCTCGTGGGCAGTTGTCTAACGGGATGGCAGCGACGGGGAAAGTATTTATTGGGGCAATTGGGACCCTCCTCAGGCACCGGCGATCGCGGCTGGCTGGGGGTACATCTTCGGATGACGGGGCAATTGCTCTGGGTGGATCCCCAAACGCCGGTGAGTAAGCATACGCGGGTAAGACTGCTGGGGCGATCGCGGGATGGCTCGCGGGATTCAAAAAATAGCTCCGGCGAAAAACCTTGGGAGTTGCGTTACGTCGACCAACGGACCTTTGGACGATTGTGGTGGGTACCGCCGGGGATCGATCCGCCGACCGTGATGACCGGTTTGCAGAAGTTGGGACCGGAACCCTTTTCTGACGAATTTTCCCTGGATTATTTACGGCGATCGCTCCGGAATCGCAAGCGCACCATCAAGGCAGCCCTGCTGGATCAGGCCCTGGTGGCGGGCATTGGCAATATTTACGCGGACGAAGCCCTATTTTTAAGCGGGATTCATCCCCAGATCCTCTGTGCCGATTTAGCGGAGGAGTCGGGCGATCGCCTGGAAAAACTACGGGACAAAATCGTTGAGGTGTTGGAGGCCAGCATTGAGGCCGGGGGCACCACCTTTAGCGATTTTGTGGGGGTTACGGGGATCAATGGCAATTATGGCGGCGAGGCTTGGGTCTATGGACGCGATGGACAGTCCTGCAAAGTCTGCGGGACCAGTTTGGAGCGGGTCAAAATTGTCGGGCGATCGTCCCATTTTTGTCCCCAATGCCAGCGATAACGAGCGATAGGGAAAAGCATAAGGGGGACAATATCCCGTCCGGCAGCACCAATGGGTAAAATCAAGGACTAGACGGGCATTGTGAGTTTCACCCACCCGCCGAATGATTGCCACTGCGATCGCTCCTATTCCCTTACCCCTATTTCCTGAGACTATGCCAGCCAAAAAGATCAAAAAAGGAACCATGGTTCGCGCCATCCGTGAGGCATTGGAAGGCAGTGTGGAAGCCCAGGCGAGCGATCAGCGCTTTCCGTCCTATGTCTTCGAGACCGACGGGGAAATTTTGGAATTGGAAGGGGATTATGTCCTGGTAAAGTGGGGAGCCGTTCCGACCCCCAATGTCTGGCTGCGGTTGGATCAGTTGGAAGTTCAGGAATAATCGGCGTTTAGACTTCTTCAGCGCCCTAGAAGCAAGACCCTATGAAAATCACCACCTGGAATGTGAACTCCATCCGCACCCGTTTGGAGCACGTCACCGACTGGCTGGATGCCAATCCCGTCGACGTGCTGTGTGTCCAGGAGACCAAGGTGCAGGATAAGCAATTTCCCCTAGACACCTTCCGCGATCGCAATCTCCAGGTGGAATTTTTTGGGCAAAAATCCTATAACGGCGTGGCGCTGATTAGCCAAGAACCACTCACGGACGTTTCCCGAGGTTTTAGTGCCGTCTTGGGGGAGTCCGTCGCCGAGTGGGACGAGCAAAAGCGGGTGATCACCGGCAAGCTGGGGGACGTGCAGGTGGTGAATTTATACGTCCCCAACGGATCGGCGATCGCCAGCGACAAATATGACTACAAACTAGGCTGGCTAACGGTTCTCAAAGACTATCTCGCCAAACTGCTAGAGGACTCCCCCAAGCTTTGCGTCTGTGGAGACTTCAACATCGCCCTAGAAAATCACGACATCTACAAACCCGAAAAGGGCGGCAGCAATATCATGGCGTCGGATGCCGAGCGGGAAGCATTGCGATCGGTGCTGGAATTGGGACTGCGGGATTCCTTCCGAAAATTTACCGACGAGGGCGGCCACTATAGCTGGTGGGACTATCGCGCCGCCGGGTTTCAGCGTAATCGCGGCTGGCGCATCGATCATCTGTATCTATCCGACGCCCTCTACGACAGCGCCACCGAATGCGTCATTGATACAGAACCCCGCGGCCGGGAAAAACCCAGCGACCATACCCCCGTGACGGTAACGTTCTAGTCCGGCGCTACACCATGGGCTTAGCCTGCACCGGTAGGGTCACGGTAAAAGTGGTGCCTTCGCCGAGGACAGAGCTAACCTCGATTGTGCCCCCATGCTGCTTCGTAATCACTTCATGGCTGATGGCGAGTCCTAAACCGGTTCCCCGACCGACAGGTTTGGTGGTGAAAAAGGGATCGAATAACTTGCGTTGATTCGCCGGTGAAATGCCGCTGCCATTATCGGCGATCGCCACCTGAATCGTATGGGTCGACGGTTGATGGGTCGTCGTTATCACGATCATTGGCGAGTCACAGTCCTCCTTCTCAGACTCGTTGCCCCCGTCTTCCGGCCCATATCGCACATCATCCAGCGCATCAATCGCATTACTCAACAAATTCATAAAGACCTGATTGAGCTGCCCCGGACAACACTCCACCATCGGCACCTCACCGTACCGTTTCACAATCTCCACCTCCACCCGTCCCGCCTTACCCGACCAGCGGTGATGCAAAATCATCAGCGTATTATCAATGCCCTGATGAATATCAGCCGTCTTAAACGTCGCCTCATCCAACCGCGAGAAATTTTTGAGGGACTTCACAATCTCCTGAATCCGCTGGCTCCCCACCCGCATGGACGCCAAGACCTTCATCACATCCCCCCGCATAAACTCCAGCTCATCGGGTTCAATGGGCAGCAAGTCCGGATCTAAATCCGGGTTGTGCGTTTCATAGGTCCCTAGCAGGGCGAGCAAATCCACAAAATAGCCATCCAGATGCTCCAGATTGGCATAGATAAAATTGACCGGATTATTAATTTCATGGGCAATGCCCGCCACCAACTGTCCCAAGCTCGACATTTTTTCCGCATGAACCAGTTGGGACTGGCTCCGCTGTAACTGGGCAATCATCTGCTGCCGCGCCGCCACATTGTCCTGGGAATCCCGTAAATCATGCAGAGCTTGGCGTAATAATCGCTCCTTCTTCTCGGTAGTGACTTCTAATTGCTGTAAATCTCGCTGGGCACGCTCCAGCTTTTTGCGTAAGGTGCGATTCTCTTTTTCAAGGCGTTGCACCTCTACCGTTCTCCCCTCCTGCGCAGGGGGCGACGCCGTTGATTGGTGAGCGGAATGAACGTTGGAAGTAGTCACGGCATTATTGGGAAGCGTATCGGTAGAGAGTATCGTCCGGAAAAATCCACCACTGGCTGAGAAAACAATGGCGCACTCTTCTCAGCCGCTGCGTTCAACGGGCTCATCCTCGGGCAGCTCGCCCAGGAGGAGCGTCACAAACGTTTCATTGTGGAAGCGAGAGGTCTGCCCCCGCTGCAAGGGCGAAATCTCCCCATTGGTATAAAAGCCCAGACTCGGAATCGGGCGATCGCAACAGGCCTGAGCCACCTCAAATTCTTCCCCGGTGCGGGATCCCAAAAGCCGTCGGCGGGAGGAACAGGAAAAGTACATCACCGCACTGGGATCAGCGGCGGGGAATTGCGTGAGCGCCTGCTGCATGGAGCCCTCCGCAGCGTTCACCACATCGCTGCGGTTCGCCTCCGTAATCTGTACCGTCGCCCCCTGGGGAATCTCCCCAAAAAAGGTAACGCTGCCGATCACCGCATCCACCGTCCCCGTCGGCGCGCGCAAATAAAAATCAGTTGCCCCATCCTGAAACACCGCCAACGGCGATTCCGAGGAGGGGGGTGAATCGCCCAAATAGTGTTGGTAATAGTCCAAAGCGGGACGATGGTCGATTTCATAAACCACATTGCTGTCCTGTTTGGTCACCACACCGGGCTGCCCAATGGGACACCAGCCCGACTTGACCCCAAAGGAAAAAGCAAGGGGACCGGAGAAAAACAACAGCACCACCGCATCGTCGTACACCTTCCCGTTGTAAAACTGATAGGTCTGCTTAAAGCGCCATTGATCCGCCGTCAATCCCCCCAGAATGGGGATATCGTGGCTGAGATTCGCATTAATACATCCCAAAACCTTCGCCACGTTATCCGTCAAACTTTCGTATATGGCAACGCCCAGCACGGGGTCCCCCTGGTGTCCTTGGGAGGCCATCGCCACCGCCCGTTGGACCGCCCCCTCAACGCTGTCGGACAGGTGTTCGCCAATGCCGGTACGAATGGTAATGCGGTCCGAACAAAACAGCATCAGCGAGACGGAATCCTGTTCAAAACCGAGGACCGATGAAATTTCACCATCGGTGGTGCCGCCGATCAATTCCAGACCCGGAAAAGCCTCGGCAATGGGCGCTAGGAGCTGTTCAAATTCAAAATCAATGGCGGCGAGGAGAACCCCCGCCTGGGGCTTGGCATCGGGTTCAAGCTGCTGTTGACACTGCTGTAAAACTTCGGCGATCGCCTCTGGGGTATCTGGATCGTTGCTATGACCTACAACCACCTTGAGCATAGGATTCGTTCCCCCTAAACATGCCGTTCTCTGTCATCCCGGATCTGAAACTGCTCGCACCCTTGAGCCATGCCAGCGCTAAAAAAAGCGGCTGCTACCTCTTTTTACTAGACGCAGGGGGCCCCATCAGACCCTATTCAACTAATTGTTAACACTATCTGAAGTCGGTAAGGGGGGCACTCGCACCGACGCCGCCGGGGCCGTTGCTTTCGCCTCTTTTAAGGCTCGTCGAGCCTCATCCAGCCCAGCTTGGGCGATCGCGTCATTGGGATTCAGCGCCAGGGCAATTTTGTAATAGGCGATCGCCTGCCCCGGTCGCTCCAGGGCCAACAGGCGATCGGCCACGGCCCGATGACAATCCCCATCGTCCAAATGCTGATTCAACATCCAAAACTCCACCTGGAGTTGGGCCTCCAGATCATCCTTGGGGGCCACCTGATGGTATTGCTCCAGCACCTCCTTAGGGGTCAGATCATCCCGCTGGGTCAGACTGTGGAGCAGCTCCCCGGGCAAGCTGGAAATATGACACCCCAAATCAATGGCCCGGCGATAGGCCTCACTGGCGGGCTTCCATTGTTCCAAATCCTTAAATAAATGCCCCAGGGACACATGGGTCCACACAAAATCCGGGTCCAATTGCGCCGCCTGTTGATACGCCGCGATCGCATTTTCCCGCTGCCCCAGGGTGCGATAGCACTTCCCCAAATGGTGCGCTGGCCAAGGGCTCATGGGATCCAACGCCCGCGCCTTCTGGAATGCAGCGATCGCCCGATCCCAGTCTTGCTCCCGAGTCAACGCCTCCCCAAAATTTTGCCAAGCCACCGGCAACTCAGGATCCGCCTCCACCGCCCGTTGATAGGCCGACAGCTCCAACTCGAGCCAAAAATGGGACCGCTCAGGATCCCGCTCCCCCCGCACAAACCATTTCCGCCCCAACGCATAATGCCCCCACGCCAGGTTCGGCTCCAGGGACACCGCGAGGCGATAGGCAGACTCCGCCTGATCCCCCAGCCCCGACTTATCCAGCGCTCGCCCAAACTCAAACCACGCCACCCCATAATCATCGGAAAATCTCACCAGCCGACGGATCAGACTCCACACCCACTTCCGATTGCCCCGGGAGAGCGCCGTCCACAACTGACTGAAATAAAACCGTCGGGGCGAGGGCGGCGGCGGCAGCATCGGCGCTTGGGGGTAGCAATCCTCTGGAGACATCGGGGTAGCCATGGGCAAAACAGCAAAAATAGGCAGTGGTTACAGAAGGAACAAGCAGCGATCGCCGAGGACATCACCCCAGCGGCACCGCCGAAAGGGATTCCCCAAGGAGCATAAACGCGGACCAGTTATAGGGTTGGGGGAACCTTTCCCGGGTGGTCAACATGGCATGGCGCAGGGCATCGGCCTTGGGCGCTCCCGCCTGGAGCTGGCGATAAAAATCCGCCATTAATACAGCCGTCGCATCATCAGGGACCTTCCAGATGGACACCACCGTGCTCGTGGCACCGGCAGCGGCGAAGGAACGCGCCAGCCCCACAACCCCATCCCCCGTCACCCGACCATTACCGGTATTGCACGCACTCAACACCACCAACTCGGCATTGAGCTGCAAATCAATAATCTCCGGCGATCGCAACAGACCACTATCATCCTCCGTCGGCGTCAAGGCGATCGCCCCCGGCACCCCAGCGGTCCCTAAATCATCTAACAACCCATGGGTCGCCAAATGAATCGTATTCGCCGCACTAATCTTAGCCAGAACCGCCGCCTTCGTGGCCGCCGCCCCCAATAGCGGCGGGGACTGGAGCAACTGACTAATGGTTTCCGCCTCCCGCTCCGCCCCCGGCAATGGCTCCAACGGCTGCGGCGGCGCACCCACGCGAGGGGGCACCGACGGCATCACCGGATTTCCGACCACCAAGGCCCCCGGTTCCACCCCCAGCCGATTGGACTGCTGCCCCTGGCTTCGCTTCTTCGCCTTCAGCACTGAAGCCTGAATCGCCGAAGACAAATAAATGGGATGTTCCTCCACCCAATAATGGCCCGCGTCTGGCTTGAGCGCCGCAAAAGGCAATAAAAACAATTTTCCCTGGGGGACGATCAAAATCGGCTGGTCCGGATCCGTCGGTAAATCCGCCGCCAGGGGTCGAATCAAATCATCGTACAAATCCCGTAACAGCAGATTAGCCCGCTCCTCCTCAAAGAAATTGCCCGGCACCGTCAAGCTAAACCGCACATCCAAAATCCGTTGCTCCAGCCGCTCCCTCAGGGACAACGCATCCCTCCTAGACTGCGCACTCGCTGATCGTTTCGGGGGCGGGATGGTGAGGGGATGATAGGTAATCTCCCCATCGGGCTGAACCACCCAACTGTGCAACACCTCATGGCCGATCGCATATTCCACCAGGGTTGCCCCCTGGTCGCGGGCCAACTGTTTAATTTCCTTCAGGGTTAGCGGTTTTTGCTGGCCAGCGGTCGCCACAGCCCCCGTCAACGGCATCGACTCCCCCATCGTCCGATTCAACGCCATTCCATTCAGACGAGTGGCGAGCAATTCGATAAAAGCCCGGGCCCGCGCCCGCTCCGCCGCCACCAGGGCCGCCTCCGGTTGGTCATCCGCCAACAGGGATTCAATCAACCAGGTGTAAGTCTCCGCCTGGGCATCCGCCAGGGAAATCTTATTTTCATCCGCCAACCCCGGTCGCAGGGCTTCCCACTGTTCCACCGCTGCCGTTAACTGACGGATGGCGTCCCGCTCATTCTCCCGTTCAATCGAAAGTTGTCCGAGCGCCGTCAGAGCCTGTCCCGCCGCCACCTGGGCACCACTATTTTGGGCCAGCAACACCGCTCGATCCAACGACGCCTCCGCCCGATCCCACTGCCTCATGGCGGTATAGGTCAGCCCCTGTTGTTGGAGTACCAGACTCTCGCCAGGGCGATCGCCCGCCCCTTGGGCAAACACCAACGCTTTCTGCAAAGAGAGAATGGATTGATCTAAGAGGGACAATTGTCGCTCCACTTCCCCCAGAAGGGTCCAAGTACGGCGCAACCCCGATCGCTTCTCGGGATAGCCCTCTGGGAGCCGCTCATATTGTTTTAAAGACTCCTGCGCCTGCCGCTTCGCCCCCACCAAATTGCCCTGGCGCAACTGCACCCGCCCCAGCCAGCGATGAATTTCCCCCTGCAATCGGGGCAGTTCGTATATGCCGCCGTCCATGGGGATCGGCCCCGCCTCCTGTTCCCGAGCATTGGCCTGGGCCTGGAGCAACCAACTGACCGCCTGGTCATACTGTCCCAATCGCTCATACAGCTCCGCCTGGCTGGTCATCAAACTCCCCAACAGGGTTAAGTCGCCCAAATCCTGAGCCATGGTGTACGCATCTTGATACTTCCTCAGGGCATCGGAGAAATTCCCCTGGCGGGTAGCCACATCCCCCAAACGGTCGTAGGTGCGAACCACCCGACGCAGATCGTTTTCCCGCTGATAAATCCCTTGGGCTTCGGTATAGGCAGCGATCGCCTCTTCAAAATCGCCCTCATCCAGGGCCTGCTCTCCCGCCCGAAATTCCGCCTCGCCCCCATCGGAAAATTCACAGATTTGAGCCGGACGAACGGGGCAGGTTTTAGATTGCAGGGGATTATTCAACAGATTCAGACTCTGTAAGGGCGGCGATCGCCACCCCTCCGGCACCGTTTGAATTTGATTTCCCTCCAGCACCGCCACCCGCAGACTGGGGATTTTGGTCAACGGCGAAATATCCGTGACCCGATTCATGGCCACGATCAAAAAACTCAGATTGCTTTGTCCCGCCAGCGGACTAATATCCTCAATCTGATTCCCCACCAGCATGATGTTCTGCCAATGCTTAAACAGGGCAATGGGGGCAATATCCCGCAGTTCACCGCCGGTGTGTTCAAAAGTCGGCCGGGCGCTAAGGGTCGCCGCCGCCGCCGCACAATCCTCCGTGTTAGCCTTCTGCAACATCAGGTCCACGGTATAGCGCGTATCCGCCCCGAGACGCGATCGCCCCTCACACAACCGAATAAACGCCGCTCGATCCGCCGCTCGATCCGCCGCCCCCTCAGCCGCCGGATCAGCCGCCGTACTCACCATCGGTCGAAGCAAGGTAGGAAGCAGAGCCAACATCAGTCCCAAGGCGATCGCCAAACCCAAGCGCACCGCTCGCCGATGCCCTATCCGCGACCCTCGCTGGAGGAGCCATGCTCGCTGTGCCAACCGCTGTGCCAATCGCTGTGCCATGAGTGCTTATTGAGGGAGAAGGAGGAGGAGATCGAGTATCCAACTCTTCCCACTCTAGCTAACCGCGTCCGGGCTCTTGCGAGGTTGACAGCAGGGCTAAGAATCGCTCCAGGCCTTAACGGGGTAACGGGACTGGCCCCGATCTCAGGACGCCTTAGTCGACACGGCCCAATGCCACATTCGCCTCAGGAATCGCCGTATCGACTGGCGCTTACCGCTATAAAACCGCTTCAACTCCACCTCCACCTGCTCACGGTTGGCATAGAGATTCGCCAACACCGCCCGCCCCATCTGGGACAACTCCAAATAGCGCACCGCATGGATGACATACAACGACACCACATGCCAATAAAAGCTGGGATATCCCTTCCGCAAATCCTTAGAATCCCCGTACCCCATTGCCTTATTAGCCCCCACCTCTTCGAACTCTCGGAAAAGGCGAGGCAGCTTCTGCAAATAACTGGGATCCCCCAACTGTCCGATCAAATCCGCCCCTCGCACCAGCCCCGGCAACCCCGACGTATCTTGATAGGGATCGCCCTTCGGCACTGGAAACCGGGTCATCTCGATATATCCCATCACCGTCGGGATATCGATCGCCTCAAACTCCGCAAACTGTTCCGCCACAAACCGCTGACTTCGGTCCACATGGTAAGGAGTCAGACTGGCTCCCGTTGCCCCAGACGACAAGGTCACCGATTCATCCCCCTTCCCCGTCATAAATAGCCGCTCCTCCGGGCGATCGCCCCGGCAAGCTCCCTTGAGATAGCCCAAATCATGGCAAAGCAACGCCACCACAAAATTCGACCACTCCTGAGCACTCACCGGCTCACCGCAAGCGATCTTGCCCGATAAAATCTCCACCCCCACCAACACCACCTGAACCGTGTGGTCAATATCGTGATAGGGCGCATCACAATCCACCAAAGCATTTAAAGCGCAATGGGCCATCTGAGTCACCGCCGCCTCATGCTCTGGGCACCCTTCCCCGAATTGGAAACGGTATTCAGTAACGAGATAACGGACGCAATTGCTGATTAACCCATTCGGTTGGGTAGGAACTGTGGCAGTCATCGTTCTGGGGAGTGGAAATTGCCGGGTCGCGAACAGAAGCGTTTTTTCAGGCTCACCCTGGACCTTTATTACACCACCGGCACCTTAAGGGAAGGTAAAACCCTATACCTCCACCTCCGTCTAAATGCGTTTATCCAGCATGTCCGCCAACAGCGCAAACAGGGTGACCTGGGTGGCAAACACAAACAGAATCACAGTGGTATCTGTTAAATTCCATTCCACGAAAATATCCTGCATCAGGGAAACCAGGAAAAGCCCATAAAACACACCGGCCACCGGAAGAAACACCCGCAAAGGCGCAAAATAAACCCCCACCCGTAGGATCAATTGCACAAACCGCACCGTATCCCGAATGGGTTTGATTTTGCTGCGTCCCAATCGCGCGTGATAGTCAATGGGTTCATAGCGCACCCGGTAACGATTGGTGAGCATGGACAGGGTGATGGTGGTCGTAAAACTAAAGGTATCCGGCAGCACCTTAAAAAACCGTTCCGCCACCTCCTTCCGGAACACCCGCAAGCCGCTGTTGAGATCGGGAATGGGACGCTTGGCAATCCACTGGGCAAAGCGCACCAAAAAGTACTTGGGAATTTTACGAATCAGCGGATAGGTCACATTGTCCCCAGTGCGGGAGCCCACGACCATATCCGCCCCGTCCATCAAGGAAACCAGGTGAGGAATACTGGCTTGGGGATAGGTACCGTCTCCATCGATGATGGCGATGATCGAATGGGTTGCCCCACGGATACCGGTTTTGAGGGCCGCCCCATAGCCCTGATTTTGCTGATGGTGAATAATTCGGCAATCGCTGCGACTGTCCAACAGCTCGGCCGTGCGATCGCTCGATCCATCATTCACCACCAGCACTTCATACTCACACCCTGCCTGTCCCAACACTCGATGGAGATCATCTAAGGTTTGGGTAATCCCCAGTTCCTCGTTATAGGCCGGAATAATTACCGAAAACGGAGGGCAGGGAGATGGAGCCATTGGGGGGACGTTGTTTTGGATTTAGACAGCGGCAGGTGCCTGCATATCGTACCGGATGCCTGCTTTTTCCAATCGCTGGAGCGCTTCCCCCAGGCGATCGCAATCGGCAATCAAACTCACCCGCACATACCCTTCGCCGCCTTCCCCAAAGGCATTCCCCGGAGTCATGACTACGCCCGTCTGTTCCAACACCGAGAGGGCAAAATCCGTCGATCCCATCCCCTCCGGACAGGGCACCCAGAGATACATGGTGGCGCGGGTCTTAGGCACCGTCCAGCCCAACTTGGCAAAGCCTTCGATCAAAAAATCCCGACGGGTACGATAGCGATTTTGCACCTCCGTCAAATAGGTGTCGGGCAAAGATAAAGCTGTTTCCGCCGCCGTTTGCAGCGCAGAAAATAGCCCATAATCCAGATTCGTTTTTAAAGTGCGCAACCCTTGAATAATCTGGCGATTACCCACCACAAACCCCACGCGCCAGCCCGCCATATTATATGTCTTTGAGAGGGTGTGGAATTCTACGCCGATGTCCTTACCGCCGGGGATTTCCAGCAGGCTGGTGGGCTGATACCCGTCAAAGGCTAACTCCGCATAGCAAAGGTCGTGGACCAGCATAATTTCATAATGCTGGGCGAATTTCACCGCCTCCTCGAAAAATTCCCGAGGCGCCGTCGCAGCGGTGGGATTACTAGGGTAATTGAAATAAAGAATCTTGGCGCGGCGAGCCACATCCTCCGGAATTTCAGAGAAATCAATCAGCCAATCTTTCTCAGCGCTCAGCTTCAAGCTATGGACCTTTGCCCCCGCAATCAGCGGCCCCCGAAAGTGAGCCGGATAAGCCGGACTGGGCACCAAGACCGTATCGCCGGGATTTAAATAGGCGATCGCCAAGTGAGCCAAGCCTTCCTTAGAGCCCAGCAAAGGTAAAGCCTCATTATTGGCATCTAACCCGACCCCATAGCGGCGGTGATACCAATCGGTGATGGCTTTCCGAAAATTGGCCGTCCCCTCAAAGGGCGGATAACCATGGTTACTGGCGTCAGCGAGGGCAGCCTGGGCCGCCTCAATCACCGGCGCAGGGGTCGGTCCATCGGGATTGCCCATGCCCAGATCGATCAGGTCCAACCCCTGTTCCCGCGCCTTCGCCTTCAACTCATCCAACCGGGCAAACACATAGGGCGGCAACACCCGCACGCGGTCGGCAGTCTCGAACTTTACCGTCTTGGGGGATGTCGTCGGGGGCATCGTCGGGGGCACCGTCATAGGGTTATCTCCTGGGGCTGGCGATCGCTATCGGCATTGGCAGAATTAACAGGAACAGAATCGAGGGAGGCAGTGGGTCGGGTCGGCGCAGTGGTAGACACCATCGCCGCCATCACCAAGGGCGTGGAAACGGGGAACGGCAAATGGTGAATATCAGATCGCTCATGGCAGGCAAACTCGGCCGCCGCTTCCAAATCTCGCAAAGTAATTGCCCCCATCCCCAATTCCGCCAAGGTCGTGGGGAGCTGAATCGCCCGGTAAAACTCTAGCAGTTGCTGCCGCGCCGTCGCCGCCAACTGGCTCCCCTGCACCATTTCCTCTAACCGCAGTTGCACCAAAATGCCATAGACCACCTTTTCCCCGTGCAAAGTACCGTGACTAGCGGGAATTTGCGTTAGGCCGTTATGGACCGCATGGGCAGCCACGGTGCGACATTGGGCCCCACCGACCCCGCCAATCACCCCCGCCATCAACACCGACGCATCCACCACATTGCGCCAGCGATCGCCGCCAATATGATCCAACGCATCAATGGAATTTTGCAGCAATAAATCCCGCAACACCCGAGCCTGCTGCACCGCCGACACGATCAGAGTTTCCTGGGAATCGCCGCTGCTAACCGACGCCTCATACCACTTCGCCAAAGCATCCCCAATCCCCGCCGCCAACATCCGATTGGGAGCCGTCGCCACCAGGTCGTAATCCAAAATCAATAAATCGGGGCACTGATTCAGGGGCACATCGTAGAGAAACGCCCCCTCATCGGAATACACATTCGACAACGCCGTCCACGCCGCACAGGTGGCTCCCGTCGTCGGCACCGTCACCACCGGAATATTGCACTGATGGGCCAACAACTTCGCGGTATCCAGCGCCTTACCGCCCCCAAGACCGATCACAACATCCGCCCGGTGCTCAGCCGCGATCGCCCTCAACCGCTCCAACACCGCCTCACTACACTCCGAAGCTGCATCAGCGATCCGGGTCTCAAAACCTTGCAACGCCTGATCCAAACTATCCCGAGCCGCCGCGATCGCCCGATCTCCGCCCACCACCACCGGACGGGATCCCAACCGCGCCAATGCGATCGCCGCTTGTGCCAACACGCCCGCGCCACGCACCACGCGACCGGGGGCGATCGCCAAGGCCGCCGAGAACGCTGCCGCGGGGGACGGGTCAACGGCGTAGGGCGGTGAGTCTATCGGACCTATGGGCGAATTTATGGGCGGACGGGAAGCGGAGAGATCTGCCATGGAAATCGTAGGAACGTCAGGGTTGCACTGAACTGCCTAAAAATTCAATGCTGGAAATTCAATACTGATGGATCACTCGAGTCTTCAATAAATCCTCAAGTGGTTCAATATCCTACCATTCCCAAAAAATTTCCCGGGGGTTGAACCACCGAGGATTTAACAATCGACCCGAACAATCCACCCGAAAGGACCCCTCGAAATAAAACCTATTTCGCGTAAATCGTCACCGTCGGATTTTCGTCGATGCGGCGGTCGAGCGATCGCGAAATTTCCCCCACATAGTTCGGCTTGGACACCCCCGGCTCCACATGCTCAATGGTGCGCGCCCGAATCACCAGCGGAGCAACAGAACCGCCCAACCGCCCGGGGGAGTAAAGATCCACCGCCGCCTGCCGCAACGTGGCATCTAGGGTGTCATCGGACAAATCACTCGCCACCGCAATCACCGTTTCCACACTGCCGGTGTCGTACACCAGGGTGTACCGCGCCGCCCCCTCAATGGAGGGACGCTGGAAAAATGCCAGCCCAAACCCAAGCAGCCCAACGGTCAACACCCCCGTAAACGCCGTGACCCCCACCATCCGGAACCGAAATCCCCAGCCAAAAATAAACGCAACGACCGTAAAAATCGCGCAGGCCACATCAAACAGACCTAAATACTTCGCCCCATCCAGGGAAAGGGCCGTGATATCGAGGGAACTCACATCCATAAGTTGCTACGGGGCTGCAATAGACGCCGAAATAAAAAACAGTTTGAAAAGTCTATCTATTCTTCCATTAATCGATCCAACCGTTCCCGCAACTCCAGACGAATTAGGCCCCGAATAAACACAATCCCGCTAACCCCGGCGATCGCGAAGGCAAAAACCGCCCAATTCACCAGCCCCCCATTCACCAAAACCGCCCCCACCAACGCCGCAAATCCGCTGATCACCCCATAGAGCAAAGCCTTGATACCCATATTCATCCGCCGAAGGGCGCGATCGCTCTCCATCGCCTTCACCCGAATTTCCAACTCCCCCTGCATCACCCGTTCTTCCAACCGCAGCACCGTCAACTCCAACGGGCTCGGCTTGCGAATCTGCTCCGACACAAAAATCGTCGCCTGCTTGGCGATCGCCAATAATCCCTTACTGCCCGCCTCCTTCATGCCCACCCACCGCTTCACAAAGGGTTTCGCAACAGCAATCAGGTTGTAATTCGGGTCTAATCGCCGGGCAATCCCATCCAGGGTTGTTAGGGATTTGAGGGCATAGGTCATCTGAGCCGGCAACCGGAAGGGCTGATCCTCAAACAACATGGCAATTTCCCGACGCATCTCGGCAAACTCCTCCACATTCACCGGCCGCTCTGCAAATTTGTCCAGGGTAAACGACAACAATCGCCGCACCGGTCGCATATCCGCCACAGGCTCAATAAAGCCCATGGTGATCATCGTTTTAAGAACCGCCTCCGTATCCTTTTTCAACACCGCAAAAATGGTTTGCACCATCTGCTCCTTCTCGACGGATTCCACCTCCACCGCCATCCCAAAATCATAGAAAATCAACTCCCCATCCGGCGTCACTGCCAAATTCCCCGGGTGCGGATCCGCATGGAAAAACCCATCTTGCAAAAACTGTTTGAGGTAACAGCAAATCCCCAACTGATTCAGGGCTTTAACATCCACCCCCATCGCTTCCAGAGTCGAAACATCATCAATTTTGGTCCCCGATAAATACTCCATCACCAACACTTTGGAGGTGGTGTAGGGCCAATAAATTTTGGGAACAATAATCCCTTCAAAGTCCTTGAAATTATCTCGAAATCGCTCCGCATTTTCGGCTTCTTGCAGATAATCAATTTCCCGAAATAAAATCCGGAAAAATTCATCATAAATCCCCTGTAAATCGTAGTTTTTTGTCCAAGGGAATCGATTATCGCAAAAGCCAATTAACTGCTGAATCACCTTAGAATCCAGCTTAATTAACGGCTCTAACCCCGGCCGTTGCACCTTTACAACCACCTCTTCACCGTTCGGCAACATCGCCCGGTGCACCTGACCCAAACTCGCCGCCGCGATCGGCTGAGGATCAAACCGTTGGAATAATTCGCCAATATGCTGCCCTAGCTCCTGCTCCACCCGGGCGATCGCCTCGGAGGAACTAAAAGGCGGCACCGCATCCTGAAGCTCACTCAGGGCATTGGTATACACCGGCGGCAACAAATCCGGCCGCGTCGACAACGCCTGCCCCACCTTAATAAACGCCGGTCCCAGTTCAATTAATTTCTGACACAGCCACCGGGCCCGCTTTTCATGCCGCGCTTGACGCCGCGATCGCCCCAGCAGCGCATCCATCCCCAGCCCCGTAAAAAAGGTCGCAAACGCCCTGAACACACTGATTTGTCGAGAGATCAACGAATATCGCGATCGCTGCCAGGTAGGTTGAATTAAAGATTGCCGAGCCAACATGCACCAGGAAGCGAAAAATCACTAAGGGGAGGGGATGGACTGTCGCCCGCGTAATCGCCGAATCAGGGACCAATCAGGGCCAAGTCAAGGTTGACCAATGCCAACGCTGACTTGGTCATAGTGTACGGGATTTCCGGAGCAAGCGGTGTTCCCAGTCCCACCGCTCCAATAGGATTCGGACATGGGATTCAGGCATAGATTCGGATGGCGCTTTCCCTAGGAATTTTTAGCAATTTCCCCGGTGGATGATGTCTGCAGATTCAACTTTTACAATGTGCGATGATAAATAGTTAGGCCAAAGCCATCAGTAAGCATAGACGTAGTCTAAAAAACCAGTCCGCTTGATCCAGCTTCCTCCACCAGCAAAATCGTCTTCATTGCCACCTGCGGCCCCGCCAATCCCATGTAGTACAGCGCCCCAATCCCCCATCGGTATGGACAAGTCCGATCACGGCCAATCTCGAATCAAACAGTGGATGACCCAAGTGGGCTGCCGCAGTTGGCGCGCCCTAGCGGAGCGATCGGGGGTCTCTCTCTACCAAATTCGTCAGCTTCGCCAGGGGGAAGTGGCCCGGATGCGTTTGGAGACTTTGGGACAGTTGGCCGAAGCACTTTCCGTGAGCACCGTTGACCTACTTGCAGCCGTCACAGAAACCCCTCCCACCGCCGAGAACGGGGAAGAGCCCAGCGCCGCCGACCCCGGGGCCACGTCCGGCAGTTTGGTGGACAGCGCCCGAGAGTTAGCCACCATCCAGCAGGAATATGAGCGCCTACAGACGGAATTACAAAACAACCAAGAGGAGCTGTGGGAAGGCTTCCAGAAAGATAGCTTAGTCATCCTGGAGCCGTGGCTACTGAGCTGGTACAAAGCCGTAGAAGCCGTGCAAAAAAATCCACAGATTCCCGCCACCCGCCTGCTGCTGCTGCTACGCCCCCTGGATGAATTATTGAGCCATTGGACCGTGGTCAAAATTGCCCCCATCGGCGAAGAAGTGGTCTTCGATCCCCAGTGGCATAAGGTCGTGCAGGGCAGGGCAGAACCGGGCGATCGCGTCACAGTGGTCATGCCAGGATTCCGCCATCAGGAGCGACTACTCCATCGCGCCCACGTCAAACCCGTCAATCTATTTGAGTAGGATGCGAGTCGGATTTGAGCGAGACAAGAGCGATTTATCACCGCGCCGCCGTCGGATCCAACCACAGCAACAGCTCATCCAACAGACGATTGAGATCCCGATAAACCACCTCATCCTTCACCCACTGCCCGATCGCATTCAGGGGACTATTGCGCAGGGAATCATTCAGGCGATCGCCCAGCCCCGGCATCCCCAACCCCGACATCATCGACGGCGACAATTCCATCTCTTGCCCAATAGGCGTCAAATGATTGCCCGCCAGCAGTTGAATATTGCTCAAATTGCCAAATCGCCGCGAAAAAATGGAATAGAGTTCGCGCGATTGATCCAGCTCATCGGTTTTGAATTTCACCAGCAAATTCCGACGAATATGATATTTCTCCTCGATTAACTGGAACGTCTCATCGGGCGTCGGATCAAACTCCAAATTATTTGCCATACCGCTAAAACTACGGTTCAGCCGTTGCCCCTCCTCCCGGCGATCGCCCAGCCACCGATTCACCGAATCATTAATCGAGCGACTCACCGATCGCCCCAAATTCCCCGGCAATTTTACGTCAATGCCATTCTTCAACCCATCCTGAACATTCCGCTCCAAATCCGCCACCATCGGCGACAGCTTATCCATCAGCGGCACCGCCCGCGTCGCCGGAAAATTATTAAACGACACCAACAAATTACCCGCCCGCTTCACGGACATGGCGCTGCCCAGCAACAAATGCACCTTGCAGCCCATACTGTGCCCCAGCCCATAAACTGGCAAACTCTGCCGCCGTAACTGCCCCGTCCGATACAGGCGATCGCGGGTCCGCTCAAACGCCATAAACACATCCCGCGCGATCGCCCAATGGTCAAACGTATTCACAAACGGCGTCGCAATAATGGCATACCCCCGGTCCGCCAAATGCTCCAGCAGCCAGCGATAGGTCAACTGAGGCGCCGCCGCAATAAACGCCCCCCCCAGAAAATGGATCAACGCGATCGGTCGAGGGGGCAACAACACCCAATTACCATCGATTTCTTGCCAAGCGATCGCAGATGATGCCATGGGAAAAAGGAAAAATTGACCACGTGGATCCCCATGGTAGCGGAGAGCCTTCCCCTATTGTAGATACCCAGCCAACGCCTTCTTAGACTTCGCCAATCGTCCCTTCACCTTCATCATCCACTCGTAGTTCTTATCCTCACTAATATCATCAAATAAAGAACTTGAGAACTCTTCAAGGTAGGCTTCAAAATCAGCCAAAGTGCACCCCTTAACAGGACCTCCCATCCACTTATGAAAATCAGTGTGAACATCAGAGGCGATCGCAATTAAATTAGCTTCCACATCTGCCAGATCAGGGTAAGTCTTCTTGTCATAGAGATGATGCACCTCCAAATCAAACTTGTGAACGCTTTGCTTACGATTCGTTGCCTGACAACGCCCTTTAGCAGCCTTCTTAACCCGATTCATCGCCTTAGCAATTCTTTTCTCACGCTCTGCCACTTGCTTCTCGATATACCCCAAAGCCTTGGGCGCGTAGACAGACACAACCTCGGCCCAAGCCCTTCGATGCTTGTGCGTGAATCGCACACTCAACTGCTTACCAATCGATGCCAACCCTGAGCCACTGAAATATCGTTCATTAGTGTCTGACTCGTGAAAGTCATATCCTATGCGAGGAGGCTCAATTTCAGTATTTTCATTTTGGACCAGCTCTTTAAAGGTCCGATTAAGAACATCTTGACGCCGCCCCAAGCCAATAATATGGCGACAGCTTCTGGGGTGCAGAAAAGCACGCCCCCCCTCAAAAATAATTTGCCCAGGTCTTGCGACAACTTCCTCAATTCGCTTCGATACCATTAAGCCCTTCAGCTGCTTATCTTTTTGCAAAAACCAGCGTTTGAAATTGGCAAAGAAGCTCCTGTTCTGCTGATTCTCTTCTAAATAATTACAGATCTCAACAGCCCCCTCATAACTAAAAATGCGCGCTTTGTAAGCGCCCCACTTAAAGTGAAGCCCCTCAGCTAGCTCCCAATCATCATCAGGATCTGAATCAAAAAATTCACAGATTTCGTACAGTTTTTCCTCCTTGATATCTAGAGCTTTGGCAAGCTCCTTAGAGGTTATATTGCACTTCGCCACGTCTATTGCCTCTCCTTAATATGCCGCCAAGAGGCTGTCACGCATCTCCTTCAACCGCTCGAACACCTCCGCCTTACCCCCCACATCCGGGTGATGAACCTTCGCCAGTGCATTAAACGCACTCTTGATATCATCCGCCGTCGCCGTTTTGGGGCTCAGGTCAAACACCTTCCAAGGCAAGAAATTCCTCAGCACATCAACACCATTGATTGCATTACCCCCAATGGCATCACGCTCGCTATCCGGGAGTCCCACAAACTTTCGATACGCTTTCAGCCAAGCCGCCTTAGTCGTCATCCGTAGCTTCTGATCTTTCACAAATAACGTAAAACTGGTTTCCTTCTTCAGCTGTTGATAAGACGAGCACCCAAACGATTCAATAACCGCAGCCTTCAACTCCTTCATGCTCGGCTCGACCGCCTTAAAGGGCTGTCCATTCACAAACTCTGCGAACTCAAGTAACACCTGTTCGTCATAGCCATGTTCCTGAGCCAGATCTCGAATCTTTGCTCGCACCTTATTAATATTGGGGCGGCGAACACGTTTTGACTTTGATGCTACTTTGCCAGCCATAGTCGTCCTGAGCAAGTTGATTCGCTACTCGCTCATTATAAACTCACTTGATCGAGTTTATAAATGTAATTCCACAGAATTCATACCCTTATGAAGCCCGGAATGGACACATCCCGCGCGATCGCCCCATGGTCAAACGTATTGGCCCAAGGCGTCACCACAATCCCATCTCCCTGATCCGCCAAATGCTCCCACACCCACTAGTATTGGCAACAGGACTCCAATACTAGTGTCTTCTTTCACCAATACGAGCATTGTCTTTAAGCTAGATTGCCAGAAGTTCACGCCTCCCAACGGTGGATTACAGTAAGGAGGAGAGATCAAAAAACGGACCTTTCAACATCTCATCAATCAAGTCCCTTTAGATCCCAACAAGACACAACCCCAATTAACTCTAATTGAAACCCATGGCATCTTCTCGATCAAAAAACATCCCCATTCTCACCCTTTCATTACTCGTCTCAAGTCTACTCATCAGTTGTTTTGGCACGGTTCAAGAACCATCTTCCTCAAGCCCATCAACAGAAACCGCCACTCAAAATGTCCCTTCCCAAGAAGGTGAAAACCAAGCAGAACAAGCAGAAACAGAGGGTGATCGCGACATAGAAGCGGCAAAGGCAACCCTAGCAGAGAACACGCGGACGCTAAATGAAGAAGATCTAGAAGCTCACATGAAGACTGTGGACGACAATTCCACAGCATTTGAGTCGACCAAAGTAGCCCTCGAAGCATTATTCAAGAATTTTGACTTAGAGGTCGAGATGACCGTAGTCGAGGTCGTCGAATCCAGTGCAGACAGCATCAAGCTCAGGGCAGAACAAACCACCAAGAAAATTAGCGGACCTGAGTTTAAAGACAATCGAATTACGGCCGTTCACACCCTTAAAAAGCGAGGTGACGAATGGAAGATCTTTGCCACAGAGATAGAAAAAGTGGAATATCTCTAACCGCCACCCAATCGCCGATTGAAGCGATTAAATTTTAAGTACAAAAAAATCGGGGTTGACATTGATAGTCAACCCCGATTTTTTACGTTTTCTTCTAACGCTAGCGCCACACCTTGCTAATCACCAATTCCTGATTCTCATTAAGCACATTAGCTTAATCAAAACCCAACAGATCAAAAATCTCGCGATCCTTCAACGGCGTCGCCAACAACGGCTCCACATCATCAATCATGCTCTGGGCTAACTTGAGATACTCATTTTGTACAGCTTCAACCCCTGGCTCATCATCCTCCATTTCAAAAATGGTGCACTTCTTCAGGCGACTGCGACGAATCGCATCTACTGCCTGAAAATGCGCCAAAGTTTTTAACCCTACCCGCTCATTAAACTTGTCAATTTGGTCGGTATCTTCACTGCGATTCGCAATAATTCCCCCCAAGCGCACCTTGTAATTCTTCGCCTTAGCTTGGATAGCTGCCACGATTCGATTCATCGCAAAAATAGAATCAAAATCGTTAGCTGTCACAATCAAACAATAATGGGCGTGCTGCAACGGCGCAGCAAAACCACCGCAAACCACATCCCCCAACACATCAAAAATCACCACATCGGTATCTTCTAACAGGTGATGTTCTTTGAGGAGTTTCACCGTTTGCCCCGTTACATACCCCCCACATCCAGTTCCTGCTGGCGGTCCCCCCGCCTCAATACACATCACACCGTTATAGCCCTCAAACATAAAGTCATTGGTTTCCAATTCTTCCGAATGGAAATCCACCGACTCCAGCACATCAATGACCGTCGGAACCATTTGCTTAGTCAATGTAAAAGTGCTGTCATGTTTAGGGTCACAGCCAATTTGTAATACCCGTTTGCCTAAACGAGAAAAGGCTGCTGAGAGATTAGAAGACGTTGTCGATTTACCAATCCCCCCTTTGCCATACACTGCAATCACCAATGCCCCATCAATCTTCATCGCCGGATCTTGATGAACCTGGACGCTGCCTTCGCCATCTTCACCTTTTTGAACAACGGGACGCACTGTAGAAACAACCATTTTTAACTCCTGCCTTATAGATAAGTTGAATAGATTCGTTGATGTCGTAGGACTGTTGCGGTTACTTGCCAATCCGGGCTTTGGCTTCGTAAAGGGTATCGACTGTGATTTCAGTAATTCCTAAATCACGGGCAAATTTTTCCGTGTTTCGTTTCACCTTGCCTCGGACAAAAAACGGGATTTTTTTGAGTTCCTTTAAACCGCTTTCTGCCCAAGTAATTTCAGCACTGGTGCTTGGAGAAACGTCATCGGGATTCGCTTTGTTTTCTGCCGCGATCGCCACTTCAGCGGCAGCTTCAGCACCGGGATGGGGCGCAGTGTGCAGATGACTCATATGCCCCTCCGCAAACTCAAAATCATCCCGGAACATGCCAATTAAATGCTCCTCCAAGCCCATCATTAACGGATGAACCCAATCATCAAAAATGACGTTTGCCCCTTCCCATCCCATCTGGGGAGAATAGCGAGCCGGGACATCCTGCACATGAATTGGCGTTGAAATTACGGCGCAAGGAATACCCAATCGCTTGGCAATGTGGCGCTCCATTTGGGTGCCCAATACCAATTCGGGGGCGGCGGCGGCAACGGCCTCTTCCACCGCCAAATAATCATCGGTAATCACCGCCTCCACGCCATGTTCCTTGGCCACGGCGCGGACTTGTCGGGCAAATTTTCGGCTATAAGTGCCAATGCCCACCAGGGTGAATCCCAGCTCCTCCGTGGCGATGCGGGCGGCGGCGATCGCGTGGGTAGCATCCCCAAAAATAAACACCCGCTTCCCGGTCAGATAGGTCGAGTCCACTGATCGCGAATACCAGGGCAACCGCGACGCTCCCGGGTTGGCAGCGGAGGTCAGCCGGGATGCGCTCCAATTGCCCAAGGTGTCAGAGCGCGATCGCACCAGCACTGATCCCACATCAATACCCGCCACCTCACCGATCTCCTGAATAAAATCGCGGGTAGCGCCGACCCCAATGGGCACCGTCTTCACCGTCGGCTGTTTAAAGTTGCGCTCCAGCCAACTGCAAACGGTATTGGAAATTTCCGGATACAGAGAAACATTGAAATCGGCGTCCGGCATACGGCGAATATCATCCGGCGTCGCCCCCAGGGGAGCCACCACATTCACATCAACCCCCACTTCCCCCAACAGCTTGATGACCTCCTGAATATCATCCCGACAGCGGAAGCCCAACGCCGTCGGTCCCAAAATGTTCGCCTTGGGGCGCACCTTGGGATCCCGCTCCGGGCGCTGATAGCCCACCGGCGGCACCACCGGCAATAGGAGCGATCGCACCAGATGATAGAGCGTTTCGCTCGCGCCCCAATTCTCCTTTTTGGAATAGGCCGGCAACTCCAAATTCACCACCGGCACCGGCAAATTCATACTCTCCGCCAACGCCCCCGGCTGATCCTGGATCAACTCCGCCGTGCAACTTTCCCCCACCAACATCACCTGGGGTTGAAAGCGATCGTAGGCATCCCGCACGGACGTTTTCACCATTTCCGCCGTATCCCCCCCCAAATCCCGCGCTTGGAAGGTGGTGTAAGTCACCGGCGGGCGGCGATCGCGCCGTTCAATCATGGTGAACAGCAGGTCAGCGTAGGTATCCCCCTGGGGGGCGTGTAACACATAATGCACCCGCTCCATGGACGTGGCGATCCGCATCGCGCCCACATGGGGCGGTCCCTCATAGGTCCACAGGGTTAATTCCATAGGTCAAAAGTCAAATTAAAGGGGCGTCGTAAACGGGGAAGCGCATTGCAAAAGCGCACTGCAAAAGCGCATTGAAAATGAAACGCAAAAGTCTTAAACCGTGAGCCGTCGCCTTCGCTCCGTGGGGCGGGCAAACAATTCCGCCAAATCCGCCGCCTGGTCGTAGCCATGGAGGGGCGAAAACACCAGCTCAATGGACCACTTCGTCGCCATACCCTCCGCCTCCAGCGGATTCGCCAGCCCCAACCCACACACGGTGATATCCGGCTGAGCCTCTCGACAGCGATCCAACTGCCGTTCCACATCCTGCCCCTCCGCCAACGCCGTCCCTTCCGGCAACTGCGCAATCTCCGCATCCATCAACATACGGTCAATGTAAGGCGTCCCCACCTCCACCAAATCCATGCCGCACTCTTGAGATAGAAACCGCGCCAACGGAATTTCCAACTGGGAATCCGGGAAGAAAAACGCCTTACGCCCGTCAAGCACCTCCCGATAGCGCTCCAAACCGGTCTTAGCGCGAGACACCGCCGGCGCGATCGCCCCCTCAAATTTATCGGAGGAAACGCCCCAAGCATCGGCCGCCGTTTTCAACCAAGCCGTCGTCCCCTCAATGCCAAAGGGATAGGGCGAAGGTAATAATTCAGCCCCACGACGGATGAGCGATCGCACCGTCTCCCCTAAAAACGGTTGCGCCACCAATAATTTTGTCCCCTTGCCCACCGCGGGAAGTTCAACCGATCGCCGCGGCGGGAAAAACGACACCGGACCAATATCCAATGCGTCAAACAACCGCTGAAACTGGTCCTCCACCACATCCGCCAAACTGCCCACCACCATCAGCGCCGGCTCCTCCGTCTCCTTCCCAGGCAGAACCGGCACCATCGACCCCAAACACGCATCCTCCCCCTGGGTAAACGTGGTCTCAATGCCACTCCCGGAATAATTGAGGACGCGCACCTTAGGAAAATACTGATGATTCAGCTTCTCCGCCGCCTTCCCCAAATCCAGCTTGATTACCTCCGACGGACAGGATCCCACCAAAAACAGGGTCTTAATATCCGGGCGACGCTCCAACAGCTGGGCCACCACCCGCTCCAATTCATCATTGGCATCCGCTAAGCCGGCGAGATCGCGATCGCCCAAAATCGCCGTCCCAAAGCGCGGCTCCGCGAAGATCATCACCCCCGCCGCCGACTGGATCAAATGGGCACAGGTCCGGGACCCCACCACCAGAAAAAACGCATCCTGCATCTTCCGGTGGAGCCAAACGATCCCAGTCAACCCACAAAAAACCTCTCGCTGTCCCCGCTCCTTCAACACTGGCACCGTCGGGCGTGCCGCTTCCACCGCTGTCGAGCTGGCTACGCAGGGCTCTAATGTCATCGCTATTCTCCAGCGTTATCTAAAACCAAGATTTTATGGTGCGTATCTCCTATCCAATCCCCCCAATTCTTTGTAAGAGCATGGGGTTATCGAAACACAATGTTTTCGACCTAGAAAGAGACTCCTACCAGGCTAACGCCGAATCCCCCCTTCAAAGGTGGATAAACCTTGCATCAGGTAACAGTTCAGGAAACGTTTTTCTCAAGTTTCTTAACGATTTAATTCAATATGAATCATGTCGCCGGAATTTTCAGAACAAAGTTTGCCATTGCAACCCCTCAATAAAGCAACTGGATTGCGGCAGTTAAATGGCATCCCCGCCCGTTTTCTCACCGAACAGAATCCCCCCAAGCCTGCACCGGCCGTAGCCTCCCAAAGGGGGAGCCGTAGCGACACTGTTAAGTGGATTCCCGGAACAAAGCGGATCGCGCCCGTGCCAAACCTCCGGGTTTAAGTATATTCTCGTAGTAAGACTTAATGGCTAATACAACTCTGAACCTGGTTTGAACCTGTCGGGTTCTCGGTCAGAATGGGCACTCAAACAGTAACCGCGATCGCTCAACTTCAATGGGAGTGATCGCCCCTTCCGTGACCTTATCTGTAGGCTTATTCCCGGGCGGACCTTCCGTCCACTCCCCTCGGGAAAATTGAGGAATAGGCCGGTAATGTCCTCGCCTTAGCAGCCGTCTCCCGACTCCGTCGTTGCCCCCCGGGGCAAATTTGTTTTCGTCCAGACACAACGCATTCACCAATTACTTGTCGGAGTCCGCATATGCACTCATCCTTCGAGCACACACCTCCATTTCCAATCAACAGCATTGTTCGCCATGCCGAATACCCCGACTCCACGTTTCGGGTCATCGGTCATTTAGGTCCCGACCTCTGCAAACTGACCTGCATGGATACCCCCGGTCGCTTTGCCCAAATGGCCAATATTCGCCAGCTCAGCCTGGTGAAGGTGATTCCCCCGTCTCAACCGGCAACGCGGGCCGATTACAGCCCCAATATTCCGATTCGCAATATCCCTGCGATTTAGTCGACGGTTGCCACCGATTTTCGGATGGTGTTCTACCTTTCTCCTCTACAAAAAATCCCCGGTTGGTGCCATCAAACATGGAACAGCCGGGGATTTCTCTATTGACGGTTTTTAGTGATTTACCGGGACCGCCGGGACCAATCCCTAGACCAAACGCAGGTCGGGATAGTGGGTCAAAATATCATCCTTGCTGAGGACATCCCCATCCGCTTGGGGACTCCACAGAATCTCGACGGCCACCAGCTCATCGGCAGCGATCGCCCCGAGGCTGCTGAGGGCTTGGCGCAATTCCGCCTCTCCGGCAATGGTGTCCGGGAAGTTGAGACGGCGCTCTGCGGCGGCCAAAAGCGTCACCACAATGTATCCTTCGTCGGCGTCGGTGGTCAGCATACCGTCCACCGTGCCATCCTCAGTCCCCGCCCCCAAGGCAGAACTGGACAGCGATCGCTCATTTTGGGCGCTGTTGTAGTTGGACAAGGTTTCGTGGGTGAACTTGGAGCGCTCTTCCAAGGACAACCGATTAAAGCCAACCTCAGCGGCTTCCATCGACACCTGATCCGCTTCCGCGTTGCCATATATCCAGCAATCCGGGTGGCGCAACAGGGACAGGGTCGCCTCCTGGAGCAATTGCGATCGCCCGGTGGCAGTGCCCGTATCGGCCGTCTGGGCCATCCGGTCGAGATCTTTTTGCAAGCTCCGCGCCCGGGCCAACAATCCCACCTGCACCTGGGCAACGGACACCAACGAGCTGCCATAGCGACCACTGCGTTGGGCCACCATCGGGCGATCGCCATCGCCATCGGTAATGCCGCGCAGGGCATTGGCCAGGTAATTAATGATGGCAAAGCCGATCATCAGGGCAAACAGGCTGCCAAAGCCACCGCCGAAACCAAAGAAAGGAATCAGGAAGGGGAAACCAAACCCGCCCCCGTAGCTCCCGCTTCGATAACCAGAGCCGCTGTAGGACCGACTGCCGCCAGAATAACTGGGGGCAGAGCGACGAAAAGAACCGCCACCAATGCGTCCACCGCTTCGGGCCGCTAGGGCACTGCTAGCCGGACCAAAGGTGAGGATCGCCACAAGACTTGCGATGAAAAGACGTTTGACCATGGGACGAAGAAAAATGCGCAGGGAACGCAAGCGGGATAGCAAGGTTTGAAATAGGGTTTTGATTTGGGGAGAGGGGGTCATGAACGGGACTGGGCAATCGATAAAGGGTTAATTAGCAAACGATTCAGGGACAACGGGAAAACAGCGGATGAAAAATAAAAATGGTCAGGGAGATAGCGTTAAATGGCGCTATGTCGATGTCATCGACTTTGGTCCGAAGAACCATGTCATCCGGGACGTGATGTTCAGACTAAGCTCTCGTATTCTTGTATCGCTTGACAAACAATAAAGCGGCAAATCGACTGGGATCAGCGGCGCACTGCTTCAGCGTCTTACCCGCCTCCCACAATTGTAACGACTTCAAAGCGATCACCGGTTTGGACCGGTGTGGTTTCCCAGAACTGACGATGCAAAATTTCGCCATTGTATTCCACCGCAACGAGACGGGGATTCAGGGTCCAATGGGTCAAGGCGTCGTAAACCATCAGCCCCGACGGACAGGTACGGGATTCCCCATTTAACTGCACTTCCAGCGCGCTCAGGGGCGGCGTCCCAGGGGCAGAGGGATTGTCCATAGGTTGGGAAATTGGGTCGTAATGGGATCGTCAAACTAGCAATTGGACGGCGGCCTGGGCATGATCCCCAACGCCTGATCCGTCTCTCCCAGCTTAACCAAGTTTCACAGTGGCCACCGGGATAGCTTTCCGGCTACTGCCTTCGCCCCGACACGCTCCTACAGTTGTTTCAACACCACCGGCAGCCATTGGCTGGGCACCTGCGCCAATAGGTTTTGGGGCGAGATGCCGTGGTGCCCTTGGAGAATAGTTTTTGCAGTGGTGATCAATCCTTGGAGTAGGGGTTGATCGTCGCCATTGCGGGGCAGGCAGCGCAATCCATGGATATACGCCTGGAGGGCTGCGCTGAAGTGCCGATTAGGGGCGGGGGGGCGGGTCACGGTACCACTGTCAGGGGTGAGGGCATGTTCCGCCAGGTGATGGTGCAACTGGGCGAGCTGACGCGCAGTGGTGGCACGGTCAAAGGTCACCGCGATATGGGATTCAACCGCCAGAGCTTGGTCATAGGCAGCGATCGCCTGTTGGCAATAGGTCCATTCCGCATGGGGATCCTGCCGCTGGGCCAGGCGAGCTAGGGCACGGTACGCAATGCCGAGGTTATTGCAGGTAGCCGCATGGGCGGCGGGGTGCTGGTGCATATCCCGCTGGGTCAGGGCCGCATGGTAGGCCGCCACCGCCTCGTCAAGCCATTGGGGATCGCGATCGCCCCGATGCAGGGTGAGATAGGCCGTGCCTAGATTGGTTTGCAAGGTGCCGTAGTGATAATCCGGCGTCAGGGTTGGAGACTGCACCGATAAATGTTGGGGATCGACGGCATTGGCATCAGCCCCAGGTGCAGTCCGATATCGCGCAATCCCTCTGCGATACAGGTGAATGGCTTGACGGAATTTTTGCCCGGCGATCCCCCGCATTCCGGACTTGGATGGGGCCGTGGCGATCGCATTGGCCTGGGACCAATAGATCATCCCCAGCCGGTTGTAGGTTTGCACCAACCATTGGGCATCCCGCTCCGCCATTGGGCTCACCCCCTGGCGACGAAGCTGAGTCCAGCGACTGGCGATCGCCCCCCGATAGGCCCGCACCATGGCCCGTTGGCTATGGGCGATCGCATCCCGATCCCCGGGGGCAATGCCATAGCGAATCAAATCCTGATGGCTATCCCCCAACAGCCGCAAAAGCTGCGATCGCGTTTTCAGTAGCGTCAGCGTATGGGCTCCTCGCCGTTCCACGGTGGGCAGGGTCAAACTCTGATCAATTTGATCCAAGCCCTGGCGAACGTAATGGCAACTCTCCTGTAAGTCCCGCTGCATCATACGTCGTAAAGAAGGCGGTGCCCCCCCTTGCCGCTGATCCTGCCCCTGAGCCAGGGCCCGAGCCCGATGGCAGCGCCCCAAGGTTTCATACATTTGCAGACGCTCCGGTGCCGTGGGCACATAATCCGTCAACAAATGGGTCCCCATCTCGATCGCCCGCGCCATCAACCGAGCATCATTCGGCGCACCCTGGGCGGACTGCACCAAAATTAGCCACGCATCCAACGCATTGGGCAACGGTGCCACTGACGACGATGGAGTCGAAAACGCCGCAGCGCGATCGCAGTCCCCAGAGGTCGGCATCTCCTTCGCCCTCCCCTGGTGCATCCCTAAATTCCCTAAATTATTAATCCCGTTAATCGCCGAGTTTTCCCCCAAATTCCCAGCATCCTCCCCCGCAAGAAGCACCCTTGCCATAGGCCGCCCCTCCGGATCTAGATCTTGATCCCGATCCCCATGGGACGCCAGCTGATCCGCCGCCAACAGGTTCAACGTCGGGGCCGCCCCTTTCCCCATCAGCGGCTCCAAGGGTTCTACAGAACGAAGGGTCGGCTGAAACGCCGCCGTACCCGCCGCAGCGGAAGACACCGCCGCTTCCAGAGGGCGGGGATCACCTTCAAACTCAAACAATCCCGTATGCCATTCCCAAAACGCCGGAGCCGACTGGCGAATGGAGTGGAGCCAGGGGCGAGGAATCCACAGCAGCAACGCACCGGCATTGGGCAACGGATGCTGGGGCAACCCATTCAACTCATTTAAAAACTGCTGCTGCAGGCGAGCACATTGGCGCGTCAACTGCTCAATACCAAACAACTGCACCACGGGATCCTGCCCCAGCAAAGGATCCCCCGTCATCGTTCCCCTCCCAGCCAGAGAGTTCGGGAGCGATTGAGGATGGCAAAAGGCGCGGGTCAACGGACCGTGGAGGTGGGGCGCTTCGGGATCCAACGCGATCGCCATCACCGGTGAAACCACCTGTCCCGCCGAAGAAAGGGTAGCGCGATCGCGAATCAGCCGATTGGACACATGGGCCCGCACCACCAAGTCATCACACACCACCACAAACACCTGTCGCCGCAGATCCAACTCCAACGACAACTTAATCCGCTCATAGGTGTGCTGATTCCAAGGGGAAAGCTCCAGAGGCGATCCCAGGGCAGTGGGGATCGCAGCAGTATTTGGGTTAGTGCTCGGTAGCGAGGCGATCGCCATCGAATTGCGCGGGGACTGGGCAGACATCAGGGGAACCAAATGACAGATCGGCGAAACAAATCGGCGAAACAAATCGGCGAAATTCAGGGAGACACGGCAGCCGCCAAAACCGGAACCGTTGCAGATACATGCAGATACATCACGGCAGTTGGCCCGATGCTCCCCAGCACCGCTCACAGCCAACCTTGGGTACTTCCTTCTTCCCACGGTCCAAGGGATTTCAGGACGCTCCCTAGGCCAGAATCCCTAGCGGAACGCCCGAATCGGGTACCACTACCCGGCGATCGCCCCATTCCCAAGGGATCGGGATCATCCATCGGGCGATCGCCAGGGACAATCCAACCGGTGTCACCCCCCGTGTCACCCCGATGTGTCACCCTACTAAACAGTGAGTGGCAGGGATCAGTCGTAAGGATGAGTCTTAGGGGTAAGCCGCAGGGATCAGTGGCAGGGATCCCCATCGCCACTTCCCCAAAACTCCCCCCCATCCCCGCAAGTACCTCGGATCACATTCCCGGCCCTTGGCCTGTGATTGAATAAATCTGTGATTGAAACCGACGTCCACCAACAGCTACGGGCCTTCCTTCGGGCCCAAGGGGAACTGCCCTGGTTGCACCATCTGACCATGGCACGGCTAGTGGCGCGATCGCTTCGGGTCAAACGCACCGCCATCATCCAAGTGGGGTCCGCCGCCGGCACCGGTCGCCATCGCCTCAGCTATCTCACCCCCGTCCTACTGTGGTCGGAACCCATCGTCCTGGTGGCATCCACAGAAATTCAACAGCGCCTGATTCGGGTAGAAATCCCCCGTCTACGGCAATGGCTCAGCGATCGCCCCCTCGCCCAACGCCCCATCGTCCAATGTCACCAGTGGCAAACCCTGTCCACCCTGCCCGACCTAACAATCCCCAGCGCCAGCCCCACCCTCATCCTGGTCTCCCCCACCCTTTGGCTCCAGAGTCGCCTATCCGATCCCCAGTCCCCCCTCCACGGGATCACCACCGTCATCGATGAAGCGGACGACCTGGAAGACTGGGCCCGACAGCTCCTCACCCTAGAAATCCACCCCTCGGACTGGCAGGCCCTAATGCTGGCCTACCCCGACGCCACCGAGCTGATCCGCGACACGCGCGTAGCCATGACCCACCACGTCCTGCGCCATCCCCCCAGCCCCTACGAATGCTGGCAACTGGACGATCAGGAACGCCGCTGGCTCCAAGACCTTTTTACTCAGCTCGACACCAAAGCCCCCCTCAGCGATCGCGCCCCCCGCGGCTGGCAACAGCTCGCCCAAATCCTCCACACCCCCCACCACCCAATCCTGGTGCACCTCGACCGACGCATGGGACAATTCCACCTCTCCGGTAGCCCCCTCCACCTAGCCGATCGCCTCGCCCCCCTCTGGGAATCCCAGACAACCCTATTTATCGGCAGCTGCCTCGACGGAGACGCCCAAGCCTCCCTCTTCCAACAGCGCATCGGGCTAGATCGACTCCAGGACAATCGACCTCAAGGCGATCGCCCCACCAACGAAAAATTCCAAGACCAACCTCCCTGTAACAATCCCACCGCCGAGCCCAGCACACCAGCTCCGGATCTTCCCCATCCCACCCTGACCTGCCTCAAATTTTCCCCAGACCGCCAACAGGAATCAATCCAACTCTATCTTCCGGACCACCTCCCCCTCCCCAACACCCCCCAATTCCAACCGGCGCTGCTGCAACATCTCTACAAACTCCTCAGCCACCCCAACGCCCCCTGGACCCGCGATCGCGGCATCACCGTCATCCTGGTCAGCGACCTCCCCCTCAAAGGCCAACTCGCCGCCCAACTCGCCGCCGACTTTGGCTCCCGCGTCCAAATGGACGACACCGGCCTCGACGACAACGGCATCCTGGTCTGCACCTGGGAATTCTGGCGACACCATCAACAAAACCTACCGGTCCCCCGCCTGCTAATCATGGTGGCCCTACCGATCCCATCCCTAGAAGATCCCCGCGTCGCCAGCACCGTCGCCTACTACAAACAACAACGTCAAGACTGGTTTCGACTCTACCTACTCCCCACCGCCCTAAGCGAACTCCAACGGGCGATCGCCCCCATCCGCCAAGCCGCCGCTACCCAGCCCGACAACCCTGACACCCTCGTCGCCCTACTCGACAGCCGAGTCATCCATCGCAGCTACGGCCAAGAAGTCCTCGCCGCCCTCAGCCCCCTCGCCCGCCTCAGCTACCTGGACGACCAATGGTCTGCCTCATAGGCCCTTGGGATCATCAGCCCGGCGGAATCTCAACCCGGTGGGATCATTAATACTTAAATACTTGGGCAATGCAGCCCTACTTCAGGGACACCGACTCAAAATCAGCGCAACCGATCGCCTCCTCCGACAGGGCAATAAAGGGATGCACGGTGCATTTAAGGTGCACATCGTCGGTGAAATATCGGCATTGGGAACAGGGGATCTGATGCAGGGTGTGAAGGCGCTGCTGCCCATCCCGAAACAATTGAAAAAGATTGCTCGCCAAAGTGATGATGACAATCCAAGCCACTCCAAAGCAAATCGGTTGTAGCCAAGGTTCATGGCCCGTCACCAACCCCGCCAGCAAGCTTGCACCATAGCGATAAAGCTGCGTCGACAGGGCAGCCCCATCGGAGCAAAACCAGTTCAAAAACCATTGCAAAGGAATCATCATTCAATCCTCAAGGCAGGCCAGACCCGTCAATAACCGGGCAGAGCGAGCAATCACAACGGCCAGACCCACAGGTCAGGCAAATCATCAGACAGGCTAAAGGGCGGTCAATTCAAAATAGCCCCAATATCAGGAAAACAAGACTTTAGTTGAGGGGCAGCAAGTCGCGAGCTAAGACGAGGCCGGAGCGGTCTTCACCGATGCTCCCAGCCGACTACCAGGGTACAGAACGTCCAGCGAAATGGGCGGAGGCGTTGACAAATGTAAAGGCAAGGTAATGCCGCCGGGGGCAAGAATCGGGGATCCTATAGGGATTATATAAGGAAACGATAACAAAAAGACATCCGGCCCGGAACGACACCCAGCCTAGTCCGACGGCGATCGCCCCCCTAACCCATGACGTTCAAAATTCCGGCTCCAGGATAACCGAGCAATAGCGGTGGGGCATGAGATAGCGGCCGGCGACCTTCTGCAGCAGCTCAGGGGTGACCGCTTGCACCTGATCCGGATAGGTCAAGGCGTCCGTCACGCTCCCCATCGCATTGTAGTAGCCATAAAGGGAGGCAAGCTGACTGGGGGTTTCACAGGAAAATTGATGGTCATTAATCAGCAGACGCTTGGCGCGGCGAAGCTCCTCATCCGTGACCGGGTAATCCTGCAACTTCTCCAGGTGATCCCGAATCTTGCCCTCCACCGCCTCCAGCCGATCCCAATCCAGCCAAGCAGTAATCACAAACAGCGTGCTATCCGCCTGCACATTACATTCACAGGAAATGTCATAGACCCATTGCAATTCTTCCCGCAACTCCCGCACCAGCCGCGACGTCCGGCCCGAAGCCAAAATCACCGCCAACACATCCAGCGCATCCGTCGTCTCGGCATCGGACCAACCGGGGGCACGCCAGCCCATCATCAAGCGCGCCTGCTCCAAATGGGGTAACCGTAAATATCGCCGCTGCCCCTCCGGCAAACTGGGGGCGATCGCCGGCACCTCAGCCCCACAATCCTCTGGGGCGCAGGCTTCCGGCATCGGGAAATCCCGAAACAGCTCTGAGGTCCACCCCAACGCCGTCGCCTGATCCACCTGCCCCGCAATCACCACCGTCATATTCTCAGGCTGATAATGGCACCGATGGAATCGCCGCATCTCCTCCGGCGATCGCTCCAGCAACGTCTCAGGGGTCCCCAAAATCGGTCGCCCATAGGGATGCTCCGGATACACCAGCGCCAACAACGCCTCATAGCCCAACCAATCCGGACTATCCTCCGCCTGGCGCATCTCCTCCAACACCACCGATCGCTCCCGATCAAACTCCCCGTCCGGGATCGCCGCCCGCAAAATCAACTCCGCCAGGGGCTCAAACACCACCTTGCCCTGGTCCGCCGCCGCCGTCACATAAAAATGCGCATAGTCATAGCTGGTGGCGGCATTCGTCATTCCCCCCAGCCCCTCCACAATCTGGTCAAACATCCCCGGCAACAACGCCGCCGTCCCCTTAAACACCATATGCTCCAGGAAATGGGCCATCCCCGCCCAGGGATCCGGCTCCAACCGCGCCCCCGCCTTCACCCACACATCCATCGTCACCACCGCACTATTGGGAACCGCTTGATGGATAACCGTCAGACCATTGTCCAGAGCAGTTACCGTGGGGGTTAAGACAGTCAAAGGCGTCATATCAAAGGATCACAGGGAAAAAGAAGTAACGCGGAAGCCAAAACAATCCCGCGCCAAGGGCAATTCGGACCCCCATCTTAGGCGGAACTTTACCGCGCCACAACTTGGCACTAACCCCGGGCGATCGCCCCCGCAACCTCAAAAGTCAAAACTTCATGACTTTTTCATTAAGTCGCATTTTCAATGTCAGGAAATCAATACATAAAACCCTGGAACCCCGCAAGGAACCGGGCTTAGCTCGAAACTCATTCCCCCGCCACCTTGATCCCCGAGAGCACTTCCGGCAATATAAGTCCAACGAAACACATCCTAACGAGGCGACCTTCAATCAGGGTTGTCTGGGGACCGTGACAATAACGGGAGGCACGCTGAAGCGCAATGAGTTCTACGAATCCGAGACCACCCCTAGAGGAAATGACCCTGCGTCAGCTACGTCGGGTTGCCAGTGAGCTAGAGATTTCCCGCTACAGTCGTATGCGGAAGGATGAGCTTCTGGACAGTATTCGTCAGAAGCTGCCGACAACAGGATTGACTGAGTCTGAGACCGCACCGGAGACTGCAAATGTTCCTGCGACGGAACCGGCAACCCGTCCCCTCGGGGCTCCAGTTGCCGCCACCGCTGGGATTTCGTCTCCGTCCCGCCCCATTGCGCCCCAGGAAAAGGTTGAAGCCAACAAGTTCGACGTGGGGGTTCCGGCATCGGAGCTGACCATGGATGAGTTGGCCACCGTTGATGAGGATTTGGCGGAGCTGCCCGACGGCTATGGCATGAGCACCATTGTGTTGATGCCTCGGGATCCCCAATGGGCGTTTGTGTACTGGGATGTGCCCGGCGACCACAAGGAAGCGATGCGCCGTCAAGGGGGTCAGCAAATTGCCCTCCGGATCTACGACGTTACGGGGATCGATATCAATCACCAGCGTCCCCACAGTGTGCAAGAGCACGCCTGCGATGAGCTGGCGCGGGAATGGTACTTGCCCCTGCCCGTGAGCGATCGCGACTACATCGCCGAGATCGGTTATCGCTGCGCCGACGGTCGTTGGCTGATGCTGGCCCGCTCCGCCACCGTCCGCGTCCCGCCCGTCTTCCCGTCGGACTGGATCGAAGATATCTTCGTCACCGTGACCTGGGATCAAGACCTGAAGGGCAATCGCATTGCCACCCTGGTTCCCCCGACGGAGCGAGCCCTCGCCGATGCTGCTGCTCGTCAGGGCCAGTCCATGCACGGGGATCTCTACGGCTTGGCGGAAGAGGCTGAAGCTATGCGGGTTGCCGGTTCTTTGTATGGCTCCCACACAGCAGGGTCGGTCCAACATCTGGAAACCCTCAGCTCCTACGTGTTCCCCTCTGGTGTTGGCATGTGGGCCTCCGGTGCTGGCATGGGTGGCGTTACCGGGATGTCCGGTGCTGGGTTTATGAACCAATCCGGTGCTGGCTTTAGTGCTTCGATGCCCCCGATTCGCCCCCGCAGCTTCTGGCTGGTGGCAGACGCAGAACTGATCGTCTACGGCGCAACGGAGCCCGACGCTACCGTCACGATCGCCGGTCGTCCGATTCAGCTCAACTCTGACGGCACGTTCCGCTTCCAGATGTCCTTCCAGGATGGGGTGATTGACTACCCGATCATGGCCGTGGCATCGGATGGGGAGCAAACCCGTTCGATTCACATGAAATTTGAGCGCGAAACCCTATCACGGAATACAAACACGAAGGCGGATGCTCAGCTAGAGTGGCTCGTGTAGGGCGCGAAGTCCCTTCCCCGTCTTCGGGCGGGGCGGGTCTGGCTCAAACATTTCTTCTTTCCTAAGACTGCGATGGGGGACTTCCAAACATTTGGAAGTCCCCTTTTTTCAGGACTGGGAGCGCGATCGCGGTAACTTCCCGCTGAAGGGCGGCGCTATTTCGCTATTTATAGGGTCAAGGGGTAACCTAACCTGCGGGTTGGAATCCTAAAACCCGACGCCCGACGCCCTAGGTACGTACCGCAATATCATTCATGATCCGTTGTTCGTCTTCTAAGGTGGCTTCCCCGCCGCGCATGGTCTCGTAGTGGATGCGCCCGGCATTGAGGGCTAACTGTTTCAGAATGCCAGCGTCAGGGTTGTTGGCCAGGGACGCCAAAATAACGGTGTAGGCTAACCCAGTGCCTCCGGGATTGCCCTGTAGTTCCATGGAATGGAGTAGGTTTTGCTGGGCTTGCACATCGAAGGGATCCTCATTGAACTCGGCAATAAAGTTTTTGAGGGATTCTTTATAGCGCTTGAGTTCTTTGGCAGAGGCAGCCTCAAAAGCAGCCTGTTGTTGGCGCTTTTTGCCTTCGCGGTCTAGGTTGTCTAGCCATTGGGCCAAAAAGATTAGCGCCAGCAGCAGGATAAGAATGACCTCAAAAGACATAGTTGGGCTCACTCCCGCGTGATCTAAGGTTGCCTAGCTAGAGTCTAAGACTGCCTCGCTAGAATTGTCTTAAATCTTCCACATACTTTTCCACCCCCTTCACGATCCAGGCATAATCCGACAGGGTGGCCTGATCGCGATCGCCGCCAGCCTCTCCGAATTTTTCACGGCAACTCCCCCGTCATTAGCACGCCATGAACCCCCAGCAACTGCGTCAAGAACTCCGAGATCTATGGCTGACCTACTACCGTGACAATCGCCATTGGCTCTCCCGTCTGGAAATTTGGATTACCTACAATCGTCAGCGGCGACCGACATCGAGCTTTATTTTGGGAACCCTGTCAGTGCTGAATCCCCAGCTCACGACCCTTTTGCCCCTCTTGGTGGACCTAAACCATGATCCGGACCAGATGGTGGAAGCCCTAGGATTGAATTTCAATCCGGAGGAAGCCCTGAAAGCCGCGATCGCCCGAGATCCCGCCCTCGCCCCCCGAAAAACCACCGCATCTCCTCCCCGTCGACTCCCGGGAAGCGCAGCCGTTGAAATTGAACTGCCCTCGGATCAATCCCCTCAAAGGGCATCCGTCGCGACCTCTAGTGGCGGGATCTCGAACAATGAGCCGTCAAGCTATGGAAACGGCCGGGACAGTCGCGGAGCGGTCCCCCCTTTAGACCGTCCATCCCGCCTCGTTAACCGCCATAGCGTTAGCCAGCCCATGGCCCAGGTAACCCGTCGAGCCCATGTTATCGATGATGAGAGCGAAGGGCGCGATCGCACCCGCCCCCTGTCCCGCCCTCGCCGAAACTATGGGCAATAGCTAAAATTGGGAAGCTAAAATTGGGAAATCGCTAGTCCCGCTCCCAGACTTTTGTTCGGATCTTTTGTTTGAATCTTTGAACGCTGGATCTTGATATAAAGCTCGGCAGGGTCAGCGACGATCCGGTCTTTCGTCAGCCGCAATTCTCTCTACCACCATGATCACCTTTGAGACCTACCCCTTTATCTTTGTCTTCCAAATCGTTTTTACCCTGGCCTTCACTGGGTTTATTGTTTGGCAGACCAAAGCCTCCCTCGACACCATCAGCAATAAAAAATAGGCGAGAGGCGTGCAAAACCAAGCACACAGAAAATTCACACAGAAATATTCAATTAATCAAAAGTCGGGATGACAGGATTTGAACCTGCGGCATCCTGCTCCCAAAGCAGGCGCGCTACCAAGCTGCGCTACATCCCGTTAGTGGCAACAGTATACCTGATATAGCCTGAAACGCTGAGGGCAGTTGAGACGGGCAAATCGCCGCCAGAGCCCCTCAATCCGGGTACCAAAACATGCCCTTGATCCCCTCCGGATCCGGCATAAATCCCAAATTGCGATAAAACTCAACCACCTGGGGATCCGCAAAAAGGGTGATGTTGCTAATATCCGCCCGCCGCAATCGCTCAATGGTTTGACGCATCAGCTCCTTACCCAGGCCCCGTCCCTGAAAATCCGGGTGAACAACCACGTCCCACACCGTTGCATTGAACGCATGGTCCGACGTCGCCCGCGAAAAACCCACCAGCCGCGTCTTCGTGCCCCGCTGTTCCCACATGGACAGCACCAGAAAACTGTTTTGAATGGCGGTTTTTACTTTGCGAAGGGGGCGTCTCGCCCATCCCACCGCGTCGCACAGCTCTTCCAAATCGTAGAGATCAACTTCCCGCTCCGTACTAAAAATGATCTGAGCGCCGTCAACATTACCGATGGTAGAGAGGGTATCCGCCCCCTCAAGCACCACGTCACTGCGGGCGGTGGTGGCCCCGGTGGGAGTATTGAACAATAAGTTTTTCCAAAAACCCATGCGAGTACGGTGAGGCGGTTGGTGTGGAGGGCAGGGTTTCCCGATCCCAGTTTGCACAGGTCTCTTTCGCACGACCCGCTTTGCATTGTATTACAGCAATGTATTACAGCGGTGTCTGGGGAGAGGGGCATTGCACCGGGAGCAGGGGCGATCGCCTCCGGTTTGCCCCCGTCGAAATATTTGCGACATCGGGATATCGCCAGGGCGGCCACCAGTGCCAGTCGAATGCCAGTCGAGCGCCAGTTAGTGCCAATTCCTGAAGTGGCAGTTTATACGCCTGCCAAATCGGGGCGTAGGGGGCGGATTTCCGGGGCGATCGCTCAGGGGGGAGTAGACCAATTTAGGAACCCATCGCTTATGGCCATTTGCCAGGGAGGGCGATGCTATGGTTGCCATAGTTCCTCAAGCGATTCCTCAAGCTAACCGGGGGCGTAGGGCAAGGTCGACAAGGACCCGGCTCCTGGATGAAATCAATTGACCGTGCTCCGCTGACTCACTGACGATCGCCATTGCGATTTTTCTCTCTGCTATGACTTCGGGTCTTAAAGCCTCCACATTAGACCTTCTCAAACGCTTTAATCGGGCGTTTCCCCAGTTCTATGAGCAGTTTGTGAGCAATGAGATTCAGATGGAGAATCTACGCCTCGCCTATCAGCTCTACCGCAGTCGCCAAGCGGTGATCGAGCTGAAGCCGGAGGGGAGTAAAAGCGTTTTACAGTTTGCCTATCGTAACCAGTCGTTTTTACTGAGCGATATTTTTGGGGTGTTGGCCGCCTATGGTCTGACGATCCACAACCTGAGCTTGTATGGGCAGGTCCATGCCCCCATGCTGGTGTTTATCAAGCTGGAGGTCTCGCGAGGGAGCCAGGGGTTGACGCAAAAGACGGCGGAAAATGTATCGCGGGCGATCCAAGAAGCCTTGGCGGGACATTTCGAAGTGGAAGAAATGCTGGCGGTGGAATTTAATTTGGACGCCGGGCTAGAGCAGGTGGAAACGGAATTTTATGTGGATCCGGTGTTCCACTTGCCGGCGTTGCTGATTGAGGCGGATAACCAGCCGGGGCTGTTTTATAAGGTGATGTACGCCATTTGGCAGGAGGATCTGCTGGTGGTGAATGCGAATTTATTGGTGTGGCGGGGACGAACGCGGCTGATTTTATATTTACTGGGTCCTAACGAGAGTTTGATTCCAGAATATTTGGGGCAGCGGATCGCAGAGGGCGTGAAATATCGATTGCTGGGGCAGTAGGACAGTAAGGCGGTAGATGGGATAGTTGAGGAAAGATTGACTAGGCTGACTGAGCGGCAATTTTAGGGGGGCTGATGGAAACGGTAGCGGAATTGGATCGGCCGGCAGAGATTTTGCAACGGGTGGCGATCGCCCAGCAATCGGGAAATAAACGCGATCGCCCCACGCCAGAAGCGGTGGTGGCGGCGATGGTGGCGTTGGAAAAGGAAAGCAAGAAAGCGAAACGAACGGTGACCCTGCCGGAGCTGCTGGGGCAGTGGCAATTAACCTTTGTGACCGGGACGACCAAGACCCGCAAAAAAGCAGGAACCGCCATCGGTGCCGGGCGATATTTACCCGGAATCCCTAACATCACCATCACCTACAAAACTGATCCCGAACAGCCGGGATCGGCCATGGGGCGGGCAGTCAATCAGGTAACCCTAGGGGCGATCGCCCTCACCGTAACCGGTCCCATCGAGGCGATCGCCAACCGGTCTGTGATGGCGTTTGATTTTACCCAATGGTCCATTGCCCTGGGCTCGTGGACGGCCTACCGGGGGAGCATTGGCGGCGGTGTCGAGAGCGAGGCCGGGTTTAGCGAGCGATCGCTACGGGATCGGCCGTTTTTTAATTATTTTTGGGTCAGCGACCAGGCGATCGCCGCACGGGGCAAGGGCGGCGGCTTAGCCCTGTGGGTTAAGGTCTAGGTCGGGCGCAGGTTAAGCATCGCCTCAGCCCCTTCCCCCCTGGAGCCAATGCCAATGCTGGACCGCGTGGATTTGAAGCGATCGCTCAAAAAATCGGCCTACCAAGAACAGATTGAACCCCTAACGTTGCGATTGCGATCACTGCAACAGGAATGCCGGGACGCGAATCTTCCCGTGGTGGTGGTCCTGGAGGGCTGGGCGGCGGCGGGCAAGGGCAAACTGGTGCAGCATATGTTGCAACATATCGACCCGCGAGGATTTGTAGTTCATCCCGTCCTGGCACCGACCCCCCGAGAACGACGCTATCCCTGGCTATGGCGATTCTGGCAAACCCTGCCGGGGCGCGGACAAATGGGCATTTACTACCACAGTTGGTATACCCATCTGCTGGAGGATCGTCTGTTCCAACGGATCTCAGACACCCAATTCCCGGCGATCGCCCAGGAAGTGATTGATTTTGAAAAAGCACTGGTGGATGACGGGGCGATCGTCACAAAATTCTTTATCCATATGGGATTAAAGGAACTGAAAAAGCGCCTGAAAACCTATGAGGACGATCCCTTTGAAGCCTGGCGCGTACGTCCCGAGGACTGGCAGCAAGCCAAACACTACGAGGAATACCAGGCGATCGCCGACACCACCCTCGACAAAACCCATACCGCCGATGCCCCTTGGACCCTTGTAGCGGGGGATGACAAACGCTGGGCCCGGATTCAGGTCCTAACCACCATGGTCGAAGTCCTATCCCAAGCCCTAGCCCGTCGGGCAACCCCGTCCCCTGCCCCTTCGGGATCCTCTACCCACGCCCAACCCGCCAGCCCCGATCGCCTAGCCCAGGTGGATTTATCTGCCAGGTTGGATCGCGATCGCTACAAAACCCAACTGGGGAAATATCAACTGCGGCTGCATAATCTCCAGACCGCCCTCCACCAAAACAACCGTGCCGCGTTGATCCTATTTGAAGGATGGGACGCCGCCGGGAAAGGGGGAGCCATTCGACGCCTCACCACATCCCTCGATCCCCGCAATTATCAAGTCCACCCCTTCGCCGCCCCCACGGACGAAGCCAAAGCCCACCACTACCTCTGGCGCTTCTGGAAATGCCTCCCGCCTAAGGGCACCCTCGCCGTCTTTGACCGCACCTGGTACGGACGCGTGCTGGTGGAACGGGTGGAAAACTTTGCGACGATCGCGGAATGGTCCCGGGCCTACGGGGAAATCAACGCCCTAGAAGCGCAGCTAACGCGATCGCACACCATCGTGGTGAAATTCTGGCTACACATCGATCCCGATGAACAACTGCGGCGCTTCCGCGATCGCCAAGAGAACCCATTCAAACAACACAAAATCACCGACGAAGACTGGCGCAACCGCGAGAAATGGGACGACTACTACCAAGCAGTCAACGACATGCTCCACCACACCTCAACGGACACCGCCCCCTGGACCCTCATCGCCGCCAACGACAAACTCCACGCCCGCGTCCAAGTCCTTAAAACCGTCATTAAAGCCATTGAGGCGGCCCTGTGACACCCCCTGTCACTTTAAATACCATCACTCCCCCTTTACGGAGTTTTCTGTCACCTCAATCCCCCCTTCCCCCGCAACCCACTCCCGATCCCCTCAAAAAAGCCGAAAAAACCGAAAGAATTTGCCTCAAGGGGGGGCGATCGCCCGATATAGCTGTTTTAATCGTGGTTGAGTATGAGCAACAAACCGCAATCATCAGGTCGGACCACTCCCCTCCCGGGACAGTCCCCATCTCCCAAACCCCTCACACTCGGTATAGTCTGCTATAAGATTTTTTCCGTCGGGCTCCCGCTCGGGATCTCGCTTTTATCGGGCACTGTACCGCACTGTCATCAGCTCGGATAGCCAGCAATGTTATTTGAATCCCTCACATTTTTACTCCTGTGGATTTTCATCGGGTGGTTCATCTGGTACCTCCTCTTCCAGGTCAAATTTATCCCCACCGCCTACTACACCGGCTTGGGGATCATCGTTGTGGCGGCGCTGCTGACCATTGCCTTTATGAGCCCCACCGGGCGGACCTCGGAAATCCTCGCAAGCCTGCTGTCCCTGCTGCTGACGCCCCTAGGACTCGCCTTGCTGCTCCTGTCTCGCTTTAACTTGCAGGACGGTCTAGGTAAGTTTTTTGGTAGGGGCTTTGCGGCGGCAGCATTCGCGATCTTATTTTTTAGCAGCGTTCCGGTCTTTGGACTTTACTTTGCTGAACAGTTGGAGCGCAGCGCCATCCGAGATTTGAACAATGATCAAGCTACTGAGGCCATTGTGCTGTTGGGGGATGGCACAACTCGTGTGGCGGGTATCGGCGAACAACGGATTGAGCTGACGGAAAGTGGCGATCGCATCACCGAAGCCGCCCAACTCTATCGCCGGGGCGTCGCGCCTCGGATTATCGTGAGCGCCGGATTCCGTCCAGAACGCAACGCCTCTTGGCTCTCCGGTCGAACGAACTGCGTCGATCCCAATCCCGAAGCCTTCCGCCTATGCCGCCAAGGGGAGTCTTCGGACATCCGTGCCCTCCTACAACGGATGGGCGTCCCCTCCAGTGCCATCACCGTCCCGGAAGGAGAAATCGTCAACCGCCGCGAAATCGTTGATGTGCGTACCAGCGCCTTAGACGTTCAGGAAGAATTTGGCGGCGAGGTACAGGGGGTTCGCATCACCCTGGTCACCTCCGCCATCAGCATACGGCGCGCAGTTTTAACTTTTGAGCATCTCGGCTTTGTGGTTATCCCTAGCCCGACCGACTTTTATACCCTGCCTTACGACGCCCCAGACATCCCGCCATCCCCATTACGCTACATGGGGATCCCAGGATTAGTACCCAGCGCTGAGGGGTTATCACTCTCCACCAGAGTGATTGATGAATACCTGCTGAGTGTGTTCTATTTCCTACGGGGCTGGATTTCTCCCTTCCGCATCTAGGGCGATCGCGATATACCAAGGCGCTAATACGCCATTCGCTACTATCAATGGGGTAAGGCTAAGCCCCCGATTCCGGGATCACCATTCAAGGGCAAGACGTCATGATTGAAGCCGAAAATCTCAGCAAAATCTACGGCAACACCACAGTCCTGAATGACGTGACCTTCACCGTGGAGCCGGGGCAAATTTTAGGATTCCTGGGTCCCAACGGAGCCGGAAAAACCACCACCATGCGCATCCTCACCGGGTATTTGCCCGCCACCGAGGGAACCGCTCGCATTGCCGGTTTTGACGTCCATGGGGACTCGATCGCCGTGCGCCGGAATATTGGCTACCTCCCTGAAACCCCGCCCCTATACCCAGAGATGACCGTGGAGGGGTTTCTCCATTTCGTAGCGCGGATTAAAGGCGTGTCCGCCGGCGATCGCGCCGCTCGGGTGCAATGGGCAATCCAACGGTGCAACCTGGAAGAAAAACAACACCTGCAAATTCGGAAACTCTCCAAAGGATTTCGCCAGCGGGTCGGCATTGCCCAGGCGATCGTCCATAATCCCCCCGTCATCGTTCTGGACGAGCCCACCGCCGGACTGGATCCCCGGCAAATTATCGAGGTGCTCAACCTAATCAAAAGCCTGGCGGGGGACCATACCATCATCCTCTCCACCCACATCCTGTCCGAAGTCAACGCCACCTGCGATCGCGTCGCAATTATCAATCGCGGCAGCCTCGTAGCCACCGACACCCTAGAAAACCTGACCGGCAAACTGGGCAACCAATGGCGCTACACCCTCGAAATCGCCCACGGTGAAACCCCTTTTATTCAGGAAATAGCTCAAGAAATTACTACTCAAGAAACCCCTGAGGCGATCGCCCCAGAATCAGAAGAGACTGAAGACTCAGAAGACGTCGAAGAACCCGAAGAGGCTGAAGAATCAGAGATAGAAGCTGAAGAATCAGAGATAGACAACGAAGAAGCACCAGAAGAAACGCCCCCTCGTTGGACCTTGACTGATTTTGGACAAAGCTGGTGCGATCGCTTTGCCGACCTCCCCGGTGTTGCCACCGTCGCCCCTGACTTCACCGCCCTCGACCGTCAGGACACCGTCGATCCAAAATCCCTACGGCTACACATTCAGACAGAAAGCGGCGAAGAACCCGGACAGGCGATCGCCGCGATGGTCATCGGCGAAGGCTTAGGGCTCTGCGAAATGCGGCGCGATCGGCCCAGCCTAGAAGAAGCCTTTTTACGCCTCACGACGACCGGCTAAGACATTACGTCATCCGCTCCGATGGCGGCATTGTCAATTCAGCATTCCAGTGTTGAGATTGAAAATGCGAACCATTGGTATGATGCCTGACAGGTCTGCCTTGAAGGATTGTGAGTAATCCTGCTGACAAGAAAAGACCACCTCCGTAAGTAAAGAGCTATGCATAAGTTCGATTCAGGAATTTAAGATCAACCGGCAGGAAACGTAATGAAGTCGATTACTCTAGAGTGCTTTGTTAAATCTCTGTATAAGCAGATTCTCAACAGGGAGCCTGATGAATCTGGACTAACGCTCTGCTTACAGGTTCTGGAGAATGGGCAGAAAACGCCCGAAGAAGTGGTATCAGACTTTATCAATTCGGTTGAGTTTCAGTTGAAACGCCCAATAAAATTTAAGGGATACTATCACAACGATATTGAATGGGATGCTGACGAAGAAACTTGCGAATCTATCTTTGGAGAAATATTCAACTACTGGAATTCAGTGGGCATTGATTTAGAAACAGTTTATTGGTCGGTGCTGACCTTTTCCAAATACAAAGGGAAGCTGTCAGAAGCAGTGATTAATGAGTTCTATCGCAGTGACCCCTATGGCAGTGATCATCCCTCAATTGGAAGTAAGTACCTTAGCATCTGGCAATCAGTATTTCAGGATGGCAAGATGCCATCGTCCATTGTTGACTTTGGGGCGGGTGTCGGTCGGATTAGTGTTGACTTAAGATTGTCCTTCAAGGATTCCCACGTGATCGCGGTTGATTTTTCCCAGGGGCACCTGGAAACGCTGAGGGGGAATCTTAGGAACCCCAAGCTAGATATTTTCGATACAGTGGGGGCTGGAAATATCCAATGTCTGTCTTACTCAACGCTGCCCGAGTTAAAGCGACACTTGTCCTTAGTAAAGCCAGAGCTCATTGTAAGCAGCATCGTTTTGCAGCATAATCCACCACCGCTAATGGCATTCCTTGTGGAAACTTTGCTGAGTTCTCTTGATAAAGGAGGGCTGGCAATTCTTCATATTCCCGTATTTTCCTCGCACGACGATTATTCATTCAATTTGAGTGAGTATTTGGCTCAATCTATGGAGTCTAAAGTGGATATGCAAATGCATGCTATGCCAGCCAACGCAATTTTCGAAGTAGCTAAACGTTCTGACTGTCAGGTCATTCAGTTTTCGCCCTCCCACGCTTGCTTGGAGAGTTTCTTGTCGTACGATGTCGTCTTCCAAAAGAATTAGTTTGGCTACATCAGCTCTAGCCCAAAATGACGGAGCATCTGTACCAAAAGATTCCATGAAAAAAGGAGACTTCCTCAAAGCGAAGAAGTCTCCTTCTGAGTTTCAGCAATAATGCTGTGCGCGCTGCATCCTAACGGATGTACTCTTTCAAGATGCTGTTTCGGTTGGGGTGACGTAGCTTCCGCAACGCCTTCGCCTCAATCTGACGAATCCGCTCACGGGTCACATTGAAAATCTGGCCAATTTCTTCCAGGGTCTTCATGCGCCCATCATCCAAGCCATAGCGCAACCGCAATACATCCCGCTCCCGAGGGCTCAGGGTATCCAGCACGCTCTCCAGGTCTTCCCGCAGCAGGCTTTTCGCCACCTGGTCCTCAGGGGTTTCACCGTCGGACTCAATGAAATCACCCAGGCGGGAATCCTCTTCCTTACCGATGGGCGTTTCCAACGAAATGGGCAACTGGGCAGATTTAGCGATAAAGCGCAACTTCTCGATGGTCATCTCCATCCGGGTTGCAATCTCTTCCTCAGTGGGCTTGCGACCCATTTCCTGAGACAGAAGTTTCGTGGTCTTCTTGATCCGAGAGATGGTCTCGTACAGGTGCACCGGCAGGCGGATGGTACGGGACTGGTCAGCGATCGCCCGAGTAATCGCCTGACGAATCCACCAGGTGGCATAGGTGGAGAACTTGTAGCCTTTCTCGTGGTCGAATTTTTCAGCAGCACGAATCAAGCCCAAGCTGCCTTCCTGGATCAAATCCTGGAACGACAAACCCCGATTCATATACTTCTTGGCGATCGACACCACCAGACGCAAATTGGACTGAACCATCTTGTCCTTCGCCCGACGTCCCCCATGGAGACGGCGACGGAACGCCGACAGCTTCATATCCATCGCATCCGCCCACTCTTGATAAGTCGGCTCGCGATCCAACTCCTCATCCAAGGAGTCAAACACCCGCTCCATCTCCAGCAGATCCGCAATCTTACGGGCCAGCTCAATCTCCTCATCAGCCCGCAACAGTCGAATCCGACCAATTTCCTGCAGGTAAAGGCGAATGGAATCTTCCGTGTAGTGCTTCTTCTTCGCCGCAGCAGCCTTTCGACGGGCAGCAGCCTTACTTACCTTCGTGGCATTGCTCTCAGGGGCAGCCGCATCCGCACCGGCGTTACTGTTATCATCAGTCGCCTCCGGAGTTGGCTTGGGATTCGCCTTCATCTTCTTTGCTGGTTTAGACGTCTCCTCCAGAACATTACCCTTCTTTGTAAGTGTTTTGGCTTGGGTCATGCTGCCTTCCTCGCGCTCCTTGTAATACTAGGTGGACTCAATTTGGAATGGGGTCAGGAATCCGCACTGGATATCGCTATCGCAGTGGAAATCCCAAGGGTGCGATACAACCTCGGCTAGCCAATCTTTCATTCTCCAGGCTATTGCTTCGAGATGCACTCGTCTACAGAATAACTTCGGATTTCACTGATCCGCCACTAAAATGTAGCGTGTCTCACGAAAAAAATCTTCAAAATCGTCTTTAAAAAAAGTCGCTGTCGGCTCGCGATGCTCTCGAGGAAGCCCTAGCATGTAGCGTTGCACGGCATTGTCCCTTCGGGCAAAAGCACGACAACAAAAAATAAATGGGTAAGATCACTGTCCCGTGGTAGGTCGATCCAATATCGAGTGTTGGTATTGGAGATCCAGGGAAATCGGGGCAGCGGGGTTGCCGCCACCGCAATGCACCCTTGTGGAGCTAGCCTGTGGGACTAGCCGACAATTTTGAGCGCAGCGATTTTAGGAATTAATACTCTGCTTTGAATTCTAGGCCAAGATCCGGGATTCGACATTGAAGGTGGGACATTAGCCAACCTCCAATGTCGGCACGGGTCAAGACAGGGTAAGGCTTACGGCGAAATCAGAATAGATCCTTACGGCCGCGCAGTCGGGCAAAGGTGCGGAAGGGGGCATTGACGGTTCCCATGAGCTGTTGAATTTTTGGATCGTCCCAGCGGAGGAAGGGGTTGATTTGTTTTTCGAGTTTGAGGGTGGTGGGGATGGTGGCTTGGTGCTGGGCCCGTTGCTGTTCGACGTAGGTGACGTAGGTCTGAAAGGGAAATTCGTCGGCAATGAGGGTTTCGGCAAAGGCGAGGTTGGCCTGGGTATATTCGTGGGCGCACCAGATACGGGTGGTGTCGGGAAGTTGGCGGAATCGGCTGAGCGATCGCACCATTTGTTCGGGGGTCCCTTCAAAGAGTCGTCCGCATCCCCCAGAAAAGATGGTATCGCCACAAAATAGCTCCCCCGGCAGCTCCGGCAGGGCACTATCTGCCTTGGATTTTTTGGGTTCTAGGGGGGTCTCGAGCTGGAAGAGTTGGAATTGAACCTGATCCATTTCTCCGGGTGAGGGGGCTGGAACAGGAGGGAAGTAGTAGGCCAGGTGGGCTCGGGTATGGCCCGGGACGAACATCACCTGGGCAGTGCGATCGCCCACGGTCAAGCGATCGCCCTCTTCCACAAAGTGGGTCAGGGTGGGAATCCGATGGGCATCATCCCGATTGCCATAGACCTTCGCCTGGGGATAGCGAGCCAGTAATTGGCGATCGCCCCCAATGTGGTCGTGATGGTGATGGGTATGCCAGATAGCCGCCAGGGACACCCCCAAGGCATCCAGGCAGCCCAAGACCGGAGCCCCCTGCCCCGGATCGATAACGACCGCCTCCCGATCCGCCGGATTAACCAACACAAAAACGTAGTTGTCCTGTAGGGCTCTGACTCGCTCAATTCTCATGGCAGCTCAATTCTCATGGCATATTTCCCATGGCATCTTTCCATCGTCCCCCACCCCTGCCGCCCCCAAATCACTCGAGACATCAAAACATCGAGACCGGGTACGACGGCTGGGTCACCGTCGGCTTACATTGTCAGCCTGGGATCTATGGGATTTAGCCCAGGGGTAATCTACCATTCCCCCCAGTTCCGGCCAGCTAAGGGTATTGAGACAATCCCCGCCTCGCCACTGACTACAATGGGGCCACCGGAGACCGGTTCCCCGCCGCGCGAATCCCCTGTCCTCCCCCATATCCAATCCTGTTTTTCCATCCATGGCTGCTCCCCAACCCAACGTCGACCTCACCAAGATTCTGGACCGCATTGAAACCACCAATGCCCTCTCCCGTCAGGACTATCTCCAGCTCACCCATGCCCTACTGAGCAGCCAACCCATGACCGATGATGATTGCCGTCGGGTGAATCGATGCCTGGACCGGCTGCAAAATGGCCGGATCACCCTGTCCCAAACCTAAAGGGCACCCTGGCAACCGTCCCACCTGACGGTCGCCCCTCTTGACCCACGCCCCGTTTCCGCACCCTCCCTTACCCCCAACCATGACAGTCATGGGGCATGTGCCCCCTGCCCAGTGACCCTGCAATATGCTCATGAACCAACGGTCAACCCAGTCCCAGCCGAGCAGTCTTTCATCCTCCAGCCCCAAGGCTCCCAAAATCTCGATTTTGATCAACGACCTGTCCCCCAGCAGTGTGGGGCGATGGGGGGGAGGGGTACGGACATTTGTGTTGGCAGAAGCCATTCAGACCCTAGGCTACGACGTGGAACTGGTGGGGTTGAACTTTGGTCCTGAGCACCCCGCCCTCACCGCCCTACGGCAGCAATGGCCCCTGACGGTGATCTCGGGCGATCGCTATCCCCGTTTTTTCCAATCCATCCGCCAAACCCTGCAAGCCCTGGACAGCGATCTGGTATACGCCCATAAACTCAAGCCCTCCAGCTTCGGCATCGCCCTCCTCCACAAATGGCTACGCCGCCGTCCCATCCTGCTAGATATCGACGACTGGGAAATGAGCTGGCATCAGGGGGGACAGTACCGGTATCAAGTGCGCCCCCGAAAACTGTTGAAAGATCTATTCGGCAGGGACGGCGAACTCCAGTCCCCCAACCATCCCCTCTACATGAGCTGGGTGGAACAATGGGTTGCCCAAGCGGACGCCGTTACCGTTAACACCAGCGCCCTGCAACACCGATTTGGGGGGACCGTTATCCCCAGCGGCAAAAATATGGACGCCTTCAATCCCAGTCGCTATGATCCGGATGCCGCGCGGGCAGAATACAATCTCAGTCCCTATCGAGTTTTAATGTTTCCCGGAGCGCCCCGTCCTTACAAAGGAGTAGAAGATATTCTGGAGGCGATGAAGCTCCTGGGGTGGACCGACCTCAGGCTGGTGATTGTAGGGGGCAGTCCCTACGATCGCTACGACCAGGAACTCCAACAAAAATGGGGAGACTCGTACTTGATCCAGCTTCCGAAACAGCCCCCGGACAAAATGCCTTTGGTGGTCTCGGCGGCCCATGTGGTCGTCGTCCCCCAGCGGGACTCGCCCACCACCCGCGCCCAGTTTCCCCTGAAACTCACCGACGGCATGGCCATGGCGAAGCCGATCCTAACGACCCAAGTCGGCGATATACCCAATATCCTGGGGGACACTGGGTATATTGTGGAACCACAATCTCCGCGATCGCTCGCGAAGGGCTTAGAATCGATTTTCGCGGACTATGGGGCTGCCCAACGGTTGGGACAACGGGCCCGGCAGCGATGCTTGCAAAACTACAGCGTAACCGCGATCGCCCAACACCTGGCCCCCCTGCTTCGGGCCCATCTGCCGCCCCACCCCTGACAACCGTCCCCCAGCCCCCAGTTCCCGTCCCATCGCCTCCCTTAGCCAATGCTGCTGTCAGCCCACTCGCCCTGCCTTCTGAACCATGTCTAAAAGCAAATTTTTGTGGAACCTGGCCCGTCGATACCCCGTTCTGGCTTTCTTCAGCATTCTTCTCGGATTTTCAGGGGCTCTCTTCGGCGGCATCGGCACCACCCTACTGGTTCCCGTTGTTCTGCGGTTTCTGGAGCAAGATGCCCTCCTGAAGGGAGGACCGCCCATTCTAGAGGCGATGCTCAGTCCCTTCCGTGGGCTGCCCGACGAATACCAAGCCACCGTGATGGCGATCGCGGTGATCGCCATCCTTGCCCTGAAAAATCTCACCACTTTTATCGGGCAATACGCCTCCAGCAGACTGCAGCATTGCATCAACGCAGACCTACGTCTCAACGGCTGCGGCATGCTCCTGGACGTCAATCTGAGCTACCACGACAGCACTCGGATAGGGGATATGACCAACCGGCTAGGGACCGAAAGTTCCCGAGTCACCCGCTCCATCAGCAGCATTATCCGGCTCTGTATGCAGTGCATCGCCGCGACTATTTTTGTGGTCCTCCTGATCAGCATTTCCTGGCAACTGACCGTTGGCGTCGTCGTGCTCTTCAGCGGCATCATTCTCCTCAACCAGTGGTTCGTGCGCCAATCCCGTAACCTGGGCCAAGACCTTTCCCAGGCCTCCCGTGACTATTCCCGCGGACAGATGGACATGTTGATGGGCATGACGTTGGTGCGGACGGCCGCGATGGAAAAGCGGGAGCTCACAAAAATGCGGAGGCTCATTATAGATCTGGAAGCAAAGCAATTGAAGTCTCAAATGAACAGTGCGGCAGTCGGTCCGGTGACGGAGGTGGCCAGCATTATCTGTTTGATAGGCATTGTGATGTTGAGCCGCTTAATCTTCCAGGATTTACAGGCCCTCTCTGCCGTATTGCTCACGTACCTTTTGATCCTCGTTCGGCTGCTGCCGCTGATCTCCGACCTGAATCGGCTCCGGAGCCAAATCGCCAACACCCTGCCCAGTGTGGAGATTGTTGAGGATTTCCTCAGCCGCACCAATAAGCCGTTTATGAAATCCGGCGATCGCCCGTTCCCCCAGACCCTCGAACAGGGGATTCATTTCGACGGCCTTCGCTTTGCCTATCCGGGGGCACAGGACTTATCCCTGAGGGACATTGAACTGTACTTACCGAAGGGCACCACCCTCGCCCTAGTGGGGGAGTCCGGCGCGGGTAAGTCAACGCTGGCGGATTTATTGCCCCGGTTTGCCGATCCCAATGGCGGGAAAATCACCATCGATGGGGTAGATTTACGGGATTTTGATCTCCAGTCGGTGCGCCGGTCCATGGGAATCGTCAGCCAGGATACCTTTCTGTTCAATATGTCGGTCCGGGACAATATTGCCTATGGGACAGAGGCGACAGATGAGGAGGTGCATAAGGCGGCTAAGTTGGCCAATGCCCTGGGTTTTATTGAACAGCTGCCCCGCGGATTTGACACCCCCATTGGCGATCGCGGGGTGATGCTCTCGGGGGGACAGCGCCAGCGATTGGCGATCGCCCGCGCCCTGGTGAGCAATCCCCCCATCCTGATTTTGGACGAGGCCACCAGTGCCCTGGATACGGTGTCGGAGCGGCTGGTGCAGGAAGCCATCGAAAACCTAAGTCGCGATCGCACCTCCTTGGTCATCGCCCACCGCCTATCCACGATCCAAAATGCCGATCAAATTGCAGTGTTGGAAAAGGGCGAAGTCATCGAGGTGGGCACCCACGGGGAACTCCTGGCGAAGGGGGGGCACTATGCTCGGCTCTATCAGATGCAATTCGCGGCCGAGTCTCGCCAGCTTGTGACGGCCAACGAAACCTTTAACCGCACCTCCTACGAAATCCGCAGCCGTCTGAATGTAACCATCGGCGCTTTGCAATTATTGGTCGAAGATTGGCTCGATTCACCGGAAGAAGTTCAAGATTTAATCCAGGAATGTTACAAAACCTCCATTCGGATGCTGAGCACCATGGAATTATTTGAGGACAGTTTGCAAATGCAAAAGTCCCTCTACCGTAAGGCGTCTACGGGGGGGGCATCCGGCGCGGTAACGCCAGCCCTGGCGGAGCGGTATAAAGTCTTCAGCGAAACGTCCTATACGGTGCGCACCAGTTTGAACACCATGATCGGCGGCTTACGGTTCCTGCAGGATGAGCTAGCCAGCTCCGCGGACGAGCAGTCACTGATGCTGAAGCAAACCTACGAAGCGGCCCTATACATCTTCGATACCTTTGAGGAGCTGGAATCCGTGGGGAATACGGTCTAATACGGTCTAGGAACGCCCGCGACAAAACCGGCAGGAAAAGCCCATGGGAAGGTCCCGCGGGAAGAGCCCATGGGAAAGGGCGGTTTTGGTGTACGTTGTGTGAAGGATTTTTACAGGGTCCATGCGATCGCCTTTGGGCTCGCCCCCTGTTGAACTCATCCTGATTGCCCTTAGTCCCAGACGCTTTCCCCCTAGATTCTTTTCCATGAGCACCCCCAGCACTGATGCGATCGCCCCCCACGGCGGCGTCTTGATCAACCGCGTCGCTTCTCCGGAGCAAAAGGCGGAATTCCTCGCCCAGGCGGATACGTTGCCTCGGGTCGGGCTGGACGATCGCGCCCTGTGTGACCTGATTACCATTGCGATCGGTGCCCTCAGCCCCCTGGAAGGATTTATGGGCAAGGCGGACTATGACCCCGTGGTCACCGATATGCGATTGGCGAGCGGTCTACCCTGGTCCATCCCCGTCACCCTGTCCGTCACCGAGGAAACGGCGGAGCCCCTGAAGGAAGGTGGCTTAGTGCGCTTGGATGATCCCGACGGCAATTTTGTGGGCGTGCTGGAACTTCAGGAAAAATACACCTACGACAAGGTGCACGAAGCCATCAACGTCTATCGCACCAACGAGGAAGCCCACCCCGGTGTGAAGGCAGTCTACGACCAGGGAAATATCAATTTGGGCGGTCCCGTGTGGTTGTTAGAACGGGGCACCGATGCCCGTTTCCCCACCTATCAAATTGACCCGGCGGATTCTCGCCGTGCTTTCCGGGAAAAAGGCTGGGAGCGCATCGTCGCCTTCCAAACCCGGAACCCCATCCACCGCGCCCACGAATACATCATCAAATGCGCCCTGGAAATCACCGAGGGACTGTTCTTGCATCCGTTGGTGGGCGTGACCAAGAGCGATGATATTCCGGCAGAGGTGCGGATGAATTGCTACGAAATCATGATGGAGCACTACTTCCCCCGCGATCGCGTCATTTTGGCCATCAACCCCTGTGCCATGCGCTATGCCGGCCCCCGGGAAGCAATTTTCCATGCTCTCATCCGCAAAAACTACGGCTGCACCCACTTCATCGTCGGTCGCGACCATGCCGGTGTGGGCGACTACTACGGTACCTATGACGCCCAAAAACTATTCGACGAATTTGAGCCCGGAGAATTGGGGATTACGCCGCTGAAATTCGAGCACGCCTTCTTCTGCACCCGCACCGGCGGCATGGCCACCAGCAAAACCAGCCCCAGCACCCCCGAAGAGCGGATTCACCTATCCGGCACCAAAGTTCGCGCCTTGCTGCGTAAAGGGGAAACGCCCCCGCCGGAATTCTCCCGCCCCGAAGTCGCCGCAGAATTGGCCCGCGCCATGAAAGTCGAAGGCTAGACCGACAGGGGATCAGTGCAGAGCCGCAATCCCCTATCCCTAGACCGTTTAATGCATCCCCAGGCGATCGCTTTCCCATGCAGCATCGTTTGGGGATTATTGTTGGTCCCCCAGAGAGTCGAGCGAAACCTCTATACTGATAAATCAGTGTTGCTGTAGCGCTGGACCCAGTTTTTACCGATCCCCTTGAGCCTATGTCCGTTTTTGTAGCGATCGCCGTTTTGCTGTCCTTGGTGTTTATCCATGAGCTGGGGCATTTTCTCGCGGCACGGCTCCAGGGAATTTATGCGACGAAATTTGCGATCGGCTTCGGTCCGATCATCTGGCGCTACCAGGGGGAGCAAACAGAATATTCCATCCGCGCCATTCCCCTCGGCGGATTTGTCGGCTTCCCAGAAGATGATCCCGACAGCGGCATCGAACCCGACGATCCCAACTTGTTACAAAACAGGCCCATCGGCGATCGCGCGATCGTCATCTCAGCGGGGGTGATTGCGAATCTAGTCTTTGCCTACGCTGTTCTGGTCGGACAATATGCCGGCTTAGGCATCCCCGATTCCTTTGCCTACGAGCCCGGCGTGGTCGTCCCCCAGGTGCTATCCATCGACAACCCAGCAGGCAAGGCGGGGATCAAGGCCGGAGATATTATTGTGGCGGTCAATGGTCAAACCTTGGGCGCAGACAACGACAGCCTCGACCTGTTGATGGAAGAGATTCGCGGCAGCTCTAACGCCTCGCTGCCCCTCACCCTAGAGCGGGGCGATCGCACCCTGAGCGTCAATGTCACCCCTGAACCCGATGCAGATGGGATCGGACGTATTGGCGTGCAACTAGCCCCCAATGGCAAGACTGTTTATCGGCGATCGCTCAACCTGGTCGAAATTTTCGGCAAGGCAGCGGACCAATTCCAAGCCATGGTGTTCCAAATCATTGGCGGTTTTATTGCCCTCGCATCCAACTTCCAAGAAACCGCATCCCAGGTCTCCGGTCCCGTCAAAATTGTGGAATGGGGCGCCAACATTGCCGAATCCCAAGCCGCTCAGCTCTTGCCTTTTGTGGCCCTAATTAGCATCAACTTGGCAGTGGTTAATATCCTGCCGCTGCCGGCTCTAGATGGCGGTCAACTCTTCTTCCTCATCATTGAAGCTTTGCGCGGTCGCCCCCTCCCCCAACGGCTCCAAGAAAGCGTTATGCAAACGGGTTTAGTCCTACTCTTGGGGCTGGGCGTCGTCCTAATTGTGCGCGACACCACCCAGTTGGAATGGGTTCAAAACCTATTCCAGCAGTAACGTTTAGTCGTAGTAATTGAGTCGCAGTAATCGAGTCGCGGTAATCGACAGTAGATAACAGTAGACCCCTGTAAATCCCATGGCGATCGCCCGTAAACTTTCGGCAAAAAAACAGCGCGCGCTGGAAATTTTCGACCGCCTAACGGAACTCTATCCTGACGCCTATTGCAGCCTGGATCACGGCAGTACGGTGCAACTGTTGGTGGCCACAATTCTGTCCGCCCAATGTACCGATGAACGGGTAAACAAGGTCACTCCGGCGTTATTCGCCCGATTTCCCGATGCGGCAGCCATGGCAGGCGCAGACCTCAGCGAGCTTGAAGAACTGGTGCGATCGACCGGTTTCTATCGCAACAAAGCCAAAAATATCCAAGGCGCTTGCCGCATGATCATGGAAAAATTTGGCGGCGAAGTGCCCCAACGGATGGAGGAGTTGATGTTACTCCCTGGGGTCGCGCGAAAGACCGCCAATGTGGTCATGTCCAACGCCTTTGGCATCAATATGGGCGTAACCGTCGACACCCATGTAAAACGATTAACCTATCGATTTGGGCTCACCCGATACACCGATCCCATCCGCGTTGAGCGGGATCTAATGAAACTTCTCCCCCAGCCGGAATGGGAAAACTATTCCATTCGTACGATTTTCCACGGGCGCAATATCTGCGATGCTCGCAAGCCCCTCTGCGATCAATGCACGCTGATCGATCTGTGCGATCGCAAAGGAGTCGACAAGCTTTTAAACAGCAAGAAAAAATCCAAAACAGCCCAATCCAAAACCAAAGCAAAAGCCTAGATTAACCAGATTGAATTAACTCGCAGGGTCCGGCGGCAACACCAAATCCACAATCGCGTCGATAATACGCTCCTCTTCAATGGGCACCACTTGGCGGCCATGCATCACATATTGGGTGAGCACATGGGCAATCAAACTGCCCGTCATCACCCGCGTAATCGCCTCCACATCGCGCCCCTTTAATGCTGGATAGGTGCTCAAAATTTCCGTAAACGCGGCAATCCCCACCCGGGTAAAGTTTTTCAAAAATACCTGCGCCAACTGAGGAAAACGCCCCGACTCCCCAATGGTTAAGCGCAGAAAATCAAAATACAACTCATCCTGGGTCATCCGCTCCATCAGAGCCGTACACAGTTGCCGCAAACACTCTCGGGGAGGCGCATCCACCCGCGCTGCCCCCTGACTCACCGCATTAAACAACTTCGGCAACCGCTCCCGCGCCAACTGCTGCACCAACGCCTCAAACAACCCCTCCTTGTCACGAAAATGGCTATACACCGTCGCCTTAGACACCCCAGCCACCGCGGCAATGCGATCCATGCTCGCCCCCACATAGCCCCGCTCCAAAAACACCTGCAACGCCCCCTTCAAAACCTGCGCCCCCTTCTTCGAGATCGGCGCCCCCAAACTCGCGGACACCTTATCCCGAACCTGATCCTCAACCCGATCTTGACTCACTTGATTGTCTGACCGATCAACATCTACTGACTTATCAACGTCACCCACAGCGGATCACTCCCTTACGCCACAGTTCATCATCGCATCCCCCAAAACGACCTGCCTTCAACCCCGCACCTCCACACACACAACCATCCGTCCTACCTCCCTTGAAACAAAATAAATGAACTAGACAGTTCAGTTTGATTTTCGCTACCATGGAGATGAACTGAACAGTTTAGTTTTGGGGTCAATCCATGACGCAGGCAAGTTTTGGGGCTGCCTCACAGGACAAGCGCAGCGGGATTTGGTCAGGTAAGGGTCGATGGATTGCGATCGCCGGGGTATTGGTCATAGGGGTAGGAGGCGTCGGGCTGCTTACCGCCCAGCCGCGATCGCCAGAGGATCTGCCAGCGATATCAGAATCGACGGCCGGGGCCTCGTCACGGGTTGCGGCATTGGGCAAACTGGAGCCGGCCGGGGAGATTGTGACCGTAGCAGCGCCACCGAATCGGGAAGGCAGTCGGCTGCAAAGCTTGACCGTGGCCGTGGGGGATACCGTCGAAGCCGGACAAGTCTTGGCGGTGTTGGACTCCCGCGATCGCCTGGGAGCAGAATTACTGGAGGCGAAGGGACGGGTGGAACAAGCCCGCGCCCAATTAGCGTTAGTGCAGGCGGGGCCGAAGACCGGGGAAGTGGCCGCACAGCGGGCGACCATCCGGCGGTTGGGGGCGGAAGAGTCCGGAGATTTGCAGATTTTGCAGGCCACCTTGGAGCGATTGCGGGCGGAACAGGAAACCACGGTAGCTGCCCAAACGGCAACCATTGCCCGGCTTCAGGCGGAGTTGGTCAATGCCCAGGCGGAGCGAGATCGCTACCAATCCCTCTATAACAATGGGGCGGTGTCGGCGTCGGTTTATGACGCTCGGGTCTTGACGGCGACGGCGGCCCAGGAACAACTCAAAGCAGCGGTGGCAGAGCGCGATCGCCTGCGATCGACCTACCGCAAACAAATTGTGGAGACCGAAGCACAAATCACCCGAACCCGGGGCTCCCGGCAGGCACAGATGATTGAAGCACGGGCAACGTTGGACCGGATCCAAGAAGTACGTCCCCAGGATGTGCGAGCAGCGCAGGCGGAGCTGAGGGCCGCGGAAGCAGCACTGGCACAGGTGCAGGTCGATTATGATCGCGCCCTGGTGAAAGCGCCGATGGCGGGGCAAATTTTGGATATCCACCAACGCCCTGGGGAGCTGGTCACCAATGAAACCGGGCTGCTGGAAATGGGGCAAACCCAAACCATGGAGGTGGTCGCCGAGGTCTACGACAGCGATATGCGCCATGTGCAAACCGGTCAGACGGTAACGGTGACGGGGGATGCCTTTGAGGGAATTTTGCGGGGCACGGTGGTGCAGTTGGGGCAGCAGGTGCTGGCGCAAAATCTGGCGGATACGGACCCCTCTAGCCAGGTCGACAGCCGAGTCGTCGAAGTACGGGTGCGCTTGGATGACAACGCCAGCCGACTGGTGTCCCACCTCAGCGCATCCCAGGTGATTGTCAATTTTGTGCCGATGTCGGAGCCCTAAGAACCATGACTATCGTTACGACGATTCAAGGATTACAAAAGCGGACGCCCTTGGGGGTGCTGCAATTGCGGGCGGATTTGGGGCGGTTGGGGGTGGCGATCGCGGGGATTGTGTTTGCGGATGTATTGATGTTGATCCAGTTGGGATTCAGCGCGGCGCTTTATGACAGCAACACTCGGCTCCATACGGCCATTGAGGCGGACGCAATCATTTTGAGCCGGCAGGGGGATACCTTAGTGGACACGCGCACGTTTCCCCGGCGGCGGCTGTTTCAAGCATTGGCCGTGCCCGGCGTCGCCGATGCCACCCCCATGAACGTCACCGTCACCAGTTGGACAACGCCGGAAGCGGAGGGCGAAGCCAACGTGATGGTCATCGGGGTAGATCCGAACCGAGTACCGTTAGCATTGCCGGGATTATCGGAGGCGAAAAAAACGCAGCTCAAATTGAACGATCGCCTCATTTTTGATCGTCAATCCCGGGGCGATTATGGGGCGGCGTTGGAAAAACTCGACCAAGGCGAAACGGTCATCACCGAGTTAAACGACCATCAAATTGAAGTGGTGGGCACCTATACGGTGGGAGCCTCCTTTGCCGCCAATGGCAGTGTATTGGTGAGCGATCGCACCTTTGAGCGAATTTTCCCCGGGCGATCGCCCACAGCCAGTAGCTTGGGACTGCTGCAATTTCATGGCAATGCGGATCCCGAAGTTGTTTTAGCTGAACTGAAGCAACAATTGCCGGAGGATATTTATATCTTGTCGAAGGCGGAATTTATTGAGTTTGAAAAAACCTATTGGCAGAACAATACGGCCGTTGGTTTTGTTTTCACCCTTGGCACTGTGATGGGATTTGTGGTGGGGGCAGTGATTGTTTATCAAATTCTGGCAACGGACGTAAAGGATCACCTGCCGGAATATGCCACCCTCAAAGCGATGGGATTTAAACAGCAATATTTATTAGGAGTGGTCGTTGAAGAGGCGATCGTATTAACAATTATTGGTTTTTTTCCAGGGTTATTAGCTTCCATGGGACTCTATGCCCTCACCCGCCGCGCCACCAGTTTGCCGATCACTTTAACGGTCAGTCGAGCCGTTTTAGTTTTTGTATTGACCGCAGTGATGTGTCTAATTTCCGGGGCGATCGCCGCTCGACAATTAGAATCTGCCGACCCTGCCGACCTATTCTAAATTCTGCTTATTATTTCGATAGAAAGACGAGAGAGAAATGACCCTATCGACTTCCCCATCCATCCCCGTTATTCAATCACCAAAAGCGGATCGAGGCATTGCCATTCATCTCGAGAAGGTTAGCCATTCCTTTGGTCAAGGGAAACTACAAAAGCAAATTTTATTTGATCTCGATTTAACGGTCTATGCCGGAGAGATTTTATTGTTAACGGGACCATCGGGGTCGGGAAAAAGTACCGTTTTAACCCTGATTGGTGGGCTACGAGCCCTGCAATCAGGGCAAATGCAGGTGTTGGATTGGGCAATGGCCGGGGCAAGTAAAAATACCCTGGTGCAAGTGCGTCGAAATAGCGGCTATATTTTCCAAGCCCATAATCTCCATCGCAGTCTAACGGCGGCGCAAAATGTTGCATTGGCTTTGGAGTTCGATCCAACCCTTGAAAAATCAGAACGACTAGAGCGATCGCGCGACATCCTAGAGCGAGTGGGGTTGGGCGATCGCTGGAATTATCCACCTGACCAACTATCCGGGGGACAAAAACAACGGGTGGCGATCGCCCGAGCCCTGGTCCATCATCCGCGATTGATTTTGGCAGACGAGCCTACAGCAGCATTGGATAGAACCACCGGGCGAAATGTGGTGACCCTGTTGCAAGAATTAGCCCATGAAAGTCATACGACGATTTTGATGGTGACCCACGACAATCGGATTTTAGATATTGCCGATCGCGTCGTGAATATGGAAGACGGTCGACTCTCCAGTATTACTGCTGCTGAGTCTGCCGCCGCCGCTGATCACTAGGTCGTTTGCGACGGTTTAAGTAACGCCAAAGTCCAATCCATTTACCAGGTTGACCCCGTAATTTTCCGACAATAGCCGTGACTACAATCCTGACAATTCGCTTTAGGAATGTAGATCGCGGAGCACACTTTTCTAGGGCCAATAAATAGCCCTCGATCGCCCAAGCAATTTTTTGAGTAGGCTGCCGTCCAATGATGCTAGAGGTGTGGTGAGTAATGGCGATCGCAGGGAGCAGAATAATCGGGTTTGGATTCGTGGGCGATCGCAACTTTTTACCGTAGCGCCAACACAATTCAAAATCCTCGTAATAGAGAAAAAAATCAGGGTCAAACTGTGGCGGCAAATCCCCAAAGGCATTGGGATTAAGAATCAAACTACAGCCGCTTACCCAAGGTGTGGCATGTGATGCGGGCGTGGTGTCCGTGAGGGGGAAAATTTCACCGGTTTTTGGATTCCAATAGCCGCCGTTGAATTCAATTATTTTGTAAGGGGTTTGAACGCGGGTGCCGGCGATCGCCCAGGCTGCTTTCTGATTTTGATTAAGAACTGATCCTAATTTTTCCAAGGTCTCAGGATCCAACGTCGTATCCGGATTTAATAGCCAAATCCAAGGGCGCGGTCTTTGATTCCACAGTTTGGAAATTGCAAGGTTGCACGCCCGCCCAAATCCAACATTACCGGGAGCATCGATCAGATTTACGGACAAACTTCCACAGTCTGGAAGCGCTTTGATCGATAGATCGGCAAGGGAATTATTGGCAATCCACACTTGTAGATTGATGGCGTTTGCCCGCTGATTAGCAACAGAAAGCGATCGCCACACCGAGTCCAGCAGCCGTTTAATTTCAGCGGTGCAATGGTAATTCACCACCACAATAGCTAGCGGGATAGGTTGGGGCGATCGCTCTGTCGCCATGTCCGGCACGATACTTTGGTCGATAACTACGCGGGGATCGCGCTAAACACATCGCCAATGCGCTTCATGGCTTCGTTCACATTCTCGCGGCTGTTGAACGCGGAAATCCGGAAATAGCCCTCACCCGCAGCGCCGAAACCGGAGCCGGGGGTACCAACCACATTGCATTTTTCCAGCAACTTATCGAAGAAATCCCAGCTCGACAGCCCGTCGGGAGTTTTCACCCACACATAAGGCGCATTGACGCCGCCATACACTTTCAGACCCGCTTCGGTAAGCTTTTCGCGGATGATTTGGGCGTTCTCCAGATAGAAACTGACCAGCCCCTTAATTTGCGCCTGTCCCGCCTCGGAATACACCGCTTCGGCACCCCGCTGAACGACATAGGACACGCCGTTGAACTTGGTGCAGTGGCGACGATTCCACAGCTTCCAAAGCTGTACTTCCTCACCGTTAGACGCAGTGACGGTCAAGGTCTTGGGCACCACGGTTAGTGCGCAACGGGTACCGGTGAAGCCAGCATTCTTGGAAAAGGACCGGAACTCGATCGCACAGTCCCGCGCCCCTTCAATTTCATAGATGGAATGGGGGATACCATCCTCGGTAATAAACGCCTCGTAAGCCGCATCAAACAGGATGATAGACCCATGCTTACGGGCATAATCCACCCAAGCTTGCAGATGCGCTTTTGTTGCAACGGAGCCCGTGGGATTGTTGGGGAAGCACAGATAAATTAGGTCGACCTTCTCGTCGGGGATCTGCGCCGTGAAATCGTTATCGGCGGAGATGGGCAAATAAACCAAACCCTCATAGCGACCGGACTCATCCGCCTCGCCGGTATTGCCCACCATCACATTGGTGTCCACATAAACCGGGTACACCGGGTCGGTCACGGCGATGGTATTACCGGGGCCAAAAATATCGAGAATATTACCGGAATCGCACTTGGAGCCATCCGACACAAAAATTTCGGACGCATCAATATCGCAGCCCCGCGCCTGAAAATCCTGCGCCGCAATTTTTTCCCGCAGCCAAGCATAGCCCTGCTCAGGGCCATAGCCCTTAAACGTGGCGCGATCGCCCATATCCGCGATCGCCTGCACCATCGCTTCCCGGCACGCTTCCGGCAGAGGCTCGGTTACGTCACCAATGCCCAATTTGATAATGGGCGCATCGGGATTGGCTTCCATAAACACGTTCACCCGGCGAGCAATCTCGGGGAACAGATACCCTGCCTTCAGTTTGAGGTAGTTTTCGTTGATTCTTACCATGGTCGGCTCTCAGCTTGGCTAGGGTCTTACAATACCGTGCAGGATCAGCCCAAAACAAGAGACTCGATTCGGGAGACGGGAGTATGGATATTCGCATCGGCAACGGCTATGACATTCACCGCTTGGGACCGGATCGGGCGTTGATTTTAGGAGGGGTCACCCTGGACTATGAATTGGGCTTGGTCGGCCACAGCGATGCCGATGTCCTAACCCACGCCATCATGGACGCCATGCTAGGGGCCTTGGCCTTAGGCGACATCGGACACTTCTTCCCCCCCAGCGAGCCCAAATGGAAAGGGGCGGACAGCTTGAAACTATTGGCGGCGGTGAACCAGGAAATTAGCGATCGCGGTTGGCAGGTCAGCAATATCGACTCCACCGTCGTGGCGGAACAACCCAAACTCAAACCCCATTTACCCGCCATGCGCGCCAAACTCGGGGAAGTCTTAGGCATCGCCGACGACGTGATCAGCGTCAAAGCGACAACCAACGAAACGTTAGGGCCCACTGGCCGCCAAGAAGGCATCTGCGCCTACGCCGTCGCCCTCTTGACGAAGGTCTAAAAATCTAGGAGACCGCTGCGGGGGCGGCCACCAGACTGCCTAGATCGGGAGTGATCCCGCTATTGTTATGGGCATCATCAAAGGCTTGGGCGATCGCCATCCCGGACGCTAAAGCCGCTTCCACATTATTTCCCCCACACCAATCGCCCCCGACCCATAGATCGGCAGACGTGTGGTGTAGATGGGTTTGGGCGATCGGATTAATCACCTGGGCATAGCCCCATTGGTGGACCTGAAAATCCTGAGGATGGCGAAACGGTAAATTCAACACCTGCTCCGCCCGGGCCAGCATCTGCCGCCCCAGGGGATACCAATCTTTGGCATCCGACCACCGCTCCGCAAATTCAGCACTGCTATGTAGCCCCACCACCGGGCGATCGCTAGTGGACTGCTTGCGATCCTCCCGAGCAATCCACGCCAGGGTCATATCCTGCGGCAACTCAATCCCCTGCCAATCTCGCAGGGCCGGCGGGTCCAAATCCCGCGCCGGGGCATAGGCCGCCGTCACGCTGATACAACGGGAATAGCGGACCGGCGCGATCGCCGTCAACAGGTCCGTCGCCGCGGGGCAATGAACCGGGGAAATCGTCGCCAATAGGGCCTCCGCCTGGGGAGCCGGAATCGCCACAATCACCGCCGCCGCAAAAATCTCATCCTCCGGCGGTTGGGTGCCCCCGGTGCGGGGATGGTCGCAATGGATCATCCATGGGGAGTCCGTCAAGGCAGGATTCGGCGGCACCAGGGCGATCGCCCGATGGTTAAACCACACCTCCACCCCCGGCAACAAAGCCTTCGCCACCTGGGAAATGCCGTCCGGGGCACAATACCGATTTTCAGTATCGACCACAGTCAAGCCCGACGGTAGATATTGATAGCCCGTCCCCGGCCAAGGTTTCACCGTGCCCCGCCGAAGCAGCGGTGCCATCAACTCCGCCGTTAGGGGCAAGGATCCATCTAAATACCGCACCCCCCGATCCGCCCGCGCCGACTGCACCCGGCGAGTATTCAACCGCCCCCCAGTGCCCAAGGATTTTTCCAGCACCAACGTCTCATATCCGCGCTGTTGCAAACTTTGGGCGACGACCAATCCTGTGAGGCCCGCCCCAATGACAACCACCGGCAACGGCGTTTCGGGGGATGGATGGGAACGGCGCGACGAAGCAGAGGAAAAATGTGCCATGGAGCCATGCAACATCACAAAATCTGTGTCAAATTAGGTAGATACAAAAATTAATTTTTGCAAGCGTATTTTCGTAATCCAGCAAGATTCGTAATCCAGCAAGGTTCGTAGTCCAGCCAAAACGATAGGGCATGTGCCCAACAGTTGTGCGCCCTGAGTTCTTCTGGTTCTACCCATAGCGCTTCTTGTCCCAGACACCTCTTACGGGAATGAGGGGCCCGTTGCCGAACCATGCCGTAGAGCAACCTTAACCGGAACCTTACCCATTAACTTTAGCCTTTGCCGTCAGACACCGGGAAACCTTGCCGCCGTCGTGCGATCGCAAATGCTCACCTCTATCACCGCCGCAGCCCTTTGCCCCTAACCCATGCCAGCGCCATTCTGTCAGGGCTGGATCCGATATTTGATAGTTCATCCTCGATTCTTACTCTCGCTTCGCGATCGCCCGCCATCCTCTCCGCCACTCCCAGTCATCTATGAGCAGATATGAGCAGACAACGATCCCGCCTATCCATTTTTGTGGATGGCAACAATATGTTCTATGCCCAGCAGAAAAACGGCTGGTTTTTTGATCCCAGGCGGGTGCTGACGTACTTTACGGAGCAGCCGGCGGTGCAGCTGATGAATGCGTTTTGGTATACGGGGCTGAAGGATAGCCAAGACCAGCGGGGATTTCGGGATGCGCTGATTAATTTGGGCTATACGGTCCGAACCAAAGTGCTCAAGGAATATTACGACGACACCTCCGGCAAATATTCCCAGAAGGCGAACCTAGATATCGAAATTGTGGTCGATATGTTCAACACCGTGGAGCAATACGATCGCGTGGTGTTGTTCAGCGGGGATGGCGACTTTGAAAGGGCGATCGAGCTATTGCGCTCGAAAAATACCCATATCACCGTCGTCTCCACCGAAGGCATGATCGCGCGGGAGCTACGCAATGTAACCGATCGCTATATCGACCTCAACACCATTCGCGGACACATCGAAAAGGTGGAGTTCAACTCGAATGCGGGTTAGGGGAAGACTCGTAGCGCTGGTAGATTCAAGGCCATGGCCAGCGATCGCCACAAGGGTTGATTTCCCATTAATGCGAATCGATCCATTGAGCAACCATCGGTGGTTAAATCGTCAGAATCGAGGCAATATCAATAGAACAAGGGCGCTTCGTTGGTAACCGGTGTGACAGCAAGTCAACCGGTGATGACGAATTGCAGAACTTGCGATTGATTGCCTGATAATTGTCTGACAGATAACTCTGATAATTATCTGATTGTTATTTTTGTGGTCTGGACACCCCAACCAGGGTGCCCAGACCCATCTGTAAAGGGTTTACTTCAACTTTTGGGTCCACCCATGACCCCTAAACCCATTCCCTCGAACCTAGGAGGCACAACCATGATTTCCCAGCCCGATCGCGTCATTATTTTCGATACCACCCTACGAGATGGGGAACAGTCCCCCGGCGCATCCCTAAACGGCGAAGAGAAGCTAGCGATCGCCCGACAGCTAGCCCGATTGGGGGTGGACGTGATTGAGGCGGGATTTCCCTTTGCCAGCCCTGGGGATTTTGCGGCGGTGCAGCAAATTGCCGACCTGGTGGGGACGCCGGATGGTCCCACCATTTGCGGATTGGCTCGGGCAACCCAACACGACATTGACAAAGCCGGAGAAGCCCTGAAACCTGCCGCCAAAGGTCGGATCCATACCTTTATCGCCACGTCGGATATTCACCTGAAGTACAAACTGCGCAAATCTCGGGAAGACGTCCTGGCGATCGCGGGGGATATGGTCGCCCACGCCAAGACCTACACCAACGATGTGGAATTTTCTCCCGAGGATGCAGGGCGCTCTGACCCGGAATTTCTGTATCAAGTACTGGAACGGGCGATCGCAGCCGGGGCAACGACGGTAAATATTCCTGACACCGTGGGCTATACCACCCCGGATGAATTTGGGGCAATTATTCGCGGCATCAAGGACAACGTACCCAACATTGACCAGGCGATTATTTCCGTCCACGGCCACAATGACTTGGGCTTAGCGGTGGCGAACTTCCTATCGGCAGTACAAAACGGCGCGCGGCAATTGGAGTGCACCATCAACGGCATCGGCGAGCGGGCCGGCAATGCCTCCCTGGAAGAACTGGTGATGGCGCTCCACGTGCGGCGATCGTTCT
>CAZZMD010000002.1:0-70418 GCA_964655355.1 uncultured bacterium
TGTCCCTCAGCGCTTTACTAATATAGGGACACCAGACAGGGTTGTCAATACTTTTTCTTGGGGAATTTTTCCTGGATCCGGCATCAAACCCCTGAAACCCAGATAAGACGTGGGGTAGGGAGACAGTACTTTCAGAAGTCTGGGCAATATTCGAATTTTCCTTAGTCAGGGCGGAACGATCACCGACTGACCGGTAGAAATCGCATCCCGTGATCGGTATATCCTTGCCTTGAAGTAGGTTGAGTCTTCTGAGGCTAGGGATATGAGTGGTTTGAGTGTTGCACCGCGGGTGATTATTCATGGCGGTGCTGGCGGTTCCCTGAAGAGTAAGGGGGGCGTGGCTGCGGTCCGGGCTATTTTGCAAGAGATTGTGGCGCAGGTCTATGGCTGTGTGACGGATGGGGGGAGTGCGACGGAGGCGGTGGTGTTGGGCTGTCGGTTATTGGAGGACGAGCCTCGGTTTAATGCGGGAACGGGGTCGGTGTTGCAGTCGGATGGGCAGATTCGCATGAGTTCGGCGTTGATGGATGGGCAGCGGTTGCGGTTTAGTGGGGTGATTAATACGTCGGGGTTGAAGAATCCCATTGAGGTTGCGCAGTTTTTGCAGGGGGAGCGCGATCGCGTCTTATCGGACGTGGGGGCTCGAGAGTTATTGCGGGAGCTTCAGGTGCCTGTTTTTAATCCTTTGACTGATTTGCGGCTGAAGGAATGGATGGAGGAACGGAAAGGGGGGTTTGAGCGGACGATGGCGTCGACGTTGGCGGAACCCCAGGATGATGAGGCGGGGCGCGGGACCATTGGGGTGGTGGTGTTGGATGGCCAGGGCAATGTGGCCGCTGGGACATCGACGGGCGGGAAGGGATTTGAACGGGTGGGCCGGGTCAGCGATTCGGCGATGCCCGCAGGGAATTATGCCAATGCGATCGCCGGGGTGAGTTGCACCGGCATTGGCGAGGACATTATTGATGAGTGTTTGGCGGCCAAAATTGTGATTCGGGCGACCGACGGGCTATCCATTCTGGCGTCGTTCGAAAAGTCGATCGCGGAGGCGACGGCCAATGGTCGAGATCTGGGGGCGATCGGCTTAGACCGATCCGGGGCGATCGCCTGGGGGAAAACCAGTGAAGTGTTAGTCGCGGCCTACCACGATGGCAACCGCATCGGCGACACCTTGGGACTGGGAGATGGCATGCAAGTTGGGGGCTGCGGGGCCTAGGGCTTGGGGCTGAAGCATACAGAATCTCCCCATATCGGTCTCTCGATATGGGGAGGTCGGCTGACGATCAAAATTCGACGATCAAAATTCTAGGAATCGGGTGGGGTTGGTGAATTCTGCCACTCGACCGGTGAGGACGACCGCCAAGATCTGACCGGTGGTGTTGAGCTGAAGTCGTACGCCGGTCGGAGGAGGGGCCGCTCCTTCGGCTGCCGCTGCAGGGTCATTCAGGGGGACCGCTTGGATTTGGTCGACCGTCAGTCCGAAGGCCAGGCCGATCCGGTCCACGTTAAAATCCCAGTCCTCGATGATGTCGGCTTCTGGGGTATCAGGGCGCAGCACAAATACATCGGCGCCGGCGCCGCCCCGTACGGTATCTTCCCCGAAGTCGCCCCATAGGGTGTCATTGCCCGCGCCGCCATCGAGGACATCCTGCGCTCTACCGCCGTGGATTAAATCTGCACCGTCGCCCCCCAACAGAAGGTCCTCCCCCCGGTTGCCGAACAGGCGATCGCCATCGCCGCCGCCGTCTAGGGTGTCCTGTTGGCGACCACCGGTCAAAACGTCGGGCCCTGCCGCGCCAGTAAGGGAATCGTTCCCCAGGTTACCGCTGATCGTATCCGAGCCGTCGGAGCCAATAACGGCATCATTGCCATCGAGAGAGCGCACGCCGCCGGGAAACACCGACAGTAATCCCGGGGTAATTTCGAAGCGATCATCCCGGTTCGTTAAATCAAAAAAGGACATGGGGCAAGAAATGGTGCAAGAAGTTGACGGAAAGGCAATGAACCTAACAGACTCCCCTCACGGTAACCCACCTCATTCGGAATGCCCCATCGCCAGTTCTATGCGTCACCCACGGCGATCGCCCGATCCAGCTCCGTCCGAATCGAATCCACCCGCTGGCGATTGAGTCCCAAATCCGATTGACCTAAGCGGGACGCAGACCGCACATGGATCAACTGCTCATCGCGATTGAGCGAAAATTCCACGTCATCCACAAACCCCATCAGCGACGTTTTGAACTCCGCGTATAAATAATCGCCCTCTTCCGTCACCACGGTGGTGTTGTCAAACCCTTTCACAATTTTCGTGAGGGCAGCCCACGCCGCCTCATCGGATCCCGTAAAACTCAGGGGTTCAATGGCGTGCTGGGGATCGGTCAGGGGCGTATAGCTACACACGCAATTGGGGCTGCTGGGACAGGGCTGGAGCTTGCCATCCACAGAACCCAAATTATCGGGACGGCTACCCGCAAACAAACCACCAAAAATAGAACCCATGACACCTGACGGAGATAACGACACAAACGAAATAACTTTCAGCACCGGGGCAGCCCCGCGATCGCCCCCTAAGGACGTCGCCGCGATCGCCGGGGACGCCAAACCAAGACTAAAGCACACGACCATCACCAAGATGGCCTTACTAACGTAGGAAATCGCGTGACGAATCATGGCACGTTGACCTTTCACTTTGACCTTTCAAGACGGAGGGGACAATCAATGGGCGCAATTCAAACATAAGGCACCCGCAACAATTAAGTTACGGGTGCCTTAGCATCAACTCAAATTAGCGGCGATCGCCCGAGGAAGACGCATACCGGGGACGGGGGCGAGGACGGGGACGACCGGGATTATTACGGTTGTAGCCGCCGCCGCCGCGACGCTTCGTCGGCTTACGGGGAGCGGGATGGTCATCGATGTAATGGCTAGGGGACTGCCACTTAGGCCGCTCATTGTCATAGACCATCTGCAACGCTGCCGCCGCAACCGCCCGCAGGTCATAGTCTTCGCTCAACTGAGACACCAACGGCAAGAACGAGGCAACCCGCTCTCCCGCCAATGCATCGCCGACCGTCACCTTCAGCTTCTCAATGCGATGGGCCTCAACCGCCGCCCGGGTGGGCAGGTCCACAAGCTCAACGCTCTGCTTGGTGTAACGCTCAATATGGCGCAACCGATAGCGATCCATATGATGCAAAATCGTGATCGCCTTACCGGTCCGCCCGGCTCGACCGGTCCGACCGATACGGTGGATATAATTTTCCAAATTATCCGGCAGGTCGTAATTGATCACGTGGGTCAGATGATCCACATCAATACCGCGAGCTGCGATATCCGTTGCGACCACCCAACGCAGATGCCCACGACGGAACCGGTTCAGCAGGCGCTCCCGCTGGGACTGGTTCAGATTGCCGTGGTACTCGTCCACGCTAAAACCCGCCGCCTGGAGCTGCATGGTCATATCCGTCGCCGCCTGCTTCGTCCGGACGAAGATAATGGCAGACTCGGGATCCTCCAGCTCCAAAATCGGCTGTAGGGACTGAAGTTTAGAACAGCCGCGAGGCAAGATGTAAGCCGTCTGGGCAATGCGGGACGGGGTTGTCTCCGCCTGCTTCACCGTCACCGTCACCGGGTCATTCAGGAAGCGAGCCACCAGTTTACGAATCTGGGAACTCATCGTCGCCGAGAAGAACGTATTCTGGCGATCGTCAGGCAGGGAGGAGAAAATGCGCTCCACATCCTGGATGAAGCCCATATTGAGCATCTCATCGGCTTCGTCCAAGACGGACCACACAACCTGGTCGAGCTTCAATTCCCGACGTTCAATCAGGTCGATGACGCGGCCGGGGGTGCCCACCACAATTTGAGTGCCCCGTCGCAGCCGCTGAATCTGGCGGTCAATGGACTGACCCCCATAAACAGCCGTCACCCAGAGGCGGGTGGGACCAATAAAGTTTTCGATCGCCTTGGACACCTGCATCGCCAGTTCGCGAGTCGGCGTCAACACCAAAGCCTGGACGGCCTTTAGGTTAGGGTCAACCCGATCCAACATCGGCAATGAGAAAGCGGCCGTTTTACCAGTTCCCGTCTGGGCTTGCCCGACAACATCACGGCCCTCCAGAAGGGGAGGAATGGCTTGGGCTTGAATGGGAGTGGGCGTTTCAAACCCGATACTCGTCAAATGTTTAACACGATCTTCTGAAAGACCAATGCTGTCGAAGGAGAGGGTCATACTTTCGTTAATTATTTCAGGGTGGTTAACAAAACCCAAGACCGCTGAATTCGTCCCCCCCTTCTGACCGCTAGGTGCTGGTCAATCGCTGGTGAGTCACCTCAATGCCATGAGGGTGTTTCCAGCTCATGCGCTTCCGAGAACGCTCACGGGAATAAAGTTGGGGCAGTGCCGTCTGACTAGCCCAAAACCGTTGAACGGTAATCTCGCTGCTAGCCGGCTTCAGTCGGCATTATTGGGTGTAATAACAAGCCGAGGGGCTCGTCTGATGGACAGCGTCTATCGCCTGTCTTTACTTAAAATAACTTAAAAGTCGTTTAATGATCGTAAATTTTTGATCTTAAAGGTTCGTCTAGTGGTAAAGCTGCCCTATTTGGCATTGAGGAGAGCGGGTCTAGATCGATTGTTTTAAGCCATTAGTGGGAAACATTGACGCGAGGGTCAAGGGTCCCAGGGCGATCGCGCACTCCATAATAGCCTCCGTTCGGTGTTAATAGGTTCCCTCGAATGATGGGTTCTAGCTCCAATCCTCCGTATTCTGGTTGCGGCGGCGGACTGAGTAGGGCGTGCCCTGGCTATGAATCTGCCGGGTTTTGGCAAACAATTCGGGCTCCGTCAGATTCCATTGCTCAAGGATTTTATCCAAGTCAGCCCGGACCTGGCGAGCGCCGGGGAAGCCTTGATAGCGGATGCGGAGGCGGGCCAGCTCGGCCAGGTTGTAGTCGGTGGGTTCCCCCATGAGGAGGGACGCAACGACCTGTCCGTCCGGCTTTTCCTGGGGGTGGGATTGATCCTTTTGGTCGGTGGTGGCCATGGATTGATGGGATGGATTGAAGGGGGGAAGCGAGGGGTAAGAACGAGGGCTAAGGGGGAGTCGGCTTGGCGATGTGGGGCAGTCCCCAACCGAGTTTTTCCCGCAGGAGTTTGAAGAATTCCGGGGATTGAAGGCGAATGAATTGGCTGACATAGGGCGATCGCACGGCCCTGACCCGGTCTTCGGGGCGCACATAACAGCCCGCATTGCCATCCACGGTCATCACGATGGGATTGGGGGTGGCGGAAAAGACGGTCACGGGCTCCGTGTCCGAGAACACCAGGGCGCGGGAGGCGAGGGAATGGGGGCAAATGGGGATGAGCTGCAGGACGGGGACATCGGGGGTGACAACCGGCCCACCGGCGGATAGGGCATAGGCCGTAGAGCCGGTGGGGGTGGCGAGGATAATGCCATCGGCGGCAATATCCACCGCTGCGTGCTGGCCAATTTCAATTTCAAAATGGCACATCCCGGTGAGGGGCTCCCGATGGAGCACCATTTCATTCAGACACAGGGCCTGCCAAATCACCTGCTGGTTGTGGAGCACTTCCACCGTCAGCATGGATCGGGTCTCAATCGTGTAATGTCCCGCCAGAACCTGGGCGATCGCCCCGTCCAGATCCCCTAAATATCCCTCCGTCAGAAAGCCCAAATGGCCCGTATTAATCGCCAGTACCGGCACATTCAGGGGAGCCACCTGACGCATGGCCGATAACACCGTCCCATCGCCCCCGAGCACCACAATAAAATCTAAATTTTCATCGAACCCGTCTGGGATCAGGTTGCCAATGGGCACATAACAGGTCGGCTTCTCCAGATCGGGACAGCCTAAAATACCGCCCCAGCCGGTCGCTAAGTGCACCTTATGCCCCTTGCCCACTAGTCGCTGTTCCAGCTCTTGGGCGACCTGGACAGCAGAGGACTTGGCATCGTTGTAAATCACCCCAATACGCTGGGTTGGGGGCTGGGGCGCGATCGACATCTAGGGGACGAGATGAACGGAATAGCGAGGGAGGAGCAGAAAGAGGCAGGCTAGAAGTGGCGGGATTGCATGAGCTTGTTATGTAGCAGTTGATTCGGCATATCCCTTTAAGCATTTTGCAAATTCATCAAATGAAGGCTGCAAATTTGGAATAGATCGTGTGATAAGAGGCGCCATCAGACCTGTGAACGCTTCATTCATAGAAAACTCTGATAAGAACTCGTCTACATCTCTGATTGAGTACGTTCTTTTGCCAGTGAATAGGCCTAATGGCATGCCACCGGTCCAAACCATAGACTTGTTTGGATCGAATTCAGTAACCTTAAGTGGGAACGCTTGTCCTGGGCTTGCTTTAGCAACCACGGTTACTTTCTGTCCTGGAGCTATTGAACCCTCAATTTTTTCTATAGTTGAATTCCACTTCGTCCAACTCGATGCGTCAATGAGGATTTCCCAGACTCTTTCCGCGGATGCATTTATTTGGATTGAGGTACTAAACGATTTCATCTATTCATTCTCATCTAGTTTCAGTCATAACTGCCACATAACGAGCTGATATCAAGCTGACATCCACGTTGGCACTGGGGTAAGCCTCATGCCATTTCCACCCTCAGTCCAGCAACAGAGCCTTCAGGGATAGTAGCCCACCACAGCGCCGACATAGCGGCAACCCTTAAAACCGCAAGCTTTTTTTACGCTTGTTCTGCTTGGCTTTGATGGTCTTTTCGTAGTCAATTTCCCGCAACTTCTTCATAATGCGGCTGAAATATTCATCCAGGTAATCTTCCACAGACGTCACATCCGCCGCATCCATCCCCAGAAGACGATAGGTTTCGTCCATCTCGGCCATCAGGGGCTCGCCGCTGGCAAACACTTCGGCAAATGCAAGGCGATCAGCAATATTATTGGTCCACTGAAACCAGCGGGCAGCCTTTTGCACAAACCGCAGGAGAGTGGTCGGGGTCCGGGTTACCTTCGCTTCCCGGTTCGATAGCCGCTCACACAGACGGATAATTTCATCGGCACTCCAGGCGCGGGATCCCACCACCGGTAGCGTTTTGCCAATGGTGTCCGGGGCAGACAAGGTTTTGACCGCGATTTTCGCGATGTCTTGGGTGTCCATGTAGGCGATCGGGGAATTGCGATCCGCGACCCACACGTTTTGATTCTCCAGCACCGGAATGGCGAACTGCCCCACTAAGCCTTGCAAGAATCCACAGGGGCGAAGGATGGTGTAGTCCATCTCCGCTTCCGCCAGAAATAGCTCAGTGCAGCGCTTGATATCCATGAGGGGGACATGGGGATACTTCTCCGAATCCAAGATGGAGAAGAAAATGTAGCGTTCCACGCCCGCCGCCTTGGCTGCATTGATCAAATTGATTTTGCCGTCCCAGTCCACGTCCTTAATGCTTAGGCTACTGGTGGCCCGAGCGGTCGCGGCGTCGATGATGGCATCAACGGGCTCCTCGAAAGCTGCCGGGATCGTATCAGGGCGACAAATATCTGCGCCGACCAGCTCTGCGCCCCACTCCCTCAGGAAGGATGCGCGGCTGTAGCTCCGAACGAGACAACGCACCTCATATCCTTCATCCAAGGCGCGACGGACAATTTGTCTGCCCAGGGTTCCAGTACCGCCGACGACTAAGATTTTCATGAGGATTTTATTAACAATCGTAAACTTTCAATAAGATGCTATCAGAAACTGTTCCCTGGCTTGCGTTTCAGGCCTGCATTTCACCGGGGAGTGTGTTGTAAAACTCGGTGCCCAATGGGGGAGGCGGTCCTTGATAGCAGAAAGCAACGACCCGGAACGGTGCCGTTGCTAGCGAAGACGAGCGTTCAATGTCAATGCGTCAATGCAGATGGGGTCAATGCATGAATGCCCGGTGTTGGTGGGGGTTATTCACCACTCCCTTGCAGACGGAGAAGGGCAAAACCGAGGGCCATCCCAATTAGGACAACGGCAAAGCTTAGGAAAGCGGAGTTTAAAATTTCTGCACTCATGGAATTTTCTTATGGGTTGGGTTTGTAGATCCCACCGCTGAACGCAACCTCTCGGCGTCCATCGCGGGACCGTGCAATTTGGGGTCTATTGTATCAGGGATGTATCAGGGAGGGTTGCCGGGATTGGGGCCGGAATTAGGACACCAAACCAGGTCACTCTGTTGAACTTGTACGTGGCCACCGCCGGGGAAGGGGGGGGTTTGGGTACGGTTGGGGGCGGAGATCAGGGGGATGACCCGTTCGATCGCCACGAAGGAGTTGGTTTTGGGGCAATGGCGATTTAGCCAGAGATAGAGCGATCGCCGTTGGAGGGCGAGGGGCAGGGCGGCCAGGCGATCGCGATTCAGGCGATGGGGGGGATCCTGAGTATCGGCAGCGGCGACGGCGAGGGCGTCTCGGGCGCACTGATCTAGAAAATCTGACTCTGCGTGAAGGCGATCGGCGGTGTGGGCTAGGGTGCGCTCCACCTGGGGATTGAAATGTTGATGGAGCAGGGGCATCACCTGGTGGCGCAGACGGTTGCGACTGTATTGAAGGTCGGTATTAGTGGTGTCATCCCAGGGGGTGAGCTGGAGGTCGTCGCACCCTTGACCGGTTTCGCGGCGGGTCCAGTCAATGAGGGGACGCACCAGGGTGAGTTCAGGGATCAAGGGGCGATGGGGAACCAGGGAGCCCAGTCCTCGACTGCCGCTGCCTCGGACCAGGTTAAATAGCAGGGTTTCGGCGCGATCGCTCGCGGTGTGGCCGGTAACCACATAGCCGCACTGATGCTGCTGGGCAACGGTTTGTAGCTGCTCATAGCGCCACTGACGGGCGGCGGCTTCGGTTTTGGGTTGGGGGGCACTTTCAGGGGAACTGTCGGGATCACTGTCGGCGCGGCAAAGGGTGGCGGGCAGACCGCACCGTTGAGCCCACTCCATGACGAAGGCGGCATTGGCAGCGGAATCGGTGCGCCACTGGTGATCACAATGGATCAGGTGCAGGGACCAGTGCCATTTAGGTTGGAGGTCGAGCAAAAGCTTCGCCAGAAGCAAGGAATCTTGCCCCCCGGAACAGGCGATCGCGATGGAACTGCCCGGGGGTAGCCAGCGGGTAGACCGGAGGGTGCCGTGTAATTTACTGTGCCAATCGGTCCACGGTTGCTGTTTCATCACGGTCCCTCGACAGCCCCATTACGCAGCCCATTATTAACTGGGAGCATCCGCAGCTCTTATGGGAACCGCTTACAGGAACCAGCCATAGGAGTGGAGCCCTTTACCCAGAATATTGACCCCCAGGTAGCAAATCCAAACCACCACAAACCCACCGGCGGCCAGCAGGGCAGGACGACGACCTTGCCATCCTCGGGTGATGCGGGCATGGAGATAGGCCGCGAACACCAGCCAAGTGATCAACGCCCAGGTTTCCTTAGGATCCCAACTCCAATAGGAGCCCCAAGCCTCATTCGCCCAGACGCCGCCGGCAATAATACCGATGGTCAGCAGCGGGAAACCCAGACCGATAATTCGGTAGCTGACATTATCCAAAGTATCTGCCAGGGTCAGGCGCTGGGGAGACAGGTCGATCGCCGCCGCAGCGGGAGCCGTCAACACCGCGACGCCCCCGGCACTGCCATCAGCAGTCGACTCAATCGGATTGGAGAGGGAGTCTGGCGCGATGGTCTCCGCAGCTAGCGCCCCATTATTTTGCAACTGGAGGCGATTCACCTTATCGCGGAAGGCACCGCCCCCAACAGAATTGCCCCGAAGCACCACATCCTGACCGCGGGTCACCACCAGAAATGCGATCGCCATCAGAGAACCCACCATCAACGTGGCGTAGCTCAACATCATGACGCTGACATGCATCATCAGCCAATTGGATTTCAGGGCGGGCACCAGGGGGGCCGAAACCTGCATGGTATCCGGCAAGGTCAGGGCGGCAAATGCCGTGATCCCCATCGCTGCCGGAGCCGTCACGGTGCCGACCCAGCGACTGCGGCTGGAATATTCCGCAAATAGGTGAATGGCGGTGATGCCCCACACCAGGAAAAACAAAGACTCGTAAAGGTTGCTCAGGGGGAAATAGCCGGCCTCAATCCACCGAGCCCCCAATAGGGTTGCCGTGGTTAGGTTGGCGATCGCCATTCCCGCCGTCCCGATGGACCATAGGGCGGACCACTGGGGAAATGCAGCGCTGCTCCAATAGGCCAACATGGTCAGGAACAGAACCAGGAAGGAGGCATTATCGAGCCAACCTTGTAAGAAAACCAAATCCATAGCAAGCAGGGACATGTCATATACGGGTCTTCACATTGTGAAGGATGATTGGCCCCCTTGCCACACTGCCCACGCAATTCCCGCAGTGGGACGCGATCGCCGATGGACTGGGTGAGACCGGCGATCGCTTGAGACTTTGGTCAAGGACCGCTAAGCTATGAGGCAGATTCAGCGGAGTTATTAAGTTCTGTTGACATCTGTGAACTTAGTCAGATGGATATAACAACATGCCCTACGTCAATGAAGAAGGTGGACGGCTGAATAACTACGCCAAAGAGCCCCAGGTTTATAAGGCGGAGCCCCCCTCCAGCACCGATAAGCGGAACTACCTCATCCTGGGCGTGTTCGCTGTGTCCCTAATCGTTGGCGTGGTGTCAATCGCCTTCGTCGTGTCCTAATTTATCGTGCCCTAATTTGTTGTGTCCTAAGCCTTGGGTGCCCATTGAGCGCACGTGTTCGCTTCCGGTGCCTGCCGTCATCTGACAGTCATCTGACGCTGCCCCTTAGTCCTTCTCCCTTGGGAGGAGGATTTTTGGTCTCTGCCCTGCGCGATGGGGCTAACTAAATCGCACCCGAATCAGGGACACATCATCGTCAAAATAATGGGCATCCTGGATCTCTCGAACGGCGGCTAGGATGGCGTCTAGTTCTTGGTTGTGAACATCGGCGATCGCCTCATCTTCCCCCGCCTTTGTAACTCCTTTGAGAGAGCCTCCCCCCCAGGGGAACCGTCGTTTTTTTTGCAAAGACTCTCGCGAGCAGGATCCCAGCGTTGCCATAAACGCCTCGATGCCCCACAATTCGCCGTTGTGGTTAATTTCGTAGATGCCGTCGCTGAAGACATAGAGCAAACTGCCAGGCTCCACTGACCGAACCTGGTCCGCATAATCAGCTTCTGGAAACATCCCAATGGGAAGCCCTGGGGTACGGATGGGTTCCGGGATCGCATCGCCATTCGCCGTCGGGCTCAGCAATACGGCAGGGGGATGTCCCGCGCTGGCATAGTGCAGCTCCCGGGTATCGGCATGGTAGACCCCATACCACATGGTGAAATATTTATCGTTGCGATCGCTCATCTGGAACGCCTGGTTCAGGGCCTTGAGCACCCCACTGGGGGAACCATAGTCCAGGTTGGGAATACTCTGTGATCGCAATAGATTTAGCACCGACAGGGATGGCAAAGCCGCCTTGAGCCCATGCCCAGCGGCATCCACGAGGTACACCACCAACCGATTCTCATCCAGCCAAAAATAATCAAAACAATCCCCCCCCAACTTCCGGGACGGAATAAATCGAGACTCAATGGTCACTGGATCTTGGAGCGGTTCCGGCAACAGCGACGTGACATAATCCGCTGCCTCCGCCAACTCCTCTTCCAACAGTCGCTTCTGAATGTTTAGATCTCGATTCAATTGATGGAGTCGCAGCCCCGCCCGCACCCGCGCCTGAAGCTCCGTCATCTCAATGGGTTTCGACAAAAAATCGTCGGCCCCCGCATCTAACCCTTTGACGCGATCGGCCACCGATCCCAAGGACGTCAGCAAAATAAAAAACGTGCTGGAGAGGGAAGACTCCTCCTTCACCAAGCGACACACTTCAATCCCATCCTGATGGGGCATCATCCAGTCGCAAATGATGAGATCCGGCTGCTCCGTCTGGGCCATCTGAAACCCTGCTCGGCCATCCACCGCCACCAAAATTTCATACCCATGCTTACGCAGCGTACGCTCCAGCAATAGCCGGATCGCCGGATCGTCGTCAATGATCAGAATACGAGGCATAGGGTCTAGGGGGAGGGATGGAGTGACGGTCAGCGCCGATCTCGCTTGATTGTCTCTGGAAACGAAGGAGGGAGGGTGGGACGCATCAAACGTGGGACAGCGTTTGCAAGACCGTTATCAGGAAGGAAGGGGGCAGCAGCCGTCGTTCCAACGGGGGTGTAAGGATGACGTCTTTTATCCCCACTCCTATCCCTACTAGGGTAACCGCCCCGTTCTTTCAAAGATCTGAAGATCTTGTGTTGACGTCTGCTAGGCAGCAGCGAGTCAGACACAGGTATCGCAGCGCTTTTATCTCAGGGGCATTTTTAGGGGCTTTCTCAGGGGCTTTCTTAGGGGCATGGGATGAAAATGATCTTGCCATGGGCTCTGGGGAAACGTCTGCACTGCAGCACACGATTTTAGGGATATTAGAGCGTTTGGCGGGGGGCATGATGATATTGCGCTGATGATGGCTGGCGCGATCGCCCTCATTGGGTGGGGCCAGGGAGTGAGGCACTAATGGGAGGGCGCGATCGCCCGGGGTGAAACCATTGAAACGGTCAGGGTAGACTGGGGGGAAGTCAGTATCTATCTCTAGTATCGGGTTGTTTTTTTGGGGTTCTCCTAAACACCGTGGATATTTCCCTTCGATCAACGCTAGTGGTGCCCAGCCGGCGCGAAGCTTTGACTTGTGTGTTGCATTGGGCTGAATGCTTCCGAGGTAAGCCGCTGACCAATATTTTTGCAGTGGATCCCATCTCCAATGAGGTGTGGTTGCGCTACAAGGTGGCGTTGGCGGAGGGGTTTACTAATGTCGTCCGCCATGCCCATAAGACCCTGCCCCCGGAGACACCGGTGGAATTACAAATTCAGGTGGAGCAGCGATCGCTCATCTTGCGGGTTTGGGATTCGGGGCCGCCGTTTGATTTCAAGAAAAAACTGAATAATTTTTTAACCCAGCCTCGCCCCAAAGCACCGGCAGCGGGGGGCTATGGCTTGGTGATCATGCACCGGGCGGCGGATGTCTTGGAGTATGAACGGGGCAAGGATAATCGCAATTGTCTAACGCTGATTTGGAAGTTACAGGGGGAGCGGACTTGATGACGGGACCGCCGATCGCGCGGGATTTTTCGGCGCTCACTTGGCCCGAAGTAGCGGAACTCCCGAATCGCGATCACACGGTTTTGATTTTGCCTATTGGGGCGATCGAGCAACATGGTCCCCATTTGCCGCTGAAGGTGGATGGGGCGATCGTGTCCACAGTGCTGAATCGGGCGTTGGCGGCGTTGGATCCTGCCATTCCGGCCTATGCCTTGCCCCTGCTGCCCTACGGCAAATCCAATGAGCATTTGGGATTTCCGGGGACCATTTCCTTGAGCGCCACCACCCTGTTAGCAACGGTGGTGGAGATTGGGGAGTGTGTCTATCGGGCGGGATTTCGGCGGTTAATTCTGATGAATGGCCATGGGGGACAGCCCCAGGTATTGGACATTGCCGCCACGGATCTACACGTAAAGTTTCCCGACTTGTTAACCTTTTCTTGGTTTGTCTGGCGCGGCGCTCCCCATTACAAATCCCTCCTGTCAGAGCGAGAAGGGCGGGAGGGGATGCACGCCGGAGGGGCAGAAACGAGTTTTATGATGGCGATCGCCCCGGAATTGGTGAAGGGCGATCGCGCGGCAATAGACTATCCCGACCTACCCACCGGCGACGGTCTTACGATTGGTGTGAAGGGTCCAACGGCAACGACATGGCGAACCGAAGATATCAGCAAGACGGGGATCATTGGGGACGCCACCGATGCCAGTGCGGCGGTGGGGGATCAGCTTTTGGCGCAACTGGTCAGCGGCTGGGTGGAGTTAATTACGGCGGCTCACCGGTTTGATTTTTAGGAGTTTGATTTTTAGGAATTGCGGCCGCTGGCAATGCGATCAATAACCCGTAGGGACACCAGCAACCCCGCAAAATGAGCCACGAGAGTGTGGGTATTGCCGAGCACTACAAAAATATCGAGGGGTTGCACAAATTTGCTGGGATCCAGGGCCGCCACATTAATGGCATTGGGTTGGACCAGGGCTTTGGCGAGCAAATTCCCCGTGATGGCTTCGGCCCCCATCAGGGCAGCGCCTAAGCCTCCCAAATTCACCAAAATATTGAACCGCAGCAGCTTGAGGGTATCGGCTCGGCTAGGGCGAACATTTTTGGGAGCCAGCAGTTTACGACCGTAAAGGGTATTGCGAAAGGTCTGATAAGCGCTGAAATAGAGGACCCCAACGGCGATCGCCGCAAACAGTAGCCCCGCCCCCGTTCCGGGATTGCTCGCACCGGGCACCCCTGCCCGAGGAATCACGGCCGCCGCGGAGAACAGCAAAATAATGGTGGAAATGACGCCCAACACCACCTGCACCCAAAAACCGATCCAGCTTGTACGGACCATCATTTTTGAAACTTCGGCGGCGGGGTTCGACACGGAATTTACTCCTAGGGGTATGGCTTAGGCTTCAGTTTATAACGCTTGCTCGGGGAGAACAGGAAAAAACTTCCCCGCGATCGCCGATTTAACACCGGCCCCTCGGGGAAGTTACAGCAAATCAATACAGCGAATCAATTTCGAACAACTACAGCAAGGGAGATGCGATCCCCTGACTGATTGACCCTACTGCTGCTCACCTTGACGGCGGCTGCGGCGCTCCTGGCGTTGGCTCCGACGTTGCTCCATCAGTTGCCGGGCTTGCTGGCGCTGGGCTGGGGTCAACACTTGCATAATTTCCCCCCGAACCTGATCCCGCAGATCTTTCGCTTCTTCGCGGATCGCCTGGCGATCATCGCCACTGGCATTACGAGCCCGGGAGCGCAGGGATTCCATCTGGGGACGGTAGCGCTCGCGAATGGTCTGGATTTCCGTCTTTTGAGCCTCGGTCAAGTTCAATTCTTCCATCCAGCGACCGCCGCGACGACCGCCGCCTCGACCGCCTCGTTGGGCGAGATAAGTGGCGTCAACGGTTTCGACTTGAGCGGTATCAGCGGCAGAGGTGGCGGCGATCGCCTTGGATCCCAAGACCGTGGGCAAGGAGGCCAGCGCGATCGCAGCGAACAAGGAACCAGCGGTAATGACGGAAAATTTACGGTTAAACATGATTAATCGTTGATGAAGTTGAAGTGTGAGTGAACGCGAAATAGATGCAGTGAACGAGATAGATGCAGTGAAAAGGAAGTGAATCGGGAGAACCGTGGGTCTAGAACGACTCGCTTTGGAAGTCACCGCCCGGACCACCACCGGGACCACCCCGACGGCGTCCTTCCCGGAAGCCCCCCCCAGGTCCCCCACGACGGCCACGGCGCTCAGACATGCGCTGCACCATTTGCTGACGTTGTTCAGGGGTCAAAACCGCCCGCATTTCCAACAGGCTCTCAAACTTGAGATCGCCGCCGGACTGGCGCAATTGCTGCATTTTTTGATGCTGGCTGCGCAACTGGTCATCCGTGGTGTTGGGATCAGCCATCAACTGGCGCATTTGCTCCCGCGCGGCTTTCCCCTCTGAGCGCTTGGCTTCCATTTGGGGCTGATATTTTTCCTTGATTGCCCGCAGTTGGGTTTGCTGGTCTTCGGTCAAGTTCAGATCCCGCAGCCAACCGGGACCATCTTTGCCCCGACGCCCTCGACGCCCCCCTTCGTCAAAGCCCCCTTCGCCGCCCCCAGGACCCCGACGCTCTCCCTGAGCAAGATAAGTAGACGCAGGGGATTCAATTTGAGCGATGTCCTGGTTGGGATTGGCGGTGGCATTGAAGCCCAATCCCAAATGGGGCAAGTAGGCAAGGGTTGCTCCGGCAAGGAGGGAACCCGCAGCAATTAAGGAAAATTTGCGGTTGAACATGGTGTCGTTTATTGAGGGTTGAGAGTAGTGGGAGTGCGTCAAAACATGCCCTAAGGCATGGATGAATTTGCGTTGTCGTCACAACTCGGCCGTTACGGCTCGGGCGCTACATCTCATCGGAGGTTTCCCAGACAAAGGTGTTATCCGTCGAGTCCGTTTGAGCGATCGCCCCATCCCAGCCGTTTTCTAGAAACAATTCCAGTTCGGCTTCAGTAATGGTGGTTTCAGAGCCTGCATCGGCAAATCGCATCCCCGGATTTGTCCAAGCGCCCAGGTTATGCCCCAGGACCGCTCCCACAAGCCCCGCCGCGATCGCCCCCACGACCATCCGCCAGCGTTTCGGCTTGCGAGTCGGGGGCATGTCAGTTGCCGGTAAAGGCGCCGGTAAAGGCTCCTGGGCGATCGCCGCCATCAGATCCGTTTCAAAATTGGCCGGTTCCGGCGGGGCGATCGGTCGGTGTTGTTTTAGGAACGCCACCAGATCGCGATCGTTTGATTCAGGGGCGATCGCCCCTGCTGATTCATCAAAATTGCCGAATGGCAAAGGACCGGACTCATCAGACGAAGGCGACTGATGATTGGGGGTGTTGGGGTTACGAGGGTTGCGATTCATAGCTCAACTCCTTGGCGCTCAAGTTCCTTACGGAGGGCAGCACGGGCCGAAAACAATCGGGATTTGACAGTCCCCACCGGAATGTTCAAAATTTGGGCCACCTCTTTTTGGGGAATATCTTCCAGGTCGCACAGCACAATGACACTGCGAGCACCGTCGGATATTTTAGTTAGGGCTTGGCGGATCACATTTTGATAATGCAGGTTAGATAACTGTCCCGATGCCCCCGAGGAGGGATCCGGCAGTGTACTGTCCAAAGGGTCTGACACCGTCATTTCTCGCTGGCGATCGCGGGCCAATTTTTTCCGCCGATCCATCGCCACATTCCAGGCAATGCGATATAGCCAGGTGGAAAAACTCGCCGATCGCCGAAATTTCGGCAATCCCCGCCACGCTCGCAGAAACACGTCCTGGACTAAATCGTCCAAACCGGTTTCCCCACACAACTGATATAACGTTGACCGCACCCGCTGGCCATAGCGGCGATAGAGCCCAGCAAATGCCGAGCGATCGCCTGCCAAACACTGGTCAATCAGCGTCAAATCATCTGTTTCCACAGGGTTTACCGTCACAGGCTTTACCGTTACAGGATTACTCCCTTGGGTGGTCACCACCGAACCAGGCACAGGCCCATCCGGCACGGGTTGTATGGGAATCGTCGTCACGGGAATCAGTCCCTTCAGCGCAAATTCACCGGTTTAGACAACGCCCCCAACAAAAAGGTTCGGTATTATTCGAAATTTCTCGAAAAAAGTTTGAAACGATTTTGAATGGCCTTTGCGCGATCGCCGTCAGCCCAGAATCGACGGGGAATCCATCAAAAGAATTGGAAGAAATAAAACCAACCGAGAGCAGGTCCGTTACCCTGGATATACGGAAAAATGTCCAGACGTAACGGTTCAATATTCCTAATGGCAGCAGATATACAGCGATCGCAAACCATGGACGCGCCCAAACTTGGTTTACCGGTCACCATCATCACCGGCTTTCTCGGCAGTGGCAAAACCACCCTGCTCAATCACATCCTCAGCAACCAGGACGGTGTGAAGACGGCAGTCCTCGTGAACGAATTTGGAGAGATCGGCATCGACAACGAGCTGATTGTGGATTCCAGCGGCGATGGCACCCTAGTGGAGCTAAGCAACGGCTGCATCTGCTGCACCATCAATGATGACCTAGTAGACGCCGTCTATCGGGTACTAGAGCGGGACGATCGCGTGGATTACCTCGTCGTTGAAACCACCGGCGTTGCTGATCCCCTCCCCGTCGCCCTGACATTCTTGGGCACCGAGCTGCGGGATATGACTCGCCTCGACTCCATCATCACAACGGTGGACTGTGCCAACTTCAGCCTGGACCTATTCAACAGCGAAGCCGCCTACAGCCAAATTGCCTACGGCGACATCATCCTGCTGAACAAGACTGACCTAGTGGCCCCAGAAACCGTTGACCAACTGGAAGACCGGGTCAACCAAATCAAAACGGGAGCCCGTATCCTACGAACCGAAAACTCTAAAGCGCCCATGCCCCTGCTGTTGAGTGTTGGCCTGTTCGAGTCGGATAAATATTTTGAAGCCGCCGCCGAACACGAAGCCCACTCCCATGATCATGATCATGGGCACGCTCACAATGAGCACGACCATGGACACGATCACGGCAATGACCACAAGCACGACCATGGGCATGATCACAAACACGAGAATGGGCACGCCCACAGCGAGCACAACCACGACCACGGGCACGCCCACAATGAGCACGACCACGGGCACGCTCACGATGATCACGACCACGGACATGATCACAAACACGACCATGGGCATGACCACGACCACGGGCATGACCATGGGCACCATCACCACGGCCATTCCCATCACTTAGAGAACGACGGGTTTGTCTCCATCTCCTTCTCTAGCGAGGGTCCGTTCTCGATCAAGAAATTCCAACAATTCTTGGACAATGAGCTGCCCAGCGAAGTGTTTCGCGCCAAAGGAATTCTGTGGTTTGAGGAAAGCCCCCAACGCCACATCTTCCACCTCTCCGGCAAGCGATTCACCCTGGAGGATGATTCCTGGCGGGATCAAGAACCGAAAAATCAGTTGGTCTTGATCGGTCAGAATCTGGATCAAGCGACCCTGCTTCAGCAACTGAATGACTGCTTAGCCAGCAAGGCGGCAGTTGCGGCTGGCAGCTAATTCGGGGCTAACTCGGGGCTAATTGCCCCCTCGAAATTCATCAATAATCGCCTGAGCGATCGCCCGGTTACCGTCCGTCGGTAGCCGGTTGTTTTGCAAGCGGGGGGGCAGGGGATCATCTTTCAAAAAGGTCCAAGGCCCCTCAAAAAACTGTGCCCGATCCACAATCTGGTGATAGGCATAATCCCGTAGCCCGTCCAACAAAATTGGCGCTTCCGCAAAGCCATCCCGCTCAATGGAAATAATGGGCACCTCAAACCGACAAGACTCCGAAAAGGTACTGTAGCCCGGCTTAGACACAACCTTGCCGCAAATGGGCAACAGATCCACCGGTCGATATTCCCGCGTTGCCTGGGTGGGATCATCGGGATCAGCGATACGGGTCAGATTCGGCAGATCGGGGGCACTGCGATCAAAGGTCACAAAATGCCAGTCCGGAAACATCATCAAGTTGTCATAGGGAATGGCATCCAACCCGAGCCCACCAAAAGTTAAGAGAATAGTGCGATCGCGCGGACAATTGGGAATTCGCAACCGTTCCCGCAACTCCTCCGGCGAGAATCGGGGCGTGCCCCCCGTCAGCCCCACATCGGTAATCTTCGGAAAAGACGCCATCGGCTCATGGAAGGGCAACCGAAACAGGCGATCGCACAGGGAAAACTGTTTTTGGATCCACTCCACCTCCTGCGCGAAGGGTGCCCCCCACTCCTGATAAATAAAATCCCAGCCAAAATTGCCCAGCGCCCAACAGGGGATCCCCAGCAGTTTGCCCAGGGCAGCGGCCAGGGGCGGCAAATCCGCCAAAATCAACACCACCCGCCCATTCTTCACCGACATCTGGCGAATAAACCCCGCCTCCGCCGCCAGGATCGACTGGGATTGCTTGCGAATATCCTGGAGCCGATCCAACGTCGCCCCCCGATCAATGCTCAGGCTATCCCCCTGAATCACCCCCACATCCAGCGATCGCGGGCGATAAATAAAATCCTGCTCCAAATAAGAATCCAGCAACCATCGGGGCGCACGGGTCACCATCACCGGCAACAGCGCCGGCCACATCTTCTGCAACGTCGCCACCACCGACGCCACCCGCGTCGCATGGCCAAATCCATGGGCCGTCACCGCCACATAGAGAATCGGGCGATCGCTCGACTGCGTCACCTGGGCCATCCGCGATTCCCGCGCGATCGCCTCCCAAGCCTCCATCTCCGGCGTCAATCCACCAGCCATACACTACTCAACACTCAACGCTATGAACTCAACAGCAAACCGACGGAAAAAACAGTCCACCGACAGAACATCACCCCAGAGATCCCCCTACTTCCCCATCTCCCGCTTCAGCTTCGCCAACTCATCATCCATTTCCCACCGCTTAAACTTTTCTTCCAGGGGATCAACCCCGCCGCTAGATACTCGATTCCAGGTTTGCTGCCAGCCTGCTGCATCGGTGGTACCGGAACTAGAGGGCGATCGCGTTGTCCGCATGGCCTCCGCCTGAACCTTAACCTCCTTCAGGCGGGTCTCAACCTGGGTCAACAACGTCTGAAGCTGGCTAATCCGCGCCTTCACCCCCTCCATCTGTCCCCACAGCTGATTGCCCTCCCGCAACAGCGCCGCCTCCCGTTCCCGCGCCGCCTCCGCCAACTTCACCTCCCCCGCCGCCTCCACCTTCATGATCCGTTGATGCCACCGCTGCACATCCTGAGCCGTCGCCAGAATCGAATCCTGAAGCTTCTTCTCCTGGGCCTTCAAATCCGTAATCGAGCGGCGAATATCCGTATCCTGCTCCCGTAGCTGCTCCTCCAGGGCCCACAGCTCCAGCTCCGGATGTTCCCGGAGAAACTCATCGAGGCGAGTTTCTAAAAACTGGCTGAAATCGTCAAAAAGTCCCATAGTTCCTCATCCCGACGGTGAATCTGAATCCCGGTTCCATACATTTGAGAATCCCCGCCCGTATTCCCAAGGAAGATTTCCCATCGAGCCAAAACGGGCCTTGTGATACAGGATGTTGCCAATCCTTTAGGTTCGTCAACTCTTCCCCTTAGGATTAAGGGTGCAAATTGCCTTAGCCCTATTGGCATCCTGCTCTATACCTGCTTTTCAAGGATTGGGAGGTCGTCCCGAAGGAAGCTGTCCTCGCGATCCAAAGCGTTTTAAATCCTTGAGTATTATTCTTGTAATCAGCGCATTATGGCACAAGATTCAAAACCAACCGTAATCGTGACCGGCGCATCCGCTGGTGTGGGTCTCTATGCTGCCTTAGCTTTGGCAAAGCGGGGCTGTCATGTGGTCATGGCCTGCCGAAATTTGGACAAGGCGAAGGCGGCGGCCAAGGAGGTGGGCATTCCCGAGGGTAGCTACACCCTAATGAAGCTCGATTTAGCATCGTTGGAAAGCGTTAGAAAGTTTGTAAGTGCATTTCGAGCGATGGGGCGTCCGCTGACCAGTTTGATTTGCAATGCGGCGGTGTATTTGCCTTTGGCCAAGGAGCCTGTACGCAGCGAGGACGGCTATGAGGTGTGTGTCGCCACCAATCACCTGGGGCATTTCCTGCTGTGCAACTTGATGTTGAAGGATTTACAGGAATCTTCGGCGGGTCATAAGCGGCTGATTATTTTGGGGACGGTCACGGCCAATCCCAAGGAGCTGGGGGGCAAAATTCCGTTCCCTGCGCCACCGGATTTGGGGGAATTGGCGGGTATGGAAGCGGGCTTCAAGGCGCCGGTCAGTATGATCGACGGCAAGAAGTTCAAGCCAGGCAAGGCCTACAAGGACAGCAAGCTGTGCAATGTGGTGACCATGCGGGAGCTACACCGGCGCTATCACGATGCCACTGGCATTACCTTCAGCTCTCTGTATCCGGGCTGTGTGGCCGAGACGCAGCTATTCCGGAACCATGCCCAGTTATTCCGGAATATTTTCCCCTGGTTCCAGAAGAATATTACCGGCGGCTATGTGACCCAGGAATTGGCGGGCGATCGCGTGGCTGCGGTGGCGGTGGATGATGGATTTGACGAGTCCGGCGTCTATTGGAGCTGGGGCAATCGCCAGGCACCGGGACGGGAGGCTTTCTCCCAGGAAATCTCCGACGAAGCGCTCGATGGCAACAAAGCCGTGCGCCTGTGGGATTTGAGCGCCAAGCTCGTCGGCATGGCGTAATTTTCGGCATCGCCGAATGGCCTAATTCAGCATGACCTGACAATATGAGTTCCCCGTTCTGCCGAAGAAGACTGCTTCATCATGCTTCTCCAGGCAGGGCGGGGACGACTTTAGAGGGAAAGATTTTAGAGGGGAAGACTCAGGGTGGCCACCGGATCCCAGCCGTTGATATCGCGCCAAAGGATCTCATAGCCGGCGTCATTGGGATGTAGCCCATCGGGGCCCATGTGGTGCTCGAGCCACTGTGCCCCCCGTCCCATCCACAGATCAAAAATATCGAGGTAGGGAATATCCCGCTGGATGCAGAGTTGGCGGGTCATTTCCTTGTAGTCAAATTGGTCGGCGTGGTTGTAGTACAAACAATCCATAAACGGCATTCGGGCCGGCACCACCGGCACCATCCCCACAAAATAGACCGGACACAGCGATCGCGCCCGGTCTAGGAGGGTGGTCATGGTGTCCTGGAATTGGTTTGGGGGGGTGATGTTTTTCCCCTGCGATCGCCCCACCCGTGGCGAATCATTGGTCCCAACCGAAATAATCAAGCGATCCGGGGTGCGATGGCGTAATTCCCCCCGAGACTGAAATTCGACCTCTAAGCGCCCTGCCACCTGCTCCGCCTTATCGCCGCGGATACCCAAGTTATAGAGCACATTCCCCGACCCATTCGGGTGCATCCACTGGCGGCGGAGGCGTTCCACCCAGCCTCCCCCAGTGGCATCCCCATAGCCATACACCAAGCTATCGCCGATCGCGATCACCTTGAGGGGCTGGGCGGCCTTCGGTCGGTAGCGTTGAACCGTGGGGGTCGGGATTTTGGTGGGGGTAGCGCGCTGCGATCGAGCAGGGAAGAGGATGAAGATGAAGACGTGTAGGACCAGCGAGCAGGGGAGCGAGACGGATTAGCGTGCAGTTGAGCGGAACTGGGGTAGGTGGTAGGGCTCATCGCCAGTCGATCAAAGTTTAGGATCAGAATTTGGGACAGCAGAAACTGGGGTCAGGGGCTGTGGTAGGTGCCGTAACGGATACCGTGATGGATACCGTGACTGGCAAAGAAACAACCAATGAAAAGATACAACTGATGATCTTCTGCGGCCCATCCTACTGGCTAATGGGAACAGACGAAATTAATCGGTATTGTTCAATTCGATATTGAGCAATCCGCTTTTGCGCAACGGCATTAGTGCAGTCAGGTCATGCAATCAGGTGATGCAGCCAGGTGATGCAGTCAGGTCATGCAATCAGCGCCCAATCTCATTGACGGACTGCTTTATGAGCTGCCCTTGACGGATAACACCGGTCCCGGCGGCGGCAGGGCAGCCTTTGGATAAACAATGCGCTGATGGTTCACCTGCTGCCAAACCCGTACAAATACTTCAGCAATTTTTCCCATTTCCGAACGGGTCAATCCGGAATCCACGAGCTGTTGATCCTGCCAGCGGGCCCGTAAAATACGATTCACCATATTCAGTGCTTCTTCGTAGGTGGCATCCTTGAGCGATCGCAATGCCGCCTCACAGGAATCCGCCAACATCACAATTCCCGTTTCCCGGGATTGGGGGATTGGACCGTCATAGCGGAAATCCGCCTCGCGCACGGCAGGCGATCGCACCGCCGTCATCACCGCTGAATCCTCCGACCCGGTACATTGATGGGCCTCCTTTGCCTGGGTCATCTGCTGCACCGCCTGACAATGGAAATAGGCAATGCACATGGTGCCCTGGTGCTCCGGGATAAACGCCTGAATCGCCTTGGGTAACCGCGCCTTTTTCGCCATCACCAAGCCTTCGCTGACATGGCGCTTAATCAGGTCCGCACTCTTCCAGGGATCATTAATCTCATCGTGCTTATTGGGCCCCCCCATCTGATTTTCAATAAATCCCAAGGGGTCGTGCATCTTACCAATGTCGTGATAGAGCGTCCCTGCCCGGACCAGCTCCACATTGCAGCCCAACACCCGAGCCGCCGCCTCCGCCAAACTGGCCACAAACATCGTGTGCTGGAATGTCCCCGGCGCTTCCGCTGCCAGCCGCTTCAACAGAGTCCGATTAGGATTCGCCAGTTCTGCCAACCGAATCGGCGTCACCAAATCAAACACATGCTCCAGATAGGGGCTCAATCCCAGGGCAACAATGCTCCACATCAACCCCACCAGGCTATGGATCATCGCCAGCCCCAACAGGGTTCCCCAGACCGAGGCCGCCGCCGCACTACTAATCAAACTCAGCAGAAAATAAGTCGCCCCCTGGATCAATCCCAACCCCAGCCCCAAAAACGCAAACTCTTCGCGCGATCGCAACCGTCCCGCCAACAGGGCCCCCACCACGCCAGCCATGGTCATGGCGATTAATGGCGTCCAATCTAGCCCCAACGAAAGCGGCATTAAAAGCCCCAACAACACACACACCACACTCCCCACCGCCGGGCCATAGAAACTCCCCGTCAATAGCCCCACCAGGGGCAAATCGATTAGCCCGTAGCCCCATCGGTCCGGTAATAGCATCGCCGGCCAAGCGCTCAACGGGGCACTGACCGCCAAAAACAGCAACAGTAAATGATCTGGCCGGCGCAGCCGTTGCCCAAAGCGCCGCTCCACCATCCAAAACACCAGCAGCCCCACGGACACCCAGCCCGATAGCTTCAGCAAGCCCCACCAATTAATCTCACGGCGGCTCAGGCCGTAATGGTCCAACAGGGCAAACTGGCTGGTATCAATAGGGCTCCCAGCCGCCACAATCACTTCCCCCCGCCGCCGAGCAATCTCGATAAACTCCACATCCTCCGCAGCGGTTTCGGCTTGCTCCCTTGTCTTTTGGGAATCCTGGAGCAAATTAGGGCGCTTGGTGACCGACACCAAAAGCCGATTGGCCATGGGCTGCAACGGTTTTTCCAAATCCTCCCCAAGGGTTGTCTCCACGATGCTTTCCCGATGCTCATCCGTCAGCCCTGGCGGCAGGCCATGGAGCAAAATGCGATCCAGGGCCGCCTGGCTATCGTCCTTCACGGTCTCCCACTGCTCGGGGGTGAGAGACAGCAAGGTCTCGTCGAAAACTTGGATATTTTGCTCGGTGCTGCGGCTAAGTGCGGCGATCGCCACCTGATATCGCTGTCGAGCCACCCCCATCCCCTGCACTAACGCCTCCAGGGAAGGATAACGTCCCGCCACCGTCGGCGGCGCTAGGGAACTGCTGGGGGCAACCAACGGGGGCCCATCCCCATCGCCAGCCGCCGTTGGGGTCAGGATCTCCGGGAATTGAAAACTGTCCCCCAACTGGGGCATCCCATTGCTCGGCCACTGATTTTGTAACTGTTCTAGCTGTTGACCCGCCTGCCGCCAGGTTTCCCCGTGCGTCCAGCTGGCCAGCCATCCTTGTTTCACAAACGGCATCTGCTGCGCCAACCAACGGCTCCGGAAAGTCCCCTCCTCCAATTGGGACCGGAGCGATCGCCAGGTTTCCTCCGGCAATTTACGCAGCAGCATCTGCGCCTCTTCCGATAAATTCTCAGGGGGCACAATGGGAAATGGCTGGGTCAAGTGCCGCACCTCATCCCCTCGAATTAGGAAGCGCTGTAAATCTTCCCTAATTTGCTCCGTCGCCTGGGGATCGATGGACAGCACGGGCGTCACCCCCGTCCGAGCTTCCTGACGCCGATTCTCCGTACTCATCTCATCGACGACGGTGGCATCGTAGGGCGCATAGATAGTACGCGGGGCAATGGTGCCAATGTCAAACTGGGGTTGGGATAGGTAGGGGCGTCCCATGGCTGCCGTCAAGCTGAGCAAGGCGATCACCCAAATCAGACGCCCATGGGATTGGGTTTGGTGGGACTGACGATGGGTCTTTGGACAGGGCTGTCCATTGCCCGTGGCATTGAAATCGTAGGTTAGCCGTCGCGCCTGGGATAGGCGACGGCGCAAGGTGGTGGTGGCCGCCCGGCGGCCATGGCGAATGTAGTGGAAGGGGCGAAGCCAGGACCGGAGGGGGCTCAGGCGCTTGAGTCGGCGTTTTGACCGTTGCCAAAACCGCCCCATGCTTCGGATTAAAGATTTTGGCATTCCCATAACATCAAGGTGAACCACACCCTATGGCTAAGTATCTCAAACAACGGTCGAAGAATCGCTACGGGTCGGGGTTGTCATCCCCCTCTACAGGTGCCTTGGGCCATCACTTAGTCCAAGGGCTTGATGTTTCAGCTTGGAGATTGGGGTCGGGACTGGGGAACGGGCGGTCCACCTAGGCTCCCTACCCCTCTAGCATCGATTGTTGTTTTTGTTTATTGCTTTTGCTATTTCGTCTTTCCCTGGAATGTGACGTGATTCCTAAGGGAATTGGGGGTGAAGTATCGCTCGAGGTCTCGGTTGAATTATCGCAGTGTCACCGGGGGTGGGGAGGACGGGAGGCTAATCCCCCAAGGGGTTAGGGTGGGAACGGTCGGGGGTGGGAGCCCGGCCCATTGGCAAAAACACTGGGTGCCCTGATGGTAAGCGATCGCGATGGAATCGGGGGCGGCGTTGGACGGTGGCGGTGCAGCGGATAGGGCGCTGGACAGGGCGGAAGTCAACGGAGATGAGCCGTTCATCAAGCCGTTCATCAAACCGACGGTAGCGCCAATCCAGCCGAGGATGGCAGCTTCTCGGGGGGCGGTCAAGGGGGGAAGGTCCTTGACCTGGGCGATCGCGGTGGCGAGATGGCCATTGCTGCGGCTTAGGATTCCTAAAATAACCCAAAGGTCTGAGTCCGTCAGTGGGGCCTTCGGGACTTCAGAGATCGGGAATTTCTCCTCTGTATTATCCCGCCGATACGTATCCGGGTGGTGTTTTTCCGGGTGATGGTTATCCGGGTGATGGTTATCCGGGTGATGGTTATCAGAGACCTGCCGCAGCCAACGGTGCCACGGGGATCCGGTGCTCCGGTTTTTGAGGAGGGCGATCGCCGCGTCCCCTTGGGGGAACCCCTCCCGCAGGGCATCGGGATATCCCAGGGCGGCCCACGGCAGCGATCGCCATGCCGCCATCATTTGTTGCAGCCACACTGTGCCATTGCCCAGCAGGTCCGGTCGATCCAAGGTTTGCCACAGGGTTTCCGCCAACCGCCACTGGGGGACAGACCAGTCGGGCGGGGAGTCTAGCTGGCGGTGATGACGATAGGCAGGGCGATCATAGGCGAGGACGATCGCCTGGAGGGTTGCCCAGGGAAATTGGGCGGACGCGGTCCCGGTGCCAGCCGCTTCCAAGGCGATCGCCGCCCCGGTGAAAGCCCCTTGGTAACGCTCCAGCAGCGAGACAGACGGCACCCTCACCACCGGAACGCCTTCGAAATCAGGATCGGTATTGGTGGTTCGGTATTCCCTAGCCCCCCAGAGGCGTTGAAGGAATTGGGTTGGGATGGCCATGGGTCAGAGGTCCGTTGGATAATGGATTGGCATCAAAACGATCCGGGAAGCACTGTTAAGAAATTGTCCCCTAACGCTGACGCTCTGGGGGGCTGGCAGCGATGCTGGTCCTGGGAATGTTCCCCCAGGTATATCCCCCTTATCCAAAGATGCCCACTGTCTCTGCCTTTTGATTCAGGGGACTAATCTAAAGGACTAATCCAAAGGACTAATCCAAAGGACTGACCCAACTCAACTGATTCAACTAATCCGAAGGGCTAATCCAGGCGACTGATCCAAGCCAAGGGCTAATTTAAGGGCTGCCAGGACGGATCTGAGGACGGATCCAAGGGGCCAATATCCGGACAAGGCATGGGTAAACGGGGGGCGATCGCCGGCGGAATGCGGGCCATTCTGCGATCACAGGAGGGTACCGCAACAACCGCTAGAATAGGCGTTGACCTAGCTTTTCTGCGCTGCCCTACCAGATTCTTGGTTTCCCAGGGTGCCCCTTGACCAGACGTTTCATCGGGGCTGAGTCGTGACTGAGCCATCGGGCGGGTGTTCGGTCCACACTGACACACTTCACACTTAAATATTTCCCTTCTGGGCAGGGGATTGGCAAACCTTAGCAACTTCATTGATGACTCGTACGTTTCCCTCGCCTTCTGAGCGATCGCAATCGGCTCCCTGGACCCATGGCACAGTCCAGGCTAATGGTCTCCAGTTTCACTACGTCACCGCTGGCGAAGGGCCATTGCTGCTGCTGCTCCATGGGTTTCCAGAATTTTGGTACTCCTGGCGTCACCAAATCCCAACCCTGGCCAAAACCCATCGGGTCGTGGCGATCGATTTACGGGGCTATAACGATACGGACAAACCCAAGGGCAGCAGTGCCTATCGTCTGCCGATTTTGATTGAGGACGTGGCCGCCGTGATTCAGGCCCTAGGCCATGACCAATGCACCCTGGTCGGACACGATTGGGGCGGGGCGATCGCCTGGGGGGTCAGCAACCAACACCCGGAGTTGGTAAGCAATCTGATTGTGATGAATCTGCCCCATCCAGTCCGCTTTTTCCAGGGATTGCGCACCCCCCAACAACTCCTCAAAAGCTGGTACGTTGCCTTTTTCCAACTGCCCTGGCTACCGGAATTTCTCATCCAAGTCGCCGACTATCGTTCATTTGAGACGCTGTTTGATACCACCCTGCGATCGCGCCAAGCCCTGACCCAGGACGACATCAACGCTTACAAAATAGCGTTCGCCAAACCCGGAGCCGTCACTGCCGCCCTAAATTACTACCGCAACGTGCTCAGTCCCGACTGGATGAACATCCAATGGAAACAACTCCCCATGCCGGTCCTGATGATTTGGGGAGAAGACGATAATTTCCTAGGCAAAGAACTGACCTACGGCACCGAAGAATACGCCCGCGATTTCCAGATCCACTACATCCCCAACTGCGGCCATTGGGTTCAGCAAGAACGCCCCGAGCTAGTGAACCAATACATCTGCGATTTTTTGGCGGAATAATTTTGGCGGAACAGTTAGCGTATTGATTAGCGTATTAATTGGCGTATTGAAGCGTATTAGTTTGACGGTCCCATCCCTGGTGGGCAGTGCTGATGCAATTGGATAGCGTTATTCCCTGGGGGCGCAGCCTTGCCGAATATCGGGCAATGTTCAACCTCTCCGCCACCGACTTGCAAAAAAATATTTTGGGATGTGGCGACGGTCCCGCCAGTTTCAATGCGGAAATGGGGCAACAGGGATATCGCGTCACCTCCATCGATCCGATCTACGCCTTCTCTGCCGCCCAAATCCAACAGCGGGTTGAAGCCGTTCATGACACGGTTGTCAGTCAAGTTAAGGCGCAATCAGAACGGTTCGTCTGGCGGAATTTCGCCGATGCCGATGAGCTAGGCAAATCCCGATTGCACACCATGAAAACCTTTCTCGCAGATTACGAGCAGGGCAAGGCCGACGATCGCTACCAGCCGCAACAGTTACCCACCCTAACCTTCCAAACCCAACAGTTTGAGCTGTGTTTATGCTCACACCTGCTCTTTCTCTACTCCGACCAATTATCAATGGAATTCCATTGGCGATCGCTCCAGGAGCTCCTGCGAGTGGCGGCGGAGGTTCGAGTATTTCCCCTGCTGACCTTAGCTGGCGATCGCTCCCCCTATGTGGATCCCATACTCGCCCAATTGCGTGAGGGGGGGCACCCTGTTCGAATCCAAACCGTGGATTATGAATTTCAGCGGGGCGGAAATAAAATGCTGGTGATTACCGGCTAATGCCGTCCCTCTACACTCAAACCCATACTCAAACCCATGCCCCATCCCCGTCACTGGCTTATCCCCGGGCTTATCCCCGCTCAAACCCTGGGACTGGTCACCACCTGTTTGGGGTTATGGCTGATTTCCCCGGTTCAAGCCCAGGAAACCTGCTCCGCGATCGCCCCCCTGCCCGAACGCCAGGACTTGCCCGACCTACTGCCCGGCGATCGCGGAGCCGATGTGCGCACCCTGCAAACCCTGCTGACCCTGATGGGGCACTACGACGGGGCCATTGATGGAATCTTCAACGACGACCTCACCCGCAGCGTCCAAAGCTTTCAAGAGAGTGCCGGTCTTCCCACCACGGGCCGAGTCACCACCGACACCTGGGCCAAACTCTTGCCCCGTCAAGTATCCAGCGATACCTGTCGTGAAGCCCCATGATTTAGATCACGTTTTAGCCCTTTTAAGAACACATTTCTATCAGTTTCAACATCACCGTGCCCTCGCCCAAAACCCCGTAATTTAAAGATGTGCCCCGGAAGAAAGGGAACAGAAAGGGAGCAATATGAAGGCTTTATGAAGTGCTTAAAAACACCCCAAGGCTTCACTAATTCTTTACTGATCTTTCCCTTGACCTCCCCTAGTATGGGTACAACAGCAAAAGCCTAAGGGCGTGGGTGCAGCTCCCGGTCAGGCTTAAATCTGCTTAGTCTGCATAGAGCCGCAAAACTCATTCCACATCAATACCGAGAGAGTAAAAACAATGGCACATCTCCTGAAAAAGATTTTGATTAGCGCTTCCGTCGCCGCTGGCATGGGCTTGGCGATCGGCGCTCCTGCATCCGCTGCTGGTTTGACCGGCGCAAGCGTGAGCGGCGTTGATGGCACCGACTACGAACTCTACTGCCAAGTGGGCAACACCACCACCGCAAACAATTGCACCGACCTCAACGCAGTCCTGGGCACCGATGCAGGCAACGTCGAGTTGGATTTCGACAGTGAAACCTCTGGCGGCTGGACCAACGCAGTTGAGCTAACCGGTAAAATCAATAAAAAAGACATCACCATCAGCAGCTTGACGAAGTCCGACTGGACCGAAGCCCTGGCAACGAAATGGGTCACTGATGCCCTCGGTGCAACCCTCGCCCAGAACCCCGTTATTGGGGCAGTTCTGCAAGCGGAAGGTATTGACGTTAGCAATCCCGTCGTCCTGAACGGCTTGATCGCTAGCCTTTCGCAGGAGCTTCTTGGTTCGGATGAGGTCCTGGCTCGCCTGAGCGACCCCAACGTCTCCTTTGTGGAGCAAGCCAGCGTGACTGAGGAAATCAGCATCGGCTTGATTGGCCACAACAACCTCTTTGATGTCGAAGCCTACGCAAGCTTCTTCTACGAGGGCTTGGCCGATTTGACGAACAAAAGCAGCCAAGCAATCGAGGCCGGCATTGGGCAGCTGACCGGTGGTCAGGGTCTGAAATTGCAGGCTAGCGAGCTGGTGAAGGTGATTTACAACGGCGAGACCACCTACGAGTACAGCTTCAAAGCTAAAGCAACTGGCGTGACCGAGACCAGCGATGGCGAGTCCCACAGCGGTCAGTACATCGTGAACATCGATGGGATGGAGATGGATCCCCCCGCTAGCACCCCTGAGCCTTCTGCAATGGTTGGTTTGGCTGCGTTGGTCGGTCTCTATGCCGGTAAGCGTAAGCTGCAAAAGGGCACCGAAAGCGAAGCATAGGATCTGTAATCCTTCTGCTTTCTCGGCATTGCCTCTAGGGGGTGCTTCTTATCCCGCTGGAGGCAAAAAATTCTCACAACTTTAGGTAGAGCTAGACCGCAGTAGTGCCTTAGGCATGGGCTGCGGTTTTTTTGTTTGGACTCTCTTGGGACTGAGGACTTTTTGTTTAGGATGGGGGTATCTGTTCTTAAATTAGGGCCCGATCGCCCATGGTGTTGCGATCGCCCCTGTCCGTGTGATGGCTAATCCAAACTCCGCCAGAAAAAATTATAGAAAAAATAGTCTTACCTTGCGATCGCGGCTGCAAATCAGCGGTCCAAGGATGGTATTGGGGACTTTGCTGACATTGGTGCTGGCGGGGACGGGGGCGATCGCTCAGACGCCTACTCCACCCAGACCAGAGTCGGCCGTGACAAAAGAAGAGCCCATCGAAGCACTGGAGTTGCTAGATCTAGAAGACATCACGGAAAGGGCGATCCAAGAATCGATGTTGCCGGGGTTGGATTTAGAAGCGCCGCTGCGGTTATGGGATGCCATCAATATTTTGAGTGTCTCCTTGGAAGAGGGGTTAGAAATCCCCTGCCGCTTTGACGGTGCCCAGGCGAGCCATACCCAAATCCACCAGGAGGGCTTAACACCCCCCAGTTTGTGGCTACCCCAGGCGTGGGTTGGGGGCAAGGTCATTCAAGGGTGGTATGTCTATGAGGCGGTGGGTGCGCCGGAGGGAGCTGAGGGCACAGAGGGCGATCAGGATAAGGCGTTGCCCTGGGTGGAGCTGGTGATTAATGCGCAGCCTTGGCAAAATCTGGATTATTTGAGCCGATACCGATCGCTACAACTGGTGGGGCGATCGGCCTATCGGTTTGGATATCGATTGCGGGTGTGTGACCAGCAGCAGCAGGTTGTGGCGCTGTATGCCTGTGGCTTAGAAGGGGAAGGCGGGGACGGCGCTCCCTGTCGCGTACTGTTGCGGGGGGGCGTCTCAGCTCGGCTTAATCGTAATCCCTTTGGGTTTTAAAGATTTTAGAGTGGGGTTTTAGGGCGGGTTTCTAGAGTGGGTTTCTAGGCGACACGGCTGTCAGGATGCGAGAAATTCGGTACCGTTATAAAACCGTTAGTTTTTTGCCGCGCCCATGGCATGTTTACGGCGCGACTAACCTGACAGCCCAAATCCCCATCCCCATTGAGCTATGACCGTTTCCGATCGCCCCGCTTCTGCGTCAGTATCGTCGCCTGCCTTTGTGTGTCAAACCTGGCAATGGCGGGGATATTCCATTCGCTATACCGCCCATGGCACTGGGGAGCCGTTGGTGTTGATCCACGGTTTTGGGGCGTCGTTGGACCATTGGCGTAAGAATATTCCGGCGATCGCCGACCAGGGGTATCAAGTATTTGCGCTGGATTTATTGGGATTTGGGCGATCGCAGAAGCCGGCGCTGAAGTATTCCATGGACCTATGGCGGGATTTGGTGCTGGATTTTTGGGCGGAAAAAATTAAGCGCCCGGCGGTGTGGGTGGGGAATTCCATTGGGGCGCTGTTGGCGTTGATGTTGGGGGCGGCGGCGCCGGAGAAGACTCGCGGGGTGGCGCTGTTGAATTGTGCGGGGGGGCTGAACCATCGCCCCGAGGAGTTGACGCTGCCGTTGCGGGTGGTGATGGGCACCTTCGAGAAGGTGGTGAATAATCGGGTTCTGGGGCCGTGGATGTTTGACCGGGTGCGCCAGCGCGATCGCATTGAAAACACCCTCAAGCAGGTCTATGGCAACAAGGCGGCGATTACACCGGAGCTGGTGGATTTGCTCTATGAGCCTTCCTGCGATGAGGGGGCTTATCCGGTGTTCGCATCGATTTTAAGTGCGCCGCCGGGACCGAAGCCCTCGGAGCTGTTACCCCAAATCCAAGCGCCGATTCTGGTTTTGTGGGGTGAAGCAGATCCCTGGACGCCGATTAAAGGGGCGGATATTTACAAGAACTTGGCCAAGGCGGGTGATGAGCGCATCCGGTTTTATTCCGTCGCCGAAACGGGGCATTGCCCCCACGATGAGCGGCCGGAGTGGGTGAATCAGCGGCTGGTGCGGTGGATGGAAAAGGATATCAAGGCGATCGCGGCGGCATAGGTTCTTAGGGATCAAATCAACCCTTGGATGGCGGCTTCTAGTTCTGGCTTGCTGAGGTGGGTCAGAACAAAGACTTCCTGGATGGTTTTGCCTTTGCGGGCAATCAGCTTAAAACCGCCCCGGATGGGGACGGAGACCTTGAGGCGAAATTGAGGACTGTTGGACCGCCCGTGGGAAATGACGGCGGGGGTGACGGTGCCGATGCCGTCAATTTTGATCAGCCGCTCAAGGATTTTGATCAGGCCGGGAATATGGGTGGAGTGGTTCCAAACGACCCGACCGCTTAAGGGTTCAGGGGGCGAGTCTCCCCCAGATGGCGCTCCCTGACGTTTATTTCGTTTCCGATCCAGTTTCCGACCCATAGTTAATCCCCCTCACCGATCGCAGCGGTTAGCCTTGCCCCCTCTTACGCTATCAAATCTTAAGGCAATCTAAAGAATGGCTTAGACCACAGCTAATAAGTTTGTGAGGGCACCGTCAATGAGGGCATGGCCTTCCTCGACGGATTCGACGCGGCAGAGGTGATCGCGCAATTCCGATGAGCCGGGGAATCCTTTGACGTACCAGGTCATATGTTTACGGGCTTGGTAAATGCCTTTTTTGCCTTTGTAATCGTAAAGGGATTCCAGATGTTCTTTGGCGCACAGGAGTCGTTCGGCGATCGTCGGTTTGGGTTTGAGGCGACCAGTTTTCAGAAAATGGTCGATTTCTCCCACCAGGAAGGGGTTACCCAGGGTGGCGCGGGAACACATTACGCCATCGGCTTCGGTGGCTTCCAGGCAGGCAACGGCGGAGGCAACAGACGTAATATCACCGTTGGCAATGACGGGGATCGTCAGCTGTTGTTTAACTTTGCGAATCCAATCCCATTGGGCGGGGCCTTTGTATCCTTGCGATCGCGTGCGTCCGTGGATAGTGATCATCGCTGCGCCGGCATCCTGCATTCGCTGGGCAAAATCAAGGATCGTAATCTCGTTTTCGTTCCAGCCAATACGGGTCTTGACCGTAACCGGCACTTCGACCGCATCAACAACGGTTTTGACGATCGCCTCGGCCATTTCGGGATCTCGCAGCAGGGAAGAACCGCCGCCATTTTTAGTAATCTTGTTGACCGGGCAGCCCATGTTGATGTCGATGGTGTCCGCTTCTTGAGCGACGGCCATTTGGGCGGCTTCGGCGAGGAAATCGGGGCGGCGATCAAACAGTTGGATGCTCACCGGGCGTTCGGCGGGATCCACGTCCATAATTTTTTTCAGGCTGCGGGCGTGGCGTAATCCCGAGGCTTGGACCATTTCCGTATAGGTCATGGATTCCGGGGCATAGCGTCGTACCAGTCGCCGAAATACCAAATCAGTCACGCCGGACAGGGGCGCTTGGAGGACGCGGCTATTGACGGAAAAATTGCCAATTTTTAGGGGCGAGGCAAGGCGCGATCGCAACGCTTCCGACAGGACAACATGTTGATCCTCTGTCGCATCCCAACTGTCCAATCCAGTGATGTCATTCATAGGGGGATTAGGGCTGGGGGTGAACGATGCGATCAAACAGCCACAGGGACGTGACCATACCGACAAAATTGGCAGAGATCCCCGCCATACAAGCCAGCACGACAAAAGTATCCAAGGGGCGCACAATCTTCGTGGTGTCGGATACCATCGCGCCCGTCGGCTGGGATACCGTCTTCGCCACCAGGACACCCACGGAAATTCCAGAGCCAATCAGGGCGACGAGGATGCCCGCTAAACCTGCATAAACGCCGATCCGTAAAAGCTGAACCGTATCGGACTTTTTCGGTTGGCGGGGATTATCCTTTTGGAGCAGTCCTTTTGAGATGCGGGTGTAGCGGAGGGAGAGAGAGGTACTGAAACCGGCGATCGCCACCGACACAATCGCCCAAAAGATGGCAATACTGACCCCTTGGGACGGATTCTCACCAAAGATAATCCCAGGGATCGAGATCAGGAGGAGCAGAACCGCCGCCAACCCCAGAGCAATCTGGGTCCAAAACCCGATCCAGCCCGCCGTTTGGAGAGCATTCGCAATACGACGTAGGGACGGCTTCGACCCCTTCGACGACTTCGGTTGTTCAGGACGACTCAACATAAAAGAAAACAAAAACAGAACACACCATCCAAACGGGATTCTTAAGGGGTCTTAATCCTTCAATGGGACCCTTAAGCGGGGGATTGGGGGCAGCGCCCCCAAGCAATACCATCCGTGGACGTACTGCCTACTCCTCAATGCGATAACCAAACTCACTCAACTGCATCCGCGACTGCCGCCACCCAGACTGCACCCGCACAAACAACTCCAGATGAACCTTACCATTCACCAACCGCTGAATCTGTTGCCGAGCGGCCGTACCAATGGTTTTTAACATCGCCCCCCCCTTCCCGATCAAAATCCCCTTCTGGGATTTTCGCTCCACATTAACCGTCGCCATCACGCGCGTCGCCTTCTTCAACTCTTGCACCTTCTCAATGGCGATCGCCACCGAATGGGGCACCTCCTGACGGGTGTGTAATAGGATCTGCTCCCGAATCAACTCCGCCATAATGAAGCGCTCCGGACTATCCGTCACCAAATCCGGCGGATAGTAATAGGGACCCGGCTCCAAGCCCTCCACCAAGGAATCTAATAAAGGTGGCATCCCATCCCCCGTCAGGGCGGAGAATTTGATGATCGCCCAACCATTTTCCTCGGCGATCGCGCGATAACTCTCATCAATGGCATCCCCTGAGTCTTCCGACTGGAGGTCGGCCTTGTTAATCCCGAGAATGGTAGGAACCTTTGCCCGACGTACCCAATCGGCAATAAAGCGATCGCCCTTCCCCAGGGGAGCCGACCCATCGACGACAAATATCAGGACATCCGCTGAGCGAATCGCCCCCAAGGCATTCTGGACCAGGATCTTGCCTAGTTGGTGGTGAGGCTTATGAATCCCCGGCGTATCCACCAAAATTGCCTGGGCATTCGGCAACGTTAGGATCCCCTGAAGCCGATTGCGAGTGGTCTGGGCCGTCGGCGAAACGATCGCAATTTTCTGGCCCACCAACTGATTCAACAACGTCGACTTACCCACATTGGGACGGCCCACGATACTGACAAACCCAGAGCGAAACCCTTCCGGGGCAGCGGGAATGACACTAAAATTCTCGAGGGCCGCTTCGATGGGATTGGCCACAGACTCGGTATCCGTAGCGGACTCGGCGGGCTCGGCGGGTAAATCAGAGCTGGATGAAGACAACCTAGGGAAATTCCTCTATATACGATGCGTTCGGGCGTGCCAAAAAGGCGTGTGGGCCTATTTCCCATTAAACATGATTCGTTGATCCCCTCCAGATCCCACCCCTCCCCTCCAATGGTTCAATAGAAGTGGAAGACAGAAATGAGATTATGGGCTGGGATTGTGAGCTAGAATTACAACCCTAGGCTTTTCCGCCACGTCTTTTTCACCGCGTTAGTTGAGTTAGTATGCTCGTTCAAATCCTGGAATTTATTTGGGCCGGTTCGTGCCTAGGTCTGGTCGTACTCGTGCTGTTGCATAGCCCCAAGGGAGACGGTCTCGGCGGCATCGGTGGCCAAGCCCAATTGTTCAGCAGCACCAAGAGTGCAGAAAATACCCTGAATCGGGTGACCTGGACCCTGGCTATCCTCTTTATGGGGTTGACCGTGGTGCTCAGCTCTAACCTATTGACGGGTCCCCCCGCCGGTTAAAGGCAGAAGCAAAATTAGTTGAAGTTACAACTTCAATGGGTCGTTTAGAGAACTATTTGAAACGGCATTGGATATCACAGTGGACCGGGCGATCGCCTCGCTTGGTCCTTGTTTTATTGGGCATCGCCATCACCCTGGCCGTCGTGCTGGGTCAGGGATCACCCTCCCTAGGACTCGACGGTGACTTTAAAGGCGATCGCGTTCCCCCCCTGCAATCCCATCCCCTGCCCGAGTCCCTGAAACAATGGCAATATCGCCTGGCCACCGGCGACGATTACATTGATGAACTGGATAACCTCCCCATCGGAGGACTGATCTGGTCCGACTTCCCCGTGCGGGTTTATGTGGGCGATCGCGCCAGTCTTAATCTGTCGGAGCTGCCCGGCGGACAATATCAACGGTGGCAAGACGCCGTGCATCAAAGCCTGGAGGACTGGACCCGCTTCATTCCGCTCCAGGAAGTGGACGACGGGGATCAGGCAGATATTCGCTTCTATCCCCGTAAACCGCCCCTCACCCTAGGACTCAATCGCCAACCCCGCCGTGCAGCAGCGGCCCGCGCCATCTTCCGCCTCTATTGGCAACCGGTGGGGGAGCTTGCCCCAAACGCAATCCCAGAAACGGTCACCCTAAAACAACAATTCGATATCGACCTCAGCCCTGACCTAGCCTTCCCCCACCTGAAAGGAAGTGCCGGCCATGAATTGGGTCATGCCTTGGGCATCTGGGGCCACAGCCCCTTTGTGGATGACCTGATGTACTTCTCCCGCACCGCGATCCCCCAAGGAATTTCCCCCCGCGATATCAATACCCTGATTGCCCTTTATCAACAACCCACCCGCCTCGGCTGGTCCGTGCCGATTCAATCCCCAAACGCGACCGACGCAGCCAACCAGACGGTCAAGGTGAGCGAGGCGATCGGGGTAATCGCCCCTTCAAATCATTCCCCCCACCCCAACGGAGCCGCCCGCCAGCCGATATCCAGCCAGTAGGTAGCGTCCATATCTCCGTATTGCCCTCTCGATGATGTATCGTTTTGTTACTTTGTCCCCCCTCCCTGAAGAACACCCCAGCCAGAACAGCCAATCCCTGAACCCATCCCTTACAATCTTCAGTAACTGTGCTGAAGCCTTCCCTACCCAAAGCACTCTGGGGATAGGACGTCCGGTATTCTGCCAACGGAGACCTTGTGGGAGTGACGACTCCTTCAGAGGGGGTGGCAGTCATCCATGGCCCCGTGGTTGAGGGTTCATGGCTAGGGCGATCGCTCCAGGGCAGCGGTTGGGGTGATTGCCGACGGTGGCGTGTCCTATTAAACACATGCAGCGTTCGATGATTCTGCCCTGACTCCCCCGGTGTGGCTTAACCGAGGTTCCCCCGAGAAACCCCATCGACCCACAACGCTGTCCATGGCAGCAAGAACACCTTAGGGGGCACCCCCATCCTGGGCGATCGCTATTCCCTGGGACCGATCCATTCCATCGCCGCCCATTGCCGGTTTCACCCCGCCCGTCAGGTCAGATACTTCAAGTTCCCATGCAGTCCCCTAATGGCTCTTCCCCATCCCAGCATTCTAAAAATGCCCCGGGAAATGATAGCGCCCCTCCACCGAATCAGGTTTCTCAACACCGTGAGTCCTCGGACTGGGGCGTCAAGGAACGCAACCTGGCGGCCCGCATTGGGCGAGGGTTAGCAGCCCGGTCCCGCTCGTCCCAGCAGGATAATGGTCAGGGCAGCGATCACGGCGGCGATCAGGTCAGTGATCAGGATAATGGTGCGGCATCTAATGGCAGCAATCCCCAAGACACCCAGGGAACACCGCCACCGCCTCGACGGGCGATCGCGTCCAACACCCAGGAAATGGTCCTCACGAATCAAGCGCTACTGATTCAGCAGGATCTGTTAACGACCTGGGTTCGCACCGTCCGTATGGGGGCGGGCACATTGATGATTAAGGCCCTGCTGCAACAGATCCTGGAAATTTGCCAGGAGTGCGTCAAGGCAGAGCAGGGCAGCCTATTTTTATTGGATGACTCCGGTGCGGTCTCCGAATGTCTATTGGCCCGGGGGGCGACGATTCGCGAGCAAAAGCGGGCGATCGTGGGGCGGATTTTGGATGATGGTTTAGCCGCCTGGGTGACGGAGCACCGCAAAATTGGCTGGATTCAGGACGCGGTGGACGACGAGCGGTGGGTGGTGTTGCCCAACCAGCCCTACACGGTGCGCTCTGCCCTGTGTCTCCCCCTCCAGCGGGGGAATCGGATTTTAGGGTTGGTGACCCTGACCCATAAATCCCCCCATCACTTCACGGAAGGGGGAGTGCGATTGATGGAAAAGGTCAGCGATGCGATCGCCCTGGTGCTGGAGAACGCCCAACTGTATGCGGACCATACCACCCCTACCCTGCAGCCCCGCGAGGTCCTGCTCCCCTCGACGGACATGGGACCCCAAACCTCCGCCCGAGCCCTGTACATCACCACAGCAGACGGCAAGCTTCGGTACGTCAATCGAAAATTTGCCAGCCTCTTCGGCTATCGTCGCCGGGACATCGCCAAAATGGAATCCATCCTGGATTTAATCCCGGTGGATTATCAAGATCAATTGGTGCAGCAAATGCAGCGCTGCATTGAACAGGACGATACGCCCGTAGACTGCCAAATTTCAGGGCGGCATCGGGATGGACACCTTTTGCGGCTATCGTTCTACGCAGAGCGGATCCACTTTGCCCGGCGACCGGGAACCTTGGGCGTCGTTCATCGGATCCCACCCCCTGGGCAGGACACCAACTATCAACCCTCAGACGAGTCCGATATTCTGTCCATGTACGATCTATCCGATGCCGCCTCCCATTTTTCGGACGTGAGTTCAGAATTTGTCATCGATACGGACTTTGATGGGCGCATTACCTCCGCGGGTTCCTAAATGTCCCTAGGGCGATCGCCCGTCCCCCAGTCCAATCCCCAAAGCGCCATTAACCCAAGCCATCAATCAGGGCTGTGGTCTGGGTTATTGTGGTCTGGGTTACTGAAATGGCGATCGCTGGGAATAGAGTCTGTATGGGGCTTGGGGGTGCACCGGCTAGCGGGAATGCTGTCCCCCGCTGGCCGCCCCGGTCCAGTCAACTACCGGTACACTAAGGGCAGCATCGAAGGGAGACTGATATGGGAATGGAGCGCAACGAGCCAACGGCCGCTTCTGCAACAGTCTCGCGGCGGGAATTGCGGGACTTAGTCCAGGCACAACTGTATGCCCTGTTAACGGAGAATAATTTGCCGGGAGCAAAAGCGCTGCTTCGGCCCGTTGCGCCGCCGGATATTGCCGATGCGATCGGTGGACTGCCGGAAACGATGCAGGTGTTGGCATTCCGATTGCTATCGAAGGACGAGGCGTCGAAGGTCTACGAATTCCTGGATTCCAGCGTCCAGCAAGTGCTGGTGGAAGATTTCAAACGCCAAGAGGTTTTGGATATTGTCGATAAGATGTCACCGGATGATCGCGCTCGATTATTTGAGGAATTGCCCGCAACCTTGGTGCGGCGGTTGGTCGGCCAACTGAGTCCGGCGGAACGGGAAGCGACGGCGCTGCTGCTGGGCTATGAGGCGAGCACGGCGGGGCGGATTATGACGCCCAAATATATTTCCCTCAAGGAAGAAATGACCGTCGACCAGGCGCTGATGCGGATTCGGCGGTTGGCGGATGTGACGGAGACGATCTATTACCTGTATGTCACAGACAATACGCGACAGCTTACGGGGATCGTATCCCTGCGATCAATCGTCACCGCCCAGCCAGAGGATCAGGTCGCAGATTTGATGAAGCGGGATGTGGTTTCGGTGAACACGGGGGAAAACCAAGAAGAAGTCGCCCGACTCATTCAGCGCTATGACTTTTTAGCGGTGCCGGTGGTCGACAGCGAGAGCCGACTGGTGGGCATTGTCACGGTGGACGACATCATCGACATCCTGGAAGAAGAAACCACGAAGGACATTTACGCGTTAGGGGGTGTACAAAGTGGGGATGATGATTATTTCCAGACCAATTTATTACAGGTAGCCCAACGGCGGGTGGTGTGGCTATTGGTGTTACTGGTGACCAACGGCGTCACCGGGGCCATCATTCGATCGCAGGACGATATCTTGAAAAATGTGGTATCCCTGGCCGCGTTTATCCCGCTCCTAATCGGTACCGGCGGTAATGTGGGGGCCCAATCGTCCACGGTGGTCATCCGGGGATTAAATATTGACCGCATCCGATCCGGTCCGTTTCGGGTGATCCAGCGCGAGGCGATCGCCGGCGCATTGTTGGGACTCATGCTGGGGACGATGGTCTGTGTGGGGACCATATTGTTTGGCTATCCCATGGCGGTATCGATCTCGGTGGGAGTCAGCCTATTTGCCATTTCAGTATTGGCATCGGTGGCGGGGGCCTCTTTGCCCTTCCTATTCAGCACCTTAGGCTTTGACCCAGCATTAATGTCAGCACCGTTTATTACGACGGCGGTCGATATGTTGGGGGTCTTGACCTATTTCACCGTGGCACGATTGATGTTGAGCCAGTTCGGCAATATGTAAGCCAATACCAGTGAGTTTGTTCAACTTGGGCACAGCCGAAATTCTGCCAATCACAGCCCATGGGTTCATCGATAAATCCACCAATAAATCCCATACTCCCCAGGAAGCAGAGGGGCAACGCACTATAATAACCAAGCGCTTGATGAACAAATACAACGAATTGTATACATCCCCATGGGTCTTCCTTTGCTGCTGGGTTTGCTGATTGGTCTGCCCATCCTGGCGATCGCCGTATACCTGATCACCCCCCGCCAATACGAATCCGCCGACTCCGTCGCCCAATCCTATGACGACTGGACCAACGACGGCATCCTGGAATTCTATTGGGGAGAGCACATCCACCTGGGCCATTACGGCAGCCCCCCGGGATCAAAAAATTTCCTGCAAGCCAAAGCCGATTTTGTTCATGAAATGGTGAAATGGGGTGAATTGGATGCCCTGCCCGCTGGCACCACCGTGCTCGATGTGGGCTGCGGCATTGGCGGCAGCAGTCGCATCCTGGCGAAGGATTTTAGTTTCAATGTCACCGGCGTCACCATCAGCCCCCAGCAAGTCGCCCGCGCCACTGAACTCACCCCCGACGGCGTCACCGCAAAATTTGCCGTCGACGATGCCATGGCTCTATCCTTCCCCGACGCCAGTTTTGACGTGGTGTGGTCCATCGAAGCCGGTCCCCATATGCCCGACAAATCCGTCTTCGCCCGAGAATTATTGCGCGTCCTCAAACCCGGCGGCATTTTAGTCGTCGCCGACTGGAACCAACGGGACGATCGCCAGGTGCCCCTAAATGCCTGGGAAAAACCGGTGATGAAACAGCTCTTGGACCAATGGTCCCACCCTGCGTTTTCCAGCATTGAAGGCTTTGCGGAAGAACTAGAGGCGACTGGGTTTACCGAAGGCAGCGTCACCACCGCCGACTGGACCCAGGAAACCCTCCCCTCCTGGCTCGATTCCATTTGGCAGGGCATTGCTCGCCCCGCCGGCTTGATCAAATTTGGCGTCTCCGGCTTTATTAAATCCGCCCGGGAAATTCCCACCCTAATCCTGATGCGCATCGCGTTTGGTGCCGGGCTCTGCCGCTTCGGTATGTTTAAGGCGGTGCGCGGTCCCGGGGCAGCGGCAGCCTCCGGCGATCGCCAATCGGAAGCGATCTCTGTTTAGGTCCTACTAATCCTATGAGCCCTGCCCGCACGATTTGCCTGGGATTTCTGGCCCTAATTGCGATCGGCACCGTGTTATTAATGCTGCCCTTTTCCAGCAGTGATGGTGCCTGGATTGATCCCCTGACCGCCCTGTTTACTGCCACCTCCGCCGTGTGCGTAACGGGGCTTTCGGTGGTGAATGTGGGCGAATTTTATTCTGGGTTTGGGCAACTAGTTCTCGTTAGTTTGGTTCAGGTGGGTGGCTTAGGCTATATGACCGCCACCACCTTTTTATTGTTGTTATTTGGGCAACGATTTGCGCTGCGGGAAAAAATCGCCCTAAAGCAAACTTTAGACACCCCTGGATTGGCGGGGGTGCGCAATCTGGTGAAATCAATTATTGGTGTGACACTAATTTTTGAGATCACCGGCATCTTTTTGATGTTTATTATCTTCGTCCCAGATTATGGGGTTGATCGAGCACTTTGGCTCGCCATTTTCCATAGCATAAACTCCTTTAACAATGCTGGATTTAGTCTATTTGACAATAGCTTTACAGAGTATGTTACCCATCCCTTTCTAAATGCCGTTGTTTCCGCACTCGTCATCGGGGGAGCCATTGGCTATCAAGTCATTATGGAGATCGTGCTGTGGGTCCGGTCCGGGGAATGGAAGCAACAGCTTGCAAATTCAATCCCCTGGAGACAGCGATCGCCCCAGCCCCTTGTCCGAGGTATTAACTGCCGGCCTCGAATGAATTTCTCCCTCAATTTCAAGATGTCCCTCAGTACCAGTGTCGTCCTTTGGGGACTCGGCTTGGTGACCTTTTTTCTGATTGAACTGACCAATCCCAATACCTTTGGACGATTGGACTGGAGCGGCAAATTAATCGCCGCCTGGTTCCAATCGATGACGACCCGTACCGCCGGATTCAATACCATCGACATGGCCGATTTGAGGGTGCCGGCCTTATTTCTAACCATCGGCTTAATGTTTATTGGAGCCAGTCCCGGCGGAACCGGCGGCGGCATTAAAACCACTACCATCCGTATTTTGATGAGCTGTACCAAGACCGTACTGCGGGGTAAGGAAACGGTGATTTGCTATCGGCGACAGGTGCCAGTTTCGCTGGTACTCAAGGCGATCGCCACCTTTATTGGCTCCCTAGGGACTGTCTTGATGGCAACCACATTAATTACTATTTTCGATCCTGAAATTCCATTTATTCAAGTCCTATTTGAAACGGTTTCTGCTTTCGCAACCGTGGGCTTATCGATGGGCATTACGGCCAACCTCGCCATTCCTGCCAAACTGGTTTTGGTAGTCACGATGTATTTAGGACGGGTGGGCGTGCTGTTGTTAATGTCGGCGATCGTGGGCGAGACCGAGCGCAGTTTAGTGCAATACCCTGAGGAGAATTTATTGATCGGTTAACCTGTGGTCGCGCTGATTGAAAGCAGGTCGGAAACGGTTAGAAACGTATAGCCTTCCGCCTTCAAGCGAGTGATAATTTCCTGGGTCGCCAAAACCGTTTGATGGCGATCGCCCCCGCCGTCATGCATCAGCACAATCGGTCCGGTGGGACCGGTTTTAATTTGAGCCAAGACCCGCTCTGTAATTTGCGCCGCTGTGATCCCGTCTAGGTAATCGCTGGAATCCACGGCCCACAAAATTAAAGACTGTCGGCGGAGCCAGAGATACCAGGGCAAGATCAACAAACGCTTGCCGAAGGGGGGGCGCATCAGTTTGGGTTTGGGAATCCCCAGATCAACTAGGGCTTGGTCCGTACGAGCCAGTTCACTTTCAATAAAGGCGGGCGATCGCCACACCATTTCCTGGTGAGAATAGGAATGGTTACCGATTTCATGGCCCGCTGCCGCCACTTTTTTCACCACGTCCGGATACTTTTCAATGTCGCGACCGGTTTGAAAAAAGGTTGCGGGGACCTCTTCCTTTTCCAACACCGCCAGCAGATCTAAGGTTTCCGGCAGTCGGGGACCATCGTCATAGGTCAACGCCACCACCGGATGCACATGGAGGGGGGCACCGGACCGGATCCCACGGGCAATGGAATAGAGGCTCCATACCGGTTGCGCGATCGCCAGCACCAACGCCACCAGCCCCGCCAACAGCCACCATCGCCGTTTCCGAAACCATTTTTTTGTAGTCATTATTTTGAAGCGAATCTTGAAGCGACTTCTCAAGCCGAAGCTATCTCTCAAGCCATTGTCTCAAGCCATCGTTTGAAACCACCCATGGTCCATCTTCATTATTCCAAGGTTGTTAACCTTAGCCATCCCATCCACCCCCAAATCCCCCATTGGCCCGGCGATCCCCAAACCCGATTGTCGGCGATCGCCCACTGGGATCGAGAGGGCTATTTCCTACGGGAATTGAGCATTGGCGAACATAGCGCCACCCATGTCAATGCCCCACTCAGCTTCGATCCCAACGGTCGAGCGATCGCCGACTATCCCCCGGAGCATTGGATTCGCCCGGCCATATGTCTGGATGTGCGCGATCGCTGTGGCACGAACCGAGACTATGCCATTCAAATTTCGGATCTGGAGCGATGGGAAGGGCAACATGGCCCGATTCCGCCGGGCTGCATCGCGATTGCCTATACGGGATGGCAGGAAAAATGGTCCGATCCAGCGGACTTCCTGGGCAATGGCGAAGACCCACACACACTGCACTTTCCAGGATTTGCAGAGGCAACCGCGGAATTTTTGATCACTCAGCGGCAGGTGGGAGGCGTGGCGATCGACACCCATGGGGTGGACCCAGGCATGAGCGAAACCTTTGGGGTGAATCGACAAGTGCTCGCCCATGACGGCATCGTTTTGGAATGTTTGACCCAGTTGAATCAATTACCGCCCCGGGATTTTACCGTCATCATCGGCGCACTGCCCCTAGTGGGGGGCTCCGGCGCTCCGGCTCAGGTGCTCGCCCTGCTCCCCTAGGTAGCGGGGGGATGATTTCCCTCCCCCGCATTATCCAACGCCTCTTGGACAACGGCCTCGGCTGCCTCCTCATCTCCAGTCACAGCAGGATCCAACATATCGGGATCCGCCTCGCAGAGGGCATCGGCCTCTTCCTCAAGGGCAGCATCCGCATCCGGCATGGCATCCGGTTCAACCGCTGGCGGCGGAACAGCGGGGGGCGCCTCCCCAGGATCCCGATATTGCTCCGGCACAACGGGATCATCCATGCGGAAGCGATAAAAATAGGGCGCATCCTCAAAATTGTGCTCATCCAGCACATGGTGAATCACCCCCTGGGTCAAAAGCTGTTGCCCCAGCCGCACCGCCTCTTCCCGGGTTGCCCGCTCGTGGCGCATAATCCACCGCACCGCCGCCGTTCCCGTAAAACATCGCGGGAAAGTGCGAAATCCAAAGGTGCGATCGCGAATGGGCACTCCTTCACTGCTGCGCATATCCCGCACCAGGGTATCCCAATCCACCCCCATATTGACCCGGGGACGCTCAATCACCACCTCGGGCTCAGGGTCAACGGTCTGACCGCGATCATCGAGCCAAGTTTTCACCGCCCGATCCAGGTTGGGCAAATTCACATTCAAATCCCGTTGGGGGAAGGGAATTTGAATACCGTATTTGTCCAGATTGGCGTGGATGCGCTCCCGTAACAGTGCCTCCAATCGGGGTCCCTTCGTCGGTTCGCGAATAAACACAATCAACTGCAAAGTGATCGCACTGGCATCCCAACTCAGGAACAACACATCGGGATTAGGATGGCGCAAAATTTCCGGATGGGGATCCAACGCCGCCGCCAACAGCAAATCCCTCACCAACATCACATCGGATCCATAGGCAACCCCCACATCAACCTTGAGACGAAACACCCCACTGCGGCGGAAATTCAACACCGCCTCATCCACAAACTGGGAATTAGGCACACGAATCAGATACCGATCCAAATGGGACAACTCCGTAAATCGGGGGCCAATATGCTTCACCCAGCCCGTAGTATCCCCCACCTGCACCATCTCCCCGACCTTCACCGGACGCTCCACCAGCATAATGATGCCACTAATAAAATCCTTGGCAATATTCTGCAGGCCAAACCCAATCCCAACGCCAAAGCCCCCCAGAATAATCGCCAGCGCCCCCAAATCCAACCCCACCACGGACACAATAATCAGCACCCCCAGACCCAACAGCATGTACTGGGCATAGCTGCTCATGGCGGCTTTCAAAGTGGGATCTATGCCTGTAAGGGGCAAAATATGGCGCTTAAAAACCCTGACAAACCAGTGGACAACAAACCACCACAGGGCGACGAACACTAGCAACCCACCCACACTCAGCAGGGAAAAATTGCTTTCCCCAAGGCGTAGTAGATTCGCCGACAGAATCGCCTTAGTCAAACCATAAATCCAATAGAGTAAGCGGCGGGTGGGGGGAAACAACTGAGCGCTATACCCCACCGCCAAAACCCAAATACTGACTTGGGCCACCCCAATCAGCAGCAACAGTAGCGATCGCTGGGGCGTCTCTTGGCGCGCTTGGGAGATCCCCAAAATGCTGTATCTGGGGGGTGGCGGGGCCGTCCCCCCCCCAGATCCTCCCCTTTGCCTGGCTGCATTGCCTGCATTGCCTGCATTCTTCAGATCACGGCGCCGTAGATTTTGCCGTCGCTGATCCCGCCCCAACCACGCCAGCCCCAGGTGACAGACGCCAGCAATACCCATCGCAATACCCATCGCAATAGCGCTATACAACAGAGCCGTTGGCTGCCGATTTTCAATGGCCCGCTCCAAAGCGTTAGCGATCGCCCTTCGCCACAACTCCCCCTGATCCATCGTCGACTCTACCTCAGGGGTGAGATCACGATCAGTCACGGTCATGATGTATACCCCGTTAACCCGGAGCACGGTTCCCCCCTCATTCTGCTCCACGGTTACGTTTAGGGGATCATCGGAGTCAAGGCGATTATTCAGTTCGCGATCCAAATTGCGGCTAATACTCTGCCCCCGGACCGCTGCGGTAAATCCCCCGGCACGACTCACTTCAAATAGCTCATAGCCATCCACTGACACGTGGCTACGTTCAAAAATCAAAGCGCCGTCTACCCCTGTTGGCAGATTCGCCTGGGCGATCGCCGCGCCCCACCATCCCCCTCCCAACAGAACCGCCACAACAAGACCCAGCGCCACTCCCAGCAAGGTGCTCCAACGGCTCGAAAATCGTCGAATAGGAAATTTCATAGGAGGTGAGATAGGGGAGATCGGCGGTGGCGAAAGCACAGCGGATGCTGGGATGGATCAGCCTCAATTTATCAGCCTCAATTTAATCGATCACCAATGATTTTCATCCATAAAGTTTCCCTGGCCATTTCTGTCGCGATCGCCTATACTGGCGTATGCTTACGTTCGACTAGAGCAAAAAGCAAATACCGGGATGTAGCGCAGTTTGGTAGCGCACCTCGTTCGGGACGAGGGGGCCGTGGGTTCGAATCCCGCCATCCCGATTTAAACAACAATTCGCAGTTCGGGCCCCTTGGATTGAAGTAGTAGGGGTTGCAGTGCTCTCCGGCACCGGAGTACGGAAATGGTTGCCAGGCACTGTGGGGGATATCTCGAGAATGTCATCCTCCCCAGCAGTGAATCGTTGGCGATCGCCTAGCTATCATAAGCTTTATGCATCAAATCGCCTCAGACTACTATCTGAACCGCCCCAAAACAACATGGCGCAAGGAAATCACGACCAAGATGCTTAGCAATGGTGAGAGTTGGTCTGACGTAGAGAGTCTTACCCTCAGTGATGCTGAGTTGGATGAAAAGATTATCTTGGGCGAAAACGGATGCGGTGGGCGCGGGGGAAGCACCTTTACCGTATGGAGCGTCGGTTTCGTTTATTTTCCCGCTTGCTATGACGGTGAGCAGTGGGTGGCTTGCGTGCCACGCCATCCCAACGGTCAGCCAACAGAGCGGGTTGGGAGTCGGTGGTAGGACGGGCGATCGCCAATGATTGCCCCTAGGGCATGACGATTAGGATAGACATAGTCCAACCTTGTTATACCAATTCTTTGAATATATGCTACGACCAATCCGTCTACCTTCCCCATTTTGAGTCAATAAACTGAAACTTTTGAGCGCATAAGAGTTAGATCGCGAACTTAGATCCGTCTCCAGCTATGTCTTAAGAGCGTCATATAAGGTTTGAACAGCTTGTTTTATCTGAGTTTCAGTTAGCTGGGAATAACCGAAGATAAACTCTCCCCCTTTTGTTTTCTTTAAGTAGTAGTCATTGGCACTAACCAATCCAACGTCCTTGAATGCCGCATTTTGAATCACAACTTTATCTGGCAAATCTGTCTTGATCCTCGCCATTAAATGAAGCCCTGCATTTTCACCAAGAATGGTGATTCTGGGACCAAAGTATTGCTCTAAAGAATTCACAAGAGCCTGACGGCGTTGGTTATAAAGATGACGCATTCTACGGATATGGCGCTCAAAATGTCCCTCGGTGATGAAATCAGTCAGGGCATACTGCTCCAATGTTGCAGACTGGCGATCGCACAACCACTTTGCCCGGCTCACAACAGGGATCCACGCAGTTGGCACGACTAAATAACCGATGCGTAGAGAGGGAAAGAGAATTTTTGAAAATGTGCCAACGTAAATGACAGTACTGTTTCGATCAAGTCCCTGCAATGCTGGAATGGGACGATCGCCATAGCGATATTCGCTGTCATAGTCATCTTCGAGAATGATCGCCCCTGTTTGAGATGCCCATTGTAAAAGCGCTAAGCGGCGAGGCAAGGATAATATAGCGCCAGTCGGAAATTGATGAGATGGCGTGACATACAGGAGCTTGAAAGGTTGATGAAATTGCTTGAGTGCTTCGACATCTAACCCTTCAGTATCAACAGGAACGGCCTGCAAGTTAGCCCCTTGCCCTTCAAAACAATGACGCGCACCGAGATAGCCCGGATCTTCTACCGCAACCCAATCACCGGGGGTAATAGTGAGGCGAGAAATCAAATCCAGGGCCTGTTGGGAGCCATTAACAATGATCACTTGCTCTGCACTACATTGCACAGCACGGGAACGACCTAGATAATCAGCGATCGCTACCCTAAGGGGCATATATCCAGCCGCGTCGGGATTGTAGTTCAATATCGCGGAGGAATTATGGCAGTGACGCCCCAACAACCGTCGCCATAACTCCACGGGAAATTGTTTAGCATCAGGGCTACCAAACCGAAAACTAATTTCAGTCTGAGGGTCTGGGACGTCCAGTTGGTCAATGGTCAAAAGCCCGGTACCCAACGGGGAAAGCATCGTCAGTTCTGAGGTTTCCAACTTGACTTGACCTGTCGATTCGGGTTGCAAATCGTCATTCGGCAGTTGAGAGCAAACAAAGGTTCCTGACCCACAACGCGTTTCAAAATAGCCCTCACTCAAAAGCTGTTCATAACTTTGAGTGACTGTCCCACGAGAGATCGCCAGTGTTTTAGCCAACACACGGGATGGCGGTAATTTCTGGTTTGGTTTGAGTCGCTTTTGCAACACCGCCTGACGTAGCTCCTCTGCAATCTGCTGATACAGAGGGAGCTGAGAGGAGCGATCAACCGTAATGACCAAATCCATCAACGCTTCAATTGGACCACTTGATTTGCCAAGAATTGGCTCTTGGCATGAGCCAATTCAGTGATTATCTTATCCCCATAACAGCCCCTCAATTCAGGAGAAACACCCGTGTCTAATGCAGAAGCGTTACAAGTGACTGACCGAAGCAAGGTCCGGAGTCGTCCCCGCTTAGGGCATCACGACCTCACGACGGTCAACGAAATTTTGGATGAAGCACTCGTGGTTCATGTTGGGTTCGTCATCGATGACCAACCCTTTGTCATTCCCATGGGCTATGGGCGCGATGGCGATCGCCTCTATATTCACGGCTCAACGGCCAGCCGGATGCTTAGAAACTTAGCCAAAGGAGTCGATATCTGTGTGACCGCAACCTTACTCGACGGCATTGTGATTGCGCGATCGCTCTTCCATCACGAAATGAATTATCGGTCGGTGGTGCTGTTTGGTCGGGCTACTTTGGTTAACAGCGAAGACGAAAAGATGCACGCTCTCAAAATCTTGTCGGAGCAAATTATTCCAGGACGATGGGAACAAGCTCGGAAACCGACCCCCCAAGAAGTCAAAGGAACCACGGTGCTAGCGTTTCCGATTGCAGAAGGCTCAGCCAAAATCCGCAGGGGGGAACCGAAAGATAATGCTGAAGATTATGCCCTCCCTGTTTGGGCTGGACAATTGCCCTTGCAGATAACAGCAGGAGCCCCCATTCCTGATTCCAAGCTGGCGTCTGAAATTGCGGTGCCTGAGAACGTGGCATACTACCGACGAGGAGCATAAGACCATGAAATTTTTAGTGCTCAAGCACGTTGCGGTAGAAGGATTAGGTGTTTTTGAACAGTTTTGTGATGAGGCTGGCATCACGATCCATACAGTAGAAATTGAAAAGGGGGATACATTTCCAGAGCTGGACGGGTATGCGGCGCTGTGGGTTATGGGTGGCCCCATGAATGTGGGCGATGAGGCGGAATTTCCTTGGTTGGTGGAAGAGAAAGCGCTGATCCGAAAGGCTGTTCAAGAACGTCAGTTGCCCTACATGGGCATTTGCTTGGGAGCACAACTTCTAGCCGATGCGTTGGGTGGAACCGTTCAATCCATGGCATCCCCTGAAGTCGGTCTTCTACCGGTGTCGCTGACTGAAGCAGGGCGAAACCATCCGCTAACCGCAGGATTACCTCAGATCTTTAAAGTGCTCCAGTGGCATGGGCAGGAGGTGAAACAGCTCCCAGCGGGGGCGATACTTCTCTCCTCCTCCAATCACTGTCAAGTCCAGGCCTATGCTGTCGGCGATTACGCATTTGGGCTGCAATTTCACAGCGAGGTGATTGATAAAACAGTAGAAGATTGGGTACAAATTCCTGTATATAAATCGGATTTAGAAGCAACGCTTGGTTCAACCGGCTGTGACGACTTGAAACAAGCCGTTAGCAAGCAACTACCCATAATGAATCGTGACGCTCAAATCGTATTTGAGAACTTCCTGAAAATCGTAAAAAGCCGGCATTGTCAGCAACGCTAGAGACACTCTGGTAGACAAGACAATTTAGGCTTTTGCAATCAAGCAGTTGTACTTATTAGGCCTCTTCCGTGATTCATTCCAGAGGTTTATTATCGAGCCCCTTCCAAATCAATGGGGGGGCTTTGCTTTGGCAGTTGGTTGGGGGCGATCGCCCCCGAGAAATCCCTTAGAAATCGGTCTAAATTTAGTCCAAATCTAGTTCAAATCTAGTTCTAGTTCACCCCTTAGCATTCGACAGGAACTTTACACTAAGTCCAGACTTTTGAGGTGCTAGAGATGGGGCGATCGCGATGGGCTGGGTTAGGGCGTCTGGGGGCGATCGCTGTTGAGCCGATGGTGATTCAAGGAGATGAACTCAGAAGAAGAGGCACATCGTATTTTTCAGCAAGGAATTCAACAGTTTCGAGTCAGGCAGTGTCGGGAAACGTTGCAATCTTGGGAAACAGCACGGAGACTTTATCGGGAATTGGGCGATCGCCCCCCTCAAATCTTCCTGACAAAGCGATCGCCCCCCTCAAACTTTCCTAAACAGCGATCTCCCCAACCTTGCAACGCACAAAATCCATGGCTTACTCCTCCAACAATCTTCATACGGGGGCGTCAAGATTTACTGCATGATACGGACGTCAGTTTGCTGTCCCCCGTGTCCACAACCACCACCATGGCCTCTACCCTTCGGTCCGCACACTCTCAGTCCGTTGCCCTGCCCGTTGCTTCACGGTTAGCTGTCTTCGATTGTAACGAGTACTTAAACGAGTACTCATCGGGGTGTCCCGTCACTCTGAGCGAGAGCTTATCACGACAGTTAAATTGACAATGCCCTGAAATGCAATTGGAAATGCAATTGTTAAAATTATGATCCGCTACTAATAATTTCTTTGGCGTACTTGTCCCTAATCGAGCTACATCTCAATGCTGAATATCACTGGCAGTCCAGCAGGTGATGCTCTGATCGGTTCCCCCCAGGCGGATGTTATCAGAGCATTAGCGGGTGCTGATAATGTCCTTGGCTTGGCTGGCAATGACATTATCTTCGGCAATCAAGGATTTGATCTCCTTTTTGGGAATGCTGGCGGCGATCAGATTTTCGGGGGTAGAGGAGAGGATACGGTCTACGGTGGTCGAGGGGAAGATGTTGTTTTGGGGGACTTGGGGAGCGATCTGCTCTACGGCGATCGCGACGGGGACCGGGTGCTCGGGGGGGATGGCAATGATGTGTTGCTGGGAGGACCCGCCGCTCCCAGCCAACGGCCATTTGACGGCAATGATTCCCTGGAAGGCGAGAATGGCGATGATATTCTGTTCGGCAATTTTGGGCGAGATCTCCTGATTGGTGGGGCAGGGGATGACACCCTGTTTGGGGGGCGGGACAACGATTCCTTAGTCGGCGGTGAGGGACAAGACGTCCTGGTTGGAGATCTCGGGGCAGATGTCCTCACTGGTGGGGCGGGGCGCGACATTTTTATTATTGGTCAGCGGTCCGATGTCCCCGGTTTCGCCACAACGGGGGGACCGGCACGCACGGATGCAGATATCATCACGGATTTTGTGCGGGGGGCGGACCAAATCGAATTGATTCCTCCGTTGCAGTTTAGCGATTTGCTGCTGCTGCAGGAAGAAGGAAATACAGTGATTCAGGACCGGCTCACCCAGGAGTTTCTGGCGATTGTGCAGGGGGTGATCGATCTGGATGCGGGTGATTTTGGCCAGGCTGTATCCCCTGCCCCGTCCTCACCGGTTCCCACGCCGGATCCGATCACTCCCCCTCCTGTCAGTGTTCCCCCGGTGCCGAATTTGCTGCCCGTGGCGATCGACGATGCGTTCACCACCGATCAAAATACTCCCCTCAGCGGCGGAAATTTATTCGACGCCAATCCCACCACCGCCGATAGTGACCCCGATAGTACCTTTTTCGCCGTGACCCAGGTGAATGGGGCGGCGGCCAATGTGGGGATAGGAATGATGTTGCCCTCGGGGGCATTGCTGACGGTGAACCCGGACGGAACCTTTGTTTATGATCCCAACGGCCAGTTTGATGCCCTGGCGGCGGGGGCGACAGCAACGGATAGCTTTGATTATCAAATTGGTGACGCTCGCGGCGGGGTTGATACAGCAACCGTCACGATCACCATTACGGGGTTGAATGATGCCCCGATCTCCACAGACGACGCCTTCACCACCCCTGAAAATGTGGCTTTGACCCTGGGCAATGTCCTAGGGGCCAATCCGACGACGGCTGATGGCGACGCCGATGGTGATCCCCTGACCCTGACCCAGGTCAACGGCGTCGCCGCCAATGTGGGCAATTTGCTCACCCTGGCGTCGGGTGCCCAACTCACCCTGAATAGTGACGGGACATTTATCTATGATCCCAATGGGGCGTTTAATGCGATCGCCGCTGACGCCACGGACACCTTTAGCTATCAAATCAGTGATGGCAATGGTGAGTTTGATACGGCGACGGCGACCATCACGATCACCCCCGTGAACGAGCCCCCGGTCGTTGATTTGGATGCCGCCGGGGCAGGGACTGGATTCGCCGCCACCTTCACAGAAGCCGCGGGGGCCATCAATATTGCCAACACCGATGCGGTGATTACGGATCCAGAAACCGCCGATCAGATTGAGCAATTGACCGTCAGCCTCACGAACGCCCAAGCCGATGATCTATTGCTGGTCAATGGTGGGGCGGGCGCCCTGCCCGCCGGGATTTCCATTAGCGGCACATCAACGGCCACCACCTTGATCTTGACCGGTGCCGCCACCCCCGCGGCCTACAGTACCGCCCTGCGGCTGGTGCAGTTCAACAATACGTCCCTCGATCCCAATACCACCCCCAGGACGATCACCGTGGTGGCCAATGATGGGGAGCTCGATAGCACCGCTGCGGTTTCAACGGTGGCTGTCAATGCCGTCAATACCAATCCGACTGCCGTTGATGATGCCTTCATGACGGACCAGAACACCGCGATCGCCAGCGGCAATCTGTTTGGGGCGAATCCCACCACCGCCGATAGTGATCCCGACAGTCCAACCTTCACCGTGACCCAGGTGAATGGGGTGGCCGCCAATGTGGGGACGATGATTACCCTACCCTCTAATGCCCTGTTAACCGTTAATGCGGACGGCACCTTTAGCTACGATCCCAATGGGCAATTCAATGCCCTGGCGGCCGGGGCCAATGGCACCGATACCTTCACCTATCAAATTGGCGATGGGGCGGGCGGGTTTGATACGGCCACGGTGACCCTAACGATCGCGGGGGTGAATGATGCTCCCGTGGCGGTGGATGATGCCTTCACCACCAATGAAGACACCGCGATCGCCGCGGGCAACGTCCTCGCCGCCAATCCGACCACCGCCGACAGCGACCCCGATACCGGCGCAAGCCTCACCATCACCGCCGTGAATGGAAATGCCGCCGCCGTGGGGAATGCCATCACCCTCGGGTCCGGCGCCTTACTCACCCTGAATGCCAACGGCACCTTTAGCTACGATCCCAATGGGCAATTCAATGCCCTGGCGGTGGGGGCCACGGCCACGGATACCTTCACCTATCAAATTAGTGATGGGTTGGGGGGCTTAGATACGGCGACGGCCACGGTGACCCTGGTGGGCGTGAATAATCCCCCGGTGGCCGTGGATGATGCCTTTAGCACCAATGAAGACACCGCCCTGACCGGCAGTAATGTGTTCAACGCCAACCCCACCACCGCCGATAGTGATCCCGATGCGGGGGCCAGTTTTGTGGTGTCCCAGGTGAATGGGGGGGCGGGGAATGTGGGTAATTTGCTCACCCTGGCGTCCGGTGCCCAGCTCACCTTGAATGCCAACGGCACTTTAGTTACGACCCCAATGGCGCCTTTGAAAGCATCACGGCCGACGCCACCGATAGTTTTACGTATCAAATCAGTGATGGGCTAGGGGGCGTCGATACGGCGACGGCGACGGTGACGATCGCCCCGGTGAACGATGCCCCGGTGAATACGGTGCCTGGGGCCCAGACCACGAATGTTGCCACCCCGATTAATTTCACTGGTCTGTCCATTGCGGATCTAGATGCCGGCGTCAGTTCGTTACAGGCCACGATTTCAACCACCTTGGGCACCCTGACCCCGGCCGTGGGCAGCGGTGCCACCCTCGGCGGCGGCGGATCGAATGCGGTGATGATCGCCGGCACGCTGGCTCAGATTAATGCGGCCTTAAATGGATTGGAATTCAACCCTGGCGGGACCGCTGGCACCGCCACCGTGACCCTGGTGACCAACGACCAAGGGAATACGGGCAGCGGTGGCCCCCAGAGTGACACCGATACCCTCACCGTGACCGTCACGCCCCCCAATACGCCGCCGGTGGTGGATTTGGATGGCACCACGGCGGGCGTCAATTTTGCCCCCACCTTTACGGAAGGGGGCGGGGCGATCGCGATCGCGAATACCGACAGCACCGTCAGTGATGCCGACGCGGGGGATCTGGTGGAAACCCTGACGATCACCCTGACGAATGCCCCGGATGGGGCCGCGGAAAGTCTGTCGATTAATGGGGGGTTGCCCATGGGGATTACGGCAACGACCCTGACCGCCACCTCGATTGTGTTGACCAATGGGGGTGGGGCAACCAATGCCGATATGCAAACGGCCCTACGGCAGATTCAGTACAACAACACCTCTGAGAATCCCAATACTACCCCTCGGGGGGTGACCGTGGTGGCCAATGATGGGGACGCCGATAGTGCGATCGCCACCAGCACCCTCAGCGTCGTCGCCGTCAACGATCCACCGACCATTACGCCCCCCACCTACACCGGCAACGCCAACCTGACCTTGACGGTGCCCGACGGCGCGGGCGACCTGCTGGATGGTGCTATGGATGTTGAGGGGACGGCGGTTACCGTTGTGGCGGCCACCCTCACCAGTGCCCAAGCCGCAGCAACCATGACCACAGCGGATGACAACAACGTTGTGGTGGCTGCGGACGGTAGTTTTACATTCAGACCGGTGCCGGGGTCTGTGGGTAACGACACCTTTGTGTATCAGCTCCAGGACAATGGTTTGCCGACCCCCGCTGCCACCGCGAATATTACGGCGACGGTGACCCTAACGGATTTAGATGGGGCGGGGGCCGGGGACGATATCCTCTGGTTTATTGATGAGGATTCCACCGGCGCTAATTTGGGAACCCAGGCTGATCCCTTCAGAAGCCTGGCGGCGTTTAATGGGGCGACCACCGGTGATGGTGATTATGTGTTTCTCGATGGGGACACCAGTGACAACAATGGCGACGGGGTGGGGATATATGGCGGAGGCATTGTCCTGGGGAATAATCAAACCCTGATTGGGGATGGCACCACCGGCACCACCCTGGCGGCCCTCACGGGCATCACCCTCGGGTCATTCAACAGTTTGGGGGCCGATTTCACCGCCTTTTCGGGCACCCAACCGGTGATTCAAAACAGCGGTGGGAATGGGGTCACCCTGGGCTCGGGCAATACCCTGCGCGGGTTGGATGTGGGCGATGCCAGCGGGGTTGGGATCCAAGGGGGAGCGGTGGGCACCCTAACGATCGCCGACGTGGCCATCAATAATGCCACCGGGGGCGGATTTGCAGTGACGGCGGGGGGTGCCTTGTCGGTGGCCTTGGATGGGCTGACCGCTGGTGGGGGTACCAATGGGGTGACCTTAACGGGGACATCGGGCACCTGGAGCGCTACGGGCGGCTCGATTACCGGGGCAACGGGGACGGCGTTTAACGTCCAAAATGGGTCGGCCAATGTGACCTATGACGGCGCGATCGCAGGGACCAGTGGTCAAACCACCATTAACAGCGCCAATAATACCGGGGGCACCCAGGACTTTAACGGTGCGATTACCGCCAATACCGGTACCGCCACGGCGATTAATTTGCAAAATAATACCGGTGCCACCCTTCGCTTCGATGGGGGCTTGAATATTGACACCACCTCAGGGACTGGGTTGAGCGCCATCGGTGGCGGTACCCTTCACATCACGGGCACCAACAATATTGATACCACCACGGGGCGGGCATTAACCCTCAGTTCCGTGGCGATCGGCGCGGATGGGGTCACCTTGGCCACGGTGGATAAAAACAATGCGGCGGGGGCGACCATCGGCGTTCTGATCGATAACGTTGATACGGGAACCCTCACCGTTGGCAGCAGTACGATCGCCGGCACCGCCGGTACGCTGCTGCCCGGCATCCGGATCTCGGAGTCGGCCGGGACCTTTAATTTTGGCAGCGCCACCGTTGATGGGACCAGTGGATTCGGCATCCTATTACTCAGTAATCCGGGGGATGTCACCTTCACCACGGTGGATATCGACGGCACGACCCGCTCGGCCATTGGCATTGATGGCAATACCGGATCCGTCAATATCAACGGCGGTACCATTGGTGCGACCACCCCGATCGCCACCGATAGTGCGGTGGATATTAACCAGGCCCAAGGGGATATTGCGATCGCCACGGCGATTACCAACGCAGCGGATCGATCCATTGAAATCACCAACAGTGGTGGCACGCCCGCGAATACGATTAACTTCACCGGGGCGATCGCCGACACCGGCACCGGCATCTTCCTGGATAACAACGATCAAAATGCTGGGGCGACCCTTAACTTTACCGGCGGTCTAACCTTAAATACCGGCGCCAATGACGCCTTTACCGCCACCAACGGCGGCACCGTCACCGTCCAAGGCAGCACGAATACCATCGCGACCACCACCGGCACCGCTGTCAATATTCAGAACACCACCATTGGTACCGTTGGCGGGGGAGCACCGACCACCTTTGGGGTGACCCTCCAGAGTGTTTCCGCTGATGGTGGAACCAATGGCGTTCTGCTGAATAATGTGGGGGCCGGTGGATTCACGGTGACGGGCACCGGTAGCACCGCCGCATCGGGGGGGCTAATCCAAAACCAGACCGATCGGGGATTCGATATTCAGAATGCCACTAATATTTCCTTAAACAACGTTCAGCTCAATAATGCCGGGAGTACCAATGGTGCTGATCCCACAAACGCATCATCGGGGGCGGGCGATCCTGCCACCGGCACGAACCTGGATGCCCATGCTGCGATTCACCTGAATGGGGTGACGGATGTCACCTTGAATAACCTGGACATTGATAATGGCGCCCAGAACGGCATTAACGCCAACACCACGACCAACCTCAGCATTAGCAATACCACCATCGACAACGTAGGGAATCAAGTGCGGGAAGCGGGTTTGAATCTGTTCGGCATCAATGGTGCTCTGACCATTTCCAATAGCAATATTGATGGCGGTACCGTTGAACGGGCCGCCTTAATTGCCAACTATGGCAGCGAAACCCTCACCCTCAACGTCACGAACAGCACCTTCCGAGATACTCAAGATACAGGGGTGGGAGCCGATGGCTTAGAACTACGGACCTATGGCACTGGCACTGCGGATATCAATATTACTGGCAGCTCCTTCCTCCGTAATCGCACCAACGGGATTCAACTGAATACGGGGGGGAGTGTCCAAGCCCGAATTGATATCACCGGTAATATTATTGATCCCGACACTGGCATTGGCATTGGCGTCAATATTGGGGTCGAGGATACGGCAACATTAGACTTCAACATCATCAACAACACCCGGATTTATAGTCGGGGTGGATCGGCTGTGGTGGGAGCAGCCTTTGATAACGGTATCTTGGAAGGCCGTGTTAATAACAACCCGGATATTCAAGTCCTCAGCGGCTCTGGCAATGGCATTGATTTCGCCACCGACGGCTCGGGTTCCCCCAGGGCGATCGTGGAAATTGATGGCAATGTAATTAATGGCATTGCTAACGATTACGGTATTGATCTCGGTGCCCGTCGAGGTCGGCTAGATGCAACGGTGAATGGCAATGACATTAATATTTTGAGTAGTGCGGTCGGAGGTTTGTTTTTAGGGGCAAATAATGCGGGTGTCGAACTCAGAGCGAATGTTACCAGCAATGATATTGATGAAGTGGGTGCCTTCGGCGCTGTTGTTGTGGATAGCAGCTCAGGTTCGGTCATCTTAGACGGGTTCATGACGGATTCCGCCACAACCCTGAATGGTAATGGCAATACCCTAGGGGGCGGAGCTATCCCCGGAGCAGCTGTTTTGGTTAATGGTGCGGCTGGAGCCGGTGGAGCGACCGAGGCTGTCGATATTACCCTCCCTTAAAATTCATTCTTTAAAATTCAGTGGGGAGCGATCGCCAAACGCGAGTAAGGGATAGGGGACCAGAGTGGCATTGCAAAATCAGGAGGCAAGAGTCAGAAGTGTGAGGGGCAGGGGGAAAGAGGTCTAATGACTTAACCCTAGTCTGACCCTAGCGCTTACACGCTGCCCCTTCTGCGATCGCCATTGAGCCGATGGTGATGCGGGGTGTTTTAGCGATTTTGGATGAGGGTGCGATCGCCATCGCCAATCACGACAAATGCGGCCCAATCACGGGGTAACGGAGACTGGGCACGAACCTTGAGTTGGGCCAGTCGTAGTGCATCAGCATAGGTTTTGCCCGCCAGCAATTCTTGATAAAACGCTTCCATTAGAATCTGGGTTTTGTCGTCGGGCACTTGCCATAGGCTGGCAACGACGGTGGGAACGCCGGCCTTGAGAAAGGCGCGGGCTAATCCCAAAACCCCTTCCCCAGTCGCTTCACCGCTGTTGGTATTGCAGGCGCTGAGGACCGCTAGCTGGGCATTGAGGTTGCTATTGAAAATATCCGTGAGGGTGAGTTTGTGGTTGTTGGGATCGGAGCCTATGGCGGACAGGGCAAGCCAGTTGCCGTTGATGTCGCGATCGCTGTTGGCAATTTCCCCATGGGTGGCGAAGTGGAGAATACTGGCACTTTCTAGCTGTTGTTGAATCGCCGCTTTTGTCGCTTGTCTGCCCAGGATCGGAGTGGCATTCAACAGTTGGGCGATCGCCTGGGCTTCGGTTTCGGTGCCGGGTAGGGGATCGAATATATCCCCACTATTGGCGCGGGGCATGGGGCTAGGGTTACCGACGATTAGGGGTTTTCCGGTAAAGGGACCGGTTTTAGTTTGGACGGTGGCTAGGGTTTGTAGCGATGGAGTGACGGTGATGCTGTAGCGATCCAAGAGAAAGCGATCGCGCTCATCAATCAGGGCAACAAAAGGAATAGAACCCAGTTCCCGGTGAGGGACGATGATCAGGCGATCGCCCGGTTCCGTCGGCAACAGACTTTCGATGGGCTTGATGAGGAGCGTATAAGCCTGTTTCAAATCTTGGGGAGTCCCGTTCCAGGTGGGACCGTTGCCCCCCCGCAGGGCTTGTAAATCTAAACGAAACTGGTCTTGCTCGAAAAATCCACTGAAATCAAAGGGGTCAGTCGCAGACCGGCGAATATTGCCGGTGATCTCTTGGAAGGGGATTCCTGCTGCTTCGGGGTCGGCTTGGGCGAAGTTGAGTTGACCGTTGGGAGACACGACCCAAATATAGAGGTCGGGGCTATTGATGGAATAGGTGATAAGGGTGGCGTTGTTGGTCTTGGCGAGTTGTTTGATTTGGTCGATATTGAGGGGCGTGGGCGGTTGATTGCTAGCGGAGGGGTTGAGGAATTGGACGAGCGATCGCGCCCGGGAGCGATCTGCAATTTCCAGGGCAGTAGCGGTTTTATTTTGAGCAATCAGACTCGCTTCTAGGAAAGGATAAGCGCTGAATCGAGTTTCAAAGAAAGCGATTCGAGCCTCATCATTGGCGGATAGATCTTGCTCAATCGCGCTAAGGATAGCGATGCTTTGGTTAAAGTATTCTGTTGCTTCAGAGTACTGTCCTTGAGCGTAGTAGACTGCACCAACGTTGGTGAGGGTAATGCCTTCCCCATCGCGATCACCCATTTCACGATTAATCGCCAACGACTGCTGATAATACTCCAACGCTTGAGGGTATTGACCCTGGCGTTTATAAATTACGCCGATATTGTTGAGGTTAGTCCCTTCTGTGGGGCGATCGCCCACTGCACGACTAATCGACAACGATTGTTGGTAGTAATTCAACGCTTGAGAGTATTGACTCTGACGCCAGTAAATGGCGCCAATGTTGTTGAGGGTGGAGCCTTCTCCGGCGCGATCACCCATTTCACGATTAATCGCCAACGACTGCTGGTAGTAGTCCAACGCTTGAGGGTATTGACCCTGACTTTGATAAATTTCGCCGATGTTGTTGAGGATGGTACCTTCTCCTCTGCGATCGCCCACTGCACGAAGAATCGCCAACGACTGCTGGTAGTAGTCCAACGCTTGAGGGTATTGACCCTGACTTTGATAAATTGCGCCGATATTGTTGAGGGTGGCGCCTTCCCCCTTGCGATCGCCTACTTCACGATTAATCGCCAACGCCTGCTGGAAGGACTCCAACGCTTGAGGGTATTGACCCTGACTTTGATAAATTTTGCCGATATTGTTGAGGATGACGCCTTCCCCCTTGTGATCGCCTACTTCACGACTAATCGCCAACGACTGCTGGTAGTAGTCCAACGCTTGAGGATATTGACCCTGACTTCGGTGAATTTCGCCGATGTTGTTGAGGGCAATCCCTTCCCCTTTGCGATCGCCCACTTCACGATTAATCGCCAACGACTGCTGGTAGTAGTCCAATGCTTGAGGATATTGACCCTGACTTTCATAAACTGCGCCGATGTTGTAAAGCGCGATGTTTTCCCCTTTGTGATCGCCCACTTCACGACTAATCGCCAACGCCTGCTGGAGGGACTCCAACGCTTGAGGGTATTGACCTTGACGCCTGTGAATGCCACCAATGAGGCGAAGCATACTACCTTCCGCATCCTGATCGCCGATCTCCCGATACAGTGCCAATGCTGTTCCAAGAGATTGCAATGCGTCCTGGAACCGACTAGTTAAAACTTCCTGAGCTCCTTGTCTCAGCCAACGGAGTGCGGCCTGTCGCTTCTCTTCTCTGCTGGTCGGAATCTGCGCAATTTCTAAGTTTTCTGGAGCGTCCCTCGGCTCCACCGCGATCGCCCCAGCGGGCAATCCCATCCATACTCCCAGTGCGATCGCTCCAGCCCAAACCTGCATCGCAACACTCCCAGAACACCATGGGTAAATCATGGCATAGGGGAAATGTGGCATCAGTTCTTGATTAGGGTGCGATCGCCCTCACCAATTACGCTAAACGCTGCCCAGGCGAAAGGGTTGGGGGATTGGGCACGGACTTTGAGTTGGGCCGCTCGCAGGGCTTCGGCATAGGTTTTGCCCGCCAACAATTGGTCGTAAAACGCTTCCATCAGCATCTGAGTTTCACGGTCGGGCACTTTCCACGAACTGGCAACGACGGTGGGAACCCCAGCTTTGAGGAATGCGCGGGCTAACCCGACGACGCCTTCACCACTGATCTCTCCGCTGTTGGTGTTGCAGGCGCTGAGCACGGCCAGTTGGGCGTTGAGGTTACTGTTGAAAATTTCGCTGATGGTCAGTTTGTTGTCGATGGTGTCGTCAGACCCAATATCGGCAAGGGCGAGCCAGCTATTCAGGTCGCGATCGCTCTTGGGAATAACGCCGTGGGTGGCGAAGTGAAGAATATTGGCGGTGGAAAGTTTGGCGTTGATGGCTGCTTCGGTAGCTTGATTGCCTAGGATTGGAGGCGTATTGAGTTTTTGGGCGATCGCGGTGGCCTCGATTTCACTACCGGGGAGTGGGCTAAGTTGATCCGGCATGGGACTGGGATTACCAACCACTAACGGAGCACCCTTGGCTGTGGATGTTGCGTGTTGAAGGGTATGAAGGATTTGCAGCGAGGGGGTGACGGTGATGGTGTAGCGATCAATCAAAAATCCTTGGCCTTCCTTGAATAGGGCAGCAAAGGGAACCGTCCCTAATTCGCGGTGGGGAACGATGATTAATCGACTGCCTGGGGCCTTCGGTAAATGCTCCTCGATGGGGTGGATCAGGAGTTGATAGCCTCGCTCCAAATATTCAGGGCTCCCTGCCCAAAGGGGACCGGTGCCATCCCCTCGCATAGCGAGAAGGTCGATGCGGTATTTACTCTGATTGAAGAGTTGGTCATTAAAGGTTCCGAAAGTGGCTGCACTGCGAATATCCTGGGAGGCTTGGCGGAGATAAAGCCCCGCCGCTTCAGGCTCTGCTCTGACAAAGTTCAGCTCACCCGTGGGAGAAACAACCCAAATGTAAAGGTCTTTTTCAACGGTGGAGTAGGTTATCAGGGTGGCGTTTGTGTCCCGTGCCAGTTGTTTGATCTGGTTGATATTAAGGGGGGTACTCGGTTGGTCGCTGGTGGATGAGTTCAGGAATTGGACCAATGATCGGGCTCGGGAACGATCCGCTGCGACCAACGCATGTTCAGTTTTGCCCTGGGTGATCAACAGTTGGGTCAAGGCAGAATAGATGACCGCATTGGTTTCAAAAAATGAGATCCGATCGCGATCATTTTTCCCTAACTCTTTTTCCAGGGTTTCCGTGACCGCAAGGCTCCGTCGAAAAAACGATTCTGCTCGGTCGTACTGCTCCAGGGATTGATACACCACGCCGATGTTCCCCAGAATCAGTGCCTCACCCCGGCGATCGCCAATGTCCCTCGCGATGGTTAAGGACTGCTGGTGGACTTCAAGGGCCTGCTCATATTGCCCCAAGGAATCATAGGTAATCCCAAGATTCCCCAGGGCGATCGCCGCTTCCCGACGGCTGCCCAGCTCGCGGAATAAGGTTAGGGATTGCTGGTGCAGCGCCACTGCCCGGTCATATTGCTTCAGAGCGTCGTACGCCAGACCGAGATTGGCGAGGGAATTAGCTTCCCCTTGACGGCTGCCAATGGCCCGTTTGATCCCTAGGGACTGGTTATGAAAATCAATCGCCTGCTCGTACTCTTCCAAGGAATGGTGAGCCACCCCAAGGTTGCCTAGGGCAGTGGCCTCCCCCTGGCGATCGCCCGTGTCACGGTGAATGTCCAAGGACTGACGGTGAAAGTCGATAGCCCGTCGGTACTGCCCCAGGGCACTATAAACACTGCCTAGACTGCCTAAGGAAGCGGCTTCCCCCCGGCGATCGCCCGTTTCGCGATCAAGGGTTAAAGCTTGGTTGTAAAGCTCGATCGCCCGTCGATACTGCCCCAAGGAATAGTAAGTAATGCCAAGATTTCCCAGAACATTTGCCGTTCCTTTGACATCCCTATCTGCCCGTTTGATGATCAAAGCTTGGTCAAAAACATCAATGGCCCGCTGATACTGTCCCAGGGATAGGTGAGCCGAACCTATATTAATCAGAGCATTGGATTCACTGGTGCGATCACCAATCGTGCGGGCGATGGTCAAATTTTGGCGATGAAATCCAATGGCCCGCTCGTATTCTCCCAAGGCATCATAGGTCAACCCAATATTACCGAAAGTATTCCCTTCCCCCTTGAGATCGCCCACTGCTCGGAACAGAATCAGGGCCGCCTGCCAATCTTTCAGCGCGTCTCGAAATTCCCCTTTGAGGTAGTGGTTGGTTCCCTCCTTAACCAGGGCTTCAGCGGTTTGGTGTTTCTCAAGCTGTGCTGTCTCTGCCGTTGTTGCGGATCGCCATTGCAACCGATAAGTGCCCTGATCGCCCGGTCGATTAGACGTTGCCCAAACTCGATAGCGCCCATCCTGAGGTAGCCTGATGACCCGCCGGGCATTGGTTCCATCGCCATCATTTTGGCGGGCGATCGCCTCCCCATCGGGACCAAAAACCACTAGATAGGTATCAAATTCTGCACTCTCCAAAGTGACGACAATGGTGCTTCCCCGCTTCCCTGCAAAGTAGTGGACATCATACAAACTCCCATCCCGTAATCGCCGCTCCGTTCCGTCTAATTCCCCTTGCACTAATTCAGGCGCTGCAGGGATCGCCTGTGAAACGCCAGCGATGGGCAGCCATGGCAATAACCCTAATGCGATCGCCCTGCCCAAAGTTTTCATTATTCGCTCGCTAGTCTATCTAAGCTCAATATGGCATAGGCAAACTTGGTGGAATTTAAGGAAGTTCCAAGGTGCGATCGCCCTCGCCGATGACGGTGAACGCTGCCCAATAAAAGGGATTTGGGAATTCGGCACGCACTTTGATTTGGGCACTGCGCAAGGCTTGGGCATAGGTTTTGCCGGCCAGGAGCTGGTCGTAGAATTCTTCCATTAGCATTCGGGTCTGTTGGTCGGGGACTTTCCACGAGCTGGCGACGACGGTGGGGACGCCGGCTTTCAGAAATGCGCGGGCTAGGCTGACCACGCCTTCGCCGCTGGTTTGACCGCTGTTGGTGTCGCAGGCGCTCAGGACGGCAATCTGGGCATTGAGTTCGCTGCCAAAGATTTCGCTGATGGTTAGTTTGTTGTCTTGGATGCCGTCAGGGAAGCGGTCCGCTAGGGCAAGCCAGCTATTGCTGTCGCGATCGCTTTTTTGGATCACCCCATGGGTGGCGAGGTGGAGGATGCTGGCGTTGGCTAGTCTGCTTTTGATGGTGGCTTCGGTGGCTTGGTCGCCCAGGATTGGCTCGGTGTTGAGCTTTTGGGCGATCGCGGTGGCTTCGGCTTCGGTGCCGGGGAGGGGGCTGAGGTTGCCCACCATGGGGCTGGGGTTGCCCATCACCAGGGGAGCGCCGGTGGCTGTGGGCTTAGTTTGTTGCAGGGTGTCGAGGATTTGCAGGGATGGGGTGATGGTGACGGTGTAGCGGTCAATAAAGAAGCCTTGCCCCTTTTTGAATAGGGCGGTGAAGGGGATGGTGCCGAGTTCTCGATGGGGAACGATGATCAGTCGGCTTTCCCGTTGTTTGGGGAGGTATTGCTCAATGGGTTTGATCAGCAGGTCATAGCCCCGTTCGAGGTTTTCTGGGCTCCCAGCCCGAAGACCATTGGTACCGCTGCCTCGGATGGCTTGGGCAAGGCGATAGGGATCTTGGGAAAAGATTATGTCGCTCAGTCCTCGGCTCGTGACGGCAGCACGGGAGCGTCTCGCCACTTGAGCAACGGGCACCCCTGCCTCTTCAGGATTGGCTTTGGCAAAGTTGAGATCACCGTTGGGGGAAACCACCCAGATGTAGAGATCTTCTCCGGAAGTGGAGGAAGCTTCTCCGGAAATAGAGTAAGTGATAAGGGTGGCGTTTTTGGCGCGGGCAAGTCGTTTGATTTGCTCAATATTGAGCGGTTCCCGAGGTTGGTCGTTGGTAGATGGGGTGAGGAATTGGATGAGCGATCGGGCTCGGGAGCGATCCGCAATTTCCAAAGATTCGGCAATTTTGTCTTGGGCAATCAGGCTTTCTTCTAGAGCTGAGTAGATATAAGTTCTATTTTCAAAGAATGCAATTCGACTTTGGTCATTTGCTAATACATTGTGCTCAACAGTCTCGGAGACTTCGATGCTTTGGCGAAAGTATGCTAATGCTTTGTCCTCTCTCCCTAGCCCATTGTAGGCAACACCGATAAGGGTGAGGGTATGGCTTTCTAAGGAACTACCACCTATTTCTTGATAAATTGCCAGTACCTGTTGAAAATACTTCAAGGCTTGCGCGTATTGCCCTTGATCGCAATAAACCACACCGATAGAAATGAGAATCGAACCTTCCCCGCCGCGATCACCCACCTCCCGATGAATGGCTAATGCTTGCTGGTAATAATCTAATGCCTGAGCGTCTTGACCTTGAGCCCTATACACTAAACCGATGCCCTGGAGAACGTAACCTTCCCCGTGGCGATCACTCACTTCTTGAACAATAGCTAGTGATTGCTGGTAATGCTCTAATGCCTGAGTGAGTTGACCTTGCTCGCTATAAATCGCACCGAGGTCAGCGAGAGTGCCACCTTCTCTGGCGCGATTACCCACTTCTTGAGCAATGGCCAATACTTGCTGGTAATACTCTAATGCCTGAGTGTGTTGCCCCTGACTCCAGTAAAGAGAACCAAGGCCTTGGAGTGACCTAGCTTCATCTAGACGCTCACCGACTTCCCGAGCGATTGCTAACGCTTGCTGGTAATGCTCTAATGCTTGAGCGTATTCACCCCGCCTGACCTTAACCCAACCTATGCCGTTGAGGGCAATAGCTTCTTCGGCGCGATCGCCTATTTCTCTGGCAATGGTCAAAGCCTGCTGATGATAGTCCAACGCCTGGTCATATTGACCTTGATGGATGTAAGCCACACCAATTTTACTCAGGGCAGCGCTTTCTCCAGTGCGATCGCCCAGTTCTCGAAAAAGCTCTAACGCAGCTTCCCAAGATTGCCGCGCTTCTTGATATTGGCTGCTTTCATTCTGCTGAACGCCCTGCTCGAACAGTCGCTCTGCCTCTGCTTTCTTTTCGTTCTGGGGTGCCTGAGTCAGCTCTTCTTGGGCCGACGTCGACTCCACCACAAGCACCCCAACGGGCAGCCCCATCAACAAACCCAGCGCGATCGCCCCAGAAAAAATCCGCATAACAGCACCCTGATAAACCCATAGATCGATGATGTCACAGGGGAAATGTGGCATCAATTCTGAATTAGGGTGCGATCGCCATCGCCAATCACCACAAACGCTGCCCAATCACGGGGTAAAGGAGACTGGGCACGAACCTTGAGTTGGGCCAGTCGTAGTGCATCAGCATAGGTTTTTCCCGCCAGCAACGCCGCGGTTCCTGCCCCTTCTTGCATTTTTGCGACAGAGCCCGATCTAGCCCTTGAAGCACCCAGGGCTAAATAAGATTGCGGGTTGACAATTCAATGAAATCTAAGCGAGCAGGTTCGCCAGCATTTTCCCAACAGCATTTTCCCCGCCGGTAACGGTCAGAATATCTCCTGAATTCAGTTGTAATGACGACATGCCAAGCATCTCGACAGCGGTTAGACTCGTCGGGCTACCACTCCCTAAATCTTGGTTGAGGATAATCGGCTCCCCAATGACGTCACCAATGGGTAGCCCCATGACGTCACCAATGGGTAGATCAGCTTGGTCAGAATCGGTGATACCGTCGACGAAACCAAGCGGTAATTGCTCTTCACCATCATTTTCATCAAAAGCGCCAGTCAAGATGTCATGGCTGCCTGGGGTCTGATCAGATACAACGCTGACTGGCCCCATTTCATCTGTATCGCCATCCACCAGACTCGGGACTTCACCATTAGAGGCCGCACCAATGGCTTCAGTTTGATAATTCGTGACATTAATGCCGTCTTCGGCTTCATCTCCCGAAGAATTTGCTGGGCTGGCACTGGCGGCAGCGGCGTTAGCAGATCCGTCATCAAATTGGAGGTAGATGGGCTGCGTGACGGCACCAATGGGTAGATCGTTCTGGTTAGGCTCGATACCAACGGGCAGATCGGCCTGGTCAGAATCGATGATACTGGCGACGAAACCAAGCGGTAATTGATCTTCACCAGCAAAGTTATAAATTGGGACACCAGAGAAATTGAAGAGACCCGAAATATCCTGATCTGCCCCTGTTAGCACAACGTCAACGGTCTGAAACTCAACCGCATTGTTTGCCGGAAAATCGGATGCGGCCAAAATATTGAGTTGGTCTTCGAGAAACGATGCATAAGGCGTCACTGGCTGAATGAACCCTTTGGTCAGGACAACCCGTGCGATTTGGCCCGCCGGTCCATTCACAATGACACTGGGACCACTGGCATCATAGGTACCAATACTGCCCTCACTCAGGCCATTTACGGTTAGAACAATCGATTGATTCGTTAACGATTGAGCCGCTAGGGCCTGGGAACCGCCCTGGCTACCATCCCCTTGTAATTGGCCGGTGGCCGTAGAGCCATCGGTAAAGGTCACTGTAAAAGTAGACCCAATCAGCTCTGCACCGGAAACACCGCCCACATCCCAAGAGGGGCTACTGCCGCCGTCCAGGTCTCCTTTATTGGTGCCTGCCACCGAGTTCGGATCCATATCAATTGCAAAGCCGATCGTTTCGCCAGATTCGAAACCTCCATTAACCGCTTCGTCAAAAATTAGGTTTAGACCTTTATATCCTGACGCCCCGCCCGTGCCCACATAGGGGTTATAGGTGTTGGGTGAGAGGACACCCGTGCCACCATTGGTATTAATAGTCAGCGCTTTTGAGGTGGTATCCCCTGCCAGCCCGAAAGGATCAAAGACGCTATCTGAATAGAGCGCATTGGTGACATCGATATTGACTGAAGCAATTTTTTTGTCGCCTTCATTGGTGATTTTGAAAGAGTTATTGCCAAAGTTTGAGATTTGAACATTGCTTTTGTTCGCGGTAATGGTGAGCACTGCGGCTCCAGTTAATGCACTGCCATCATCATCATCAATATTGACCGTAGCGGTATTGGTTGTCCCCAGGACAATATTGCTATCGCCCGAGGTAATAGCATCGAGCGTGACACTGACCTCCTCACTGCCTTCAACCTCAGAATCCTCTAAGACAGCGACATCAATATCCGCCGTCAACTCACCCGCCAAAATCGTGACCGTATTGCTCAGG
>CAZZMD010000002.1:70518-74811 GCA_964655355.1 uncultured bacterium
CCCGGCATTGACGCGATAGAGCACTCCCCCTGGAGGAGGGGCAACATCATCATCAGCAATGCTGACTAAAAAGGTATTGAGGTTCAGGTTAGCTGGAACATCATTATTGGCTAGATCGAAAACCTGATTCGCGTTGAGCGCAATGGTGTAACTGTCATTATCAGCTGCCGTCCACTGACCTCCAGAGGGTGCGATTTCGTAATCGACAGTTACTGTGCCATCACTATTGGTCGTCACTGCCGGATTGGTGGAAATCGTTTGAATGCCGTTAGTGGCGCCCGTGACCGTGATGTCGTTAGCGTCAAAGCTCGCCAGATTTAAGCCAGACCCCCCGTCGTCGCTATAGGTAATGGAAATAATCTGGGGATCGGATTGCTCAGTCAGGATGACCTCAGCACTCGCTTGAACGACAGTGGGAGCAGTGGTATCGACTGAACCAGACCCAATAGAGAGAATCTCAATCCCCTTGAGGGCTGGGTTTTCAACCCCATTGAGAAAATCGAGGTTGAGGGTGCCGTCAGTCACGGATGTGCTGTACGACAGCATGAAGGCTTGGTTCTCACCGGCGATCGCAAATTGGTCGATATCATCAAAAATCGGTGGGACGACGCCTTCCACAGACACGTCGAAGATCCGACCTCCTACATGGGCCGTACCCTCATAAATTTCTGCCAGATAGAGGTTGACTTCGTAGTCTCCATCGGCAACGTCAAATGCCCACTGCATGGGATCACCCGATGGGGGATCCCAGCGTTCTGATTGAAAAATATCGGCAGCCAGGGCACTGGCGGGCAAATTGGGATCACTCAGGTCAATGGTGGCGCTAGTGGTATAGATTTTGCTGCCACCACTGCTAACCCGATGGGCAGAGGGGTTGCTATTGGTATCGGCAGACCAGATTGAGCCATCCGGTGCTTGGACCTGGCTGCCCCCCACATTGATGCGATGCATCACCACTGTGGGTGACGCATCATTGTCAATCACCGTAACCGAAAGGTCAGCAACACTTTGACCATCGTAGTCAGGGTCAAGACTGCTAACGGTGTGACTGATCGCAACGATTTCATCGCCCTCTGGTGTTGCATCATCGACGGCAGTAATCTCGATACTCTGCGGTATATCCCAGTTCTCAGAGGTAAAGACCACCTGGGTTTTGTCCAGGGTGAACTGATCACTGGAGGACAGGGACACCGTGACATCATCCGTGGGCTGAGTCGCTAGGACTAGGTTGTAGGTATCGGGGGTGCCATCTTCACTGATCGCTGTTGTGCCGTCGCTCTCAAGCAACAGCACCTCGGGGGTATCGTTATCTAGGACCGTGAGGGACAAGTCCGGCAGGTTGAGCCCATTAAAGTCAGCATCGCTGCTGCTAACGGTCTGGGCGATCGCAACGATCTCAGGCCCCTCAATTAGGATGTCGTCAACCGCCGTAATGCTAACGATTTGAGGAATATCCCAATTGGTCGGTGTAAAGACCACCTGAGTTTGGCTGAGGGTAATATCCTCATTCGAGGAGAGGGTTACGGTGACATCATCCGTGGGCGGCGTACTGAGAACCAAAGAGTAGCTGTCTGCCATGAGGCTCCCTTCGGCGACTTCCGTGGTTCCCCCTGTGGGCTGACTGATCACCGTGGGAGTGGCGATCGTGAGATCGTCAAAATCGGCGGTGAAGGGTTGCGAACCAGCCGACGTCGAAACCAAAGAGACCACAGGTGAGCTTGAGATCCCATCGATCGCATATTGATTTTGCAAAACCTGGGCAATGACGCCATCACTCTGGAGAACGACCGGGTTGGCCCCAACGGTTTGTATCGTTGACCAAATGCCACTGGTTTGGTACCGCCAAGCCGGTGTCACCTCAAGGGTCTGCATATCCACTGTGAGGAACAACTCAATCTGATCATCATCAACCGCATTGAGTAGTTCAGGAGCATCGACTTCGAAGTCGACAGACACACCAGTGCCATCGTCTTCTTCATAGGTCACGCGAATCACTGGGTCTGGCGGTGGGTTATCAGTAACCTCTGCGCCAGTGGTATTGCCAGCGCCCACTCTAATGGCCAGTAGGTTTGACGCGCTGCCATCCCCCAGGGCGATGCCCAGTGAGGCAGAGTCAGACCAGGCTACGCCATTATTAGCGTCACTGGTGAAGGGGTTGAAAATAGGGACTTTAATCGTGAATTTATTGACCTCAGATCCAACCGTAAAACCCGTTTGAATCGCATCTTGCTGAGTATTCGCTGCGCCTACAAAATCTCCAGCCCCGACACTTTTCACTTGGACAATACCCGGTGCCCCTCCCCGGATAGTGTTGTCTAGATCGGTCAGCCCCTCTAAACCATCGTTACCATTGATCATCCAGCCAGTCAGGCCGATGTTGTACTCCCCAGACGGGTCTGGATGCAGGCCAGAATCGGAGGGGTTGAAATCCCAAAAGAGTTGGCTTCCCTCAGACAGAACGGTATTTTGACCGTTGGTGGCGTCATACTGTAGGGGATCGATGTGATCATCAAGGCCATCATCGTCTTGGTCGGTATCGGGGGTGGGAGGGGTGCCCGGCACCAAAATTTTGATCGCATCGGCACCAAACTGGGCGACCCAAACGGTTCCGGCAAAATCAGCGGCATTCTGACCGGCAATGCCCGTATTGCCGACAGCAGTGACATCCAGGGGCGTTCCGCCGACCTTGATAGTGGCAACATCCGTAACGTTCGTTCCACCTTGAGTGCCGTCCGAGTCAATTTCAACGAAGGCCAAATTGCCATTGAACGAGGCTGAAATCAGGACTTCGCTATCACTCGCGTCGCTGAGACCACCCGCGGTATATTCGGTCAGACCGTTAGTCGAGCTACCGATGGTCAATAAAGATTGATCGGGGCCTTTATTGCTGCCATCGCTGTTATTGCCACTACCCAGATAAACCCCAGCTTCAGGGAGTGTGATCCCACCGGAGATGGTATTCCAATCGGCAGGGAGATCATCAGCCGTGGTGTTGGGGTCATTATTGGGATCACTGGGATCCGTCAGTTTTGTGACGATGGGTGTTCCGCCACTCGCATCGACGGTATATAACCCAGCCGCCGCCCCAGAGGCATAGACCGGATTGGGATGTCCGGCATAAAAGCCGTCTGTCACCAGATGGAGATTATCCGAAGCAGTATCATTGCCACTATCAACATCAACATTCGGTTTATTACTGGCGACTTGGCTGCTGGAGGTGACGATTACCCCATCTTCGGTGAGAGGTTTATCTCCCCAGCCGTTATTCGGGCCATTGTCAAAGGTGTAGATGTTACCTGCTTCGGTAATGACCGTGTCGTATTGGTTACGGTATCCCGTCGAATACACTTGGACGGGACCGTTGGGGTCATATTTGGCTTGATTGAGACCGTCGTTGCCCCCAAAGGTATCGCCCGCCTCAGCATCGGCAGCCCCTGTTGTGCCGATCGCGGTATCTTGACCTGACCCATTGTTGGGACGGGTGGGATCATCGAGCGTGGGCAACGCATAGACATACGGATCAACATAGTCAGTGCCACCCTTCAGACCGCCATTGGCGAGGAGATCGGCCTCAATCTGCTCCAAATGGGTCAAATCAATGCGGAGCATAGCCGCAGCGTAGTAGTACTCGGACGTCCAGGCAAAGTTATTACTCGGTGCCCCATTGTTCGTGTGACCGCCGGAGGCGGCATACATGATTTGATGGGGTTGACCGTCAACGATCTCCGTCCGAATATCCAGGCCATTGATGGAGTGATTTTCTTCTGAGCGCGGCAGTCCAATCACCACATCAACTTTTTCCCAAGAGCCATCCGGTTGCTGGGTTAAGCGCGAGATAATACTCGAGTTGGTATCTAAATTCTTTTCTGCCCCACTGCCGCCACCACCGATGCGAGGATCACTGGACCCAACGTAGATAACCGGTTCTCCATTCGCCCCTGCCACCACAACCAGTCCGGTGGACTGGCGTTTATTTTGGCCAGTGTTGAGCGAGCCGTCGTCATCGTGATTGGGGATCGCTTTGACAGAAGAGATGGTTTGAACGCTGGTGCCTGCAGCAACCTGATACCCCGTAATCTCACCCTGCCCATTGACAACCGCTTCAATGGCAGCAATTTTGATCGTGCCATCTTGCTGCGAAACATAGAGGCGGCCATCGGGGCCAAACTGAATCGAAGTTGGGTTGTTGACGCCAAGACCTGTTAGCGAAACCGAATTAAAGTCAGTGGTGAGTGCCATGATGTTCTGTGGTGGTAAAGCAACCTGGGTATCTACGAGGAATCTGTCCTCACC
>CAZZMD010000002.1:74911-138202 GCA_964655355.1 uncultured bacterium
AAGGACTGGTGAGGGAAAGAAGAATCTGTCCTCACCAAGGACTGGTGAGGGAAAGAAGAATCTGTCCTCACCAAGGACTGGTGAGGGAAAGCCGTTGGGTTATGGTTGGCAAACTAAAAGCTGATCTGCAGATCAGAGACCTTCATAACCGTCGACGTTTTGAAAGTCATCGTCAGTTACACAATGATGCTGGTGACTGAATGAGGCTAGGGCGAGAACCCAGCCAATACGGGAGACTACGGAGAAAACAACTATGTTGTTGTTGTTGTGGCTTCTCTGTATTTCAACGGATCGTGGTTGAAATCTAACATCCTTCCCTAGAGGAAACACCTTCTTCATCAAAACTTCAAAGGAACTTCATTCAAGCTTTATAATTCTGGGGTTTATAGCGATGTTTTTTGCTGATCTCTTTATGCGCGCTTTAGGATTGTGTGGTTTTTGTGAGGAAAAATGCCAAGGTTCTGATGGAGACCTTTGCGGACTCTGTCGCAAAAATGCAAGAAGGGGCAGGAACCGCAGCTCCTGGTCTCATGATTAGATAGCGACCCCAAAGAGACCATGAATGAAAGAGATCTGTCCCATCACATCGTTCCTTTCAACGCCACGAATCTGTCCTTTGCTAATCATGGACATCGCTTCGTAACCTTTTAAGGTGCGACGAGCGGTGTTGAACGCTCCAAATCCTACTCCAGGTTTGACCCGCCGCTTGATTCGCCGATGGTCTTGCTCCACTCGATTGTTGAGGTATTGAATGGGGCTAAGTTGAGTTGCCTGAGGAAGGTGCTTCTCCTCTTTGAGCTGCTTCACAGCCTTGGGATAGGCTGGATTTTGATCCACGTTAGTCACCCGTGGCGTTTGGGTCTGCCCCCCCTTCAATAGCTTGCTGAAGAATCGTTTCGCGGCTTTGGCATCCCGCTTGGCACTGAGCATGAAGTCTAGGGTTTGACCGGTCTCGTCCACTGCCCGGTAAAGGTATTTCCACTGCCCTTTCACTTTCACGTAGGTTTCATCTACTTTCCACGAGTCCCCTGGGGGACGAAGACGGGGGCGGCATCGTTTGTCCAGGTCCGGGGCATATTGCAGCACCCAGCGGTGGATGGTGCTGTGGTCCACACAGAGTCCGCGTTCGACCATCACTTCTCCTAAATTCCGGTAACTGAGCCCGTAGCGGCAATGCCAGCGCACGTTGAGCAAGATGATGTCGTCTTGGAAATGCTGACCCTTGAAGGGGGCGGAATGGGACATGAACTTGAGATGGGAAGCTGCGACACTGACCTCCACATTACCGCTCCTTGTTTTTGCGACAGAGCCGGATTAGCCGCTTTAGTCCAAACGTAGTCCAACAACATTTCTGAGTGGACTTTACCTAAATTCACAATCCCTGAAACCCTTGTGGGGAGCGGGTTTTGGGGTGGCTCGAGGCAGGTTTGAACTGCTGACCCTGGGTTTATGAGTCCAAGGATCTCAACCTCTGGAACGGCCGCCATGGCTGGGTTTCAGCCTTTAGGGGTAGGTGAATGGACGAGATTTGGACGAAATGGATAGGAGATGCCTACCCCTCAAAATGACTTCAAAGGCTTAGCCAGTGGTCGTTTGGGCGTGGACGAAATTTGGACAAAAATCAAGCCGATTGCTTGCTCTGATTCGCCGACACTCATAATCCTGATTGCATTTCAAAGACATGGCTATCGCACCTTCAAAGGCTATTACCAACGGCATGTTCGAGAGTATTGGGCGAGTGCTTTCCCCGGTCTAGTCAGTTATCAGCGCTTCGTCGACTGGATCCCCTCAGCTCTGATTCCCCTGTGTGTTTATCTCAAAAGCTGTTTCGGCTCCTGCACTGGTATCAGTTTCATGGATGCCACCAGCTTGAGGGTGTGCCACAACCGTCGCATCAGTCAACATCGGGTCCTCCGCAATCTGGCGGCTCACAGCAAGACATCGGTGGGCTGGTTCTTCGGCTTCAAGCTGCATCTGGTCATCAATCACCAGGGAGAACTGCTCGACTGTACCGTGACTCCAGGCAACACGGATGACCGCAAGCCTGCGGCTCAACTGCTGAGGGGCTGCTTCGGAAAAGTGTTTGCCGATAAGGGATATGTGTCCAAAGCGCTAGCTCAGCAACTGTGGGAAAGTCAGCGAATTCAGTTCTTTGCCAAGCCCCGTCGAAACATGAAGAATTCTCTGATGCTCGAAGGGGATAAGCTTTTGGCTCGCAAGCGAACCCTCATCGAGACAGTCATCGGGCAACTCAAGACCCTTTGCCAAATTGAGCATTCCAGACATCGCAGTCCAGTGAATTGCTTTGTGCACTTGATGGCGGGGCTAGTGGCGTATTGCCATCAGCCCCGCAAGCCGTCTCTGGCACTCTGAGTCTTATCCCGTACTCGCGTTCACTAAGTTTTCTTTCCCGTTCGGGACGAGGGGGCCGTGGGTTCGAATCCCGCCATCCCGATTCAAAAGACCTCTTTCATGAATCAATCGGGCTAACCTGACAAGCTTGAACGTTACTTTGCAGCACTATTACCTTGCAGCACTACCGTCTACGCTAAGCCCCCTTGTTTACGGGGGCTCGTGAGGGGCATAAGTGGAATACTCTATTTCATACCTTTGGACTGCTTGAACATCGCCTTGACGGAGCTAGCTAACCAGCCGCGGGGGAAGAAACGTCCCGAATTGACCAAGAGCTGATTGGCTAGGCCGCCGGTGACACAGTTGGGTTGGTTGGATTCCACTGCGGCGATCGCATCGGCGACCACCTGGGCCGGTGTCGTTGCGGATTCGGGCTTGGGCGCAACGGTCGTGGGAAAATCGGCCGCATCAAAAAATTCCGTACGGGTAGGACCCGGGCAAAGTCCCAAAACTCGCACACCATACTCTTTGTTTTCTGCCCATAGGGCTTCGCTGAAATTCAGCACAAACGCTTTTGTTGCCGCATACAGCCCCATGTAAGGCAGCGGTTGATAGCCTGCGATCGATGCCAGGTTAATGATTGTGCCGCTGCGACGTTGGATCATACCCGGTAGAAAATCATGGGTGAGTTCCATTAGGGCGGTGATGTTCAGGTTCACCATGGCTAGGGATTTGGCGCGATCGCTCTCGGCAAATGCGCCGAAATCCCCAAAGCCAGCGTTATTAATCAGCCAATCCACCGTCAATCCCAGCTCGGCAATGCGATCGCGCAGTTCGGCCGCCGCACCGGGCACACTCAAATCTAGGGGGATGCAATAGGTTTTGATGCCGTGGTGATCGCCCAATTCTTTCGCAAGGGTTTCTAATTTGTCCTGCGATCGCGCCGTCAAGATGAGATCTAATTTACGGGCGGCCAACGCCTTTGCAAATTCCGCGCCAATGCCCATGGACGCCCCGGTTACCAATGCCGTTCCCATCGTTTCCCCCTTGAGTCCCCACTCAGAAATATCAGCCAAAAAATATCAGCCCGAAAATATCCATTCCAAAACAAACGGACCAGAATCGAGTCTCCCCGTCTGATCCATTCGATTATTACGGCTTTAGACCCCCTTGACCGTTAGGGTTAACCGATCAGCTTGCCCCAAGACTGAGGTCCGACAATCCCATCCACCGTCAAACCATTGCGGCTCTGGTACCGTCGCACTGCCGCCGCCGTTTGGGGTCCAAAAATGCCGTCAATATCGGCGCCCATGCGGTATTGCACATAGCGCACCGCCGGGCCAGAGGCATGGTTAGGACGCAACAGGGGCTTCGCCAACACCTGACGAATGGCCCGCCAGGTGCGATCGCCCGCGATGCCATCGCTCACCAAGCCCAGGATTGCCTGAAGTCGCTGGACCGCCGATTTGGTCATTGCCCCAAACAGGCCATCCTCCGTTAACCGTCGCCCATCACTACCGGTCACCCGCAACCGGTTCACGACCCGCTGCAATTGGCGTACTTCTTCGGACGCCTGTGGCTCCGGTTGGGGCGTCGGTCTCGGTGCTTGTCCCGTCAATCCGGTGACGATCGCCGTGGCCATACTTTCCGCGTTATAGCGATCCATATCCACGCGGGAATCGCAGAAGCAACATTCCACCAGGATGGCCGGGGCGATCGTATGGCGCAGCACATACAGATGGGCTCCATTTTTGACCCCGCGATTGAAAAAGCCTAAGCTGGCAATCTCATTCACCACATCGCCCGCCAACCGCCGTCCGGTGCTGCTGATGGCAAACACTTCCGTCCCGTTGGCACTCCGGTTAAACGCATTGAAGTGAATCGACACATACACATCGACCCGGTTCACATTCGCCCGGTTGGTACGCTGCCATAGGGAATTGGTCACGCTGGATGCCCGCTGGGGGGTGCAATTCACCACCGAGTGGCCCAGCGATCGCAACTTCGAGATCACCCGCAATCCCACATCCCGTGTCAGATTGTCCTCCTGAAGGATGCCGCTAGCACCGGTATCCGGGGGCGCATTGTGACCAATGTCGATTCCGTATTTCATGGGCGGCGTTCGTCCTTCTCGGGTGGTTATCAGCGTTATCAGATATTGACTGCCTTATTCAAGCCCATCGCGAGGGAAGCTGTCTAGGCGGTGTCCCCCCTCGCAAAACTTGGCAACATCTGATGTCTACATTAACCACTGGGACTGAGACGTAAGCCCAGGGTCCATGGCAGGGGTCTCCATAGGTCGATCCCTACAGGTCGATCGCGTAAACCCAGTCGGAATATTTCGGCTCCCGATCTTCCACGATCGCCGTCAAGGTTTCCCGCAGTTGGTCCGCAATGGGGCGATCCGTCGGCAGGGTGTAGTTTTCGATGCGGCTGATGGGGGCAATTTTAGCGGCGGTGCCACAGAGGAAGGCCTCATCGGCGATAAACAATTCACTCTTATCGATCGCCCGCTCCTCCACGGTCAACCCCATATCCCGCGCAATGGTCATCACGCTATCGCGGGTAATCCCCTCTAGGACATCCTGCTCCACGCCGGGGGTGATCACCTTGCCATTGCGCACGATGAAGATATTCATCCCCGTGGCTTCGCAAACCTTACCCTGGGTATTCATCAGAATGGCCTCATCAAAGCCCGCATCCACGGCCTCAGTTTTGGCGAGGGACGAGGTGATATAAGCGCCCCCGACTTTGCCCCGCAGCGGCAGGCTGCGATCCTCTTGGCGATACCAGGAGCTGATCCGGCAGGAGACGCCGTCGCCCGAGAGATAATCCCCCATTTCCAAGCCGTAGATGAAAAAGTCCTTCTCAACGTTGTGCAGGCGGGGGGCGACGCCGAGGTCAGAGGTATACACAAACGGGCGGATATAGAAGGATTTCGTGGGCTTGTTTTGGCGAACAAAACCGGCGATCGCGTCCTCAATTTTCTCGGCGGGCAAGTCGAAGTGGAGGAACCGGGCGCTTTGGCTGAGGCGAGCCGCGTGGCGATCGACCCGGAATAGCAGGATGCGATTGGGGTTTTCAGGGTCAGGGATGCCGCGCATACCGCCAAAGGCACTGGTGCCGTAGTGGAGGGCATGGGTGGCGATGGACAGATTAGCGTCCTTGAAGGGGATATATTCGCCGCGGTAGTACGCAACGGGCAAGAAATTCTGGTTTAACGGGGCCATGGCGATCGCTCCTTCCTCAGTCTGAGGGATCTGAAATATTACGGGTTTACGGGATTACGGATATTGCGGTGCAAATTTGCGGACGGACAAGGCCTGAAATCGGGACTGACTGGAATTGGGATTTATACGTTGGACTTATACGTTAAAGCGGAACAGCATCACGTCCCCTTCCTTAACGGTGTAAGCCTTACCCTCACTGCGGACCAAGCCTTTCTCCTTAGCGGTCCCCATCGAACCACTGGTGACCAGATCGTCATAGCCGACGGTTTCCGCCCGAATAAAGCCCCGCTCAAAGTCGGTATGAATGGTGCCGGCGGCTTGGGGGGCTAACATGCCTTCCAGAATGGTCCAAGCTCGGGTTTCCTGGGGACCGGAGGTGAAAAAGGTGCGCAACCCTAACAGGGTATAGGTGGCCCGAATCAGGGTTTTCAAGCCCCCTTCTTCGACGCCTAACGCTTCCAAGAAATCGGTCCGCTCTTCCTCCGACAGCTCCACCAATTCCGCTTCCACCTGGGCGGAAATAATCGCCACCTCGGCGTTTTCCTCAGCGGCAACCTTGCGGACCTGCTCCACCCAGTCGTTGCCCTCCGCTAGATCATCTTCAGACACGTTGGTGGCATAGATAATCGGCTTACGGCTCAACAGTCCCAGGTTCTTAATCAGGGGTTCCTCTTCGTCGGGATCAAGTTCGAGCGATCGCGCCCCTTTGCCTGCTTCGAGCACTTCCAACAACCGCGCCAGAATTTCCATTTCCTTCTGGACTTCCTTATTGGTGCGGGCCTGTTTTTTAGCGCGCTCCATCCGCCGCTCAATCTGAGCAATATCCGACAGAATCAGCTCCAGATTAATCACCTCAATATCCCGCGCCGGATCCACCGATCCATCCACGTGAATAATGTCGTCATCATCAAAACAACGCACCACATGGACGATCGCATCCACCTCGCGAATATTGGCCAGGAACTGATTCCCTAAGCCTTCGCCCTTGCTTGCCCCTTTAACTAGGCCGGCAATATCCACAAACTCCATGCGCGTGGGCACCACGTTCTCTGATGCGGACAGCTTAGCGAGGGTATCCAGCCGCTCATCCGGCACCGAAACCACCCCCACATTGGGCTCAATGGTGCAAAACGGGAAGTTGGCGGCCTCAGCCTTTGCATTGGCGACCAGGGCATTAAACAGGGTGGATTTGCCCACATTGGGCAGTCCGACGATTCCGGCTCGAAGCATTTCAGGCGATGGGGGGACAAGTGGGTATGGGGACGCTTGAGTCAGCCCTTGCTCAAGGGCTCAAATGATTTAATGCTCAAAAACTCAATGCATCAATTGAGCCCTCAGCTTATCAAAGAAACTAGGCGCAGGAACGGGACAGAATTGCGAGAGATAAGGGGATCAGCGAAGGAATCAATTAGGGGATCAGTCAGCGATTTTGTTGACGCCGTTGCTGGGTAGGGTTTGGGGAATAAAGTCTGGGGCGATCGCCTCCCCTTTCATCCCTTGCAATCCTTTGCTAGCGATACGCACCACAGCAGGGCTAGCATCCCGTAGGGCTTTGGTTAATAGGGGAATTGTGTCGGGGATTTGGGCAGCGGCTAAGGTTTCCAAGGCGGCAACGCGGACCGAAGCCTGGCGATCGCCCGCCAATTTTTCCAGCAACGCAATACTTTGTACCGCTTCGGATCCCACCAGATGATCCGCCAGCTCATCCGCCACCAGGGCACGGACCTCGGGATCAGCAGAGTTACAAGCTTGTTTGAGTTGGGCGATCGCCGGGCGACTGATCACCGGAGCCACAATAATAACGGGCTCTTCTTCAGCGGGCTCCGGCTCAGGGGCAGGGGCGGGGGCAGCTACGGGCTCAGGAGCAGGCGTCGCGACCGGTGCGGGAGGGGGATCTACAGCACGGCTGCGATTATCCCAGGGGTCGGACAGGGGTGCCGGGGCGGGGCTCGGTTTGGGGGCGGAGCTAGGGGCCGCGCTGGTGGCTCCAGACTGGGATTCCAGCAAGGCAATGCGCTGTTCGTAGTCGTCCTGTATTTGCTTGACGGTGCGATCGTGATCCGCCTGGGCCGATTGAATGGCCGTTTGCATCCGCAGGGCAAAATCCTGCTCCAGATCCTCCCGCAGCCGCCGGGTCTGAGCTTTGTGAGCATCGTTGAGACCTTTGAGCTGACTTTGAATCAGCAGATAGGTCACCACCGCACCGATGACCAACCCCACAATTGCCAACAAAATTTCCATAACCGCTCCGGACCATCCCTTTCAACAAGCAATTTCAAGGTCATCTGGGGGATCGGCGAGACCATTCAGGCTGATAGCAGTCGAACAGACCATTGCCGCTGCCCACACACAGTGCCCCATAACATTCAATCAAAACCTGGTATCTCCGCAAAGGACCTGTAAGGCACTCCCGTCCCAACAATTTTCGTTGATTGGCCATTGATTTACCTTAGATAACCGACCCTGAGCAGCGATCGCCCCAAAGCGGGAGAGGGGGGGACCGATTCAGCGATCGCCCCTTTTGATCCCAGAGTCACCGTGAACCTTGATATCCTGAATCCGCAATGGTTCTCGATTGGCTCAATGACCTCCCAAACCTCTCCGTCCGTCTCCCTTCCCTCGGGCGTGAATGGCCTGAGTACTTCTGAAGCCCAAAGGCTGCGCGCCGCCGGTCAAGGCAACGATGTCAATCTCAAATCAAGCCGCTCTTACCTGGACATTTGCCAGGAAAATTTATTCACGTTCATCAACTTTGCCTTTCTCTTCATTGGCACCGTCTTGATTGGCCTAGGGCGATTTGGGGATTCGATCCTGCTTATTGCCGTCATCTTGGGGGGCGTCGTTGTCAATGTCATCCAAGAGGTAGCCGCAAAAAAGAAACTGGATGAAATTGCCCTGCTATCCCGTCCCAAAGCAGTAGTGGTGCGGGATGGACAAGAGCAGGAAATTGATCCCGCCGGCATTGTCACCGGCGATATTTTGCTGATCCAGGGGGGGGATCAAATCCTGGTGGATGGGCACATTGTCGGACAAGGCATCGTAGACGTGGACGAGTCTCTACTAACTGGAGAATCCGATGCGATCGCCAAAGAAACGGGGGATGAGGTATTCTCCGGGACCATCTGTATCAGTGGGCGAGCCTATTACAAGGCGGACAAGGTGGGAGAGGAAAGCCTCGCCTATCGTCTAACCCAGAGCGCCCGTGAATTTAAACGGTTTTATACGCCGCTCCAGTTAGAAATCAACATCGTCATCCGCATTTTTATGGGGATCGCCTGTTTCCTATGGGCATTGGTGGCGATCGCCTATTTTTCGAATCTGATGTCCCTGAATGATTCGGTCCAACGGGCGGCAGTGATTGCGGGCTTGGTCCCCAGTGGGTTGTATCTCACCATCACGTTGTCCTATGCCCTGGCGGCGGTGCGGATGGTGGGGAAACGGGTTTTGGTGCAGCAGGCCAATGCAGTTGAGTCCCTGAGTAATGTGGACGTGCTGTGTGTCGATAAAACGGGAACGCTAACCGCCAATCGCATTCACCTGCAAGAACTGATCCCCATTGGCAAAAACACCCAACAGCGGCGGGATGAATTAGAAAGCATTTTGGGCGCTTATGCCGCCAGCGTGGGCAATGGCAATGCCACCAGCCAAGCGATCGCCAATGCGTATCTGGGTTCCCCCCAAACGCCCGCCTATGAAATCCCATTTTCGTCAGCCCGCAAATGGAGTGCTCTGGCATTTGAGTCCAAGCTGCCGGGATCAGATTTGACCGGGACATTTATCCTAGGCGCACCGGAAATGATCCGCCCGGGATTTGCCCCGGACCATGGGCTACCACCGGAAACCCTAGATCGACTCGCGACGGAAGCCCGTCAGGGATTTCGAGTTTTGCTGTTTGCCTATACCCCCCAAATTGGCGAGGCCCCAGCCCAACGGAATCAAGCGGAATTACCATCCAACTTGATCCCCCTAGCGGTGTTAGTGTTCAGCGATGAATTGCGGGCAAATGTAAGCGAAACCCTCCATGGTTTTGGGCAAGCCGGGGTCACCGTCAAAGTCATTTCTGGGGATAATCCCGAAACCGTACGGGCGATCGCCGCGCGAGTGGGTTTGGGGGAAAATCTTCAAGCCATCTCCGGTGCTGAACTGGATGCCCTCTCCGAGAAGGATTTTTTAGAAACGGTTCAAACCCACACCATTTTTGGACGCATTACACCGGACCAAAAAGCCCATATTGTGCGATCGCTCCGAGAACAAGATAACTATGTGGCGATGATTGGAGATGGCGTCAACGACGTTTTATCCCTCAAACAATCGAACCTAGGCATCGCCATGGAAAGTGGTAGCAAAGCCACCCGAGGGGCTGCCGATATTGTTTTATTGGGAGATTCCTTTGAAACATTACCCTACACCTTCTTAGAAGGACAGCGGATTCGAAATGCAATTCGGGATGTACTTAAACTGTTTATGGTCCGCGTCTTTTGCGTGACGTTGTTAATCTTTTCAACGGGACAAGTTTTAGGGACCTTTCCACTGATCAATAAACACAGTGCTGTGGTCACATTGCTGGCAGTAGGGTTACCCACCTTTGGGTTTCCCCTCTGGGCAAGGCCGGGGCAAAGCCGCGAGAAAAGTGTGTTGCGATCAATGCTTCATTTCGTCGTACCAGCAACGTTTACGTTGACCCTGGTGGGCTTGGGCGTCTATCTGGGTTATCTCGTCAAAAACATTTGGCAGGTAAGCCGAGCCACATCTGAAATGGTGGTCTTGGACTGGGATTTACTATCAGAACCTCGTACAGCTTTGGTCACGATTCTGACCGTTTGTGGATTAATGATGGTGCCCTTTTTAAAACCGCCGTTAAAGTTATGGACGGGTGGGGAAAAGCTAGCAGGAGATTGGCGATATACGTTGTTGGCAGGGGGGTGTTTTATCCTATTCTGCCTGGTGTTATTTGTCCCACCGGCTCGCGACTTTTTCGAACTAGCAACGTTGAGTGTTGGGGATTTTCTATTATTACTGGCAATTTCCACCGGCTGGTGCATTGTCTTGCGCTATCTATGGCGATCGCAAATCTTCGACCGTGCCCTCGGATTCCAACTCAAAGTCGACAAAGATTAAGGCTATACACCCTGGCGATCACCCCCAATATCGCCCCCAACAACACCGCTTCCAGTCCCGCTATGATTTGACTCGCTATGATTTGAACAGCGGCGAGATCCAGAATAGCGATCGCCCGCCCCCTTTCCCGGTCCCAAGATGCTGACCTATACCATCGACCTCACGCCCTTCGTTCGCCTCAGCGATCGCCAGTTCGAGCAACTGTGCGAGAACCATCCGGACATCAAATTCGAACGTAACCACCGAGGAGAACTGATCATCATGGCCCCCACCGGCGGCGAAACCGGCAATCGCAATATCGAACTGTCAGCAGAGTTTGTGGTCTGGAATCGTCGCACCAAACTGGGATATTTATTCGATTCTTCCACCTGCTTCAAACTTCCCAATGGGGGCAACCGATCGCCCGATTTATCCTGGATTCGCCGCGATCGCTGGGAGGCTCTGAGCCAAGCCGATCGGGAAAAATTTCCACCCATCGCCCCGGATTTTGTCCTCGAACTGAAATCCCCCAGCGACAATCCCAGGGATCTGCGGGAGAAGATGGCGGAATATCAAGATGCTGGGGTGACGTTGGGCTGGCTCATCGATCGCCAGGCGCAAACGGCGGAAATTTATCGCACGGGGCAAGAGCCGCAATTGTGCGATCGCCCGGCAACCTTGGAGGGAGAGACCGTCTTGCCGGGCTTTACGTTAGACCTCGCGATCGTTTGGTAAGAGGGGTCGCTAATCTACGGGGTCGCGGGGACCGCCTCCTCAGCACTCGCAGAATCTGGACCGGGCAACGGTGATACCTTTAGCCCAACATCCTGCATCGCCTGCGCCCACAGACCATAGGCCTCGGGGTAGCTCGCCAGGGCAGCCGATCGCAGTTCCGCGAAATACTCAAACCACAAGCCATTGCGCTCCAGGATCGTCAGGCGATCGCTCCAGTTGGTTTCAGCCAACGGTCCCACCTGCGCCAATTCCTGCCGCACCGTGGTCAACGTATCCGATGGCAGTTTTTTGATGTCGGCGATCGCAATATGGCTATCGGACCGATCATCCGCAGAGGCTTTTGCGATACAGGTCGCCGTCACAAATAATCGATAATGATCGCTGGGTTGAAAGACCGGTGCCGTCTCCGGCAATTGCCAGGTAAACCACTCCCCTAAGGCGGGAATATCCTGATCCTCAAGGGTATAGCTGAGATTCAAGACCCCTTCATCAGGACCGCTATCATCGGGCGTATTCGGCGCAATTACAGCGATCGCAAAGCTAATGAACAATTGCTCATCGGGGGCCGCGGGCTTCGCGTCCACCTTCACCAGGAACGTAGGTCGCTCATTGGCGGTCTTGCCGATCACTTGGGAGGGGACCGCAATCTGAAGTGGATTATCAGAATTCCAAACGCCGCTGGGGCAAGCGCCCCGACGCTCTCCGCTCGACAGGCTACCGCCCGGCACATCACTAATAAACTTGGTCCGGCGGGTCTGATAGGTCTGCTGGACTCTGCCGTAGGCATTACTTTGCCGAGCGATCGCCCGCCCTCGGGAGGGGGACGGTGCTGCGCCTGCGGGACCGGCAGCGATCCCGGCGAGGGTCATGCCCATCGCCAAGCCGGAGGCCGTTAGCCGCGATCGCCAGCGACGGGACAGGTCAGTGGAATGAGGGGGAAACAAGGGTCGCATCGTAGGGGCATCCATTGAAATCTCGAAGCGGAAGCAGGTATAGAATAGCTTACGCAATTTTACGGTAGCGCACCCCCATCAAAGCACCCTAGGGGCTGTGCCAGTTGGGGGTGAGGACCCTCACTCCTCCTCCGATTCAAAGAGAGCCACAATTTCCGGGCTGGAGAGGTAGAGCAAAATCAGCAGGGAAACCCCCACCGCGATCGCCCCTGGAATAGAGCCGGTGGCGGAACGGTCGGAGAGGCGTGCTAAGCCATTCGCCATTGCAATGACGGTGAAAACCATCACAAGGGTCCGGGTCCAGGGTTTAAGATTCGATAAGCCGGATCCCACGGAGAACAGTGCGGTGGCTAGCCCAAACGCCATCAATGCCACAATCAGGGCCTGGAAAGGGCCACTATCTGCCGACGACAGTTTGAGGGTAATTCGCTCGATGGGATCCTTCAGTTCCGGGAGCAAGGCAGTTAGGGGAGCAACCAGCCGCAGGGCATTGGAGCCCAAAAGGACCACAAAAAATAGATATAGCCCCGCGGCGATCGCCACAATGCCCATCAGGGAAAAAATCGCTGCAATCAGGGTAATGCCGAGGGGAACTGCCATGGAGAGTGAGTCAATCTGGGACTGGGGGAGCGGGGGGCGGCCGGAAACAGAAACAGGGCACCGCTCCACATCGCCCCTAATTTAACGGGCATGTTCCTAACTTCCCAGGTTAGAAAACCAAACTTTGTTAGGGGTTGAAAATCTTATCGCGCTCCCACCCATCCCCGTTAGCGATCCGCTGATGGGAGATCGTCGGTGGGGCGGCCATGGTTCCGGGAAAGTTGAGGATCGTGGGTCTTGAGCCAGTTTTGAATGCGACGGGCGGTTTTTTCTAGCTCTTCCAACGGCAACGCTTGCCCCACTAGATACACCTTCGGGCGAGCATTCAGGGTCCAGCGTCCCGGTCGAATGGCGATCGCCAGTCCATGGCGCTTGTCGTTGTGGAGATCGAGGCGAACCACTTCGCACGACTGAATTTGGTGGAGAAAGCCCTGTATCGTATGGGCCTCAAGTCCTTTAATTTCTAGGGTAAAACGAGTGTTACTCAGGAGCAGGGACGTACCGTTAAAGTATCCACGACCATAGATCATGGACAGGAGTACCGATACCGTAATTAAGAAGGGGACCACGCTCACCAGAATTTGAATCAGCAGCGCGACGATCCCCAGAATTGCCCGAATAAAGGCATAGGGGCTGGTGATCAGTCCAAAAATGCCCACCAGTAAAATAATGGTGAACAAACTGCTCCCTTTCACTGCCAGCCATTCCTTGCGAAGCAAGGACGGTTGAGAGGCATTCCCCACAAAGGCATCCCGAAAGAGCGATCGCCCGCCATCAATAATCTGCACCTTGAATTTGGACGGAATTTCGACAGTGAGGCGATCGCTCTCATAAATTGAGATGCCATTTTCCGGGGCGATCGCGGTGTCATCAGATCCCCCAGTGGCGAAAGAGAGGGCACCCGTTTGGGGCGATCGCGGGGTTTCGTTGCCCCGGACGCGATCGCGGCGGAGAATCAGCAATTCGTTCAGGGCGGTGGTGACGGACTGATAGCGATCGCCCACGTCGGGGGCGGTGAGGTTTTCTAGCCACTCGACCCATCCCTGGGAGAGTTCCTTAGGCAGATGATTGCGAAATTGCAGCCGGAAATGATGCTGAGGTAAATCCATCGGCGCGATCCCCGTCAGTAAATGCACTAGGGTTGCGCCAAAGGCATAGAGATCGGAGGCGGGGGACGTTTGCCCACCATATTGTTCGATGGGGGTATAGCCATAGGTGCCCGCCACGGTAAATGTGGATCCCATCTGGCGGGGTTGATTTTGCACGGCTCCAAAGTCAATCAAATAAATCTGATCATCGTCCCCGGCAATGAGATTGCTGGGCTTAATATCCCGGTGCAAAATGGGCGGGCGATGGTGGTGCAAATAATCCAAAATTTTCAGCACCGACCGGGCGATCGCCTCAATTTCTTCCACCTCAAACCGGTGCCGCGATTTGAGTTTTTGCTTTAGGGAAACGCCAGGAATATAGTCCATCACCAACGCAAACCAGCCATGGTGATCCGGCAGGGACACATAATCCCGAAACTTTGGAAGCTGAGGATGATCGAGCGATCGCAATGTATCTGCTTCCCGCTCCAAAAATTTAACGTCATTCCATTGGGTTAAGCCGTTCAACGCCAACAGCTTTAGAACGACCAACTCCCCAGATTTATCCCCAGATTTATCGCCAGACTCACTCGATTCATTCGACTCATTCGACCCAAGATCCTTCGCCAGCCAAGTTTGTCGGGACTCGTTATCCCCCAGTCGTCCCTCCAATCGGTAGCGATCGCCTACAACCTGCCCTGCCTCGAACATCTATATATCCTGGAGTTCGCCCTCAAGTCTGCCGAATATCTCTGAATATCTCTATGATAGAAATTGCCCTTCTGGGAATTACGCTTTGCGGTTATCATTCCAATCTATCTATTTAGAAAGTACCCCAGTCGTCGCGCCGTCATAACCATTGCCCGTCCGGAAAACCATGAGCGATTCTGCGCCCACTTCAACCCTTTCAACCCTTACCGATGCCCCCGCTCCGCCTCAGGAACAATCCTTGGGCAAAGTGGTTGTGGGCATGTCCGGCGGTGTGGATAGTTCCACCGTCACGGCAATGTTGCAGGACCAGGGCTATGACGTGATTGGGATGACCCTATGGCTGATGAAGGGCAAGGGATCCTGCTGTACCGACGCCCTAGTGGATGCGGCCCAACTGTGTGAAGAGCTGGGGATCCCCCACCACATCGTTGATACCCGGGAATTGTTTGAGAAAAACATCGTTAATTATTTGGTGGACGGCTACAGCGACGGCATTACGCCCCTGCCCTGTTCCCAATGCAATAAAGCGGTGAAATTTGGTCCAATGTTGGACTTTGCCCGTAATGAGTTGGGGGTCGATCGCATCGCCACCGGTCACTATGCCCGATTGAGCTACGACGAAAAACGCGATCGCCACCAACTGATCCGCGCCGTGGATCGTCGCAAAGATCAGACCTATTTCCTCTACGACCTGAGCCAAGAGGTGCTGGGATCTGTTCTGTTCCCCTTAGGGAACTACGAAAAAACAGAAACCCGGCAAATCGCCCACGCCCATAACTTGCACGTGGCCGACAAGCGCGAAAGCCAGGATTTATGCCTGGTGGAAACCCATGGGTCCATGCAAAATTTTCTGGATAAATATATCAATCGCACCACCGGCGACATTGTGACCCGTGACGGCAAAGTCCTCGGCACCCACACCGGCATCCACCACTACACCATCGGCCAGCGCAAAGGGTTGGGCGTCTCCGCCCCCGAGCCTCTCTATGTGGTGGGACTAGATGCGGTGATGAATCGGGTGATTGTGGACACCCGCGATCGCGCCACCAGTCCCAACTGCACCGTCAGCCGCGTCAACTGGGTCTCCATCGCCAACCCCGGCGAGCCGATCAAGGCCGAGGTACAAATCCGCTATCGATCGCCCGCCGTCCCCGCGACTGTAACCCCCTTGGACGATGCCGGAAGTGCCGTCAAAATTGAATTTGACGAACCCCAATTCAGCATCACCCCCGGCCAAGCGGCCGTCTGGTACCACGGTGAAACCCTCCTCGGCGGCGGCATTATTAACCGTCCTGCCTCATCGGCGTCCTAACCCGACCCCAGAATCGACCCCAGAACCGGCCTCATAAATTCTCACCGATCGCGACCTCTTGGGCCGCGGTCTCCAATTCGGTATCCGATGCACCGGCGATCGCCCGGTGGGGATGGCTAGCATCGGCAAAGGATTTGATGGTGCCGGCCAGGGGCACCGCAACCACCACCCCCAAAACGCCCGCCACCTTAAAGCCCGCCAAGATAGATAGCAACACCCACACCGGATTAAGACCGGTAAATCGCCCTAACAAACGAGGGGCGATCGCATTTTCAATAAACTGATCCAGGGCAAAGGCAAACACCAACACCTGAACCCCTAACCAAACATCTTTGAAGGCCAATAAAACCGAGACAATCGTAATACTAATACCTGCGCCGAAGGGTAGAAATGCCAGAACACCGATCGCCAATCCAAAAATTAGTCCAAACGGCACCTGCATAATCAGAAACAGCACCAACATGCTGCCCCCAATTAATCCCGCCAGGGTAGCCTGCCCCGCATAGTAATTGTGGAAATTTTGGCGAACACAGTGGCGCACATTGCAGGCGATAGCGGGGGGAAACCAACTCATGACCCCATCCCAAAGGGTGTCCCCTCGCAATAGCAAATAAACAACAATGACGAAGGTAATCAGCACCTCCGATAGTCGACCCGCCGCTTCCAGCAACAGCACCAAGAGCTGGCTGGTTACGTTTTGAACCTGGGCAGATAGCTGAGAAATTGCTTCCGTGGCGATCGACTCAAACTGGGATTCCAGGTCTACCATGCCGGCATTCCTCGCCTCCAACCATCGGAAAAATGCCTGAAGTTGCTGCTCGCTGGACGAGACCCAGTCCGGTAATCCCCTGGCTAAACTCTCAATTTGATCCACGAGGAGGGGCGTTAGAATTGCGCCGCCAATGACAACTACCCCCACCGTTAACGCCATAATACAGCCCACCGCTTGGGGGCGTTTCATGCCATATTTCGCGAACGATCGCTCCAACCAAGACACCGGATAGCCCAGAATAAACGAGACTAAAACAGCCGTAATTGCGATCGTCAGAATCGACTGAAAATACCTAAAAATTTGGAGCAGCACCCAGCCATTCAAAAAGACCAGTGGGATCATCAATCCCAACAAGAACCAGCGAATTAATCGGCGAATAGGTGGCATGATGTCCTGATCCAGTTCCTCATCTGGTTCCTACCCTGGGGATGCAACCGCCGGCATCACCCGTGGGTTCATGGGAGCGTTTTAAGGCAAGAACGCCCAGATAGCAGCTCCATTGTGGCATGGGTTCTGGACAGGTGCTCTGGACAGGTATTTTGGCGGATGCGATCGCCCGAACCAGGACAGGAACAGGATTCACGGGGCGATCGCATCCCTCCCGGCCCCATCCCAGCGAGCTTGGGATATGAGCTTGGGGCAGCGGCAAGGGGTCCGGTAAGCTAATCAAGGCGAGCTGTGGACGGCTTCAGCGCCCCATCTCAGCGGCCCCATCCCAGCGCCCCGCCCCAACGCCAACCCAAGTGCAGAGACCCATGAATATCAAACAAGGTTTTGTAGGAACCGTCGGCAATACTCCCCTGATTCGCCTCAACAGCTTTAGCGAGGAAACCGGCTGCGAGATTTTGGGCAAGGCGGAATTTTTAAACCCGGGTGGTTCTGTGAAGGATCGGGCAGCGCTGTTCATCATTGAGGATGCGGAACGGCGGGGCTTGCTGAAGCCGGGGGGCACGGTGGTGGAGGGAACGGCGGGGAATACGGGCATTGGCCTAGCCCACATTTGCAATGCCAAGGGGTACAAATGCGTGATCGTGATCCCCGAAACCCAGTCCCAGGAAAAGATGGATCTGCTGCGGACGTTGGGGGCGGATGTGCGGCCGGTGCCGGCGGTGCCCTATCGCAATCCGGAGAATTACGTAAAGGTGTCCGGGCGGATTGCAGAGGAGTTGGATAACGCGATTTGGGCGAATCAGTTTGATAATTTAGCGAACCGCCAAGCCCACTATGAGACGACGGGCCCTGAGATTTGGGCGGAGACGGATGGAAAAGTCGATGGCTGGGTAGCGGCGACGGGAACAGGGGGAACCTATGCCGGTGTGGCGCTGTATTTGAAGGAGCAAAGCGCTGAGGTAAAAACGGTGCTGGCGGATCCCATGGGCAGTGGGTTGTACAGCTACGTAAAAACGGGGGAGATTGCTAGCGAGGGGGGCTCGATTACGGAGGGCATCGGCAATTCCCGGGTCACGGCCAATATGGAAGGGGTGCCCATCGACGACGCAATTCGGGTGACGGATCCGGAGTGCATGGAGGTGCTTTCCCAGCTTCTGAAGAAGGAGGGGTTATTTATGGGGGGCTCTGTGGGGATCAATGTCGGCGCGGCGGTGAAGTTGGCCCAGCAGATGGGACCGGGCCATACCATCGTGACGGTGTTGTGTGATGGGGGGGCGAGGTATCAGTCGAAGCTGTGGAATCCGGAGTTTTTGGCGACGAAGGGGTTGAGTTTGACTTAGGTTCGCTTCCTATTCCCGAATGACGATCGCTTGGGTGACGGTGTTGTGATCGCCGAATTCCACGACGAGCCATTTATGTTTCACTCCGACCGTGCCAAAACCGGTCCCCAGCCGATAGCGCCACTGGGGCGATCGCATGGCCTCCTGCAAAGTAGCCGACGGCTGTCCTAAGAGTCCCAGCACTTCTCGGCGGGTACGATTCAGCAAGATCCCCGATTCTAGGAGGTCATCCACCATGGGGTAACGTCGATCATCTTCCCCAAGGGCGATCGCTTGCCATTTCACGGGATCAAAGGGGCGGGGGGCGATCGCTTGGTAAAATCCGATGCCAATTGCTAGGCAGCTATACAGTGTTGCGCCGGCGGTGATGCTGGCGATGGCGATCGCGATGGGTTTTAGGTTGGCTTTCATTTCTGGTTTTCGGGGGCGTTGCCCCCGCTCCCCCACCTAAGGGACACGTCCCTTAGGAATCCCGGTTTGGGTGGGGTTAGGCGTTCCAGCTAATTTGCAGGGTGTTGGGTTGGCTGAGGCTGCCGGTTAGGGTGATGCCTCGGTCGTTGCTGCTCAGGTGACGCACGATGAAGTACACGGTTTCAATGTCGTCTGTTGCGCCGATTTGGTTGGCTAGGTCCTCCAAGGATAAAGGGGCAATCGCCTGGCGTAGGGCGCCGATGACTTTGGTTTGCAGGTCCAAGATGGCGGCGGCGGCTTTTTTGCCGGCTTCAACACCGGGCTGATGATAGGCGTTGATGTTGACGAGCGATGCATAGAAGCCCACGGCCCGCTCATAAAGGGCAATCAACGCACCAACGGTTTTCTCATCCACCCGCGGCACGGTAATCGTGATGGACTCCCGCCCGTTCTCATAGAGTGCTTTGCGAGTGCCCTGCAGTAGCCCTGATAAATAATCACCGCTGGTAATATCGCTGCCTTCCACATACACCGGGTCGCGATCGCCGTTGTCTTCTAGCACTTCGATGAAGGTGGCAAAGAAGTTGGGCACCCCTTCCCGCAATTGTTGAACGTAGGCGTGTTGGTCCGTGGATCCCTTGTTGCCATAGACTGCGATCCCCTGATAGACGGTCTTACCATCCAGGTCCAATTCCTTACCCAGGGATTCCATCACCAATTGCTGAAGGTAACGAGAAAAAAGCAATAGCCGATCCTTGTAGGGCAAGATCACCATATCTTTTTCGCCTTTGCCATTGCCGGCGTAATACCAGCTCAACGCCAACAGCGCGGCGGGATTGGTTTTGATATCGGTGACGCGGGTCGCCACATCCATCGCCTTTGCCCCGGTCAGCACGGCGCGAATATCAATGCCCTGGAGCGCCGCCGCCACTAATCCCACTGCGGAAAACTCCGACGTACGCCCCCCCACCCAGTCATACATCGGAAACGTCTTAAGCCAATCTTCATCCTTCGCCCACTGATCCAACTTGCTGCCCTGACTGGTAATGGCCACAAAATGGGGCGGAAAATGAACTCCGGCAGCACTATAAGCGGCCTTCACTTCCACCATGCCATTGCGAGTTTCCGGCGTGCCCCCAGACTTGGAAATAATCAGCACCAACGTCGTATCCAGGCGATCGCGCAATGTCCCCGCGCCACTACTCCGGTCAAGTACCCGCTGAATACCATCGGGATCGGTATTGTCTACAAAATGGAGCTTCAGGGGAGGTTGATCCGGCGCTAACGCCTGATCCACAAACTGCGGCCCCAACGCCGATCCCCCGATCCCCACCGACAAAATATCCGTATAGCGATCGCCCTTCGGGGTCAACAACGCTCCCCGATGCACCTGCCCCGCAAACCCCTCAATATCATCCAACACTCCCTCAATTTCCGCCTTCAAGTCTGGCGTCGGCGCTAACTCCGGGGCTCGCAGCCAATAATGCCCCACCATCCGTTCCTCATCCGGGTTGGCGATCGCCCCCCCTTCCAAGGCCACCATATCTGCAAATGCCCGTTCGAATCGGGGCTTCAGCCCCTCCACAAACCCGCTATCAAAGCCCATCCGGCTCACATCCACAAACACCCCGAGGGCATCATTGCAATACAACCAATCCTGGTAGCGTTGCCAAAGCGCCATATTGCCAGTCATATTCCCCAAATCCCCCTAAAAATCCTAACGAAACATCTGCAGGCTAACTCGTCCCAGACAGCAGCGTCCCAGACGGCAACCATCGTGACACGGACGGGATATCAAAAACCTCAAAAAATGCCCCAAAAAGCCCCGAACGATCGCAATCCAAAAACTCACCCGGGAAACACGACCCAAACCGTCTAATCGGTCACGCCATTCCCAGGGCGATCGTTCTATCAGAACCAGCTCCGTATTACTCCATTTTCCGGAGACTTGCTGTGACCCTCGCTTTTACTACCAGGGGCGACCCTAGCGAAGACGCCAGATAGAATAGGACCAGTCTATCGATCAGCACAGTGCCGGTGACAAAAGATGCCCAGTGCCCTCACAGCACCCCAATTAAGGCATCCTGGTATAACGCCCCATCGCAGCGGTGCTGTCTCCTTGCGCTCAACCCATCACCTCACTATTCCCCGCACGGTATGACCCCCCACCAATGCCCGGTTTGTAACGCTGATCTCTCCGGCGACCCGGATCAAAAACATTGCCAAAACTGCGGCTGGTACCTGGAACCGTTGTCCATTCCCATGACCAATTCCATGGCCCAGTTCCTGGCATCCCGCGAAGAAATCCAAATTGCATGGGCCCGGGAGATGTGGGAGAGAGGACAGCTCAAAGGCGAGCTGAATGGCATTAATCGGGAGATGAGGGTCATGGTTAGACAGCTCACCCGAGGTTACAAGGAGCGATCGCAGCTCTATGCCCAACTGCTGCAACTCCAGGAACTGGTAGAGAGCCAAGCCGAATCCCTGTTGGAGCACCGGCCCGGCGACCAAGAGGAGGAGACCCACGAAACCACCGCACCCGCCCCGAACGCCCCCGACAACCTGGAGCTGATCAACGCCGTCCAGCAGCTCCAAGGGCAGATGCAACAGCAGTGGGAATTTTTGCAAGTCCAACTGCCTGCCCTATCCGCATCCCTCACCACCCCCCTCACGATCCCCTCATCCCCCCCCGGCAACGGCAATAATAGCCATAACACCAATGGCCATGGCGCACCGCCATCGGGCAACGGCTACGCCCTAGGGGACGCCCTCCAAACCCCATCTGATCCCGGTTCGGAATCCCTAAACGCCACAGCGTCTGACTTAGGGGACGGGGATGACACCGATCCCACCCCGCCAGAGTCCTCGAAACTGAGCCTGAGCTATCGCAAACTGCACAAGCTATTGGCCGCAGGGAAATGGAGCGAGGCGGATCGGGAAACCACAAAATTAATGCTGAAGGTGGCCGGGCGATCGCCCACCAGTTGGTTACGGATTGAAGACATTGAAAACTTTCCCGCACCCGACCTCCAGGCCATTGATCGCCTCTGGGTTGCCTACAGCCAAGACACCTTTGGGTTCAGCATTCAAAAGCAACTGTGGCTAGAAATCATCGACGGCAGTTCCAGCCAAGTCGAAGCCTGGTGCCAATTCGGCGATAGCTTAGGCTGGCTGAGCAAGAAAAGGAGTGGTGCTGCCCCCGCCGGTCACTTCCCCTCCTGCGCCTCCGTGGGCGTCTGGTGGAGTTCAGGTCTTTTCCTACAAGTGTTAGAGTCCTGCGAACTGTGATTTTTTGGGCTTTTTTTTTAAGTTCTGCCTGGTAGAGCCGAGAGCAGAGCTACAGATAGAGCTACAGATGTAGACTCATCCATCACCCTTCCACCCGCCTCAACGGGGTAAACTAGCCGACGGATCGCCTCCCCAGCCGTTTTTGTCAGCCCCCTATGGTCGGTTACCTAACCTCTCTGATTACCTTCGCCAGCGTCTTTGCCCTGTTCAGCCTGGGGCTCAACGTGCAGTGGGGCATGACCGGGCTAATCAATTTTGGCCATGTGGCATTTATGACCATTGGCGCTTACGCCACCGTGCTTCTGAGTTCTAGCGGAGTACCGTTGGTATTTGCGATGCTCGCCGGGGCAGCATTGGCGGCAGTGTTGGGATTGGCGGTAGGGGCCTCCACCCTAAGGCTGCGGGAAGATTATTTGGCGATCGTCACCATCGGCGTCTCAGAAGTGGTGCGCTTGGTTGCCCTCAATGAGGAGTGGCTGACCCGTGGGGCGCGTGGGGTAGCCAGCTATCCTCTACCCCTAGAAGATCTTGATCCCACCTGGCCCGTCCGCATCGGTGCGATCGCCCTGTGGTCCGTTATCTTTGGATTTGCCTTCAAACAACTCTGGGGCTGGACCCGAGGTTGGAATCGAGCCGAGCGCCGGGCCGATGAGCAAAATAAATCCCGTCCCCTGCGCCGTCTCATGGTGGGAGCAGCGACCGCGACCGCAGGGATCATTCTCTACGGCGCCGGATTCGCCTCCCTCTACGACTTCAATTTTCGGGCTGGACTGATGCTGGTGGCGGTGACCACCTTGGCAATCATTTATGGGCAGTTGGAACGGCTAGGGCGATCGCCCTGGGGACGGGTGCTCAAGGCCATCCGCGAAGACGAAGAAGTGGTCAAAGCCCTCGGCAAAAATGTCTTCTGGTACAAACTACAATCCCTTATGCTTGGCGGGGCGATCGCCGGTCTCTCCGGTGCATTCTATGCCTGGCAATTAACTTTTATTAATCCAGACGGATTTATTCCCCTCATGACCTTCCAAGCCTGGACCATCGTCGTCCTGGGCGGCGCGGGGAATAACACCGGAACCCTGCTCGGCGCGGTCATCTTCTGGGCTTACACCACCATCACCCGCTTCGGCCTGCCCGCCCTACTCCCCCTCCTGGGTCTTCCCCTAGACGACGCCCGCCTCGGCGCATTTCGTATCATGGTCATTGGACTAGTTCTCATCGTCGTGATGATGTGGCGACCCCAAGGAGTCCTAGGGCGCAAAGAAGAACTCACCCTCGGACGATAACGAGTACTGGCCAGTCAATAACAGCTCAAGCTCAAGCTCAAGGCACACCCACCGCAATTCCCTTGCGCTGCCTGTCGAGAGCATTCCGTTTAAAAAATTACCGGGCATCATCCCTACCCCTAGGGGCTACTTACCGCCCAGACCAAGGCCAAGCCCCCTAGTCCCGCCCCTTCAACCCCATCCCACCCAAGCGCTGAATCTTGAATTACGACAACTGAATATAGGTTTCTAGATGCTTCAAATTCCATTGGGCTTCAGAAAGGGCCAACGTTTGAGAACAAAGCCGGTGAAATTGCCGGTGAATCTTATCAATGGGCTACATTTCCGCAACCTGCGCGGCGACTTTTTCGGCGGGCTCACGGCGGCGATCGTGGCCCTTCCCCTAGCCCTCGCCTTTGGCGTCGCGTCGGGGATCGGTCCCATCGCCGGGCTATATGGAGCCGCCTGTGTCGGATTTTTCGCGGCCCTATTGGGGGGCACCCCGTCACAGATTTCCGGTCCCACCGGTCCCATGACCGTCGTGATGGCCGCCACCTTTGCATCCCTCACCCAGGGGCAAAATGATCCCCAAGCAGGCTTAGCCCTAGCCTTCACCGTGGTCATGCTCGGGGGAGTCTTCCAAATCCTGATGGGGATCCTCCAATTCGGGAAGTACATCACCCTGATGCCCTACACCGTGATCTCAGGGTTTATGTCCGGGGTCGGCGTCATTATTGTGATCCCCCAAATTGCGCCCCTCTTCGGTCACCCCAGCACCGCCAACATCATCGATTCGTTAGCGGCACTCCCCGGGGTGATCCGCAATGCCAACCCGATCGCCGAATTGCTGGGGGTTCTTACCCTATTCATTGTTTTTGCGGCACCCCGGCGGTTGAATCGAATTCTCCCCGCTCCCCTCTTGGCCCTGGTCGCCTGTACCCTGCTCTCGGTCCTCGTGTTTCCAGAGGACAGCATTCCCCGCATTGGCACCATCCCGTCAGGGCTGCCTGAGCTACATCTGCCTTACCTCACCTTCAACAACTTAAAAAATATTCTCGGCTACGGCCTGATGCTGGCGGTCCTCGGATCCATCGACTCCCTGCTCACCTCCCTGGTGGCCGATAACATTACCCGCACCCAGCACGACTCCGATCGCGAGTTAATTGGCCAGGGGATCGGCAATCTGCTCTCGGGGCTCATTGGCGGATTACCGGGCGCAGGGGCGACGATGCGGACGGTGATTAATGTCCAGTCCGGCGGCAGAACCCCCATTTCTGGGATTATTCATGCCCTGATCCTGGTGGTGATTGTCCTCAAGGCCGGCCCCCTCACCGCCCCCATCCCCCACGCCGTCCTGGCCGGGATTCTGATCAAAGTTGGGATCGATATTATCGATTGGGATTTTCTGAAGCGAGCCCATCGCCTGTCCCCCCGGGGGGCTGGGCTGATGTATTTGGTGATGGGGTTAACGGTATTTGTGGATTTGATTACCGCCGTTGCCGTGGGGGTATTTCTGGCCAATCTGCTCACGATCAAAAATCATACGGACCTGCAAATCAAGGAAATGAAGCTGGTGACGGAGGGGGATCACGAAACATGGCTTTCCCCGGAGGAGCAGCATCTTCTGAATGCGGCCCACGGCAAAATTCTTCTATTCCGGTGCAGCGGTCCGATGAGCTTTGGGGCTGCGAAGGCCATCTCGCGGCGACTGCTGATCGTCAAAGGCTATCGGGTTCTGCTGTTGGATCTGAGCAATGTGTCGCGGCTGGGGATCACGGCCCTGTTGGCCATTGAAACCATGTTGCAGGATGCCCAGGAAAAGCAACGCCATGTGTTTCTCGTCGGTGCCCAGGGACAGGTACAGCGTCGACTTCAAACCTCAGAGGTCCTACGGAAATTCCCCGTGACGCACCAGTCGGCGGACCGTTTGGAGGCGTTGCAGCAGGGGCTGGGCCTGTGTGGGGTGAGCCTTTGACTGACCCCCTGAGGCGATCGCCCGCTGGAGGCTAATGCCATTCCATAACGAAAGCGAAGGAAAGGGCGAACGAAAGTCGGAGATGGGGATAGACTCAGACAGTAGATCGGGTGGTCCCCGTCCCGAATCGCCCCATCGTCGTCCCTTTGCCCCCATCGGTGTGCAGCACGTTCTACCCTATGGCCCGTTCCCACGACCCGTCCCAAGACGACAGCCTGCGACTCCTGTTGCGCTTGCTGAGCAATGAAAAGCTCCTATTCCTGACGGATACGTTCCGGCAATTCGACCTCGACAATAGCGGCACCCTCGATGTGCAGGAGCTGGGGGATGTGCTGCGATCGCTGGGTCGCAACTATAGCGATGAGCAAATCCGCTCCGCCGTCTCCACCGTCTCCGCCGCCGGCCCCCTTGATGCTGTCAGTTTCGAGCAATTTGCCGCCCTGATGCAATTTGATGTCGTTGATTCCGAAGCGCGCTCCCAAAGTCCCTATGACGAGGCGGACAACACTGCCCCGATCCAAATCCTCTACTTTTTTGACGTGCTCTGCGTCTGGGCCTACATTGCCCAGGTGCGCATCGAAGAACTTAAGTCCACCTTTCAAAATCGCATCGCCCTCGACTACCACTGCGTCCCTGTCTTTGGCGATACCCAACAAAAATTTGCGAAGCAATGGGGCGATCGCGGCGGTCTCCAGGGCTATAGCGACCATATCCACAGTGTCGTCCGGCAGTTCACCCATGTCCCCCTCCACCCGGACGTCTGGCTGACGAACACCCCCAAATCCTCCAGTGCCTGCCACCTGTTCCTCAAAACCATCCAGCTCCTGGGGGAACAGGGGATCATCGATGTGGATCCCATGGATCAGCCCGTCGAACGGGCGATCGCCGCCTGTCGCACCGCCTTTTTCCAAGAGGCTCGCAATATCTCCGACCGGCAGGTTCAGTTTGAAATTGCCGAAGACCTCGGATTTCCCGTCGAGGCGATCAAGCAACACATCAAAAACGGAGCCGCCTACGCCGCTCTAGAGCGGGACGCCAACCTGGTACGGGACTACGCCGTCAACGTCAGCCCCACCATGATCTTCAACGAAGGCAGGCAGCGCCTGAATGGCAATGTGGGCTATCGGGTCATTGAAGCCAACATCCGCGAGCTGATTTACTCCCCCCCCATGGAAGCCTCCTGGTGTTAATCCGCCGTACATTCCTAAACTGAGCCCCTGCCGTAAGTCACCTCCCCCCCCATGTCGCGCGATCGCCGAGGTCTATGGTCTATAGGGCGGACATCGAGACAGTCAAAGTGGGGCAGCGGGTCTAGGTTGTCAGCAAATATGGCGGCTTTAGCGGCCAACTGTCGGGGGCGATCAAGAAAGTAGGATTGAAGATGATAACGCCGATGGCGATCGCGCCAGCGACCGAACAAACCTTCAGGCCCGGGTATTGATTGAAGCGGGATAGGTGCTATTGAGCTGATTAAGCATCCACCCCGCCCCAGCCAGCCTTGAACTCAGCCCCTAGCTGCAACAGTTGCAGCTCGAATTACTGCAGCACTCGCCATCCATGTGTCCATTGGCACATCCTTCACTGCAATAGGCCTTACCATCCTTGGTCAGGGCCGTGCTGGGATCTACCGTGCAGGAGCACTTTTCACAGGCGCATTTTACTTGAGTTGCCATAATACAGTCCTCAACTGAAATTGGATTAACGCAAAACATTCAACAAAACACCTGAACGGATATTCAGGCTTTCAACACTATAACCCATGAATAATTGTTCAGGCATTGAAATCTTTTCGCCCGTCAGAGACCATAGACAAAACTGTGTAGCCCCCCCGTTTATCGATCATGTCGCCCCTTATCCCGTCCGAGCCGGCCATTCTGCCCCATGAGAAAGCCCAGCGTATGGCAGAGTTTTTCAGTATCTTGGGGGACCCTAATCGCTGGCGAATTTTATCGGTCTTAGCGGCGGGGGAAACGCGGGTGCGGGATCTGGCGGAGCAGGTGGAGATGAGCGAATCGGCAGTGTCCCACCAACTCCGGATTTTGCGATCGTCACGCATGGTGAAGTATCGCAAGCAGGGGCGTAACGTGTTGTATTCCCTGCGAGACCATCACATTTTTAATCTGTATCGAGATGTGTCTGAGCACCTAGACGAACCGGAGGACGAGGATGATTGTTCCCATGGGCATTCCCATTAGTGAACGGGAATGCTCGTGAGTTTGGGTAAGTGGCCGTAGTGGCGATAGGTCCGGTAATCCTTCAGAATTTGGTCGTGATCAAAGCAGAGGTCCGTGGGAAATTCCCAGGGGTGAAACAGGCTCACCTCGGCGGCATCGTCTGCAGCCTGAGGTTCACCGATCGCCGTCGCCAGAAATACGATTGAAATCGTATGTTTACGGGCATCTCGCGCCGGATCGGAATACACCGCAAACTGCTGTATCAGCTCAATATCGAGACTCACTTCTTCCTTGGCTTCTCGAATAGCAGCCGCTTCAACGGACTCCGCATAATCAACAAATCCACCGGGAATGGCCCAGCCCAAGGGTGGATTTTTCCGCTCGATAAGAACGATGGGGCGATCGCGGCGATCGCGCATCTCAATAATAATATCGACCGTAGGCGAGGGCGTATGATAAATCACATCGCCATTGGGCAACGTGAAGGGATAAATTGAAGGCGTTGAAGATTCATTATTTTGATGTCCCATATCCTTCTTGATGTCCCGTATCTTTATACCGATGATACTGGACTATTGAACATAGCTATCTCGCCCCACGTTATCACCAGACCCTGAATGATTCTGTTGAATATTATCCCCTTGACTAGACTCGCTAACCTGAACCGTATTGATATTAATCGTCATATCCTGACAGCTTTTAGGGTTACCGGCTTGCGATTCAGCCAACCCAGGATGATCAAGTAGATGGAAACCAATCGAATCATCAATCAGGCTGCGAACATTGACATCTTCATAGCTTTTGTCACACTCAACGGTCGGCTTACCTTTGTATAAGCGTCTTCGCAATGACTGTAGTTGATATGTGTTTGGCTCATCTCCTGCTCTACACTCCTGGCAGTTACAGGGGATAAGCTCTTGGTAGTCCAGTTCGTAAAAATCCTCGTGTATCTCCTCGATTTTAGCCCTAATATTTGCCAGCAAATCGCTTTTATGAGATCCCCTAAGAGAAACTTTGATTTCACGTTTCTCATGTAGTTCGATGATTTCTGCTCGGGTGTTGTGCTTCTCGATGACGACCCCTGTCCGCCAGACAATTTGTCCCCCAGTCTGTTGATTAATCGCAATTAATTTATGCAGTGCCACAATCAACTGGGTGAGAATGCCCTTGGGCATGAATTGATATGAGTAGTGTAGAACCAGATTCTGAGCTCTATCCCAGTCGTACTTGGGCTGTCTCTGATCTAGTAACTGTGGGGCAATGTATGTGTAGTTGCGATTATGGGGGTTCAAGACTCGGTAGCACAGCCGAAAATTTATCATTAGCTCTAGCAATTCGGGACGCAGGTCAAGGTACTGCTCATCAGCCCAAATTCGGTCTAAGTCATCATCAGTAAAGCGTCCCTGATGCTCTTTAACCATGTCGTTGTCCAGGACTTGGTAGACAGCATCTGTACACCAAGAATGATTGAGAATAATTGTGTGTTTCAGCAGATAATGCTTTTGAAAATGGAGAAAAACCCCAATATCATGCAAATACTGACTCAGCTGCAATGCATTATCTTTCTGCTTAAAGCCATTTTGCCTACAAAGTTCTAAATATTCTCTTAAGCTAATAGTGTTTCGACGATCCGACTCAAGGCGATTGCGAACCCTGACCCAAGTCTTAGGCAACTCATCACCGATGTGCGGAAGATTACGAAGGTGTCGGGATAATTCCTCTTGTAAAAAGGATAGACCTCGATTGTTAGCTAGGTTAGTAGCACAGCTTCCACAAAATTGTGGAAACTCTTTACTAAGCTGAGGTTCATTTAAATCCCTCCTCCGGTCTTCCTTCTCATTCTTGACAATCACGACCGGACTATCATCTGCAAGCAGCTTCAAGGTTCTCAACCAATAGCGGAGGTTATCATCCTCTCTACGATTATCAATGACGATCACGTAGCATGAGCGTCTGCTCAGGAAGAACTGATGGGTCGCATGGTAAATTTCCTGACCACCAAAGTCCCAAATATTGACGTGGAATGGAGAATTATCAGAGTGTGTAAAAGTCCAATGTCTTACATCAATGCCATGAGTTGTTGAAGAATTCAGAACCTGCCGAGGATTCAGGATTTTTTGGGAAAGGCTTGTTTTTCCGGCTCCCGCTTCTCCCACAATCAACAGCTTAGCTTCATATAGTCTGTCCGTTCCCTCTTCTTCACGCTGCCGATAAAACTCCGCGACAGCTTTGGGACCCTGCTCATAAACTTCCCTCGGCACATCGTCAATGGGATTTCCAGTTAGGCTGAGCCCCTTTTCATATTGTCCTGGTTTCCAATTACTCAAAGATTGTAGACTTAGCAGGCTCTTTGGTAGAGATTTGATTTGGTTATGTGATAGGTCTAAGTGTTGAAGATACCTCAGTTTTGGCAGGGTTCTGGGCAGGAACGTTACTTGATTATGGGCAAGCTTTAAGCTCTCCAGTCTTGCTAGTGCCGATAGTGTTTCTGGAACTGATTTGATTTGATTGTACGAAACATCCAGCTCCTTAAGGTTCCGAAGCTGATGGATATTCCGTGGGATCGATTTAATTTGATTATGTAAAAGGTAAAGTTTCTCAAGTTTTGGAAGCAGATAAACTTCTGGAGGAACCTCTTTTAGTCCAAACATGCTTAAGTTCAGTGCACGTACGCCTTCTTCCCTTGCATCGTGGATTCTCTCCAACACATGCCGTGGAGTCGGACGTCGCTGTCGATCCTTATCAGAGTTTTTGCCTCGAAACATCCGCCTGACGCCCCCCTTAAGATCATTGTCAATAATTCTACTGACTTCGCCCTGGCTCTGCACGTCTTCGGGGGCTGAGCGCCATTTTCTATACAATCTCGGATGTCACATTACAAACTTGGACATCACACTCTGACAAAGGCGACTTACTTGAGGTAGGCGATGGTCACCCCCGCGCCGCCATCGTTTTTCTCGGCGATTTCATACCGCTCCACCAGGGCGTGCTGTTTTAGATAGGCTTGCACGCCATCCCGGAGTTTACCGGTGCCTTTGCCGTGGATAATCCATACTGCCCCTTGGTCAGCGGCGATCGCCTCGGAAATCAATTTATCGATGATGGGTTCGGCGTCCACCACCCGCGCGCCGCGAATATCCACCGAGGTTTTGGAGGTGCGGAGGATCGTGCGTTGCTTGGGTTTGGCTTGTATTTTGTTCTTGGCTTTGGGGGCGGGGGGCTCCACTTTTTCGCCCTGGAGGGATTCGATGTCGTTCATGGGCACCGTCGCCTTTAAAATTCCCATGCGCACCGTGAGCTGTTGGGCATCGTCATCCACTGTCAATACTTCGGCGGTGCTGCCCAGGCTGAGCACTCGGATGCGTTCGCCGACGGTGGGTTTATAGGTGGGTTTACGCTTTTTGGCTTTTTGGGAGGGCAGCCGACGATCGGCGATCGCCCCCAACTCTTCCCCGGCTTTTTGGGCATCCTGTCCGGTGCCGCCCTTCTTCAACCGGCGAATCACCTGGTTAATTTCCTGCTTCGCCCGATTGACCTCCGCCCGAACGGCTTCCTCCTGGGATTGTTTTAGCTTGGCTTCTCGATCCTTGAGATCCTTGGCTTTGCGGTCGATTTGTTGGTGTAGCCGTTGGGCGCGATCCAACAGAAATTGGGCTTCGTTGGATTTCGCTTCCTGGCGGCGGTGCTGCGCTTCCAAACCGGCGATCGTTCGGTTAATATCCTCGGAAAATCCCCCAACCAGAGTTTGGGCACTGTCGATCACGTCCGGGTCCAACCCCAAGCGATCGGCGATCGTCAATGCATTGGATCGACCAGGGATCCCCCACAGCAGTTTATAGGTGGGGCTGAGGGTTTGATCGTCAAATTCCACCGATGCATTCTCAAAGCGATCGTCCTGATATTTCAGGGTTTTCAACTCGCCAAAGTGGGTGGTGGCCACCGTAAGACGAGCGCGATCCGCCAGAGCAGTCAACAACGCCGTAGCAAGGGCGCTCCCCTCCGCAGGATCGGTTCCGGCTCCCACTTCGTCCAGCAATACTAATGAGCGATCGCCAGGATGATGCACGGGTTGACGAGCCGGCTCCGGCGAAGCAACTTCCACCTCAGCGTCATCATCGTCCGTGACAGCCAATGGAGCACTTGCGGGGATTTCCGAGTCATGGAGGGCAATGGGCTTGAGGGCATTAAGAATGCGAACAATCCGGCGAATATGCCCTGAGAACGTGGACAAACTTTGCTCAATAGACTGTTCATCGCCAATATCCGCCAAAACCTGCTCAAACCAAGGCAATTCCACCGGTTCGCGGGCAGGTACAAATAAACCAGCCTTGGCCATCAATGCCGCCAATCCCAGGGTTTTCAACGTAACGGTCTTGCCGCCGGTATTGGGACCGGTGATGGCAACGACGCGAATTTTGGGATCGACACTGACATTAATCGGTACTGCGCTACGACCTTCATCATGGGCGGCTTGCCATACCAACAGCGGATGCCGAAGATTGCGTAGGGTGGTGGTGTCGCCGTCCTGGGGCTTGATAAAGCGCGGGGGATTGGCTTCCAACCAAAAGCTATAGCGCGATCGCGCCGCCGCCAGATCAATCGTGGTAGCGATCGCCAAAACCTGCTCCAGCTCCGGCAACGCCTCCGCCACCAACTCACTCAACCGCCGCCGAATCACCTCCTCTTCCGCCGCTTCCTGGCGCGTCAACTGCCGCAATTTATTATTCGCCTCCACCACCGCATGGGGTTCGATATATAGTGTTCCCCCCGACGCCGACGCATCGTGAACAATGCCGCGAATATTGGTTTTATGCCCCGCCTTCACCGGCAATGCAAAGCGATCGCCCCGCATCACAATGGTCATTTCCTGCACCGCATTGGGCTTTTGCTGCATGATGTTCTGCAACTTTTTCCGAATGCCCGATCGCACCTCCTTCAGCCCGGCCCGAATACCCCCAAGTTTGGTACTCGCCCGGTCGGCCACCTCCCCGCGATCGTCAATGCAATGGTGAATTTCCTTCTCCAAATCCGGCAACGTGCGCACGCTGGTAATCAGCTCCATCAACACCGGACACTCGTCCTCACGGGTGCCAATTTGCTTCCGTAGACCGCGCATCCCCCCCAATGTCTGGGCGATCGTCAACAACTCCTCCCCGGACAACACCCCCTGCCGTTCCGCCCGCTCCAACGCCCCGTCAATATTGCCAATCCCCTTAAAACTTAATTCCTGAGCATCCGCCTGCTCAAACCCATACACCTCCTGAGTTTGCGCCAACAACGCCTCACTCCCCGCCTGGGACTCAGGAATCACCAACCGCTCCGCCGCAATGCGTCCCAACGGCGTCGATGCAAAGGACGCCACCTGCTGACAAAGCCGCGACCATTCCAGCAATCCCAGGGTTTCCGTCTGGATGGCCGGTGCAGGGGATACAGTCTTTGCAGGCTCAGATGAAGGGGATGCAATGGGCATAGGGGCCGCAATCATGGGCATCTACGAAATTAAAACTTGTGGAGAAGTGGGAACAGGTATCAAATCGCAAATTAATGTTACCGATCCTGTATCCCTGATTATATGGCGATCTTGCAGTTTATAAGACTCTCAACCGGGTGATGCGCGTTTTAACGAAGTGTCACGCGATCGCACAGCAGGCATCAATTCACGTTGCCAGACGAAACTATGTCATTTCAGATTCAGCATTGAACGTTTCATCACCAAAGCAGTAAACACCACATTCAAGGGGAAGCTGACGCTCCGCAAGCAACATCAAAATCTCCGGTGAAAGAATTAGCTCCCCATGCCAGTCATCTGGGTAAACAGAAACCGTCAAGCAGACCTCGTACTCTGTCCGAAGAATGCGCCAAGCCTCCAAATTTGAGGTGCACTGTTGCAAAAGCTTCCGAATTTTAAATTCGACGGAGTTTTTATTGTCGTAAATTTTCAACTGCCATTGTCCCCACTCAACAACCCGCGTCAGCGTTGACCCTTTGCTGATGGGATGCCGCTCGCCGGGATTCCATGCTCGCGTGGGTTCCACGCCTAACAGTGCCGTAACATCACTTCGATTGAGGGTTGTCGAACGAACCAATAATTTGACGGAGGTTGTGTCAAATTTGCGGTCATCAAATGATTGAGACATTGTAGGACCCCTCCTACCTTAAGCATTGGGTGGATGCGAGGCGATTACTGATTGATACTTTCAAAATCCAAGTAGCTAAGGCAAGTCGCTATCAATAACTGCGCCAATTTTCACGTCTATGGGGCTAAGGAATGGGCTGCTATTAAAAGCTTAGCAATGGTTGAGGGTGATGGTGTTTTGAACTATCTATTTTTGCCATAGCAAAATCGCAAGCGATCGCAAAAATCTGTCCAAAGTTTTCCCCGTCTTCCCCAGGTGGGTAGATGCCCAACGGGGGCTTGGGGATGGAACTGCAACTCGCCATACCCAAGCCACTGGTTACGCCGGGACCAGCCCACTGTTGTCGCCAATTGCCCATAATCCCGATCCAATTTGAGCCAAAGCCGCCGCTGCGCCAAAAAGCCAAATCGCCCATTGCTATAAACCTCCCAAAGATTGGCAAGGGTACGCAGATCGCGACAGGGGATGTTGTCCAAATGGATGGGGGCGATCGCCTGTCCCGCGCCACAGCCCGCCATCTCCTGCAACAACCGCGCCGTTTCCTGGTCCGCCGCCTGCCATTGATTGGTATCTAAAAACTCTCGAAGCGGTTCAAAATCCAATCCCAATGCCGATTCATAGTCGGTTTGAGGGCTTGGCGCTGGCATTTCAGTAGCAGGGTGATCCTCCTGGAAATTTCTCCTGACTTCGCTCGTCTTGGGAGAGGTTACTGTTAACTCAATTCCTAATTGTTCAAGAAAATCTGGGATAGTTTGGGGTCGATCTTCTGGCTGTAGAGCGAGTCCTTGCTGGATAGCCCTTGCGGTACGATCGCCCAATTCTGGTGCATAGTCTTGAGGAGATACCAGGGGATCGGATTCCTGTTTTTGCAAGTATTCCACACGGGTTAGGGGCGATCGCGGCACCTCCCCAGTCACCAAAAAATATAGCGTCGCCGCCAAGCCGTACACATCAATAAATGTCCCCCGTTTACCCTGGCGATCGTACTGTTCCAGCGGCGCAAAACCACGGGTGGTGTAATCCGGATGAAAAGCCACCTCTCCCTGGCGAAACGGTCGCGCCACCCCAAAATCAATTAGTACTACCTCCTCAAAATTTGCCCCCCGCGTCAACACATTCAGCGGCTTAATATCCCGATGCAATAATCCAAAATCATGCATATGGGCGATCGCCCCGCCCAACTGTTGGATATAGCCGAGCGATCGCGCTTCCGATAAGGGCCCTTCCCGCTTCACCAGGGCATTTAAGTCGGGTCCCGGCAAAAACTCCAACACCATGCACCATCGCAGCCCATCCAATACCATCTCTTCAATGGCAACAATATTAGGATGATGGCACTTCGCCAACCATAGGGCTTCGTTGGCAAAATCCTGCTGTCGTTTTGTGAGTTCTTGGGGACGACATCGTTTGGCATTCAGGGTTTTGATTGCAACCGGGCGATCGCGATCATCAACCGCTAGGTAGGTACAACAAAATCCTCCTTCTCCTAACAGTTTTTTGATCGTATATTGACCGCTGGCAACTCGATGCCCTGTACTCCAAACCATATCGTTCCCTGCCCTAATCCTGCACCTCGTTTACGCGATCAGGGTTTGACCAATGGATTCAAAACCCACACCAAACACATAGTTAAAGGTCTGGGTTAGGGTGATTTCTTGGATACTAGAAGCTCCATAGAATTCAACCAATATAGGAGACACATCGGGGCGATCGCGCAGTTCCGCTAGATCCAGTTGCGACGAGGGTTGTAAGCCCTGTTCTAAGCCAGTGCTAAACATAAATTCCAGGGTTTCTCGGAAGGTGACTTCTTCGATAGAAGTCCGACCATAGAAGGCGACCAAGGCTGCCGCCGATGCGGAGCCTGCTTCGCGGTAGGCTTCAAAATCGACCAGGTCAGAGGGGTTTTGTCCTTTTTCTAGACCGATGCCGGTGATGTAATCAAACAACTCTAGGTCACTGATGGCACCGCTGCCATTCACGTCAATTAACGCAAAATCAGCCTCAATGGACGCAGCATAAGTAGACCGATAAAACTCGAAATCCACCGCCGCTGATAGGTTCAGCCCCCCCGACAACCGTCCCTGACCTTCGAAGAATTCCAACACCTGGGTTTCGCTCACGTTCAGCACTGAATCTAGGCGATATTCCGCCAATAAATCCTCCGAAAACTGTTCGCGAATGGCGTCAATATCCACAAAATCTAACAGGTCAATTTCTGTGCTTTCCCCATCAGAACCACCAGAACCCTCGCCCTCTGCTAATAAGATCTCATCCTCATTAATCGGCGACAATTCTAATCCTGCATCCACGCCAAATCGATAGGCATGTTCCAGGATCAGGGTGTCCGTAATAGCCTCAATTTCTAGACCGAAGTCGGCGGTCAACTCAGCAGCATGGGTACGACGGTAGAACTCAAAATCAATGTCGCTGGACAACCCCCCATAGACAAAATCAATAACCAGGAGATCGTCAATTTCCTTAGTCGTTGAAACCTCATAGGTTGCTAACAGCTCCGCCTCAAAAGCTTTGCGCAGGAAATCCACCTGTACAAACTCAGAGGTATCAACCCCGGTCCGAGTGCCGCGCCCAAACATAAACGTAATAATTTGCTCGCGGGAGAGTTGTAGGACAGCCTCGCGTCGGATAGACACCTCCACATCAACGGTAACGCCGCCGGTCGCCACCGGTGCCGTCACCATGCCAGCAGTGCCACGCCCGGTCCCCGGTGCCGTCATAGTCCTCCGTCGGGTCCCGGTCATCCGAGTGCCGCGCCCGGTATCGGTTCCAGTACGTCGAGTTCCCCGTCCAGTCCCACTCCCGGTGTCAGTTCCAGTACGTCGAGTCCCTCGTCCGGTCCCGCTCCCGGTGTCGGTCCCGGTTCTTGCCCTAGTCACCTGAGTCTGGGTGCCCGTGTCGGTCCGGCGGGTGCGACCGGTACGCAGCGATCGCCCCAGACTGCGGAGGGTTCGTCCGGTGCTCCGACCTCGGCTAGTCCCCCCACCGGTTCGGCGAGTGCGACTGGTACCGCTTCCGCCCATACCTCGGGTGCGCCCTCGTGTAGTTCTGCCGCCCCCCGCAGTGCGGCGGGTGGTGCGAGTGCGATCGCCCAAAACAACTTCGGCCCCGAAATAAAACTCGTAGATCGCCTCAAAATTAGTCTCGATATAGGCGTCAATATTAATGGCTGAAAACTGGAAGGATTCCGACTGGAATAGCGCCTGAAATTCAGAGCTAAAGGCAATTTGTAAAACCTGTTCTGTGGTGATACTAGCCGTAGCATCAAACTCAATTCCTAAGCTAGAGAACAGACTTGCCTGTTGCCCCACGCTCAAGGTTTCAATTTGATGGCGTAGAAATTCAATATCAATATTGCGGGATTCGCTGACATACCAACTGGTGATTTCAACGGCGCTGAGGCTGGCAACGGCGCTAACTTCAATATTTAAAGTCTGGGCGATCGCCACCGCATAAGTGGATCGTAAATATTCCACATTCAAAAAAGCGCTGGCATCTAACCCTAGGCTGGCTCCCTGGTCGAAAATAAAGGCTTCAATGTCATCCCGATCCAATGCCAATACTTCGCTGGTGGAAATTTCTAGGGATGCCGCAATTTCGGCGGAGAAGCGCGATCGATAGCCTTCAAAATCCACCAGGCTGAGGTTAAAGCCATCGATCGCAATGCCTGCCTCATAAATAAAACTCAGGATTTGTAGGTCGGTGACCTGGGAGATTTGGGTCACCCCAAAGGTGGCATTCACATCGCCGCCAAAGGTATCCCGCACATAGTCAAAATCAATATCGCTCGAAACGCCGCCAAATTGGAAATCAACAATAATGCTGGCATCAAGGGCGTTAACCTCAGCCAAGGTGATGTCGTATTCTGCGGCGATCGCTTCGGCATTTTGCGATCGATAGAGTTCAATGGCAGCGGCATCGGTAAACGTCGCGAGGGAGATGCCAAATTTCCAGCCCTCCTCCACTGCAAACTGACGAATTTGGGTTTGGGTCAGCACACTGACACTGGTCACCCCATAAAATTCCGCCAGGACCGTGGCATTGGCCACCCGATAGGATTCCAGATCGAACGGCGATAGGGCGCGATCGCCATCAAAACCCTCGGTGAATAAATAGCGTCGTAAATCGGAGCCGACTAAATCCGCAACCCGCTCCCCCAGGGACGTTAATTCCTCGCCGAATAGGGTGCGCACAAACTCCCCATCCACAAAGGGAGCCGCCTCACCAAACACAAAATCCACCACCTGGGCATCGGTCACCGTCGCCCCAAATTGCGCCGTCAATGCGGCTTGATATTCACTGCGATAGAACGTCAAATCCAGGAAGGGGGTTACGTCTAAGCCCTGGTCCAATCCCGCCCCCAAGGCAAAGGATTCCACCTCGGTTTCTGTGACCACCTCGATGGAACTGACCTCATAGAACGCCACCAGCTCCGCCGCAAATTGGGCTCGATAGGCCGATAAATTGACCGACGATCGCGCTAACCCCGCCCGTTCCCCCTGCACAAAGGCAAAGGAACTAATCTGCTCATTACTCAGCTCCGTTACCGACACCCCATAAAAACTTTCCAAGCTTGCCCGATGGCGAACCCGGTAGTAATCAATATCTAAGGCGCGATCGCCAATATCCTCCAACAGGTCCAACACGTCCTCATCAGTCAGCTCATCCACGCTTTGGATATCGAAGCTCGCCCCGATTTCGGTCTCAAACAGACTTTGAAAAGACTGACGGTTAAGGATTGCGCCGTAATAGGAAGTCGAACTGCGCTGCTCCTGAACCCCGAACTGCAAATAATGCTGAAGCCCCGTAAACTCCCCCGACGCCACGGCTTCCGCCACATCCCCATTGGAATTGAGGTAGTAGGACAGGTCAAACACCGAATTAATCCGCCGTTCTTCCCGGATCCCAAATCCGAAAAAATGCTCCGCTGCCGTGAAGTTTCCCCCGTCAACAACCGCAGCAACATCTGTGCTGGTCTCTAAATAAAAATTGAAATCGAAGAACTGGCTAAAGGCACGCTTCTCGACCGAGCCATGCACCAGAAAATGATCCAACGCCGTCGTTAACCCCGCCTCCACCGCGATCGCCACATCCGAATGCAGCGTCAGATAAGCTTGCGCGTCAAATAGCCCCGACGCTTCCACCTGCGATCGCAATGCATCAAGACGCTCTTGGCTATCGAGTCCAGTGGGATTATTCATAATGTTATCGGTATCAGTTATAAATTTAGCGACGCTGAGCGCAACCCAGCACAACAGGTCTGATCGGCTCAGGAACTGCGCTTGAGGGGCATCAGTGTAGTGGTTGTGTCGCTCACCCTGGCACAGCGTCAATGCTGGCCGGGGGAAACTTAAGCAAAATTCGCAGGGAAAGGGAGGGGATGCGATCGCTTCACGCTAGACTAATCACCTGATTGACCGGCCTCCAGGGCCAAGACTCTGTCAGGAAAACCAAAGTTCCCAGCGATCGCCTAGCCCATGAGTACCATCCAAGCCTTGCGCGGCACCAAGGATATCCTGCCCACCGACATTGGCTATTGGCAGCATCTGGAAGCAACGGCGCGGCAAATCCTAGGGCGAGCATCATTCAAGGAGATTCGCACCCCAATTTTTGAACAAACAGAATTGTTTGCTCGGGGCATTGGTGAAGCCACCGATGTGGTGGGTAAAGAGATGTACACCTTCACGGACCGGGGCGATCGCTCCATCACCCTGCGTCCCGAAGGCACCGCCGGCGCAGTCCGGTCCTACATCGAAAACAAATTATTTGGAGCGGGCGGCATTCAGCGTCTGTGGTACTCCGGTCCCATGTTCCGCTATGAACGTCCCCAAGCCGGCCGCCAGCGTCAGTTCCATCAGATTGGCGCAGAGGTCCTAGGCAGCGCCGACCCCCGCGCCGATGTAGAAGCGATCGCCGTTGCGGTGGATATTTTGTCTGCCCTCGGGTTGAAGTCATTGAAATTGGCATTGAATTCGGTGGGCGATCGCGACGACCGCCAACGCTATCGCCAGCAACTGGTGGACTATCTCACCCCTTACAAAGATGAGCTAGACCCGGATTCCCAGGATCGTCTGACCCGAAACCCCCTGCGCATTCTTGACACCAAAGTGGAGCGCACCCAAGAGATTTGTGTCAATGCCCCCAGTATTTTGGACGCCCTCAGCCCAGAATCCGCCGAGCGTTTTGAAGCCGTGAAAGCGGGCTTAACGGCCCTTGGCATTGACTATGAAATCGATAATCGCCTAGTGCGGGGATTGGACTATTACACCCACACCGCCTTTGAAATTCAGTCTGATGATTTAGGGGCTCAGGCGACGGTTTGCGGTGGGGGTCGCTATGACGGTTTGGTATCGGAGCTGGGAGGTCCCGAAACCTCAGCCGTGGGCTGGGCAATGGGCATGGAGCGATTGATTTTGTTACTCCAACAACTTCAGCCGTTGCCGGATTCCAGTGTTGATTTTTACGTGGTCTCCCGGGGCGATCGCGCGGAAATGCAAGCCCTCGGGGTCGCCCAAACCCTACGCCAGGCGGGATACTCCGTCGAAGTGGATTTGAGCGGCAGTGCCTTCGGGAAACAATTTAAACGGGGCGATCGCGCGGGCGCCAAAGCCTGTGCCATCCTGGGGGATTCCGAGGCGGATAATAATACGGTGCAAATTAAGTGGTTGAAATCCGGTGAGCAATCGGAAATCCGCCAGGATGAACTCGGGGCCTATATCGAAACCCAGCGCCCACGTTCTACGGATCTTTTGGGCGGTTAAAGCAGGAACTTGCGATCCGGCGAGGTGATCGCCTTGAAACAAACCCGTAGCCATCCCAACTCAAACTTCACCCGTTTACTCAGCTTGCGTCTCACACGCCCGACAATCCCAGGCGGCTTGGTTTCCAGGGATTTCTGCTCCACCAAACACCGCTCCATTCGCTCATCTCTTGGTGCGCCTCGCTCTCGGTAATAGATATAGATGCGATCATCGAAAAAGGTTAACCCCGGCATCTCATCTCGGCGAATTTCCATCCCCAACTGAAATGCCCCCAAAGCAATTTGATGGCACGGTCCCTCGGGGTGACGGCGAAGTTGAACGTAAAGTGCTAGCCGATCCCACCAATCCAGAAACTCAATTTCGCGCCCCGAATCCCGCGCCACAATAAACATAAATTCATTCACCCAAATCAGCTCGGGATTCTGAGGATTAATCCCCATCTTTTCTGCCATTGAGCAAAAAACACGGTATTGCGAAAGTCGCTGTTTATCAGTTTGAGTACCCTCTAAAATCTTCTGTTCGTGCTTATTGAACGAACAGCAACTACGAGCAGTTATACCCGGCTGGACCGTGAACTTTAAATTCACAGGCTCAATAATCCGCACATCAGAATCAATACAAATACAGAAGTCAAATTTCTGTAGGGCTTTTCTAATAGCAAAGCGCCGGTAATGGTAAGCTCCAATGATTCCATCCATTGGAGCTTCATAGCACTCCGTGTTCTCAAATTCGGCAAAGTCAGAAGCCTTATCGGTATAGAGAATTAGTGTCTTGCCAGGGGCATTTTTTGCTAGATCCTGAGCCAGCATCCGACATAGGTTACGGTATTGCTGCCCATAGGCAGCGGTGCAGAAACAGAAGCTATTTTGGTTGATGGTTTGCATTATAGAAGCTGGCACTTCCACGATCACTTAAGAACAGGACATCACGAACAGTTTACTTACCCTATTCAGGGGATATTTAGAATTCCCGAAAAACAAGGATAAATTTTGAATTTTTATCCTTAAGGAATTTAACTTGCCAAGAAAAGCCCGATTTTCTGTATCATTGTTGTCCTCAGTATAGCCCCATCGATTTTTCCCCTATGACCCTTGTGTGTGATTCCTCGCTGCTAGTGGGCAACGGTTGGCCATTTCCGGTCGATCGCCTCCCCTCCGCCAGTTATCTGGTGGGGGGCGCAGTGCGGGATGCGCTGTTGGGGCGACGGGTGCAGCATTTGGACCTGGATTTTGTGCTGCCCGGGGATGCGATCGCAACGGCGCGGGCGATCGCGGAGGATTATGGCTCCGGGTTTGTGGTGCTGGATGCGGAGCGGGAAATTGCGCGGGTCGTTTTTAAGGGGGGAACGGCGGATTTTGCGCGGCAGGTGGGACCGACCCTAGAAACCGATCTCCATCGGCGAGATTTTACGATTAATGCGATCGCCGTCCAACCCCATGGGGGCACCGCGATCGATCCATTTGATGGGCAGCAGGATCTACAAAAGCGCACCATGCGCATGATCTCGCCGGAAAATTTGCAAGAAGATCCCCTGCGGCTATTGCGGGCCTATCGTCAGTGCGCCCAGTTGGATTTGCAGTTGGATGATGCCACCCAGGCGAGTTTGCGATCGCTGGCATCGTTATTAAAGACGGTGGCGGCGGAACGGGTGATGAGCGAGCTTCGAGGGTTGCTGAGTGCGCCGGGGGGGACGCGCTGGGGCAAAATTGCCTGGCGGGACGGAATTTTGAAAGATTGGCTGCCGGATTTACAGCCCTGGCATTTGGAGTTGGCCGATCGCATTGATGGGGCGATCGCCGCATTAACCCCCCAGTGGTCCAACCTGGTCCAAGACATCGAAACCATCGTTGCCGGCGATACCGACAGTAAATCAACCCGTAAAAAAGGCAAAGCCAAGAAAACGAAGGAAAAGCGATCGCCCGATGCCCTATCCCCGGATGCCCTATCCCCGGACGCATTAATGTCAGCTCGTCTGGCATCGGAGGCTTTGGATGAGGGACGGGGCTTAGCCATGCTCAAGCTGTCGGCCTGGTTAGCGCCGGATCCGACCCAAGCATCCCAAGCCCTCCAAACCCTGAAAACCAGCCGCCACGACCAACGCATTGTGGAAGGCGTCCTCAATGGCATACAAAATCTGACCACCGGCACGGCACAGCTCCAGCCCCGCACCAGCGCCCCCACCGTCGCCGAACAATTTAGTCTATTTCGCGTCTCCCACGGCACATTTCCGTTGGTAGCAGTTTTGGCGATCGCCGCAGGGACCCCCATCGAGTATCTAACCGACGCCATCCACCGCTGGCATACCCCCAACGATCCCACCGTCCATCCCCAACCCTTGCTATCGGGGCGGGAGCTGCTGCAAACCTATGGACCCAATCAAGGGCGATCGCCCGGTCCCTGGGTGGGTGAACTGCTGAATGCCCTAGCCCTAGCCCACGCCGAATCCAAGATCCAAACCCCCGACCAAGCCCACCAGTTTGTTCAAACCTGGTTTGAGCTGTAGCCGCTGAGATTGATGGGTTGATATTTGCTGATATTTACCGATTAACCGTGGCGGAGAGCGTCGATGGGATCGAGTTTGGCGGCGGTACGGGCGGGGATGGTCCCAAAGGTGAGTCCGAGGACCCCGGAAACGCCAACCGCCAAAACGATCGCCTGCACCGAGACTTGTGCTTCCAAGGTAGTCGTCGCGGAAATGAGCCAAATGCCGCTAATCCCAACGCCGGTGCCGATCGCCCCACCCAGGGCAGCCAATACCGTCGCTTCAATAATAAATTGGGTCAGAATATCCCACGGTGCAGCGCCGATCGCCTTACGTAGTCCAATTTCCTGGGTGCGTTCCGTGACCGACACCAACATAATATTGGTGATCCCGATGCCCCCCACCAACAGGGAAATACTGGCGATCGCCGCCAACATCAGCTGCAAGGTACGGGTAATGGAGCTTAGGGTATCTTGCAAATCCTGCTGAGTACGCACCGTAAAATCATCCTCATCCACAATCTTGTGCCGCAGCCGCAATAGATTCGACACCTGGAATTTTGCTGCCTGGACATCTTCGGGCGATCGCGCCGACACGGAAATAAACGTCACCGTCATGCCATAGGGAGACGTACGCCCCACAAGCTGATTGCCAATGGTGGTCACCGGGGCCGCCAAAGTCATATCCATATCCATCCCAAAGCTAGAGCCCTTCGGCTGGAACACCCCCACCACCCGAAAACTCGTGTTGCGCACCCGGACCACATTGCCCAGGGGTTCGGCATCGTCGAACAACTGCCGCGCCAGCTCCGAGCCCAGCACCGCCACCCGCTCGGTCCGTTCCAAATCCAAATCCGTTAAAAACCGCCCCTTCGCCATATCAAAACCCCGCACGGACATATAATCCGGCGTGGTCCCGATCACCGTGGTCGAGACATTCTTCCCCTGAAAACTCACCAACGCCCCATTGGTCAATTCGGGCGCGACCGCCGAAACCGTAGGCACCTGTTCTTTGATGGCGATCGCGTCCCCATAGACCAACGTCTGGGGCGGAAAAATCGGCTGGCGATCGGCATCAGGACTCCCGGGACGCACAAACAACACATTCGGTCCCAGGGACGACACCTCCGCCGTCACAAACCGGGTTGCGCCCTCCCCAACACCAATGGTGGCAATCACCGCCGCATTACCGATCGCGATCCCCAACATGGTCAACCCACTGCGCAGACGATGGCCGACCAAGGTCCGCAACGCCATCCGCCCACTATCCCAAGGATTCATCACTCCCCCCCTTGTTAAACCCCAGCTTGCGCCCCAACGGACGCCAAAAAAATAACCCCAAAACCATCATGCAACAAAGGCCCACCGCCTGTTTAGATCCCCGGTAGACACGGACCCATAAACAGTTCGACAAACTCTTTGACAAAACCGGGAAAGTGGGTAAGTATAGATATCGCTGAAAGGGACCGTAGTTCAACTGGTTAGAGCACCGCCCTGTCACGGCGGAAGTTGCGGGTTCGAATCCCGTCGGTCCCGTTCCAAGTTTTCAGTCTGCTTAGGATAGGCTTCTTAAGGTAGACATGGATTTGGACCGGGAATTTTCCCAACATTAATCCCCCTGTGGGACCGTAGTTCAACTGGTTAGAGCACCGCCCTGTCACGGCGGAAGTTGCGGGTTCGAATCCCGTCGGTCCCGTTTTCATATGGCATTCTTATACGGCACTGTCACGCTGTCCGTGGTTCCCGCAGTTTAATTACCCACAATCATCTGACGTGGGCGAGCGTGAACCCCATTTCGCACTCCACGAGGTGATTCGGAGAGGGATCCTCGGCCATTCTCCGCTGCGACTGCCGAGCACACCGCAACCGTTCCTGATTTCCCCGAGGATGCCCCGACTGATCCGCCATCAAACAGTGTTGACACACTTGTTTGGGGGAAATGACTTGCTCATCCATGACCACAACCCACATGGTCCACCTCCACTGCTAATAACGCGATTCTCGATTGTGTCCTAGCTCCCTTGATTAAACTAATCACTTGCTCTTGTTCTCTATCTCCATTGAACCGCAGTCCTGAGAAACTGCCCAGCAACAAACTTGACAGAATGGCGATCGCTCTGACATTTTTCCCCCATCAGTCCTGCCGATAGGAACCATAGCCAGGGCTAAGTTTTCATCCAAAACTGAATTACAATGGGTGTTTGCGACGGGGGCGTTCTTCGTCTGACATATCTGATGACAGAGATGGAAGATCTGACATAAACAATTTTGACGGGAATGATTGTGATGGGCTCGACGGACCATTCTCCTGCCGCCGATGCCCTTCAGACTCAGCCCCCTCAAACATAAAAATCTCCCGCCGCCACTCCCGCCCTGCTTTCCTGTGCCCTGTCGCCGTCTGACCCTAGGCACTACCGAAAGCGCCCTAACATTGTTTTCTTCTGAGGTTGTGCCGTGACTCGATCCAACTTGGATTTTCTTGCCGAAACCGATCCCCTCATTACTGAAATTATTGGCCAAGAGCTACAGCGTCAGCGGGATCACCTGGAGCTGATCGCCAGCGAAAACTTTACGTCGCCGGCGGTGATGGCCGCCCAGGGGTCGGTGCTGACCAATAAGTATGCGGAAGGGCTTCCCGGTAAGCGTTATTACGGGGGCTGTGCGTTTGTGGATAAGGCGGAGGCGTTGGCGATCGCCCGGGTTAAGGACCTGTTTGGCGCGGCCGCGGCGAATGTTCAGCCCCACTCCGGTGCCCAAGCCAACTTTGCAGTCTTTCTAGCACTGCTGGAGCCCGGCGATACCATCCTGGGGATGGACCTGTCCCATGGGGGTCACCTCAGCCACGGTTCTCCGGTGAATGTTTCCGGTAAGTGGTTCAACGTTGTCCAATATGGCGTGAACAAAGATACGGAGCGGCTAGATTTTGACCAGATCCGTGACCAGGCCCTGAAACATAAACCCAAGATGATTATCTGTGGCTATTCCGCCTATTCTCGGGTGATTGAATTCGACAAATTCCGGGCGATCGCCGATGAGGTGGGTGCCTATCTGATGGCGGACATTGCCCATATCGCGGGCTTGGTGGCAGCGGGGATTCATCCGAACCCGGTGCCCGTCTGCGATGTGGTCACCACCACCACCCATAAAACCCTGCGCGGTCCCCGGGGCGGGTTGATTCTGACCCGTGACGAGGAGTTGGGTAAGAAATTCAATAAGGCAGTCTTCCCCGGATCCCAGGGCGGTCCCCTGGAGCATGTGATCGCGGCGAAGGCAGTGGCCTTTGGGGAAGCCCTCAAGCCCGAATTTAAAACCTATGCCCAGAAAGTGGTTAAAAATGCTCAGGCATTGGCGAGCCAGCTCCAGAAGCGCGGTCTCAAAATTGTGTCCGACGGTACGGATAACCACGTGATGCTGGTGGATCTGCGATCCGTGGATATGACCGGTAAGGAAGCTGATCGCCTGATGGGTGAAATCAATATTACGGCGAACAAGAACACCGTTCCCTTTGATCCCCAATCCCCCTTCGTCACCAGCGGTCTACGGTTAGGTTCCCCAGCCATGACCAGCCGCGGTATGGGCGAAGCGGAATTCGAAACCATCGGCAATATCATCGCGGACCGGCTCTTAAACCCCGAGGATGAGGCGATCGCCGAGAAGTGCCGGGCTGGGGTTGCCACCCTCTGCCGGGAGTTCCCCCTCTATGATCATTTGCGGATGCCCGAGCCTGCCCTTGTGTAATGGCTTGAGTCACCGGGCTGGGGCGATCGCGGCGATGGCTTGGCTTAGGAATACTCCGATGGGGGCTTGACTTCCTCCACCGAAGCGCCAACACCCGCGTCAGAGTACCTGTCCGGCGTCCCTAAAAACTCTAAAAACCATAAAAACAGTGTTGTCTTCGGACAATACTGTTTTTTTAATGGCAATTTTTTGATAAGGCTTATGGTGAAGTGCTATAGATCGAGCCCTTTAACCGCAACACCATCCATAACCGCTCCTTAGGCGGAGCATGAACCGGAAGACTGAGTTGAAAGTGTTGGTTCTTTGTCAGTGACGATAACTACCACTGCAACATCAATTAATTATGAAGATAGCTCCACTCCATTCTTCTCAATTATCCATCACCGTAAGACAGAGGAATTACCCCGTCTTTTTCTATAGAATTAAGTGGTGTTTTGATGATGATGTCTAGCTCTTTCGATTCTTAATTTTCTTCAGGTCCCTATTGATCCAATTCAACGTTACTTTCCAGCCATCCCCCATGACAGCGCTACAATCTTGCCATCCTTACTTGGGTCTTCCTGCCTACTCCTTAGCCTATGATCGCCTGATCAAGTATCTCTCCGATGAGCAGGACTTATTAATTATTCAGGATTTGGATGGGGTATGTATGGGGCTGGTTCGTGATCCTTTGGATCGCACCTTAGATCATCAATATATCGGGGCGGTTCAGGATCTGGCGGGGCACTTTTTTGTCCTGACCAATGGAGAGCATGAGGGGACCCGCGGGGTCAATCGGATTGTTGAGGCGGCGATCGCCGATCCAGGGGCGAGCCAAAGCTATTTACCGGGATTAGCGGCGGGGGGTGTCCAATGGCAGGGCAGCGATGGCAAGGTTACCCACCCTGGCGTCAGTCAACAAGAGTTGGACTTTTTGGCTCAGGTGCCCACCATCTTTGGGGAGCAGTTGACCCAGTTTTTTGATAATGTGCCGGGGTTATTTGCGGGCAAAACCTTGGCGCGTTTGGTTCAGGCGGCGGTGTTGGATAATATGGCGTCTCCGACCGCAAATTTAAATGAGTTCTATCACTATCTGCGGGATTGCGATCGCCTAGAAACCTATCGCAGTTTGCAGCAGACGATGCGGGACTGTTGTGAACAATTACTCGTCAAGGCAGAGCGGCAGGGACTTGAAGATACATTCTTTGTCCACTACGCGCCGAACGATGGTCGCGACAAGCATGGGAAAGAGCGGCTGCGGCTGGCCCGGTCCGGCGACTCCGGGACAACGGATTTTCAGTTTATGTTGCAGGGAGCTATCAAAGAAGCGGGCGTCGTGGCGCTGCTGAATCGGTACTATGCCCAGAAAACGGGGCAGTATCCCTTAGGAGAGGATTTTAGTGTGCGCAATGCACCGCGATCGCTATCGGGGCTGCTGAGTCTGGTGCAGGCTAATTTTGACCCCGCATTAATGCCGCTCATCGTCGGCGTTGGGGACACGGTTACCAGTCGAGTTGAACAGGACGGCGATGATCGAGTGGTGCGCCGGGGCGGAAGCGATCGCCTATTTTTGCAACTCATCCAGAATCTGGGTCGTGCCTACAATCGCGGCAACGTGGTGATTTATGTGGACAGTAGCCAAGGGGAAGTGAAAAACCGCAAAGCCCTGCAACTGCAAGAACGCAACGGAGAACTCGAAGTCGTTGAAGGACCCGGCGACCCCGCCGATACCGACGACCCCCTCACCCTAGACGTCGTCTTCCCCGGCGGACATACCCAATACATCCACACCTTCCGAGCGATCGCCCGAGACTGGTCCAACCGCTGGGCAAAATAACCTGTTTAACCTCGGGAGTCCAGAGGGACTCTGTCCCTTTGGCGGGGGCCTGGGGGCAGCGCCCCCAGAGCCCAAAAACTGAGGCGCCTACAGACAATCCCCAAACAACCCCCGAACGCGCGCCCAAGCATCCGCCGCCGCCACGCCATCGAAACTATCCCGCTGATCACAGAAAAAACCATGGGTTGCCGGATACCGAAACACGCGAAAATCGACCCCATTCGCCGTCAACGCCGCCTCCATCCCGTCCACCTGGTCCAACGGAATCAGCGGATCCTCCGTGCCAAAAAATCCCCATAACCGCCCTTTGATCTCCGCCGTCCGATCCACCGTCGCCCCCGCCCCGCCGGGATACCAGGTCATAATCCCCGCCCCATAAAACACCGCCGTCGCCGCAATTTCCGGCAGCGTTGCCGCCAAATAAGCCACATGGCCGCCAAAACAAAACCCAATACAGCCACACTTCCCGTCCTTCGCCGCCGGGAGCGATCGCCCAAACTCCATTGCGGCCTGAATATCCCGTAATAACTCATCCGCCCGAGTTTTACCCTTAAACTCCCGCCCCTGGGCAAACCCGGCATCATCGTAACCACACTCAAACCCTTGAATCTGACGCTGATACAACGCCGGGGCGATCGCCACATAACCCAACCGTGCCACGCGCTCCGTCACGTCCCGGATGTGGGAATTGACCCCAAAAATCTCCTGGAGCACTACTACCACGGGAAATTTTTCGTTTTCATTTTCGTTTGCGTTTCCGAGCGGAATTGCTAGATAAGCATCCACCGCGATCGCATCCCCCGTGCCCGCGCCCGAAGCAACCTGCACCCACTCCGTCCGAATCTCCCGGTCCACCTGCTCCGCACGCTCCATGGATACGCCCCCAACCCATTCCAAAACGACTTTATGCCCCAGTATCCCAAACTCCCGATTCCAAACTCCCGATTCCAGCATCCTGAGTCCAAACGCCCTAGCCTTTGCCGGGGGTGATCTCCGCCTTAACCGATACCCCCTTCGGAAGCAGGGACTGGTGATAGGCCGCAATGGTTCGCCGGGCAATATCCGGCCAGCAATAATGGTCAACCGCACATTGGCGAGCATTATCCCCCCGCAGCGATCGCAACGTCGGCTGGGTCAGGGCCTCCCGCAACGCCGTCGTTAGCGTCTCTTGATTAATATCGCAAACCCATCCCGCCTGACTGCCCAAAACGGTTGGCCAGATATGCACCCCCCGGGAAATCACCACCGGCGTCCCCGCCGCCATCGCCTCCGCAACCGCCATCCCAAAATTTTCGTAATAGGACGGCAGAACAAATAAATCCGCCTCCGCTAAAACCTCTCGCTTGCGCTGCCCTGAAATAAATCCCGTAATCTCCGTGCGATCGCACAGCCAGGTGGAATGTAAAATCCAGCGATTAATCATCGCCTCATAGAACGGATCCTGAGGATTCGAGCCCGCCAACACAAACCGAAAGGGCATCCCCTCCCGCGCCAGTTGCTCCAACACCGGCAACAACAAATCCAGCCCCTTTTTGGGGGCAATCCGCGACATAAACAACAGCACCGGCCCCGAAGACTCGGGGGAGGAATCCGAGGTGCTCCCCTCGTGGAACATCGCCCCAGACGGGTCGATGCCAGGCATAGACGTGACCGTCGCCTGCACCTCCCCCGGCGTCAGACTCCACTGAGCCATCACATCCTCACCGGGCAAAACCACCCCCGCCGGAATAATGACTGTCCGGGTCCGGGTCCCAAAACGCTCCGAGACCCGTGCCTCCTCCTGACTGGTAAAATGCAGCGCCGCTGCCCCCGCCAGATTGGCCCGTTCTAGGGTCCAGCCATAAATCTTTTTTAACCAGCGCTTCTTCTGCAAATCCAGCGGGTCCAAAGTGCCCAGGGGGCGTAGCCAATAGGGCAAACCAATCCACCGGCAAATCATCGCCGCCAGGGTGCTGATGGGGGAAAACAAGGCATGGATATGGGCGATATCGTAATCTTTCCCGTTACGCAACAGCCACATTAACAGCGGCAAGGAAAACTTGTAGCGGTGGAATGGCACGCAGGGAAAATAGTGAATCTCATAGCCATGCTCCCGCACCCCATGATCCACAGGGACATCCAATGGCACCTCACCGCGATCGCCATTTAGATTGGTTGTCAGCACCGTCACCTCGGCCCCTGCCGCCGCCTGCCAAGCACTCAACCCCCGAACCATCTGACTCGGGCCGCCATATACCAAAGAAATAGACGGTACGATTTGCAAAACTCGCATTACAGCTGCGTCATCTCAAAAGACATTGGAGTAAAAAGACGGCGACATCGAGCATGGAAAAACCTCGCCGGGACGAAAAATAGTAGGTGCTTTCCCAGCATAAAGCCCGAAAAAAACGCGACCTAACTCGATGTAGTAAATAAGACGCAATCCTCCCAACATCGCAGCATCAGCTCGTTTTCCCCAGCGGGGAACCCTGTGCAATCCTGGGTCAGGCCCGAAAGGCCCCCATAGTGATCTCGCTATCTGTCCCTAACGATCAGGATTCAGCCAACGAACCTTCACAGTCACGGAGCGGAAACATTGCAGCGCGTCAAGCGTCTAATTCGATTGGCCCATCCCTTTTATTCATAGAATGCCGCTGGTGAATCCGGGGACCCGGCCCAATTATCGTAATAATCCTGGCTCGACTCGACCGGGCAGCAGGTCGGGGTTCGCCGATTGGGATCGGGAGAGGACGTCCCCCAGGACAGGACAACGTATGGTGTACTAACCCCTGGTGTATTAACGGTGTATTAACGGTTTACGGCTCAGGGTCTCACCTCAGGTTTCCGCTGACCCTCTGAACTGCTGGCTCTCTGAACTATTGCAATGACTTCTGCGATGGCTTCTGCGATGACTTCCTTTTTTCCACCCATGGTTACGTTGTCCCTATCGCCCCAGGCACACCACGCAATCGGTCTGGCCCTGACCGTCTATCTGTTGGGCTTTACGGGATGCTATATCCGCACTGTGGGCACGCTGCTGGAACAGCGCGATCGCCCTCCCCAAGGGTTAGATCCTACCGATACTCCAGAGCCGGATCAGTCCCCAGATGGTCCCTCAGACGGGCGATCGCTCCCCTGGCGTTCTGCCACGGCCATTGTGTTCCGGCCCATCCTGTTGGAATTACTGTGGTTTCGCCGCCTATGGCACTGGTTCCCCTCCCCTGACCGCCAATCCTTGGGGAACGATCCAGCGCCGCCGCAGGAATAGGGGTCGAATCAGGGCGCTAAGACGAATTCCAGGCCAGTTGCAGCCGCCCCCGCCGCCACCAACTGTTCTGCCAAGGCCAAGACCGATGCATTGGGCACTTGGATCACATCCCCCTCTTGGGCGTAACGCAAGAGCTGGGGGAGATTAGCAACCCAGTTTTCGTCATTGAGAACCTCGGTTATGGCCATGGGGGAAAGATTGAACGTGTTTTGAACATGCTATGGAGTAAACAGGCACCCCATCGGCAATCCTAGAAACGCTTAATTCGACGATAGGGATGACCTAGCCACAAATGCAAATGCTTGATCGCCTCTTTGCCTCCGCTTTGAGGGGAACTGAAGGGGCGGAACGGTGAAGGGGGGCGATCGCGAGAATCCCCAGAAGATGCGTGACCTGATCAGAGTTTAAACGGGTATTCTTTCAGTATAGCTTCCAAGTTTCAGGGGTCGGCAACGGTACGCCCCCACCATGCGATTCCGGGAAAATTGTCCAGGGAGCAGCTAAGGCCAGTGCAGCCAGATTCAGGTGATCAGACCGGTCACAGCCACGAAAATCCAAGTCAGGAGAAGTGCGCTGTCCCCCCAGCAGAGTCAGATGGGGGACGACCAGCGGTGTCGGTGCTGCTGGTGACTGAAACGAAGGCCGATACGGATCGCTTCCGAACTGCGTTGCAGTCGGGGGGGGATGGTCCGTGTGACGTGAGGGTTTTAGGGAGCATTGAGGCATTACTGCAAGAAAAGGGGACTCGGGAGCAGGGAGACGCTTCCCCATCCCAGGCGTGCTCAACGGTTGCGGTGGTGGATTGGGACATGCTCCGGTCCTACGGGGAAGGCCGTGGACAATCCCCGCTGGCGCTGGAGGATGACATTCCCTACCCCGTGTTGGTCTTGATCAGGGCAGAGGGGGAGGCGGAGCACTGTTGCCCTGCAGAGCGGCAAGCCCTACGGTGGGGGGCCCAGGATTGTTGGTATTGGCATGAACTGCTGGAGACGGGGGGGGCGGCGATCGCCCGTGACTTAGAGAAGGCGATCGAGCGATATCAGCGGATTAAACATCTGCACCAGGCGCGCGCCCAAGCCCACCACGAAGCATCATTTTTGAGATCCGTGGTGGAGGCGAATCCGACATTAATGGCGGTCAAGGATGGGGCAGGGAAATACGTCGTCGTCAACAGTGCCCTGGCGCTTCTGTACGGCACAACCCCCGCGCAGATGATCGGATGCCGGGAAATTGAAATTAATCCCAATGAAGCCCAGGCGCGGTTACATGAGCGGGAAGAACAGAAGGTATTGCAGGACGGTCAGCAACGGGAAACGGTCCAGGAACCTTATAAGGATTCGGCGGGGACCATTCGATGGATCCAAAGTGTGCGCCAACCCTTGCTAAACAGCCAGGGGGATGCCCAATGGGTCCTGGTGGTGATGAATGATGTGACGGCGCGACAGGCGGCAGAACATGCCCTTTGGGTACAGGCGGAGCGATCGCGATTATTAGGCCAAATGACCCAGGCGGTCCATGGTCCCTTTGAACTGTCCGAAATTCTGAAGACGGCCGCCCAACAGGTGCGCCAGTTTTTAGAAGTGGATCGCGTGATGGTTTATTCATTGCAACCCCCGTCCGGTGAGGGGGAGCTACGGGCGATCGATGTGGCCCGCGGGGCAGAGATCGAACCCGAGGTGGAGCCACAATTGCTCGCGATGTATCAGTCCTGGTCGGGGGAGCAGGGACAGCAGCTGGGGATCGATGATCCAGCGGTGGTGGGCTTTCCCTCCTGGCGAAGTTTGCACCAGGGGGTCCACCGCTGGGCGGCGGGCGAGACCCGACAAACGGCGTCCGCGGAGACCGAATCCCTGGCGTTAGCGCAACTGGAGCGGTTGAAGGTGCGATCGCTATTGGTGGTGCCCATTTTGGCGGGGGCCTATTTTCTGCAGGAAGCCCAGGGGTCCGGCAATCGCGCGATCGCCCTTGAGGGGGAAACGGCGATCGAGCCCCCCCTAGGGGCAGCGAGAACCGTCCCCGGAACCATCCCCGGAACCATCCCCGTCCCCGGAACCGTCACAGGAGACGAAGAGCCCGACGAATTCCAATGCTCAGGGGTGTGGGGATGGCTGGTGGCTCACCAATGTAGGGCAGAGCGCCCCTGGTCCCAATGGGAGTACGTCTTCTTACGAAATTTAGCGGAACAGTTGTCCATCGCCATTCAGCAAGCCACCCTTTATAACCGACTGGGGCAGGTGAATCGAAGGCTGGCGGAATTGGCCACCGTCGATGGATTGACGGGCATTCCCAATCGCCGGTTGTTTGATCAGACCTTGCAACAGGAATGGCAGCGGGGTCGCCGTCTGCGGGAGCCCCTGGCGTTGATGGTGGCCGATATCGATTTCTTTAAAGCCTATAACGACCATTACGGCCATTTGGCCGGGGATGACTGTTTACAGCAGGTGGCCCAAACCCTGGCAGCGGTGGCGAAGCGATCAACGGATTTAGCCTTCCGCTACGGCGGTGAGGAGTTCGCCATTATTTTGCCCAATACCCATCTCCAGGGGGCGATCGCCGTGGCCCAACAAATTCTGGATGTTCTTTGGGATGCGGCCCTAGACCATGCCTATTCCAAAGTGGCCCGACAGGTCACCCTCAGTTTAGGATTGACCAGTATGGTCCCCGGCCGACGGCAGCGCCCCGGTAGCCTGATTCAACGGGCCGACCAAGCCTTGTTTATGGCCAAAGAAGCGGGCCGGAATCGGGCGATCGCCCTGGACGCCCAACTATCGGAGAACACGCCGGTCCAAGTCCTACATCCGCAGACAAAACAAAACCGCATTCCCACCCGCCTCCCCCATTCATCCTAGAAAAACTCGAACGCGTTCCGGCGACGGAAAAAGTCAGGCGTCAAGTGACAATTAAGTTACGACGTCAATTTACCCTGAAACCCCTTGGGACCCCATGAATGCATACGGTATGGGGGCAGCTCCCATTTGGACCAAGGTCCGGGAGGGTATACAAATCAACCCACCGCTGTGCCCTGTCGTGCACAATAGAGTCAGGGAATTAACGTGCAGCCTACGACCCGCTCCCTCCCCTGGGAAGACCCACGATTAACGACATGGAATTGTGCACTGGAATACCAAAGCCATGGTTATTTTCCGGTAATTCCAGTGACTAATGCGCCAAGTGACTAATGCGCCTAGCGATTCATTTAGATCCTTCCGATCAGAGTCGCCTCCCGCATTCAATGCCGACAGCCATTTACCTTTATTTTTTTGGGCTTTATGGTGTCCTTTCTTCGTCGACTATTAGCCCAGCGCCCCCAAGGATTCTCCCTACGGACGATCCAAATCGTTCCCTTCTCCCTACAAATTTTGGTGGTGGTTGGGTTTACGGGATATGCCTCCTACCAAACCGGACAATGGGCGGTGGGTGGTGTCGTATCCCGGCTTCGGAGTGAGGTCACGCTTCGGGTCGAGACTCAGCTGGAGTATTTTCTGGCGGCTCCCCAGGTGCTGGCGGAGTTGACCGTTGACGGGTTTGAGTTGGACCAGCTTGAGGTGGCGGATCCAGAGGGGCTGACGCGACAGTTTTGGCAGCTGCGGGATTTGCTGGCCCCGGTGGAGGCGTCAGCGCTTTATGTGGGGACGGAGGATAAGGAGTTTATTGGGCTGGGGTTTCAGGATAATCAGCAGTGGGAGGTGGGGCGATCGGGGGCGGAAACGGGCTATCGCTTTTTTAGCTACGACACGGATGAGAAGGGTAATCCCACGGACCTGGTCGCCCAGGGGGATCCCTATGACCCCACTGGGCGTCCCTGGTATGAGCAGGCGAAGGCGGCCGGTCAGCCGGTCTGGAGCAATATCTATGTGGACTTCAAGGAGAAGCGCTTTAAAATTACTTTGGCGCGCCCCCTCTATGATCCCCAGGGAGAGTTCAAGGGAGTCGTGGGCGTGGATCTGGTGCTATCCCACGTATGGACCCTATTGGAAGAGCTGAATGTCAGTCCGAGGGGCCAGGCCTACATTGTGGATCGTCAGGGGTTGCTGGTGGCCATGTCAGCCCCGGATGCGCCATTTACGATCCAGGGGGAAACGGTCACACGGATGGCAGCCCTAGAGGCGCCGGTGCCGCTGGTGCGTAAGACGGCCGAGGCCTTACGTGATCGCGATATTCATTTGGGGCACCCGACGGATGGGCCGCAGGGGGGCTCCCAAGGCGATCACGGGGATCAACAGCTTGAGTTGCACCTGGAGGGGGAGCAATATTTTCTGCAAGTGGCGCCCTTTGGCCAGGAATGGGGGTTGGATTGGAACATTGTGGTGGTGATGCCCCAATCCGACTTTACGGGGCAGTTGGCGTGGACGGCGTGGGTTACCTTTGGGGTCTGCGGGGCGGCGGCGTTGGGGGCATTGGGGATGGGGCTGTTAACCTCCCGGTGGATCTCGCGGCCGATCTATCAATTGGGGGAAGCGTCCCAAAAGCTGGCGGCGGGGGAATGGGATTCCCAGGTGACGGTGCGATCGCCCCGGGAGGTGGCTCAGCTTGCAGAATCTTTCAATACGATGGCGGTCCAGTTACGGGCTTCCTTTGACCAGTTGGAAAGCCAGAATATCGAGCTTCAGCGCCTCGATAAGCTCAAGGACGAATTTTTGGCCAATACGTCCCACGAATTGCGGACGCCCCTCAATGGATCCATTGGTCTATTGGAGTCCTTATTGGAGGAAGCCTATGGCCCCGTTACCCCTCGCCAGCGCCGTTCCCTGGAGGCGCTGATGCATAGCGGCTGCCGCCTCAGCGCCCTAGTGGACGATATTCTAGATTTCTCGGCGGTCCGGCGGGGGCACTTTGATTTGCAGGTCCAGCCCCTGTGCCTGCATGAGGTGGTGGATGAGGTCGTGGAAGTGTTGCGGCCTATGGCTCGTCAGAAAGGGCTTACCATTCAGAACCACATTACGGCGGAGTTGCCCATCCCACCGGTAATGGTGGATGTGAATCGGCTCCAGCAGATTTTGTACAACCTGCTGGGCAATAGCATTAAGTTCACGGCGGAGGGCCATGTGGCGTTGGAGGCGACGTTTGCGGCCGAGGGGCAGAGCGATGGGCAGGGCGAGGGTACCGAGTCGCCGCAGCTTTGCTTAAAAGTGTCGGATACGGGGATCGGTATTCCTGAGGATAAGCAATCCCGCATTTTTGCGCCCTTTGAGCAGGCGGATGGATCCGTCAGTCGGGAATATGGGGGGGCCGGGTTGGGCTTGGCGATCGTGCAGCAGTTGGCCCAGGCCCATGGCGGACGGGTGGAGGTGGAGTCCGTGGTGGGGGAAGGGACCGTATTCTCCGTGTGGCTGCCGGCGGGGGTTGGGGAATCGCCGGTGCCCATGGCGGAGGTGGCGGGATTACGGGTGTCGCGGCCGTTTGTGGGTCTTACGGCGGCCGAGGCGACCGATGGGGACGGGATCGACGAAGCACTGGCAGACCAGGAGGGAGCGATCGCCCCCAGTAACGCCCCGGTGACGTCGGAATCGCCGCTAGACGTGCCCGCAAAGGTAGAACGCCTGCCGGTCCCGTCCCCCCTGCCGAGCCCAGGGAAAGCCCCTGTGGATCAGGGAAGCCTACAGGGATCAACCCCCACCGATGGTCGTAGCCAGTTTCAAGTGTTGGTGGTGGATGACGATCCCCTCAATGTGCAGGTGCTCACGGAACGGCTACAGATGAGCAATTATGCGATCACCCAGGCCAGCAGCGGCCAGGAGGCCCTGGCGCTGATCCAACAGGGATTCCGCCCAGACCTAGTGCTGCTGGATGTAATGATGCCCCGGATGAGCGGCTATGAGGTGGCCCGGCGGCTGCGGGAACAGTTTGCGGCGAACGAAATGCCCATTGTGATGTTGAGCGCCAAAAATCAACTCTCAGATTTGGCGATCGGGCTAGAATCGGGCGCCAATGATTACCTCACAAAACCAGTCTCGCGGGAAGAATTGTTGGCCCGTCTGAAAACCCACCTCCAGCTCTCCAATTTGAACGTGGCCTATGGTCGCTTTATCCCGCGGGAGTTCCTGGAGATGCTGAACAAGGACTCCATCGTAGATGTGACCCTGGGCGATCGCACCAAGCGCACCATGAGCGTCCTCTTCTCCGATATTCGCGGGTATACCACCCTATCGGAAGCCATGACCCCCGAGGAAAATTTCCAGTTTATTAATGCCTATCTGGCGGAAATGGAAGATGCGATCAGCGGCAACAATGGGTTTATTGATAAATACATCGGCGATGCCATCATGGCCCTGTTTGATCGCCCCGCCGATAGTGCCCTGAAAGCGGCGATCGCCATGTTGCACAGCCTTGACCAGTACAACCAGCAGCGAGCCAAACAACACGGGAAACCCATCCGCATTGGCATTGGCATTGATACCGGTCCCCTGATGTTGGGCACTGTGGGGGGCCGCCAGCGACTGGATACCACGGTCATTGGCGATGCGGTCAACCTTGCATCGCGGTTGGAAAACCTAACCAAATTTTATGGCACCCCCCTCCTAATTTCCCATCGGGTCCTCGCCGCATTGGAAGAGCCCGAACAGTTTTCCATTCGTTTCCTAGATCGCATCTCCGTACGGGGTCGCACGAAGCCCGTGGCCATCTATGAAGTGATCAATGCCGATCCCGACCCCATCCGCGAAAACAAATTGAGGACCGCAGGGCGCTTTGAGGAGGGCATTCTGCTGTTCCACCGTCGCCAATATGTGGAAGCGGCGGGGCGCTTTGAGGATTGCCTTCAAGATAGTCCCGGCGATCGCGTCATCCAAATTTATCTAGAGCGCGCCGTTCGCCTCGGCTTCCCCCCCACCGAACAATCCTGGCGACTGGTCAACGGTCGCGTCGTGAATAAACACCGTCGCTACTGGTCCTTGAACCGATGGACCCTCTCTAACCCGCCGTCCGATACACCGCCCCCCCCTGATTTCGGCTTCCCCCAGGAAGAACACTCCTAAGGCTGGCGTCCCGAGTCACTGTCTCCCCAGGAGATCAGCGGGCAGGTCAAGCGGGCGGGTCAAGCGGGCGGGTCAATTCACATTAAATTCCCATTATTTGTGGGTTAGCCTCAACACCCCATCCCACTGGGGCCCCGTCTCCTCCTGCTCCGCTTCCAACACACGTTTTAGGAAATGATGGGTTGACGCATCATCGGGATGAATATCCAATACCTGCAAAAAACCAGCCCGCGCGATCGCAAACCGTCCCTGGCAATAATCCCGCACCGCCGCTTCAAACACGGTGCGCGTGCGCATTTTCAAATCAAAATCCTTCGGATCATCCCCGTCAAACACTTCATAGAGTTCCGTAATCTCCCGCTTCCCCTTCACCATGGCCGGCCCCAGGAATCGTAAATGGAAGGGATGGTCATCCCCCAACCGCTCGACCGTCGCCTCAGACACCAGCAAAGAGACCCCATAGACCTTCGTCAGCCCTTCCAAACGGGCCGTTAAATTCACGTGGTCCGACAGCGCATCCCCCTGCATACGATCCGTCTCACCGATAATGCCCAACATGATGGGTCCACAGTGAATGGCGATCCCGACGCGAATGGGGTGATCTAGGGGGGCGGGGGCAGGACCCACAACATCCACAACGCCCTCAGGGGGAGCTGGAATCACACTGTCCAACGTCGCGTTTTTTGAGGGGGCCGATCGCAATGCCTTTAACTTGGCGATCGCCGCGTGGATGGCATCGTGGGGCCCTTGGGAGAAGAGGGTCATAATTCCATCCCCCAGGTATTTCATAATGATGCCCCCATGGCTGCGCAAAATGGGGCTGACTAGCTGTAGGTATCGGTTGATAAACTCAAACCCTTCTTGGGAAGTCATGCCCTCCGCCATACTGGTAAACCCACGGATATCGCTGAACATAATCGCCATATCCCGCGCCACATGGTCCCCCAGTTTGACCTCTAAAATGCTTTGCTTATTCAAAAATTCCAGATAGGCATGGGGCACAAATCGTTGATACGCAGTACTGATTTTGGAGAGGTGAATATGGGTATTAATGCGCGTCACCAATTCATCTTTGATAAACGGCTTGGTCAAGTAATCATTCGCCCCGCATTTGAATCCCATAATCAAATCGTCGGGCCGGTCCTTTGCCGTTAGCATAATCACCGGCAGCTCAGACGGCAGCCGCGTTTTCCGAATCATCTGACACACGTCATAGCCCGACAGATTGGGCATCATAATGTCCAACAGCACCAAATCAACGGGCTGAGTTAGGGTATTCAACACCCTCAAGGCGTCTTGACCACTGGCGGCCGCGGTGACGACATACCCCTCAAAATTCAGGAAGTTTTCGAGAACTCGCAGGTTCACCGGCTCATCGTCCACAATCAAAATGCGCCCCTGGTGCCGCCCCTGGTGTCGCTCCTGGTGCTGTCCCTGGTGGCGACCTACTTCAGCGGGGGGAGACAGGGTGGAAAGGGTCGGCGCTTCAGTGGCGATCGCCCCGGCCGCCCCGGCCGCCCCGGCAGTCCCCGCCCCTGATCGCCGGCGGCGAATCGATTTCTGGGAATTCATGCCCATTGCGGGCGTCTCGGATGCCGGTAGGGTGACGGTGAAGGTAGATCCTTGCCCCACCGTGGATTCCACAGCAATCGTTCCCCCCTGGAGTTCGACTAATTTACGGGTCACCGCCAGCCCCAATCCCGCACCCCCATGGCGACGGGCGGTGGATCCATCCCCCTGCTCAAAGGACTCAAAAATTCGGTCGAGATTGTCTGGCGCAATGCCCATCCCCGTATCGGACACCGAAAGGGCAATCATCGACTGGGTTCCTTGCTGGACCGCCTTGGCGATGACTTGGACCTGCCCCTTTTCCGTAAATTTAATGGCGTTGCCGATCAGGTTATATAAAATCTGCTGGAATCGATTTTCGTCGGCCCAGATCGCCAGCGATCCCGGGGGCATGTGATGGCTAATAGTGATGGGGCGATCGCCCACCAGAAACTGAGTAATGGCGAGAACCGCTTCCACGCACCCCCGCACATCCACGGGGCGCAGGTCCAGCTCCAATCGTCCATTTTCAAGCTTGGCGAAATCCAAAATATCGTCCACCAAATTCGCCAGCCGCCGCCCACTATCAGCAATTAAATTCAGGCTGCTCGTTTGCTCGGGATGGACGGGCCCCGTCGCCCCCTCGATAATGGCCTCCGTCAGACCAACAATGCCGTGGACCGGCGTCCGCAATTCGTGGGAGGTATTGGCTAAAAATTCATCCTTGAGTTGGTCCAGCCGCTGTAGCTCCTGGTTTTTATCCTCCAGGACCACCGCATACTTTTTAAGGTCATCCCGCGATCGCTCCAGGGCATCCCAGAGGAGTACCAGGATGGCGCTGCCCACGGAAATATTCCAGACCAAAAAGGGGGACACCGCCGGCAGCAACCATCCGGCGCGAAAGGCCCCATAGGAAATGGCCAGAATACTGACGCCCCCCAGGATCATCCCCCCAATCGGGGGAGACATCTGCCGCCGGACGCTCATATAGAGACCACCGCCCATGCCCCACACCAAAATCCATAGCAGGATTGCGCTCCGGGACGGCGCCTGGGGCATGGCGCGCCCCTCCAGGGCCGCACTCAAAATCTGACTGGCAGTATTGGCATGAACCACCACCCCCGGCATCAGGGGCTGGGTCGGCAGCAAAGCACTATTAAACGGCGTCGGCCATTGGTCATTGAGGCTGGGGGCAATGGGACCAATCAAAACAATGCGATCGCGAAAGATATCCTTTGGGGCTCGCCCCGCGAGCACATCGGCAACGGACACATGGAGAAAAGCATCCAAATCCCCCCGATAGTTCAAGAAAATCTGATATCCCCCCGAATCCGCCACGTAGTCGCCCGTCTTATCCCCCACAGGAGCGAATAGCGCCCGCCCAATTCTCTGAATTTGGTCCTTCGCATTGAGAAGCTCAAGGGTCAATCCCTGATTTTCCAAATAGTTCAAGGCCAGATGAGCGGCCAACCCTTCCCGCTGTACCCCGTCGGCCCGGCCAATCACCACCATGCCCCGACGGATCCGACCATCGGGATCCAACACCACATCATTCGCCGTCACCCGATCCAGCCGCTCCAGGGTAGGCGGCGGCGCAATGGGCTGACCGCCTACCTTTTCAATACCAACTAAATTCTCAGTGTCCTCAAACAACTGGATCAGCTCTGCATTACCGGGATCCACCGGCAAATCTCGATAGAGATCCAAACCAATAGAATGGGGCTTTTGGTCCGCAATGCGACGAATTAAACGCGCCAGAAATTCATCTGACGCCGGCCACTGCCCCGCCAACTGAATATCACTCTCGTCGATCGTGACAATGACGATCCGCTCTTCCCGGGGCTCCGGCGATCGCCACCGCACATAGGTATCTCGCAGGGCCCATTCCAGAAATGCAAATGTCCCCGACAAGGTGGCAAGGATCCCGACGGCAGACACCACTCCGCTGGTCAATAGAATGCGCTGCCAAAGTTGAAACCGCTTAGGTGGTAATGCCATGGAAGATGCGATCGCCCCCCTTTCGGGCTAGGAGCAGGGTCGGACGGAGGTGCCGTAGCGAGGAACACTCACAGAAGACACTCCCATTGGCCTTAGCATACTCGCTCTTTACCATGACGCGGGATTGGGCGCGGGATTGGGCGCGGGTTCTGGCGCGGGATTGGGCGCGGAAATCACTGCCCAGCCGTAACGTCGGTTTGGATCAGGGGTTTTGCCGCCAGGAGGGGAGCGTCGGCAATATCCTCCAGTCCCACCTGGGTCAGCAGATCAGTCCACTCTTGCTCTAGTTCAGTATTACCGGGATTGCGGCGACGGGCATCGGCCAGCACCTGCAGCGTATCGGTCCACAGCCCCGCCTGGGCTAGGTTAACGGCTTCGTCCAGGGCGATCGCCGGCGAGACCTCATCCCCATTCAGCACCGTTGCCCGCACCTCCGACGAAGCCACGCGGGTCATAATCGTCCGCAGAACGGGCGTATCGGGGGCTAATGTTTCCTCCGGTGCCAGGAACACCACCTGCCACAGATAGTCTTGCCCGATCGCTAAACCGGGGACCTCCTCGGGGAGGGACACCTCTAAAATGCCGTTGTCTTCCGTCAGGGTGACCTCAGTCTGATAATGAAACTCGCTGCCGAGACCGGTGACGCTAACAAAAGCACGATTGGCCCGGGTCGACGGCAGATACAGCATCAAACTGGGGCGATCGCTCCGGGTTTGGGTATAGCTTCCCGGGGGCAATACCGCCAGGGCATCATCCACCCAACCCTCCTCACGGCTGCCAGTACCCACGGTGTGGGCCGGGGCGGCATCTCCCGGCGGGGCAAACCGCACGCGCCCCCGACTGCCTGCTCCAGCAGTCGTGGCAGGGGCGCGCTCTCCCCTAGGAG
>CAZZMD010000003.1:0-136609 GCA_964655355.1 uncultured bacterium
AGAATCTTTTTGCGGCGCTTACGGGCGACATTACCGCGCTTAACTCTTGCCATAACTCAGGGATTTAACTTACCAACTTGATGATTTCGAAATTTCAACAGACCACCATCGGCAAAATTAGGCGTGGAAAGTGAAAATAGGATTGAACAGAGTGGGAAAGAAACCAGTTTGATTTTCAGCCCATGGACTCGAAAATCAAAATCCATGCCCAGCCTCACCCCGACTCTGTCGCCCCTTGCCTAACTTCGACCGGCTCGGTGCCCTGGAAGGGAACTACTTGAGGTAGGGCAACATCAACCGTACGCTCTCTGCCTCAACCTCAGCCACCTGGGTAGCCTTAGCAAGACGGCGCTTACGAACAGTTTTCTTGTGCTCCAACAGGTGGCTGCGATTTGCCTTGCGGCGCATGATTTTACCGGTACCGGTGACGCGGAAGCGCTTAGCTGCCGCCTTACGGGATTTCAACTTGGGCATGGACTTAACCTTAGAACTCTGAGGACCAAATTCCAGATCCTGGCGCGATCTCCAATACTACTGTTGGAACACGACTTTAGGCAAGGTTTACGCTTGACCGTCGCGGCGCAGAAGCCAAAGATATCAAACTGCGCCAGCGATCGCAATTCTCAATGGTCTCGCCCCAGGACAGGTTAGGACAGGTATAGAAGCGTACAATCTTTCGTCGGGTCTCGCTTCAGCGCCCTCTACAATAGTGTCAGGGATTACAGTTTCTCAGGGATTATAGTTTCAGTGCCCGTCACCACAGGCCATCCCACCCTGTCCCGATCGCTTCAAGTTTTCATCGTTACCATCAAGTTTTCTCCGAGATGCTCGATACCACTGATCTAAAACGCAGCCTCGATTCTCTCCATCACCGCCTGGGCAATGCTCAGGACTGTCTTTGACCTGGTCACCCTGAACGCCAAAATCAACGACCTCGAAAATGTGGCTTCCCAACCGGAATTTTGGGATGACCAGACCACCGCCCAGGCAACGCTCCAGGAGCTGAACGATACAAAAGCGGAGTTGGTACGGCTAGACACCTGGAAAGCCGCGATCGCCGATGCGGAGACAGCGCTGGAATTATTGGAATTAGACGAGGACCCCAGTTTCTTCGAGGAAGCTCAAGAAAATCTGGACCGCCTGGAAAAAGATCTCGACGCTTGGGAACTGGAGCGCCTATTATCCGGTCCCTATGATGCAAGCGGAGCCGTGCTATCGATCAATGCTGGGGCCGGGGGAACCGATGCTCAGGATTGGGCCGAAATGTTACTGCGCATGTACACCCGCTGGGGCGAACGCCAAGGATACAAAGTAAGGTTGGCGGAACTTTCGGAGGGGGAAGAAGCAGGGGTAAAATCCGCGACGCTAGAAATTGTAGGGCGCTATGCCTATGGATATTTACGCTCCGAAAAGGGAACCCATCGTCTGGTGCGCATTTCGCCGTTCAATGCCAATGGCAAACGGCAAACCAGTTTTGCGGGGGTGGAGGTGATGCCTGTGCTGGATACCACCGTTGAGCTGGATATTCCCGACAAGGATTTAGACATCACCACCTCCCGCGCCGGTGGCAAAGGGGGGCAAAACGTCAACAAAGTGGAGACCGCGGTGCGGATTGTTCATATCCCCACCGGGGTTGCGGTGCGCTGCACCCAGGAGCGATCGCAATTGCAAAATAAAGAAAAAGCGATGGCGATTCTCAAGGCAAAATTGCTAGTCATTGCCCAAGAGCAGCGAGCCCAGGAAGTGGCCGATATTCGCGGGGATATGGTGGAAGCAGCCTGGGGCAACCAAATCCGCAATTATGTATTTCATCCCTACCAAATGGTGAAAGACCTGCGGACAGAGGTCGAAACAACAGGGGTTGATGACGTAATGAACGGAGAACTGAACGAGTTTATCCAAGCCTATTTACGGTTAGATCAAGCACAACTCAACTGAGCCAATATTCCGTAATGTGATTGGGCCAACAACACAGAGTCCGCAATACACCCGCGATATTCACCCACGACTCGGACCATGACTCGGATTCCAGTTTTTAGCTATTCCAATAGTCTGGCCCGATACTGGCGGCGTAAGGGAGATTGGCGACGATCGCAGGATCCCGATGAAACCGCCTACATTCCCTGCCGCAATGTGGAGACCGCGCGGGGGGATTTGGCTGAGTTTTTGCTTCAGATCGATCCCAAAACCACGGTCTTTTTCGACGGGGACTACGGGGAACTAGTGGATATTTCAGAAGTCAAGCGAGCGGCCAACACCCATGGATGGCGACAGCGCAGCGCCCAATTTAAACAGGAAATCGGCCTATCGTCGTCCCCAGGATCCAGTGCAGAGCCGGATTTACATTCCAGTGATCGCCCCTCCACCTGGTCCACCTCCTGGCAGCCCACCCGCGATCGCCCCGCCCCATCCTCGCCATCCTCACCCCCATCCCCATCAAGGGAGTCAAAACTCCCCCCCGCCTTTTTTGACCTGATCAACCTCTTATCCCCCTCCCCAACATCCCAGCCCGCCCTTCCCCCCACAACCGAAAAACTGCGCCGGGCCTACCAACAATTGGCCCTTGCCCCCACCACCCACTGGGATACGATCCAGCGAGCCTACCGCGATCGCAGCCGCGCCACCCATCCCGACTACGGCGGCCAACAATCCGAATTCCAAGCCATCCAAGAAGCCTACAAATACTTAAAACAGCATTATCATCCCCGTCGCCCCCTTCCGTAGAGCACTCCCCCGAGGAGAATGACAGCACACGATTTAGGGCGCATGATGTCCCCTGCGCGTTCCAGAGGCACACAGTACCCTAGAAAAGCTGAAACAGGGGACGCTATGACCTTGCTCACCTTCGACCACGTGGAATTCGCCTATCCCGAGCGCCCCGCCACCTTCACCGCCCTATCCTTTCAAATTCAACCGGGCGATCGCGTTGGCCTCATCGGTCCCAACGGTGCCGGCAAAACCACTCTTTTTCTACTCGCCTGCGGCGTGCTCACTCCCCGACAAGGGGGAATTTACTTGGGCGATCGCCCCGTCCGCCCAGGACAGTTTCATTCGGACATTGGACTCGTCTTCCAAAACGCCGACGATCAACTGTTTTGCCCCACCGTCGCCGATGATGTCGCCTTCGGCCCCACGGAAATGGGACTGTCCCCAACGGAAATCCAAACCCGCGTCCAAAGCGCCCTGACCGCCACCGGCATCGAAGCCCTCGCCGATTTGCCCCCCCATCAACTCTCCGGCGGACAAAAACGCATGGTAGCGATCGCCGGCATCCTCGCCTGCCGCCCCCGCATCACCCTCTACGACGAACCCAGCGCCAACCTCGACGCCCCCGCCCGTCGCCGCCTCATCCACTTCCTCCGCCACAGCACCCAACCATCAATCTGCGACCAACACGGGCAAGGCATCACCGGATTCTCGACTGGATTTATCGTGTCCTCCCACGACCTCCCCTTCATCCGCGCCACCTGTAACCGCGTCATCCTGCTCTCCGGCGGACGCATCCTCGCCGACGGTCCCACCCGTGACATCCTCAGCGATCGCCCCCTCCTAGCTACCCACGGCATGGATTCCCCCTGCCACCAAGCCTCCTAAGAGTGCTCCTGAGATCTCAGATATCTCTAACTGTCCCCCCCATCAAAGCGCCGCATTAGGTACGCCACCGCAAAATCCCCATTAGGATTCCCCTCCAGCTTTTGCGCCAGGGCAAACACCTCCTGGGCCAACTCCTCCCCCACCTTCTCCACCAACACCCGGCGCTCCGTCAAAAACTGCTCCCGTCGCCGCGCCGCATCCTGCCACTCCGGCGTAAATAAATAATCCAAATTGAGCGTCAACCCCAACCGGGTCAACAACTCCCACTCACCGCGATCGACCCAGAAACCACCACAACTCCGGCACCGCTCCAGAAAAAACGACTGTCCAAACCCAATCCGCGATCGCGATAAATAACTCTGGCAGACCGGGCAAAGGGACGCCTGCACATCCTCCAAAGAAGGCTCAAACTCCGGATCTAGAACCGGCTCCAACACCGAAGCATCCAGCGCCGGCGGTTCCGCCACCCCAGCAGCCTCTAACTGGGTCGCCTGCCAGCTCCGATACTCCTCAGCACCAATCCAACTCCCCCCGCAGGCTGGGGAATAGAGCACCACCAACCCATCATCCAAGGTCCGTTGCTCCAGCTCAGTCTCGCGATCCTTAGGACAAAGCACCATTTAATCCCTCGATCCCCCTTCAAACCCCAGTACGCTATGGCTTGGGGGCATTCTTAACAGCTCGGCCATCATAGCCTTCTTGACTCTCCGAATCCTGGGTGATCGCCCCTTCCCCATCCTCCGAATCCCCTGGACTGGCGGGTTCCCCCTCCCCCGAGTTCTCCTTCACCGGGTCCCCATCCGTCGGGACAATCGGCTCCAGCTCATCCAACGCCCCAAACGTATTACTCAGATGCTCGAGCGCATCCAAAAAATCAGACTCAGCAGCTTGGCGGAGGGGTTGACGTTTCGACATGGCCATTACCCGTCACAGTGACAGAGGGGGGATAGAACAAAAGGAAACAATCGAAAGATGAAGCCGCGCTACAAATGCAATCCTGAAATGCAATCCTGACAATCAAAAATACAGGCCGGATGAAGGGGCAAGAATCATGAACAAATCATGATTAGGCAATAGCAATTTTGTCAGCTATCAGTCGGTGGCTCTACGCCTTGGAGAGCCTGACTTCAAGGAAGACGGAGCACATCCCCCCAAGGGGTCAAGCGGACCGCTCACCGCATGGGTCACTTATCGGACAGGTTAGCACGCCCTTTTTTGGCAGCTCTCCTCAAGAATCCCCTCAAGAGTAGGCGAGATGATTGACGGATACTCCTAGGGTACCCAAAGTATTCTCCGGTTTGTCCTCGCCCCCAAACTCGTTAGCCCAAACTCGTTAGAATCAAAACATCAGGCGAGACGCACAATCAGATGCCACCGGCGGGATTGCGCGATCGCCCCCTGCCCCACGCCACCGGTGTGATGTAATCCCTACCCCTTGGGACCCGCTGAATCGAACAAATCAGTGTATTTTAGATGGATTAGATTGCATCACATTGCAACAAACCATCAAGGATCACCCTCGGATTCCCCGACACCAATGACCTTAGACTCTATTCGCCAACGCTCCGACCTCCTCGGCACCCAAGTCATCACCCGAGACAGCGGGAATCGGTTGGGCATTATCAGTCAAGTCTGGGTGGATATTGATCGCCGGGAAGTCATCGGCTTTGGCATTAAGGACAATATTTTGTCTGTGTCTGCCCTTCCTCGCTTTATGGCCCTAGATTGCATCAGCCAAATCGGCGATGTGATTTTGGTGGAAGACGAGCGCGCCATTGAGGACGCGGTGGATGTGGAGCCCTACAGCACCGTCGTAGGCAGCGAAGTCATTACCGAAACCGGTGAACTGTTGGGGCGGGTGCGTGGATTTAAGTTTGATGTGGAAGATGGTGCCGTAACGGCCATCCTGGTGGCATCCCTGGGAGTGCCCCAAGTCCCCGAACAATTGATCAGCACCTATGAATTGCCCATCGATGAAGTGGTGAGCAGCGGTCCGGATCGGCTGATTGTGTTTGAAGGGGCCGAGGATCGCCTCGTGCAACTCAGCGTTGGCGTCCTAGAGCGATTGGGCATTAGTAGCCCCCCTTGGGAACGGGAAGACGAGGACCTGTACTTTACCCCCACCGCAGCCCCCAGTAACCAGCTCGGCACGGGACTCCGTCAAGATGCCGTGCGATCGCAGCGCATGGACCAGGGCTACGGCGAAGAAGCCTGGCAGGAAGAGGAATCCTGGGGCGATCGCCGCACCGCCTCCCGTCAACGCCAACCGGAACCGGAATACTACGCCGAGCCGGAATATGACGACGTTAGCGCCGACGCCTGGGATGACGAGCCGGAATATCAAGCACCCAAGCTGAATATCCCCGAAAAAACTCGCCAGCCGGAATACGAAGAAGGCGGATATTAAGCCCCCGGCGTCCTATAGCTGGCGTCCCATAGCGAATTAAGGCAAACCCTTTAGAGCGACCTTATCGGCTTCGCAAGGTTTTTAACGCCATGTTCATACGGGGACCGAACCCCTCGGCATACTCCACCGGGAAATGGGTCACCGTCCAAAAGCCTTGGCCGTCCAGCTCCCCTAAAATCACCTCACCAACTATGAAGTCGGCCTGTCCCACATTTTTCTCAAAGCGCCACCGACGACGCTCCCACGGGTAAACAGTCTGATTGGGGGAGGCTTCGACGGCGGTGCTGTCAATCAAAGAAATCCCTCGCTGCTGGGTCCAACCGCGATCGCCAATGGCCATCTCCAAGGCTTGGTCAACGGTGGCGGTCTCCCGCGGCCAAACCACGGTCAAATACACATCTTCATTAATCACGCCGTCGTAGCTGTTCATCAGGCTAACCTCAGTCCATCGCAGCCCCTGGTTCATCACCGGCGTCAATAAATCCTTCGGGAAACTCATCTCAATGGGCACCCCCTCCGGTTGATAGGGCGTCAGCACCACCCGCATCGGCTCCCCTTCAACGCTAATTTCGCCGCTGGTCGGAAGCGGTTTTCGCTCCGTCGTAGTCTCCGTCGAAGTCTCTGCCGCACTACCTTGGGCGATCGCCGTTGAGGCCGCATCACCCCCGTCTTCGCCAGTATCTTTTGATGCATCCATAGTCCCAGACGGGGACGGAGAAGCGATCGCCTCATCCCCCTCCGAGTCCGCAGTTCCCGGCAGAGAGCACCCCGAAACCGCAACAGCAACGCTCAACAAGCCCCCCAGCAGGGCAGACGACAAACGAGAGGCAAAGAACACCATGGCAAAGAAAAATTAAAGTCAGGAAAAGACAGCAGGGGTAAAATAGGATACGATGACTGTAGTTGATTTACTTAGGGTGCATCATCCATCGAAATAAGCATGACCGGTGGAAGCGCACGACCTACAGAACTGCAACGTTTTGGGACAATATTTTGAAACAATCCCGCTTTGCTTGCTCCTACTCCATTAAGTCATCCCCCACAGACACCTGTATGAGGCCAAGGGAAAGCAATCGATCAATGGCAGCGGTAACAGTTTCCGGAGCGTAGGGCACCTCCTTCGCAATATGTTGAGGGCTGAGGGCATGTTGATCTTGGGCCGAGGAGAGAATATGTCTAAGAATATTTTCCTCAATGGCACTCAGTTCAACAGAAATTTCATTGATAAAAGCAGTAGATTTATCCATTGGGAGAGCTCCGATAGGCTGCGACGGCAGAACGGAAAGGGAGAGAGAGGGGGCCGCTCAAGGGAAAGGGAGTCGCGATCGGGATTGGAGAGGACCATCCCGTTGACTCCAATGTCGATCCCAAAATCGATCAGCCCCAATATCGGCTTGGGAAGAGAGGTCTTCAAGAATGAGGTCAGTGTCCCCAATGGGGTCTGCCCCCCACCCCACCCCTATGCCAATTTCTATGTCGGCTAGTTGTTGCTTCGGAGGAATGCGGGATTCGCCCGGACGGCGTTCCATTTTAAAGGTGCAACTTAAAAAATTGGCTGGGGGATCACGGGGTGGCAATCCGAATCGACCGAGTCACCTCAACAGGGTTAGGCTAGAGGTATCTACCATTGAATTCTCTGGTGAACTCCGCTGGTGAACCCGTTATGGGTAGTGCTCCTAGACAGGAGGACGTGGCCCCCTTCATGGCAAAGGGCAATGGGGACAGAACAGGCTCGGATTCAGTTCCGCAGGACTGGACGCTTCAGGAAGCGTCTTAGGCAACTCCCCTGAGTCTCAATCGGGATCTACTATGAATTCAATGATGAGTTGGGGCGATCGCCACCTACCACTCCGGTGACGACTGAATTGATTTACAGCAGTCGACGTCTTTTGCGATATCCCTGGAGAGCTTGTTTTAGTCACTTTTTTACCCACTGATTGTCACGTTTATGGGAGGCTCGATGATGAGTTTTCGTCGATCCACATTATCTGCTCTAGCGCTCTGTGTTGCGCTAGGGGCCGCATCGCCGGCGATCGCCCAAACCGCTTGCCGTTGGGAAGGAACACGGCTGCGGTGTGAGCGAAACCGGGATAGTGATTACAGGGATAATCGCTACCGTCGTGATCGCGACTATGACGATCGCTATCGCCGTGGTCGCAGTGACCGCGATTATTACCGCGATCGCTATTACAACAACCGCGGCCCCTACAACCGAGGCGCAGCCTATGACCGTTGGCGCCGTGATCGCGACTACGACGATAACTACTATCGCCGCGGTCGATATCGCTCCAGCCTGGTCAACCGCATTGACAACGTCTACCGGTCTGTTCTGGGGCGGTCGGCGGACAGCCGCGGTCTAAGAACTTACATTGACCGCATCGAAGACAACAACTGGGATCTCAGCCGAGTGCGCCGGGATCTGGCCGGCAGTCGCGAAGCCTCAACGGCGATCAACCGCGCCTACCGTGAAATCCTAGGGCGCTCCGCCGATCGGCGTGGGCTACGGACCTACCTCGGTCGCCTACGAGATGGTTGGTCCCTGAATCGCATCCGCCAAGACCTCGCCAACAGCCGAGAAGCCCGCAGACGTTACTAGGCATTCATCTGGAGAGGCTGACCACTATCGAGCCTCTCCCAGAGCCTGCACAGTTTTGAATCTTCGCCCTTCTATCCCATCTTCCCAGCCTCCGATCAAGGTTGGGACAGTCTCCGCATGACTGACAACAGCAGCGATCGCCCCAGCGATTACCCCTTCAAATCGCCCCCACTTCAGGAGTTAATATTATGGCTTTCTTCGACTTTGGTCCCGGTCCTGATGCGGTATCGTTAACCCCCAGCCAACGGGGTCCCGCCGGCACCCGTGGCTTAGGTGGCAATGACTTCTTAAATGGCACCAACGAGTCTGACATCCTTTTCGGCAACCAGAATGACGACACATTAGTCGGCAATGACGGCGATGATTTCCTCTTTGGAGGACGGGATAATGATGTCCTCAATGGGTTGTCTGGAGCGGACTTAATTGCGGGTAACCGTGGCAATGATCAGCTCATTGGCGACATTGGTAACGATGTGCTTTTTGGAGGTCGAGAAAATGACCTGCTCATTGGTGGAGAAGGGGACGATATTTTGGCCGGAGACTTAGGAACCGACACCTTAATTGGTGGTTCTGGAGTAGACACTTTTGTTCTACGGGTCGACGAAGCTTTTGCTTCAGTCACCGATGCCGATATCATTGTCGACCTCGATATCCGAGGCGGCGACTTTATCGCAGCCAGCGAGCGACGCGACCTATTTTTCGACAGCGGCGTTGATCTCTCCAACGTACTCGGCATTGGGCAAAGTGATGTCAACGATACGATTGTCAGGGTCGGCGGCTTCTCGGGACCGATTGTCGGCATCATTTTGGACACCAACGAACAGGATGTAGCGATCGCCTTCGCCGAAGGTCCACAGATTATCTAGAACAAATTATTTAGGACAAGTTTCTATCACTTGAATAGTTTGGAACTCCGAATCTGAAACTCCGCTCAACTCACCACCGATCGCCCAAATGGTTTTCAAATAATCAAGGGTATCGGTGGTGATTTTTTCTCCCGGCATTAGGATAGGAATGCCCGGTGGATAAGGACAAATCCATTCGGCGCAAATTTGCCCCATTGCATCGTCAATAGCAATAGCTTGTTTCGGTGAAAACCAAGCCTCCCGAGGGGTTAATACCATTTCTGAAAAGGCAGAGAGGGATTGGGACTGCAATGTTGAGACGTCTAGCGTGTCAGGCGCAGGTGGCAGCGATCGCAGGGTCTGAACCAGCATTTGAATCGCGTTGGGTTGAGTTTGAGGCGTAATCACCAACCCGATCGCCCCAGGATCGCCAATTTCAACCGCAATCCCCTGGCTATCTAAGTAGTCGTCCAGCGCATAGCCACTCCATCCCAAGGCTGTCCCACTAATCACCACTCGGGTGGGATCCTGATGGCGATGCTGGAGAACGATGAATTTTGGCATTTGGTCGAGGCGATCGCGCAAATCTCGCGCCAGGTTCAACGCCCGCTGCCAATCCCCATGCCCGTGCTTTTGTAGGTGCGATCGCGCCACATCCAAAGATGTCATTAACAAATAGCTGGGGCTAGAACTTTGCAGCAGACGCAAACTATCCCCCAGGCTAGTTTTTAGAGTTTTCAGACTATCCGTCGAGCCTTGCCAATGAAGAAACGCTGACTGGGTCAAGGATCCGAGGGTTTTATGGGCAGACTGGATCACGATATCCGCCCCCGCTGCCAAGGCCGACTGGGGTAAATCCGGGTGCGCCATAAAATGTCCCCCGTGAGCTTCGTCGACAATCAACGGAATACCGCGCTGATGGCAATAATCGGCGATCGCCCCCACATCGCTGGTGGTGCCGTAATAGGTAGGAGAGACAATACAAACCGCGCAGGTATCAGGATTGGCATCGAGAGCCTGGGCGATCGCCTCGGGCGTCACATGGGTCGCGATCGCCCAAACATCATTGATTTCTGGCTGCACCCACGCCGGCTCCAGACCACTCAACACAAGCCCCGTCAGAATAGATTGGTGGGCATTGCGACCAATGATGATTTTTTGGCGATCGCTAGGATTAATACGAGAGACCGCCAGGAGGGCCGCTTGAAGCCCCACGGTGCTGCCATTCACCAAAAACCAAGACTGATCCGCCCCAAAGGTCTGCGCCGCTAAAATCTGCGCCTCGGCGATCGCCCCGGAAGGCACCGCCAAATTATCCAACCCCTCCAACTCCGTTAGATCATCCAGAAACGCCGATCCCCAGCGATCGCCCAGGGGATCAAACCCAACCCCTTGATGACCCGGCACATAAAATCTTGCCCGGAGCGATCGCACTTTCTCGAAAACCGCCGTCGCCAAAGGCAATTCCCGCCGGGCGATCGCCCAATCGTCCCCAGTCCATCCCTCCATACCCATTCCCCCCGTGGCGCGCGCTATTTCCCTGCATCGTTTGTACGCACCGTTGTCAGCGTTCCAGGGTATCCTAGTTAGGCTTAAAAGCTCGACCCAGAATTCAGTCCCTTTTTCGGGCCGCCGCATCTGGGCCAGCGACAAAACCCATACCCTTAAGCATGGCAGAACAACGCGTACTTCCCTCAAATCCTCCCGCCCGCGCTACCGTAAGCCGCGAGGAAGGCCTAATGCTCTATGAAGACATGGTGTTGGGCCGCACCTTTGAAGACAAGTGCGCCGAGATGTACTATCGCGGCAAAATGTTTGGCTTCGTCCACCTCTACAACGGACAGGAAGCCGTTTCCACCGGTGTTATCCGCGCCATGCGCCGGGACGAAGATTACGTCGGCAGCACCTATCGAGACCACGTCCATGCTCTGAGCGCTGGAGTCTCGGCCCGCGAAGTCATGGCGGAACTATTCGGCAAAGTCACCGGTTGCAGCAAGGGGCGCGGTGGCTCCATGCACCTATTCTCCGAACCCCATAATTTACTGGGGGGATACGCCTTTATCGCCGAAGGCATTCCCGTCGCCACCGGCGTTGCCTTCCAAACCAAATACCGCCGGGAAGCCTTGGGGAATGCGAACTCTGACCAAGTCACCGCCTGCTTCTTCGGGGACGGTGCCGCCAATAACGGCCAGTTTTTTGAATGCCTAAACATGGCGGCCCTGTGGAAGCTGCCGATTATTTTTGTGGTGGAGAACAACCGCTGGGCGATCGGCATGGCCCACGAGCGGGCAACCTCCGTTCCTGAGATTTACACCAAGGGTGCCGCCTTCGGGATGCCCGGCGTGGAAGTGGACGGGATGGATGTATTGGCGGTTCGGGGAGCAGCTCAAGAAGCGATCGCCCGAGCCCGTGCGGGGGAAGGACCGACCTTGATTGAAGCCCTAACCTATCGTTTCCGGGGGCATTCCTTGGCCGACCCCGATGAACTGCGGTCCAAGGAAGAAAAAGACATCTGGCAAAGTCGCGATCCCATCATCCGCTTTAAAAAGGACTTGTTGGAAGGCAATTTAGCAACGGAAGAAGAGCTAAAGGCGATCGACAAGAAAATCCAAGCGGAAGTGGAAGACGCGGTGAAGTTTGGTCTAGAAAGCCCCGAACCCGACGCCGCCGACCTCTACAAATATGTGTTTGCGGAGGATGAGTAGCCACTAACTCGCTAACCTGGCCCATTGCTGGCGTAACCCACAACGCCATGGTGTGGAATTTAAAGCCGTCGGAGTATTGAATAACTCCGACGGCTTTATTGTGGGGCGATGCACCTGGCCGGTTTGAGGGTCTAGGGGGAAGCGTAGGACGGGCGATCGCCTCACCTCTATTACTGGGCTCCCTTTGTCCTCACCGGCAATAGTTGGTAGCGATCGCCCTTAAAAATTTCCCTAAGCTAATCTGGGATAGCCCTTCCTCGCCCCCATCAGGGGATGGGGCGGCTCTTCTCCCTTTCTGTCTTTTTGCGAGAGAGCCAATGGCTGAATGATACAAGCAAGCCTAGAAGCTGAGGCTGTCAGATTGGAATCAGGCGGATTTCTGGCGACGTGCTCGTATAGATACATTGAAGAGGCTGGATCGGTGACTCAATTTAGCGAACCGACTTTTGGGAAGGATTAAATTGAGAGCGATCGGGGTCGTGGCGGGGCAAGGGATCAAAAATCACCAGTGGATTGCATTTTATCGAGTCTAGACAAGATTAATGAATAAGTCTCTCTCAGGGCAGCAACGGAATCGTTTACCCTCTTGGGTCATTGTTGGGGTCATCGCCACTTGTGCCACGCCATTTCTACTACAGCTTCTTGGTGTGGATTTTGGTTCCCCATTCGAGGCACTTCCACCCCTAGAGGGACTATCATCTGCCAAAGCAAGTGATGCTCTCCATAATCACTTAAGTGGTAGTTTTGTCCATACTATTTTGGAATGGAGTGCATCCTGTACTGCAGTTTTCACGATTATCCTTGCCTTCACCTATTTCCGAATTCAGCGGGATTTTACAACGCCTATTTTGGGAGTTGCCTTGTTTTGTGCAGGCATGATGGACGCCTTTCATACCTTAGCGGCTGACCGCCTCATTGAAGGAGTTGCTGACACTCAGAATCTTATTCCCTTTACCTGGGCTATCTGTCGGTTATTCAATGCGTTGATCATGATCATAGGTGTAGCAACACTATTGATTTTGAAGCCGCAACGCTTTCAGCGTAGTTCTAAGCTCATATTTGTAGTGAGTGGCATATTTGGTGTTATTGCCTATGGCATTGTCTGGTTTTGTGCGACCAGTAGCACCTTGCCTGAGACGATGTTTCCCAATGCGTTGATTACCCGACCTTGGGATGTGGTGCCACTACTGCTATTTCTTGGGGCTGGGTTTGTTGTTTATCCTCTGCTTGATCGACGTCATCCCAGCTTATTTTCTCATGCTCTAATTGTTAGCACAATCCCCAATGTCATTACACAGTTGCATATGGCATTTGGCTCCCAAGAGTTGTTCGACAGTAATTTCAATATTGCTCATTTTCTGAAGATAATTGCCTATCTTGTTCCTCTCGTAGGATTGGTTTTGGACTACAACTATACCTATAGAAATGCAAACGATATCAACAAAGAACTCAATGTAACCATTGAGAAGCAAAGAAAGACCTCTCAAGAGCTAATCGACTCCAAGACAAAATTACAGGTCGTCAATAAAGAGTTATATGCTTCAATGCAAGCTGCGGAAGCTGCCAATCAATCAAAAAGTGCTTTCCTGGCTAATATGAGCCATGAGATTCGCACGCCCATGAATGCAATCCTGGGATTGAGCTTCCTCGCTCTACAGTCTGATTTAAATCCTAAGCAGTCAGACTATTTACTCAAAATTGAATCTGCGGGCCAGTCCTTACTCCGTCTCATTAATGACATCCTTGATTTCTCAAAAATTGAAGCAGGGAAAATGGAGTTGGAGATTATCGATTTTGATATTGAGAGAGTGCTTGAAAATGTGGCGAATATTGTCAATTTAAAAGCAGAAGAGAAAGGGCTTTTGTTTTTGTCCGAGGTGTCAGGGGATGTTCCTCGCTATCTACGGGGTGATCCGCTTCGACTGGAACAAATCTTGCTGAATCTCTCCAGCAATGCAATCAAGTTTACGGATGAGGGAGAGGTTGTTATTCGAGCCACTCTAGATCCGAATGGCGATGGTGAGAAAGGCGATCGCATTGGTTTATATTTCTCTGTCCGAGATACCGGTATTGGGCTGACGGAAGAGCAGATGGCGAAACTCTTTAAATCGTTTAGCCAAGCTGATGAATCAACAACCCGTAAATATGGTGGGACAGGATTGGGGCTGGCGATCTGCAAGTCACTGACCACCCTGATGGATGGGAAGATTTGGGTCGAGAGCACGGTCGGTCAAGGCAGCAATTTTCAATTTACTGCGATGTTACTACCGGCAGAGGACGCCCCTGAAGCTGATATTGATGTCCCCGTTAACCTTCATGGGCTCAAGGTTTTAGTTACGGATAATAATTCAACAGCACGGGAGATTTTTCAGAATACCCTTGAGTCTTTCTCCTTTCAGGTGACAACCGTTGAATCTGGGGAAAAAGCGCTGGAGCGGCTGAGTGATCCTGAGGAACACTATGACCTGGTTCTTATGGATTGGATGATGCCGAATGGTCTCGATGGTATTGAAACCATTCAGAAGATTCGCAATCTATCCACCTCAGATCGCAAGCCCCGCAGCATTTTAATAACAGGCTGTGCCCAGGGAGAAGTGAAAGAAAAAGCGCTCTCAGCGGGGGCAGATGATTGCTTATTTAAACCGGTCAGGCGCTCGGTTTTATTCGACACGATCGCCCAGGTTTGTCACGCCCACTCAACCGAATCGACTGATATGGAGTCTCGTGCATCAACATCAGGTGCAACATCAGGCATGTTTAATACCTTGTTGACCGGTATGTCTGTCTTACTGGTTGAGGATAATGATATTAACCAGCAGATTGCTAAGGAATTACTGTTAGGGGCTGGCATCAAAATTGATGTTGCCAATAACGGATTGGAAGCCTTTGAAGCCGTGCAGAAACAGGACTACGACGCTGTCCTAATGGATATCCAGATGCCCGTTCTGGATGGGCTGGAGGCGACCCGTCGTATTCGTGCCCTGGGAGAGCCTCGCTTTACGGATCTACCCATTGTGGCAATGACAGCTCACGCGATGATTGGCGATCGCCAGTTGAGCTTACAAGCCGGTATGAATGATCATGTCACCAAGCCCATTAATCCCCAGGAGTTATGGAAAACCCTTGAGCGTTGGGGAAGACGCACTCAGCGTGCCAATACTCCATCTCCTACTCCATCTCCAATGAACGCCGCCATGACGCCGGTGGAAACTGCCCCGGTAAAGCTTGTAAAGCCTGTAAAGACTAACGCCACGATCGCCAAAGACGGGGAATGGCCCGCCCTTGCGGGGATCGATATTGCTGAGGGGCTCGGCCGCTTGGGGGGCAACTCTCAGGTCTATCGACGTATTTTGAAAAGCGTTGTGCGGGATCAAAAGGGTGCCGCTGGAGAAATCCATCAAGCTCTGAATCAGTCAGATTATCGAACGGCCGCTAACCTGGTTCACACGATTTGCGGCATCTCGGGCAATATTGGTGCCACAGACCTCTTCAAATCAGCACGGGCCTTAGAAACCGTCCTGCGCCAGGAACCACCGGAACAAGAGGATGCGATCGCGCCCTTGCTGGCCAATTTTGATAACGCTTTTGAAATCGTACTCACCAGCTTGCGGACGTTAGACCAAAGCGACAATAACCAAAGCAACAATAATCAAAGCGCCAATGGAAATGGCGAGAAGCGTACCTTAGTGATTGACTCCGCTCCCGCTCCAGCCCCTCCCCCTCAAAACTCGCAGCCGAGAATTACCCCACCCCTCAGCATTGCCGAAATCCTGCAGTCCTCTCCCTCAGTTCTGTCGCTCAACACTCGGGAAAATAGTCTCCCAACTCAACGCATCAAACCGACCATTTTTCGTCCCGTGGGCGATCCCTATGATGGGGTGACCCTCACCCAGCAATTGGACGAGCTTGCGTCTCTTCTATATAACGATCTCGGCGAAGCACTGAACCGACTCGATGACATTGCCTCAGAGCTGAAAGGTACATCGTACTGGACATCTTTCACGAGGTTGCAAGACGCAGTGTTGGACTTTGAGATTGACGTCGCGTTGCGCCAACTTAGAAATCTCCAGCAGAAAGTTGATCAACATCAGACCGGTCACAATCGAGAGGCTCGAATTCTCGTCGTAGACGATAGCCCGCAAAATATTCATGCTTTGTTAGAAACCCTACGGCATGACTATGCTGTGACGGCCGCCAAGGATGGCCGCAACGCTTTAGCGATCGCAGCCCGTAATCCTCAGCCATCGCTCATCTTGCTCGATGTCATCATGCCGGACTTCAACGGCTATGAGGTTTGCAAAGAGCTCAAGGCCAATCCCCAGACAGCCAACATCCCCATCATTTTCGTGACATCCCTCGACGATGCGGCCGATGAAACCAAGGGATTTGAGCTTGGTGCCGTCGATTTTATTACCAAGCCCATCAGTCCATCCATCGTCAAAGCTCGCGTTAGATCCCAACTTGAAATACAACGACTGTGTGAAGATTTGCGGGTCGCCAAAGAACAATCTGAAGGGCTGCTGCTCAATATTTTGCCGGCGCCGATCGCGTCACGATTGAAAGATGATCGGCGGGACTTGGCTCGCAGCTTCGACGACGTGACCATCCTCTTCGCTGACTTGGTGGGCTTCACAACATTAGCGTCTGACTTGAGTCCAGAGGCGCTCGTGACGCTACTGGATGAATTTTTTTCAGATTTAGATCGACTTAGTGATCAACATCATCTCGAGAAAATCAAAACCATCGGTGATGCTTACATGGTTGCGGGGGGAGTCCCCATTCCGAATGCTGATTCAGCCGCATCGGTTGCAGCCATGGCACTCGCGATCCTCGATTCGATCAAAGCATTTAATCAAAGGCATGATCTACAGCTCACCATCCGTATGGGGATGAATACGGGTCCGGTTGTGGCGGGTGTGATCGGCCATAAAAAGTTTGCCTACGATTTATGGGGGCAATCGGTGAACCTCGCAAATCGGATGGAGTCCCATGGTGAGCCCGGTCGGATCCAAGTGTCGGAATCCACGTTTGCTCTCTTGCGCGATCGCTTCCGTTTCGAGCGACGCGGGCAAATTTCGGTGAAAGGCTGTGGAGAGGTGACCACTTACTGGTTATTAGGACATAACACCGTGTAAGTCGTGATTTTTATAAGTCGTGATTTTTAAATGATGATGAGGCGATCGCCCCCTCAAATCTTCCTAAATGGCGATCGCACCCGTTCCCCATCAAGCCCAGCCCTCCGAATTTGGGGACTGACTCACAGGTTTGTTCTCACAGGTTTGTTGGTTATTTTTTTGGTATCCGGGGGGCAGATTTCAGGCTATATTTTTGGCGATCGTTCAGTTGCAATATTTGCCCCCCAACTCACCTCAGCCATGGCAATTCTTCTTACCTACGACACCACCGCCGGTGTCAACCCACCCGTTGCCGGGAATCTGGCTGCCGGTGTGACCAGCACGTTTTCCTTTGGAGCGGGATTGGGTTTCACGTTTGCTGGAAACGATTTCGCGGGCGGTGACGGTTGGCAAGCGAACAATTCGGCTGCAGTGCGGCGGCCGCTGGAGATTTCTTTAGCTGGACCTTTTCCTCAACCCAGCCTTACGATTTCACAACGCTGGATATCGCCTACTCTGGCAGTGCTGGAGGAAACGGGCCACAAGCAATTCAAATAGAAGTCGACGTGGGGAATACTGGCACCTTTATTCCACTCTTTAACGACACCACCCTCGCTTTTACCACAGAGACCCCTACCATTGACCTTAGCGGTCTAATGACGGGGGTTACCGCTGCTACCTTTCGGCTGCTTGGATTTAACCAAACAGTAGACAGTATTTTTGCGATGGCTGATACCGCTGCTTTGGGCAACAACTTCTTGCGTCTGAATGGAGATCTCACTCCTACTGCCCCCCCAGCAGCCACAACCACCCCCACCCCAGACCCGATCGCCGTCACCACCATCACCGACTCCAACGGCAACCCCATCCCAGACGGCTCCATTCCCCCCGTAACCTTCGGACTCACCCCCGCCGGCACAGCTCCCACCCAAACCCTCAGGATCAGCAACACCAGCAGCACCCCTTTCCAACTCGGCGACCTGCAACTCCCCGAAGAATTCAGCATCGTCGGCAGCTTCCCCACCGAACTAGCCGCCAACTCCAGCTTCCCCCTAACCCTCCAATTCAACCCTGACAGCAGCGGACTCCAGGGCGGCATCGTCGGCTTCCAAGTGGGCGATGAATTCTATAACTTCAACATCGAAGGCACCGGCGAACTCCCCGTCCCCTCTCTCACCGCCCCCGATGGCACCAACCCCGCCTTACCCGACCCCGCCATCAACGGCAGCGAAGACACCGACGACCTCATCACCGGCACCACTGACGCCGATGCCATCCTCGGCTTTGGCGGCAACGACACCCTAGATGGAGCAGACGGCAACGATTTTCTGTTTGGTTGGTCTGGCGATGACAATATTACCGGAGGAGCCGGCGACGACTTTGCTCGCGGCGGCAGCGGCAACGATGTCCTCATTGGCGACACCGCCACCGTCAACGAAACCGGCGGCAACGACACCCTAATCGGCGGCGCAGGCAATGACCTGTTATTGGGTCAAAAAGGCGATGATGTCCTATCAGGCGAAGCCGGCGACGACACCCTCAACGGCGGCATGGGCAATGATCTCTTGTTTGGCGGCGCAGGGAATGACATTATCGCCGGTGATTTAGGCGATGACATTCTTATTGGTAATGATGGCGTCGATACGTTTGTGGTGGGTCAGGGTAGTGATGTGATTCAAGACTTTTTGAATGGCACTGATTTGATTCAACTGCCCAGCGGCGTTGGCTTCAGCGATCTAACCATTACGAATGATGCCGTTAACACCACCATCACCACCGCGGACAACAGCTTCACGGTGACCTTGGAGAATGTGATTAGTACCCTGACTGCTTCTAATTTCGTCTAGGGATTTTCGTTTTGGGATTTTTCGTGTAAGGGGCGATCGCACTCTCATCCGGAATTGATGACACATTCCCCATTCACCACAGAGGGTGATGCTGTCCTCTGGGCTGATCCTGGGCATCCTGGGTTAGAGCTGATCACAACCGTTAAGTGGACTATCAATCTCCAACCTAGCCATTCAAGTTCCAACCATTCAAATTTACGTCAGTTCTAATCGTCTGATTGTGTCAACTCAGTTACACTCTTTTGACGTAATTGTTGACATGATTAGTTGGGTGTATTTCTGGCTGGTTACGCGCATCAATACCACAACTATTATTTCAATCAGCGCCCGCTATGGACTCTAGCGTCTCCCGTCACTCCAGTGCTCCCTTCCGGCAAACTGTTGTTAAGGAGCGCCGTGACTATAACCAATGGGTAGCGGATGAGACCCTTGAAGATTATTCACTACGCTATGCACCGAATGCCTTTCGTAAGTGGCCGGAGTGGTTGCTGGCAAATACGGCGCTAGGGGGGATTTCATTTTTAGCCCTGGAAGCGATTGGGGCATCGTTGACCATTACCTACGGCTTCACAAACGCATTTTGGGCGATCGTTGTTGTTGGTATCGTCATTTTCTTGGCGGCGTTGCCCATTACCTATTATTCCGCCAAATACAATATTGATATGGATTTGCTGACCCGGGGGGCTGGGTTTGGCTACATTGGCTCAACGATTACATCGCTTATTTATGCCTCTTTTACGTTTATTTTCTTTGCCCTTGAGGCGGCGATCCTATCCCAAGCTTTAGATCTATATTTTAATTTGCCATTGTGGTTGGGATATATCCTAAGCTCAGTTGTTATTATCCCACTGGTGTTTTACGGCGTCACAGCTATCAATCGCTTACAGCTATTGACCCAACCAATTTGGCTGGTTTTGATGGTGGTTCCTTATGTTTTTGTGATGATTAAGGAGCCGGATGCCCTCAGTAATTTAATTCATTTTCCCGGCCACTTATCCCAGGGGAATGGGTTTAATCCGTTGCTGTTTGGTATGGCCGCGACGGTTAGTTTTTCGTTGATTGCTCAGATTGGAGAACAGGTTGATTATTTAAGGTTTTTGCCGGATCTGAAACCCGAGAATAAAGGACGTTGGTGGACGGCAATGCTGACGGCGGGACCGGGATGGGTGCTGCTTGGGGTGGCGAAGCAGTTAGGAGGAGCGTTTCTGGCATCCTTGGCGATTAATCATGGGGTTTCGATCGCCCACGCAAAAGAACCGGTGCAAATGTATCTGGTCGGGTTTATGGATGTGTTCTCCAATCCAGTCACGGCCTTGACGGTGAGCTTTATTTTCGTGGTGGTGTCCCAGATCAAGATCAATGTGACCAATGCCTATGCGGGGTCCTTAGCCTGGTCGAATTTCTTTTCACGGTTAACCCATACCCATCCCGGGCGGGTGGTGTGGCTCGTTTTTAATGTTTTGATTGCTTTGGTGTTGATGGAGTGCGGGGTGTTTGAAACCCTGGAAGCGGTGCTGGGGCTCTATTCCAATGTGGCGATCGCTTGGGTGGGGGCGATCGTCGCTGATTTGATCGTGAATAAACCTCTGGGGCTCAGTCCGTCCTATATCGAATTCAAACGGGCCTATCTCTACAACCTCAACCCGGTTGGCGTGGGCGCAACGGCGATCGCATCCTTGGTTTCGATTCTGGCGTTTCTCAATGTTTTTGGCCCTTATCCCCAAGCCTATTCATCTTTTATTGCCCTGGGACTCGCCTTTGTCCTGGCTCCGCTGATTGCTTGGCTCACCCAAGGAGAGTATTATCTCGCCCGCGACAATGGGTTGCAGTCTGGGATAGCCGATGCATCGACCCCAACGATTCTCACCTGCATTGTCTGTGAGAACGAGTATGAGTCCTCTGATATGGCCTACTGTCCGGTCTACGACGGCCACATCTGTTCCCTATGCTGCACCCTCGATACTCACTGTCATGATCGGTGTAAGAAAGGTGATCCCGCACCCCTGAGCACCATTAATCGCGAGCTTCTGGCCGCAGAGCCCCTTAGCGCGATCGCCCAGAACAACCCCATTGGGTCGATTGGGGCTACTGGACCTATCGGGGCTGAGGATGGGGACACGGTCAACCTATTCGATTCCATGGCCCGTATCGTGCTACAGGGGAAGTTGTCTCCTAAACTCGGGGCTCGGATATTAGGATTTGCCTCGACCTTTACGGCAATTTTTGGGACAACCGTTATCACCGTTGGGCTCGTGTACTACTTCTCCGTGATTGGGGGAGAGGTCCGAGATCCAGAGTTGAATGCTTGGGTTGGTAAGGTTTTTGCCATACTCTGTGCCTTCCTGGGGTTGGTGGCGGCGGCGGCGTCATGGTGGCTGGTCTTGAGCGAAGAAAGCCGCGCGCTATTGGAAGAAGAGCTGGACGAACAAAATGGACAGTTGCAAAATGAGGTTCAGGAGCGGCGTAATGCTGAGTTACAGCTCCAAAAACTGATGCAGGATTTGGAAACCCGGGTTCAGGAGCGGACCGCTGAACTCTCGTTGACGCTACAAACTCTGCAGCAAACCCAAACCCAACTGGTACAGACTGAAAAAATGTCGAGCCTGGGGCAGTTGGTCGCGGGTGTTGCCCATGAAATCAATAATCCCATTAACTTCATTTACGGTAATTTAGACCCCGCCAAGGAGTATCTCAAGGGTCTGCTTCAATTGCTCCACGCCTATGAAGCGGCATTTCCCTCCCCTCCCGAACATATTGAGGCGTTACGGGAGGACATTGAGGTGGATTTCCTACAGGAAGATTTACCGAAGTTATTGACATCGATGGCGACGGGAACGGATCGCATTCGCGAGATTGTTCAATCCCTACGGGTTTTTTCTCGGTTGGATGAGGCTGAGTTGAAGGCGGTGAATCTGCATGAATGCCTGGATAGTACGTTGACAATCCTTGCCCATCGTTTCCAGAAGCGGGGTGGAGGCGTGGGGGTTAAAGTCGTCCGGAATTATGGTGAACTGCCTCCCGTTGAGTGTCTGGCGGGGCAGCTTAATCAGGTGTTTATGAATCTGTTGGCCAATGCTGTGGATGCGATCGAAGAGCGTATTGCGGCGATCGCAGAATCACAGCGCAAGAGCATGCCCAAAGCGGTGACTATCTGCACCAGCCAGTTATCCGAGGGTTGGATACAGATTGCCATTTCGGATACGGGTGCTGGCATTTCGAAGGACAATTTAGAGCGATTATTTGACGCATTTTTTACCACCAAAGAGGTGGGAAAGGGAACAGGTCTTGGCCTATCCATTAGCTATCAAATTATTGTTGAGAAACACCAAGGTCGTCTACGGTGCGAATCTGAAGTGGGCAGCGGTACAACTTTCTTTATAGAGCTACCGATCCATAGCTACACCACCGCGACATAGGAGATGTCCCTAGGCATCAGACTTAAGCACTCGGGCATCGAAGCGGTAGGGTAGGTGCCGGACAACCGTCTGGCACTCTGAGTCTTATCCCGTACTCGCGTTAAATCCCCCCCCGGGGCGATCGCCCAGAAAGATGCATAGTATGGGCTCCCCAACGACTATCTTTTTACAGGCCTTTGGCAGGACCATCACCGCTGATCCCGGTCCCGACCTACACTAGAGATTGGGTGCACTGTGGAACGGTTGAATAATTTGCAAATTTACAACTTACGCCGATTTGATAAGGCGATTTGAAATGTCCGAACTGAGGGTGAAACGTTGATGGATCTATCCTCACCGACTAACCAACCGAGTGTCACCAATAGAACCTCCAGCGGCACCATGCTCTACGCTTGCCCGATCCCCCGCCCCTTCCCGGTTCCCCCCAATGAAAAGGAACGTCAGGCGGACCTGGATCGATACCTGCGCTTTGGACGCTTGCCGGAAGAAGCCCTCAGCGATATCACGGCGATCGTCGCGGAGGTCTGCGACACCCCCATCGCCTTCGTCAGTTTGCTGTCCGATGACGTTCAGTTGCTGCCGGCGGAAGTGGGGCTCAATGCGCCCCAAGTGCCCCGTACGGGTAGTTTTTGCAGCCATACCATCTTGACGCCCGAGGACGTTCTTATCGTCCCGGATGCCACGCTGGATCCGCGTTTCGTTGAGAGTCCTTTTGTCACTGGGGAGCCCTATATCCGCTTTTATGCGGGGGCTCCGTTGGTGACCCCTCGGGGATTTCCCCTAGGCTCGCTCTGTGCTGTGGATCAGGTGCCTCGCAATATTCGCCCGGATCAAATAAAAACCCTGACGAAGCTTGCTCGCCAGGTGATGGCTCAGATGGAATTACACCTGAAGGTCCATGAGCTGGAGGATGAAATCCGGCAGCGGGAGCAGATGGAGCGGGCATTGCGGGAGGAAAAGTACAAATCAGAACAGCTGGTGTTGAATATTTTGCCGAAGGCGATCGCCGAGCAATTGAAATACACACCGGGGGCGATCGCTGAGCGGTTTGATGATGTCAGCATTTTATTTGCCGACCTGGTGGATTTTACGCCCCTGGCGGGGACGATGCCGCCGGTGGAGCTGGTGGGGTTGTTGAATGAAATTGTGTCGGGATTTGATGAATTGGTAGAGCAGCACGGGCTGGAAAAAATCAAAACCATTGGGGACGGCTATATGGCGGTCGGAGGGCTGCCCCATCCCTCTGATGACCATCCCCAGGCGATCGCTTGTTTGGCGATCGAGATGCAGCATAGTATTCGCCGGTTTGCGGCCCGCCGTGGGTTAAACCTGAGCCTGCGCATTGGCATTAATACGGGACCGGTGGTGGCGGGTACGATCGGCCGGGTGAAGTATGCCTATGACCTATGGGGGGATGCGGTGAATGTGGCGAGCCGGATGGAGTCGAACGGCGACACCGATAAAATCCACATCAGTGAAAATACTTATGAGCGGATCAAGGATACCCATCCATGTGTGTCGCGGGGGGCAATTCCCATTAAGGGCAAAGGGCACCTTAATACCTACTGGCTGGATTGCTCTGTCTGTCCCTAGGGTTTTGTTATCTCACAGCTTATCGGAGTTCGATGCTATAGCAATTGGATGACGCCGCGATCGCCATCGAGCTGGACCCGCTGGCCGGTGCGCAGTCGTCGGGTGGCATCGGCCACATTCATCACCGACGGAATGCCATATTCCCGCGCCACGATCGCCCCGTGGGAAAGTTGTCCTCCAACCTCACACACCAATCCCCCGGCCTGGGCCAGGAGCGGTGCCCAAGCCGAGTCTGTGTAGGGCACCACCAAAATTGTGTCGCGATTGATGGTGACGGTACCCCGCAGCTTATCCAAGATCAGCACTTCTCCCTGGACGGTGCCGGTGCTGCTGCCGATGCCGATGAGTCGGTCGGCGGTGGTAACCAGGGATTCGGTCACGGGGTAGGGGGGAGCGGTGTTGCCATAGACCAGGGGGGCGGCACCATGTTGGCAATCTTCCTGAAAAGCGCCATGGCGATCGCGGATATGGCCTTTCAAATCTTGGGGTTGGTCAGGGGACTCCTGGGCAATGGATTGCACCTCATCCCAGGTGAGCATAAAAATATCGTCGGCCGTATTAATGCGCCCCTGGTGCTGCCATTGTTGGGCGATCGCCATCATATGCCACCGCAGTTCTGCCAATAGCTGGCTGTAGACCGTCGTTACCCGTCCCCGGAGCTGCACCCGCTTTTGCAAGGATTTTGGGGCGGATTTGTTCGTTTCTGTCTTGGTGGGGGCGGGATTTCGCACAAAGTTTAGCAGGGCACTTTGGGGCGCGCTGGGATCCTCAATCCAGGTGGCAACGGCAATGTCGGTGCCCACATCACTGAGATAGCCATAGCGATCTAAGAACCGGTCAAAATCTTTGACAAGCGCCGTCCCCGTTGGTGTTTCCGCCAGGGCTTCAAATAGGGCTTCACCGGAATCAATATTGTCTAAGGTTTTTGAGTCATGGGTTTGGAGGTGCTGATGGATGCGATCGCCCAGGTCTTCCAAATATTTCGCCGATGCAATTTCTGGGGTATCCCCCGTATCTAATTGAGTTGACGCCACGCGACGAATTTTTTGCCGCACTGCCACACTTAACGGAGCCAGGATGCTGTAGTAGGTGGCTTTTTCCAGAAGCTCCAGGATGGTGCCGATACGCTTAATAAGCTGGGGCACAGTCAATGTCGGATGGGCGGGATCTTGCTTCAGGACCGGGTGCGATCGCAATTTTTCTAGCCCGGGGGTGAAATGGTAGCGATCATCTTGCAAAAAGTCTTTGATAAGCTGCCACTCCCGCCCCACCAGCCGCAATAGCCCTGGAATTGCCCGCACCATAGCCGCCACGGGGACTTTCCCTGGCTTGCCCCCCTGGGTCAGAAAGGTCAAGCTATCGGGGGGTAATCCCGCTCGCCCAAATAATTCACTCAGCAGCGTCACATTGAAGTAGGCGCGGCTATGGTGCAGGGTTGCCGTTTGCAGAAAATCAATCTCTGGCGTTTCCCCCAGCACCACTTGAAATAAATCCCCCCAAACGCCGCAGGTCAGGGGACGATTGATGGACCAAGTCAGGGGACGAATATTGCCGGGGATCACCTCCGCCGCAATCTTGCGCGTCCAAATCGGCAATAGGGTCGTCACCGGTCGCGCTTGCAAAATCCATAGGCGATCGCCATCAAAGGTCCATTCAATATCCTGGGGAATGCCGCCAAAACGTTGTTCAATTTCTCGCGCTAAACAGGCGACCTCCTGCACCAACCATAGGGGGACATTGCCATCGCCGCCGAAGGTTTCGATGGGGGTGGTAACAGTGGTCGGCTGGGTTAGGTCAAACTGAAACACCGGAGAGGTTTTTGTGGTGTCGGAATTATTGGGGGCATTGTTGTCGTCCATTTTTTCTGACGTTTCTAATCCCCAGCTCTGTCGCCAGGCCTGCAAACTGTCCGTCGTTACCTGCGCCCGATAGGATTCCGGCGTCACCCGTCCCGACACCACCCGCGACGCATTCCCCGGCAACGCCTCCACCATCACCCCATCGCCAGTGCGCCCGACGGGATCCCGACTAAACGCCACCCCGGAAAAGACCCCTTCAACCTGGGGCTGTACCAGCACCGCCATCGGTGCGGCCTCCAGCCCCAAATCCTCCCGATATTGCCGCGCGGCTGGGGCATCGTAGGAATCAAACACCTGGGCGATCGCCCCCACCAACTCCTCCGACGTGCGCACATTGCCGATGGACGCATACATCCCCGCCGCCGAAGCCCGTTCACCGTCCTCTCCAACGGCGGACGATCGCGCAATTAATGCCGGGTCAAATTCCTGCCGTAGGTCTGGTCCAATGGCGCTTTTAATCAAACAGCCCACGGAGCCATCATTGGGGCCTTCATCATCCCGTCCCGACCAATAGGCGGCCAACAGCATCGGATCATCGCCGGGATGCAAGATCCAACCCGCCGGTACGGGATATCCCCATCGCCGGAGCTGGGATAGGGTCGCCGCTTTGCCGCCGACCTGGCTGGCATCCAAATCATCATCCAAACTTTTGACCGCGCGATCGCCCCGAAAAAATCGAAACATTCCCTTAGACTCCGCTTTGGCACCCGCTTCCGACAATTCCAAATCATCCGGGATCTGCTGATAAATAAAACCCAACAGTCCACACAGGGCGATCGCCATTCCAAAATGGGTCGTTGTCCCCTGGGGCAGCGCAATGATGGTCAGGGGATAGATGATCAACACCAAAAACTTACTTTGCTGGCGATCGCGAACAATGGCCCAGCCGATCAAGCTTAAAAACCAGGTGATGGCGGCACTGATGGGATCGTGAACCATCGCCCCCCAGGTCACATTCGTCGTTCCTGCGCCGCCGCCGACCCAATAGCGCCCCATCACCAGCGCCGTCAAACTTAAAAGCTCCCACGGCGAGCCGGCGGGGAAAAATTGCCGCGCTAACAATACCGCCGCTACCCCCTTCAGGGCCTCCGCCAAGGCCGACAGCCCGCCCACCCATTTGCCGCCGTGGTAAAACGCCGCCGACACACTCACATTGCCCGTGCCCACCTTGCGCAGATCAATCCCAACCAAAGCACGCACTATCCAGCGAATAATTGGCAAGGCTCCCAATGTGGGAGACAGGGTTAGCAACAACAAAACGCCCCAGGTTTGGTCCAGGGTTAGAGCCATAGTCGAGCCATTGTTCAGGGTGTTTTGAATATTCTAGAAAAAACGGGAGGTGGCACGGGAGAGTTATGCCAAAAGTTATGTCAAAAGTTACGCCATGGGGTCGGGGTTGGAGTCAGGATTCGCCTCGGCATCGGTTGCGCTACCTGAATCGTCATCCACTTTTGCCGATTTTAATTGTCGAATTGCCCCAAAGCCTTGGAACATGACGTAAGCGATCGCCACTCGGATTGCGATACCCGCCGTGGGTCGTCCGCCCGCTTCAATATTGCCGATGATAAAGGCGACGCCATCCGCGACATAGAGTCCAAACGCCAGTCCTAAGCCAATGATGGAGCGCTTTTTCTGGACCCAAAACCCTAAACCGCCATAGATCACGCCGGCGATGAGGCCCCCAATGCCGACCCCTAACTCCAGTAAAAATTCAATCTGGAAAATGATCGCGATCGCCCCCATGATGGCACTAATAATCGCCACCGCATAAATCGCCCCGACCGCATTTTTAAGTTTGCCTTCCGCCTCCTCACGGGGACTGAGCTTAACCTCGTTGCCGTCTTTATCTTTCTTCTTGCCGAACCATCCCATAGGGTCTTTTCTCCTTCAATCAGGGCAAGGGTGACGCATGGACTTCTCGTTTATAGCTGTCCATCGGGCGCTTCCGCGGGGTCACAGGGGCGATCGCAGCAATTTGAAAATCCCAGTAACGAAACGTAAAACCAGTCGCTGCGATGGTGATGGCGGTGACGGTGGGGATGGTCGGGACCATTGGGATTATGATGCTAAGGCTTTCCAGTCCTTCGACGATTGCCCGTGCCATTTTCAATCTCCCATGGTTTCTTCTCCCGATGCTTCAGTCCTGGTCGTCGGGAGTATTACGGGGGACTGGCGATCGCCATTCTGTTTGCCCTACTTTTTGGCGGGTTGGCGATCGCTGAAGCCTTTGACGGTGACTACATCGTCCAGGACGACGCCCGGCAATATGTGTTTTGGATGCAGCGCTGGCAGGATCCAGGTTTATTTACCAATGACCTAATCGCCGATTATTTTTCCTCCATCGCCCCCGCAGGCTATCGGGCGCTGTTCTATGGGGCCCATCTCGTCGCCATTCCGCCCTTGATATTTGCCAAAATCCTGCCCTTCGGATTGGGGGTGGCGATCGCCATTCTGGCCTACCGCGTCACCTATCGCTGGTTCCCCACCCCCCTAGCCGGATTTTTGGGATCGCTATTGCTCCAGCAATCCCTGTGGATGAAAGATGACCTCGCCGCTGCCGCCCCCCGGTCCTTCGCCATTCTGCTGCTGTTGGCGTTTATGGATGCTTGGCTCATGCGGTGCGATCGCCCCCGTCTCGCCCTCGCCTATGGGCTGATCGCCCTTGCCCTTCTGGGGCTACTCTCACCGCCCTATCTATTAATCGCCGCAGGTATGTTAGGGCTCAGCATCTTAAAAATTCCTCCCCTCTCCCACCTGGGACAATGGCGGGCCTGGGTGGTGGGCGATCGCCAAACCTGGCAATGGTTGATCTGGGGATGGGGGGTGACCTTGGCCGTCCTATTGCCGTACGTTGCCGCCACCGATGGCTATGGCCCCACCGTTAGCGCTGAACTAGGGCGAACCATGGCCGAATTTCGGGCGGGGGGACGGGCTAGCCTGTTTGATCAAAGCGGCTGGGAATTTTGGATTGTCGGCAAACGCACCAACTTCTTCCCCAAATCCCTGTTCACCCCGATCACCCTGATCCCCGGTGCCCTTTTCCCCTTCTGGAGCCTCTGGAAACGCCATCAACGCCAAAATTCTCAGCAGCATTCCAATCCCTATCTATCCCTCAACCCCAAAGCCAGCCAGCTCATCCTCAAACTGCTGCTATCTTCAACCCTGCTATTTTTGCTAGCCCACGCCACCCTCTTCACCCTCCACCTCCCGAGTCGCTATACCGGCCATAGCCTGCGCATTGCGATCGCCCTGGCCAGCGGCGTCGCCTGGACCTTAATCCTCCAGTCCCTGCTCCCCCAACCCCGTCATCTCAGACGCCCAAAACATATCCCGGCGATCGCTCTAGGCCTTGGCATCCTGATCGGGATCCTTGCCTATCCCCTGACCATTTCCAGCTTCCCCCTCACCGGTTACAAAACTGGTGCCGCCCCCGAGCTTTACAATTATCTGCAACGCCAACCCAAAACCATTCGCATCGGCTCCATCGCCAAAGAAGCGGACCAAATCCCCACCTTTGCCGCCCGGACCATCATCGCCAGCAAGGAATATAGCGTTCCTTACCAACTCGGCTACTATCGCCAAATCCAACGGCGCATGGGCGACCAAATCACCGCCCAATACACCACCGACCCCGCCCAACTCCGGCAAATTATCCAGCGCTACGGCATCACCCATTGGTTGCTCGATGCCAATGCCTACACGGTCGACTACTTGGCCAACAACGGTTGGCTAAAGCAATATCAACCGGCAACGGACCAAGCAATCCAAACCCTCCAGGCGATCGCCCCAGCTCCAGCGCCAAATCCAGCTCGCCCTAGCTTTCCCCTAATCCTGAAAAATCGCGATCGCTGCCAAATCCCCATTTCATCCGCCCAAGACGGATCGCCACCCACCGCGGAACCGGCACCCCCATGGCAACTGCTAGACGCGACATGCCTGCTTGAGGATTCCCTCAGTAACGACAGGCTCAGCGATGCCTCCCTGGCGGTCCATCTACCCTGAATCGCTAATGGCTCGGCACTCGGTCCATGCGGGACGGCAGCCCTCTGTAACTCATTTCCATCATGTTGGGCTTGGGATTTACCGGTAAAGTTGCCTTGCGATTCGTATGCTTCCGCAGCATATTGACAATCCGCAGAATATCCACCGGCTTCGACATAAAATCCGTCGCCCCGGCCAAATTGGCCCGAACCCGATCAAACGCACCGTCATTACTGGTGAGCACCACCACCGGCACATCTTTCAACGTTGATGCACGACGAATCTGGGCACAAAGCTCATAGCCCGTCACCACCGGCATAATCAAATCTAGGAAAATTAGATCTGGCTGTGCTGCCAACAACGTCGGTAACGCCTGAATGGGTTCCCGAACGCCGATGGAGCGGCACCCCATCCCAACCAAAATCCGATCCATCTGATTGAGGACGGTTGGGCTGTCATCAATGCAGGCAATGGTTAAGCCCGACTGGACCGAGGCGATCGCCGGACTTCCCAGCGTCGAGGAATGGGAAGTCATCAGCTTCAACTCTGGGGGCTGAGGGAGATCCTGCAACACCTTAAAGGACAGCACCTCACGGGACATAAAATGCTTAACCATACGGGCCGCCATCAGAGGCGACTGATCGAGCTTCTGGGCAATATCCCAGACACAGTACTTTCCATTCAGCAGCGCCCCCAGACTCATCAATGTTGAGTCCTGGGAAGAGGGTTCAGAACTTGGGGAAAGACTGAGGCTAACCCCTCGATTGATATATTCACTGGGCAACTGGCATTCTTGCCAGGAGTGCTGCAAATCCCGAACCTCCTTCAATACCCCCGGCACCTGCTCTAACCCCAGTCCCACAGGGGTCACCGTGCTGCTCAGGGTCATCCGGCTTTCCCGATCACCCTTCCAGCTGAATTCAATGTCCGACTCACTAGCGGCCACAAACAGCACCTCATGGACCACTCGGGCGATCGCCTCGCGGGCCTGATCCATACGAATTTGCCCATCCCGAATGGCACGGCACAACAGCACATACTCCCATTGAACGTCGCAAACGGGAGCCTTTGTCAGCACCTCCATTCTCAGCCGGTACCGTTTGACAATCCGCTGCCAACGTCGCACCCGAAAAGCCCCATCGATTGCGTAGTTCAGTACGCCGTTGCTGATAAAGAACTGCCAGGAACGCGTCCCCGCAGTCAGGTTCAGCGTACCGGTGTCGCCCTGCTGTGTCAGCTTAATCAGTAGCTGGGCAATCTTCAAAAGGCTGTTACGGGAGTTTTTCATGGCTACGGTTCTGACCCAATGGGGGCTGTAAAGAGAGTTGAATGTCTGTTTTAGAGGGGGATTTAGGTAAAGACCCACAATCAAAAAGTCAGAAATGAAATTGTTCTGAGGATATTGGCAGAGGCTTCAAAACTCGAGTCGAAGTAACCAATAGTGTCAGAAATCTCAATTTTTTTCTGATGCTGTAGATCAAATTGAGCCCTGCCTAAAAAAATGAAATATTACTCCCGCAGTCAAAACAATCCACCATTTCTCTGAAAAATAAATTGATCTCGATCAAAGTTTTTGTGTGATTTAGATCACCCATTTCTGTGTTCTGCATTACTCTACCTCCGTAGGCAATTTCAAACCCTGTCTGGTCTCCCTAGACATTGGCCGGCTGTGGCTATAGCGCCCCTACATATATATCGCACCAGCACTATCCAAATGTTTGACTTGTGTTTGCGCTCCATTTGCTTTCTATAAATGGAGGTAAAAGACTTAAATCATGAAGACTGGATAAAGTTTGGTTTGATCTTGTTGGTTTTTGCGACTTATGCGTTGAAGCTTTGAGTTCTAAAACAGTAAAGGAATGACTACATTGGTGCAGCCTGCTCAATAATTCAAACTCCGGTTTATGAATGGGGGCTTGAGGACCGGTTTCCGTTGGTCTCTGTCGCAAATATTTAGGACAGAGCATTGATCGTTACTAATGCCTATTAATGTCAATTGTTCGATGGATTCATTCGATGGATTCAAGGGTCGGTTTATCAATGGGGGGGTTACATGGATTGGGAAAAGAAGAGCGGTTTTCGTTGGTCCTTTCCTCTAATGTCTAGGGCAGAGAGCGAATCGCTGTTGGGAGACAGGGTTTCGAGGCGCTGGTAAACTACGGTAACAGCGGCAGTCTCCAGCTGCCTTAGGTGGTTTTCCTCCGAATGGTTTTGGAGAATTACGCTGAATCCAGTTAGTAATGTTATCCGAGAGAGTCGCCATCAAGACTATGCCCTACGGAAGATTTTGGCAGCGTGTCGCGATCGCGCTGGTGTTGGTTGTGACCCTGGCGCTGCAGAGTTGTGCGTCTGCAACGGGGGGGCTACAGGCCTATTCCGATACGTCTCGGGGATTTCAGTTCCTATACCCGGTGGGCTGGGTGCCGGTGCAGGTTAAGACGGGGCCGGTTGTGGTTTTCCGAGATCTCATCAATGAGACGGAAAATGTGAGCGTGGTGATTAATCCGGTTCCAGATGGCCAGTCTTTGGCGGATTTGGGGACACCAACGGAGGTGGGATACCGCCTGTCGAAGAATGCGATCGCCCCGCCCGATTCTGGCCGGACAGCGGAGCTAATCAATGCGGCTCAGCGGGAAGCGGATGGTAATGTCTACTACATTCTTGAATATTTAGTGCAATTGCCGGATCAGGTTCGCCATGATGTCGCGAGTGTGTCGGTGGCGCGCGGGCAGCTCTATACCCTGAATATTTCGACGCGGGAGTCCCGTTGGGATGAGGTTCAGCCGATTTTCGATACGATGGTGACCTCCTTCAAGGTGGGCTAAGTCGGCGAAGAACTGGGCTAAGGGCATTAAGAGTAGGCTGAACGATGGCTTCTGATGCTGAGGGGGGTCAGTCTCCCGAGATAATGATGCTCGAAACAATGACGCTCAAAACAATGGCGATCGCCCCCAAATTTGTATTGGCTTCAGCGTCCCCCGCCCGGCGACGGTTGCTGGGTATGGTGGGGATTGAGCCGGCGGTTTGTCCCAGCAATTTTGATGAGTCCCAGGTGACGGTTTTTGATCCTGGGGAATTGGTCCAGGTGTTGGCCCTGAAGAAGGCGGAGACGGTGGTAGACCGGTTGCGACGGGAGTCGGCTCTACGGCGATCGCTATTAGGGACCGATGTGCCTGGACCGACGGTGGTGATGGGATGTGATTCGGTGTTGTTGGTAAATGGGGACGTCTACGGCAAGCCGCGGGATGCCCAGGATGCGGTGGAGCGCTGGCAAGAAATGCGGGGGCAGGTGGGGAGTTTATATACGGGCCATGTGCTGATTGATCTAGGTCGGGATGGGGCGGAGGATACGGTGATTCAGCGATCGCAGATGACGCGGGTCCATTTTGGCAGCCCCAGTGATTCGCAAATTGCGGCCTATGTGGCGACGGGAGAACCGCTCAATTGCGCCGGTTGCTTTGCCCTGGAGGGTAAAGGGGGCATGTTTGTGGAACGCTTGGAAGGCTGCCACACCAACGTTATTGGTTTAAGCTTGCCCTTGCTACGCCATTTGTTGGAAGCGCTGGGGTATGACCCAACACAGTTTTGGTCCCTATGATTTGGTCCCTATGACGGATGCTGAGCGATCGACACCTGTGTTGAGATTGGTGCAGTGGTGGGATTGGTGCAGTGCTGTAATGGTGCGATACTGATGGGATGATTAGATTGATGACGATTCCTAATCGGGCGGAATGGCGGATGGCTTACTAGCCCCCAGGATTCGTTGGGACGACACCCTCTCCCTGACCAGTCTTTCTTTTTAGTTATGCCTTGGTTGACCCATGCCTCAGCGTTAACCTTGCTTTAGATCGTTTTTTTGATTTAGCCCATCTCGGAAACAGTCTTCAGAGCGTAGCCTATCTTGGTTGATCCAACCCTATATCAGCTGTGTCAGGCTCAGATAAATCTCCTTGTGCAGAGCTTGGGGGTGACCGCTGGCGGCGTCTATTGGGCAGAGTCAGGTGGCGAAAATCCCTCGCCCCGTTGGACGCCCATTTCGGTTTACCCTGACCGGGCGCGTGACCGGGGCCTACCAGCCTTAGGGCAAACCTTGTCTAGTCCCGAAGGACCGGAAGTGTACGAGGCTCAAGAAGTCCCGCTGGAGGGAGAGTGGGCTCCGGTCTCGTTTGAGGTGGAGCCAGGGGAGATTAATCAAGAAATTATTGACGGGATTTTAGACGATCTCCACGAGGATGGGGCGGTGGATGGGCTGTCCTTCAATACCCCCAAGCGGAATATTCCTTGGATGCCGTATGGAGAGTCGATCGCCGCTGATCCCCAGGAACTGGGAAATTATCCAGGAGCGTTGCAAGAGCCCTGGGAGGGGCAATCGGGTCAGAGTCAGCAAAGCCAGCCAAGTCAGGACCAGCCAAGTCAGGGTCAGCAAAATACACCGGCGGCCGGGGCGGCAGATTTGGGGGCGTTGATGCCGTTGACGACCTTTGGCGATCGCGGTGAGGTGCCGCAAAACTATCCCCTATGGCGGCCGTTGACTTCGGAGGGGACGGTGTTGGGATTGCTGGTGTTGGAGCGACTCCAGGGGCCTTGGAGTCTGGGGGAGCAGGAGCAGGTGGCGGAGGTGGTGACCACGTTGGAGGCGGCGTTTACATTGGCGCGGCGACAGCAGTGGTTGGAGGAGACTTTTGCGCAGCAGGAGCGATTTTATGAGACACAGCGCGATCGCCTGCATGATTTGCTGCACCAGTTTAAAAATCCGCTGACGGCGATTCGGACCTTTGGCAAGCTCCTATTGCGGCGATTTGAGGGGGATGAGCGGGCGACGACGGTGGCGGGGCAGGTGCTGCGGGAAAGCGATCGCCTCCAGGGGATGCTGAATAATTTTGGGGAGGTGGTGGATCTGGAGCCGATGGATGTCCCGCCGGCGACCCCAGAACCGGCCGCTTCTCCGCCTCCTTTGCTGCTGCCCGGTGGGGAGGATAAGTCGGTGGGGGGCGCAGGAGACGATGCCTCAGATGCCCCAGGTGCCTTAGACGCCTCAACCGTTCGTCCATTGGCCCTATTGCCAACGGCAAAAGATAATAGGCCGGTGGTGCTGGGGGAGTTGTTGACCCAGGTGGTGGAGACGGCGCAGTTGTTGGCCCAGGAGGCACAGGTCGAATTGGAGGTGTTGCCGTGGGGGGCGCTGCCAGCGGTGGCGGGCGATCGCACTACGCTCCAGGAAATTATTGGCAATGTGGTGGATAACGCCCTGAAATATACCCCTAGGGGCGGGCGGGTGCAGATTCAGGCGTCCGTGGGGGTGCCCTATTGTTTTCAAGGATTGGTGGAGGGGGATGAGTCCCCCTCGGACGGGGATGAACTGGCGCTGATTCACCAATGGAATCAGGGGGCGGGCCTTGAGGCCATGCCGGGGGCGGTGGAGGATGCCCTACTCCAGCGATCGCCCAATTCTCCCTATCCGGCGGCGGGGCGTTATGTGGCGCTGATGGTGCAGGATTCGGGCTTGGGCATTTCGGCGGCGGATTTGCAGCAGTTATTTGCCCGACGGTTTCGGGGCGATAAGGGCAATAGCGAGATTCCGGGGACGGGGCTAGGGTTGGCGATCGTCCGGGATACGTTGGTGGCGCTGGGGGGAGCTGTTGATGTATTTAGTCCGGCGATCGCCCTTGAGGCTGTGGGATCTTCGTCCGATGATGGCCCCCCAACCCTTGCCCCCATTGCTAGTGAGGCGATCACGGCCGGTACCAGTGTGGTGCTTTGGATTCCGCTTTTGGACCCTACCCCTTAAAAGGCTCGGTCATTTGCCAAAGTTTATTGAGTTGGTTGGCGGGGATGGAGAGGTGAAGCACATCCCCATCCCGGAGTTGGGCGTTTAAGAGGGACATCCGGCGGATTTCTTTGCCCCCTCGGGTGAGATAAAGGGGGACAAAATCAGCGATTTGGGCCGCATCTCTGACGGTTTTGCCGTGGAGAATATGGCGCGGTGTAATCAAGGTGCCCAGGGCAATCCAGAGAATATTAGACGTCAGGCCGTTGCCCAAGATCTTGCCCCCCAGGGCGGTCGCGGCAAAGGCGGGGGCCGCTAATTCCACCGGGCTGAGGACCGAGTCTAAATCGAATACCTGTTGGGCCATCAGGGCAAATTGGGGATTCTCTGCCCGCATGGTGGCAGGGAGTTTGGGGGCGAGGGTGCGAGCCGTTAATACGATTTCTAGGTTGGTGGTATCGTCCCCCGTCACCGCCAACAGCCCCGCCGCTTTGGCAATATTGACGGTCCCTAGGGCGTTGGGGAAGGAGGCATCGTCGATGAGAACGGGGATTTTGGCGGAGCGGATGATGTTTAAAAAGCGATTGGTGCGATCGCGCTCCAGGATCAGCACTTCATAACCGTTGCGATGCAACTCTTGGGCAATGCGGACCCCCAGAGCCCCCAAACCACAAATAATGAAGTGGTCGCGGGTGGGGATTTGGGCAACGGCCCAAAAGCGCCGGAAGCGGCTGCCCAAAATATAGTCATTGAGCAGGGCATAGCAGATCCCGATAATGCCCGCGCCAATCAACATCATGACCGCCGTAAAGACTTTTACGAGTTCCGGCGATCGCTCGGCCACCTGTTCTTTCCCCCCCGCCCCGGTAATCATCCCCACCGCGAAATAGAGGGCATCGATGGGGGAGGAGTCTGTGGTGCTTACGTAGATGCTGATGGAGACCAGGATGGCGACGACTAGGGCAAGGAGCGCAGCGGCCGGTTCTCCGGAGGCTTTGAAGGATCGCAACCCCGCCAGCACTTTGAACCATCGCCGCTGGAGCCCAAAGCGGACCCGATGGACCTTGGGATGACTCGCCACAATCAGGCGATCGCCCGACACGAGCCTTTGATTGGCCAGAACCGCGCCGACGAGATCGGCTTTGCGCGGCGGCAGCGGGCACTCAGTCATCACCGATCCCCCGCCAAAATCCTCCTCCGGTATGGGCGCGTCATCTCCATAGACGTCTCCATAGGCTTCGGGCGGGGAGTCTTCAGGGGGGGCACTGGGGGCGATCGCTTCCCCCGTTGGCGCTTGATCGGGCGGGGTGAGTTGAACGGGGAAATAGTAAATCAGCATTTTGTCATCCTCCCCCCAGATCTCCCGGAGCAATCGCCCCCGCCAAGGATGTCGCTGATGGATAAATTCCTCGTGGATGGGCCAGGTGCGCCCCGATAGAGTCAACTGCCCAATGGCCTTGCTGCCCATGGCCGCGAACGTAAAAATAGGGGCCGCTAACGTGGACACGCTAAGGCTGGAATGATAGGGCAGGGTCTGATCCAGCCGTTCCCCGAGCTGGGCATTGAAGAGGCGATTAATCACAAAAATCTTAGGATTGAGCAGCCGAGCCTGCATCAAAATCGCTAGGTTTTCCGATTCCTTTGAACTGGCGATAATTAGCGTGCGAGCCTGACTCACCCCCGCCCGAATTAAAGTCGTCGCAGCGCGGGGATCCCCCATCACAATGCGCTGCGTATCCGTCGGTAAGGGGCGATCGCTGATACCTGACACCTCAATACCCTGTTGGCGCAGGAGGGAAAAAATACGATAGCCGGTGCGCCCTAAACCACATACGATCACCTGCACCGTATTGGTGTTCTTGGGAGAGAGGGACTGATTGGGCTTGGGATTTAGAGTCACGGCAGGAGGGAGAGGTGCCAGCGAGGGGATAGCGCTAACCGGCTACAGTGAGAGCGGAATAGAAAAGATTGGAACGGAAAAATCAGGACGGAGAAATCAGGACGGAAAGATCGAGCAGGCGGTTGGAAACGATACTTCCCCTAGTTAAACCGATACGGGAAAAAGTCGCAGCCTCCGGTTCGGCTTCAATCAATTTGGCAATCTGGCAATTTGGCTTCAATTAATCTCGTCCAATCTCATCAGTCGAGAATGTCGTAAATTTCTGGAATACCTGCTGGAAGGGGACTGTCAGAAAGGCTGCCCGGCCCTTCGATTTGTTCTAGCTCGCTAAAGCCTGCCCTAGGTGTCAGGTGTTACAACAGCAAACGGGGTAAGACGGTGGGGAATCAGTCAGAAGATGTTAACGAAGTCAGTCGATACAGCAAAGGATAGTAAACATGGCACGGCAGAACAATAACAGTCCCATCGGCATGCTGGCACTGTTGATTTCCATCGGATTTTTGGGGATGGGGATGTGGTGGTTGATTGATCGTCTGGAGCTGTTCGGCCCCTCTGATGCTCCCGTCACCGTTGCCCCCGATGGGTCCCAGGCCCCCGTTGCCCCGGCCCCCAATGGTGTTCCTGATGCGGCGGGCTTGGCATCCCTTCCTTCGGCGCCGGTACCCAATGCAGCGCCTGCCCCGGCGGCCCCGGCGGCGGTTCCGGCAACATTCACATTGCCCCAATCCATTCCCCAAGGCACAACGATTCGGATTGGGGGGTCGACGAGTATGGTGCAGATCTCCCAGAGCCTTAAGCAGGCAATGGAGGGGCGATATCCAGGGGTGACGATCGCGGCGGATGCCAAGGGTTCGGGAGCTGGATTGGCGGCGATCGCCCAGGGGACGTTGGATGTGGCGGGGGTGTCTCGACCGTTGACGCCGGAGGAAAGTCAGTCGGGATTGGTGGCGGTGCCGGTGGCCAGGGATGCGATCGCGGTGGTGGTCGGTAGAGATAATCCTTTTACGGGGAGCCTGAGTCCGGAGCAGGTGGCGCAGATTTTCCAGGGGCAGATTACCAATTGGGCAGAGCTAGGGGGACCGAATCAAATCATTCGGGTGATTAATCGTCCCCCCATTAGCGGCACCCATCAGGCGTTTAAAACTGTGGTGCTGAAGGGGCAGCCCTTTGGGACGACGGGCAATATTACGACGATGGAGCGGGATGCCACCACGCCGCTGCTGCGGGCGTTGGGGACGGATGGCATTGGCTACGCGACATCGGCGCAGGTATCGACCCAGCAAACGGTGCGGGTGGTGCCCATTAACGGCCAGACGGTGTTCGCCGCTGAGTATCCGTTGCAGCGGGTGTTGGCCTATGCCTATCGTCAGCCGCCGAATCCGGCGGTCCAGGCATTTTTGGGGTTTGCACTGGCGGCGGAGGGTAAGCAGGCGATTTTGGGGCAGTAATGTCTGGCAATGAATGGGGCGAGGATTTGAGGTCCTTCGTCTCCTATGGTGACGGGGTGATTGTTGGGGATCAGCAGGGGATTAGCCAATGACGGCGCGGGATCGGGTGCGAGGTCGAGTGCAACAAGATCGAGTGCAAGATGTTTTAATTTTGTCCAATGGACCGGGGGAGGTGAGTACCTGGGTGCGCCCGGTGGTGCGATCGCTCCGGCAGATTTGGGCGAATCATCCTGCTGCGCCGCCTTTGCGGATTTCTGTGGTGCTCTCCCCCTGTTCCCATGCCATGGGGACGGAAAAACGCATGGTCGAAACCTTTCCGGAGGTGGATCGGGTTCAGGGACCGGAGGATTTTTGGCGGTTTTTGTTGCGGGGTAAGACGGCGGACGGGTGGGACTGGAGCGATCGCGGTTTAGTCCTGTTTCTGGGCGGGGATCAGTTTTTTTCGGTGGTGATTGGTCGGCGGCTGGGCTATCGGATCCTGACCTATGGGGAGCGGGAGGTGCGATGGTTACGGTGGATTGATGGGGCGGCGATCGCTCACCGTAATGTGGCCCCTGCAGGGGATCAACCGAATAAAATCCGCTGGGTGGGGGATTTGATGGTGGATGCGGCCCAGACGCCGTTATCGGATGCGGTGACGGCTGAGTCTTTGGGCGATCGCTTACCGGATGGTTGTTTTGATGGTGATCCCGAGTCGGTGGACTGGGTGGGGTTATTGCCGGGATCGAAGGCGGCGAAATTAATGCAGGGGGTGCCGTTAGTTTTGGCGACGGCGGCGGTGCTGGAGCGATCGCGTCCCAATGTGCGGTGCATTATTCCCGTTGCGCCGACGTTATCTCTGACGGAATTGGCTTGCTATGGCGATCGCGCCCATAATCCCATCCTGGACAAGTTGGGGAATGTGGCGGCGCGGCTAGTGATCCCCGAGGATGAAGCAAAATTACCCTATTTGGAGACGGAGACGGGGGGGCGGGTTTATCTGTGGCAGCGATCACCGGCCTATGATTTGTTGCAGCATTGCGCCGTTTGTTTGACGACGGTGGGGGCGAATACGGCGGAGTTGGGGGCGTTGGCAGTGCCGATGGTGGTGATTTTGCCGACTCAGCAGTTGGATGCCATGCGGGCGTGGGATGGGATTCCGGGATTGTTGGCACAGTTGCCGGGGGTGGGCCCGTTGATTGCGCGGTTGATTAATCAGCAGGCAATCAAACGGTTGGGGCTATTGTCCTGGCCGAATATTTGGGCGCAGGAGGCGATCGTGCCGGAGTTGGTGGGGAAGTTAACGCCGGAGGATTTGGCGGCGGCGCTGATGCCTTGGATTGAGGACCGGGATAAAAATCAGGTCCTGCGCGATCGCCTGCGAGCGGTTTGCGGACAGGCGGGAGCGTCAGAGAAAATTGCCCAATGGAGCTATGAGCTGCTAAGTGGCAAACAGTCCATCGCAGATTAATTTTCTTCGTCTTCGAGCACTTGTACGCGTAGGGAGCCGGAGCGTAGTTGAATCTCCAAAACGGTTCCGGGCTGCACGGTGTCTGCATCTCGGATGATCGCCCCGTCTCCATCGCGAACCACTGCAAATCCTCGCTGTAAGACCTGGCTTGGATTGAGGGCGTCCAATTGTTTGCGAAGGGCGTCGTGGTGTTGTTTGACGCGATTTTGTTTGGTTTGGATGGCGCGAATTAGGCGCGATCGCAGTCGTTCCCATCGTTCCCGTTCCTGCTGTAATTTCCGGTCCGGGCGTAGTTGATGGAGCCGCTGCTGTTGTCGCATCAGGGTTTGGCGTTCCAGCTCCATGCGATCCGCCCAGATTTGTAGGAGCGATCGCCGGCGATGATGGTGAGCTTCCTGCCAATCGGCTAACGCCGGGACAACCATTTCCGCCGCTGCTGTGGGGGTATGGGCCGCCTGATCCGCCACCCAATCGGCTAAGGATTGATCCCGTTGGTGACCGATGCCCGTCAAAACTGGGATCGGACAACTGGCGATCGCCCTTACGAGGCCTTCATCGTTAAAACATTCCAAGTCCTCCGATGCGCCGCCCCCCCGCGCCAGCACAATCACCGCCGCGCGATTGTCCGCCACCACCCGCTCTAGGGCCGCAATAATACTCGCCGGGGCGCGATCGCCCTGGACTGTTGCCGGGGAAAGTAATACGTGTAATCCTGGCGATCGCTGATTTAGGGTGCGCTGAATATCCCCCCATGCCGCCGCGGTTTCCGAGGTGATCACCGCAATAATCTTTGGATTTTGGGGCAGCGGGCGTTTACGGTCGTCATCGAATAACCCTTCCCGTTCCAGGCGATCGCGCAACTGCTTGAATCGTAGCGCCTGAAGTCCCGCCCCCTCCGGCATAATCTGCCACACCATCATGCGGTAAACACTGCGCCCCGCATAAATCCCCACCTGTCCCAGTGCCACCACGCGATCGCCCTTCTGGGGGATGTAGCCTAATTTTGACACCTGTGATCGCCACACCACACAGGACAAGGTTTGCTTTGGATTATCAGGATCTGCCAGGGTTATGTAGAGACCCGAGGCATGATCATTACAGGAACTGACCTCCCCCTCCACCCAAAGGCGCTGTAGCTGAGGATTTTCACCAATCAACGCCCCTAAATAATCCGTCAAACCGCCAACCGTAACCACCCCATCGGCAAAAATGGACGCCTCCCACTCCCCCTCAACTGCCAGCGATCGCTCAGTCATACCCGACTCACTTAAATAGAGTACATAAATCAAATCATAGCAGATACCCAAAACCCAATAAAAAAGGGATTCCCAAGGGTCATTGACCCTTGGGTGGGGTCAGGGGCAAAGCCCCTGGAAGGGATTAGCATAGATCCAGTCATCCAACCCAACCATGCCTTCTACCAACGGTTCATCCCCCTCCCAAAACGTCCTAGGCACCCCCCTTCAACCCTGTAGCACCGACCCCATGACCGGCTTCTTCCGGGATGGCTGCTGCGAAACCGGCCCCATGGACCTCGGCCGCCACGTCGTCTGTGCCCAAGTCACCGCCGAATTTCTGGACTACACCAAAACCCAAGGCAACGACCTAAGCACCCCGATTCCCGACTACAACTTCCCCGGCCTCAAACCCGGCGATCGCTGGTGCTTGTGTGCCTCCCGCTGGAAAGAAGCCTTAGAGGCCGGCGTTGCTCCTCCGATTGTCCTTGCGTCCACCCATGCCGCAGCCCTTAAAATTGTCACCCTAGACGAACTCCAACAAAACGCCATCAACCCATGATTGATCCCATGCTGAAAATCTTGGCAGAACTCGCCTCCCCCGCCATGGATTGGGTGTTGGGGGGCATTGCGATCGCGATTCTTCTGGGGGGACTGTGGATGTTGGCAGGGGGCATCCGGGAAATGAACAAAGAAGATTAAGGATAATTTTGAGCATCATTTCAACTGCCCCAATCCAATCGACTATTCGAAACTGAGGTGAATCACCATGGCCGTATCCATCAATCCCGCCCCTTTCTGGGCCACCATCATCAATGGCATTGTGCTGATTGCTTGCAGTGTGTGGGCCTATGCCGGGGGAGATAGCTCACCCATGGCGCTGATTCCCGCCGGTTTTGGCATCGGTTTCCTAGCCCTGTCCCCCGGCGTTAAAACCTATAACAAGGCGATCGCCCATATCGTCGTATTGCTGGCCCTGGTTACCGTTGCAGCGCTGGTGCCCCCCCTACTGATGATGATTAATCTGGGTAAAGGGATTGGCATTTTTCGCGTTGGGTTGATGATGACCACGTCCCTGGTGGCGATGGGGTTTTATATCAAAAGTTTTGTGGATGCCCGGCGATCACGATCGGTTTCCAGCTAGCGTATTTTCCAGCTAACGTCTCTCAGATGTGGTAGGTCTTAAGGGAGGATTAGCGCGTGGCAGGGGAACCCATGGCGATCGCGGTCATTGTAATTAACGGAATTCTGGCGATTTTTTGTTTGATCGTCGCATTTTACGGTTGGCAACTGCGACAGGCACTCCAGGAAGTGACCCGCTCCCTGACCATTGCCGAACGGGCAACCCATGGGGTTTTGGGGAATGCGCCGGAGGGCGTCATGATCGGCCAAGGGGGCGTGGCGTGGCTGCGGGATGTATTGCAGGAGCAGGGAGAACAAATGTCACCGGCGATCGCCCGCCTTCAGCAAAGTTTGACCCTATTGGTGTGGATTACCAACCGATGGTCTCGCGTGCGCCAGTCATCCCAACGCTCTCGCGCTTCCCGGCGTTAGGGGACGTTTGCAGGGAAGGGCTGCGATGGTTTGGTTGCGGCGGTCGGGGTAACCCTCCCATGGCCGACCATGATTGGTATACCAGTGGCAGCTTATTGATGTCATCCTATAGGTCGGACGGTTGTTGAGGGAGAGAAGCCATGGCCCGCAAGAAATCAGGATTTGGAGCATTCGCCGGCGGGGTGTTGGCAGGGGCGGCTTTGGGAACGGTGGCGGGAATATTCTTTGCGCCCCGGCGAGGTAAGGAAACCCGACGACTCACCCGGCGAGTGGTGGAAAAGTCGATGGATGCGTTGCCGGAATTGGCGGAAGATGTAGCCAGTACGGCTCAGGTGCAAGCGACCCGGTTATCTGGGGTGGCGGCGGAGCGATTGTTGGAAACCTTGGAACGGCTGCGGGTGGCGGCGGCGGCGGGGATTGCGGCCAGTCAGGCGATCGCCCTGGCGACGGATGAGGATGATGACCCCGTCGATTGGGAGGAGCCCACCTGGGACGGCAACGAAGCCACGGGGCCCCAATCTCCCTATGGGCCAACCCCGGACTCGACGCCTCCGGTGGAGGCGGATCGCACCTCGCGGACTAATATGGTGATGCAATCCCATCAGCCGTAGCTAGCGGGCTGTCGCTTTGACAGGGCATAAGCTCTAGCGGGGCATAAGCTCTGGCGGGGCATCGCTAGCGCAACAACGCAGGCGGGGGTAAGGCGTAGGCAAGGGGCGAGAACAAGCATGGGCGACCCGGTTTTTTGGTTGGCAATATCGGTATTGGTGGTGTGCCTCAGTCTGGCGGTGGCGATCGCCATGGTGGTGCCTGCGCTGTTGGAACTGGGGCGCGCGGCCCGCAGTGCCGAAAAATTGTTTGACACCTTGAATCGGGAATTGCCTCCTACGTTGGAAGCGATTCGGCTAACGGGTCTAGAGATTAGCGATCTGACGGACGATATGACCAGCGGTGTCCAGCAGGCGGGGCAGGTGGTGCAGAAGGTGGATCGCAGCTTTGATGGCGCTCGCTATCAGGTGCGGCGGGCCGGTTTGATCTCCCGGCGGACGGCGGCAGGGGTTCGGGCCGCCTGGCGATCGCTCACGCGAAGCGGCAAAAAACGGCGCTCATCGGATCGATTATCCACCTCCAAAGAGTCTGGCCCTGACCCCCGATATTCCCGATCCATTGGGACCGGTTCGACCTATGATGCTCCCTACGACGGTGATTATCGGAACGATGGGGAGTTTGGCGATCAGGGCGATCGCGGGGATCGAGGAGATCGCGATCGATCCTTTGAACGCTCCCATGACGGGGCGTATCCCGAGCGGAATGGAGATGATGCAGGGATTTCCCCCAAGTCATTACCCGCAGATACGACGCCATCAGACCCGTCCTAGAGTTCCCTGAGAATTCCCGATACAATTCTCGATAATTTTCGCCGTCAGCGAGATACACTAGCTGACTCGGCCACGGATCCATTCCACTTCCAGCGACCAACAACGCAATACCAAACAGGGACCATCAATCATGGCAAAACGCTTCAACATCCAAACCATGGGGCTCGGGGATGTGGATCAGGTGGTTGAGCTTTATGCCCAGGCCTACAGCACCGATTACATTAGCTTCAGCGAATTGGCGGCGGGCTTGGCCGATGCCCCAGGGGCGATCGCCGAAGATGCGATCGATATTTTTCAGGATGACCTGATCGAGATTTTGACCGAGTCCGCAGACGGTAATTTTGTGGCGAAGGAGAAGGGTGAAGTGGTGGGATTTGCCCTGGCCAGCGTCGAGGAAGCGCCGGCGGGCCATATGGAATGCTGGCTCAATGATTTGGCGGTATCCCCGGCTTCGCGCGGCCAAAGCCTTGGGAAACAATTAATCGAGCGGGTGATTGAGTGGGGGAAGGGGCAAAACGTGAAGTATTTCTTGCTGGAATCTGGATTTAATAATTCCAAGTCCCATCAGCTATTTGAGGGGATGGGCTTCCAGCCGATGGCGACGGTGTTCCATTTGGATGCGCGCGGCTAGGGGGCTAGCTAAGAGACCGTGGAGGCGTGCTTAGGTGCGGGCCTTACTCAGTAGCTGCTGAACGGCGTTGGGGATTTTGGACGGGCGATCAACCCAGCAGGCTTTGGCTTTGCGGAAGGCGCGGTGAATGTCATCCACCACCACTTGCCCCGCCGAGGTATCCCCTACCAGCCGGGACGCGACGATCGCATCCGCATGGCCTAATCCCTGTTCCCGGGATACAAATTGTCCCGCCACATAGGCCACCACGGGCTTATCGATGGCAGCGGTGATGTATTGGGCCGCCATTAATTCGCTATCCCCGCCCACTTCACCAATCAGGACAATGATTTCTGTGGTGTCATCCTCGTCTAGGATTTGTAGCCATTGGAGTAGGGACGAGCCCACAATGCGATCCGGTCCCACACACACGGCAATGGACTGGCCAATCCCGGCCGCCGTCAGCGATCGCGCCACTTCATAGGTCAAGGTGCTGCTGCGGCTAACGATACCAACGGGACCCGGTTGATACATGGACGCCGGATGCATCCCCAGCAACACCTGCCCCGGCACGATAATCCCGGGACAATTGGGACCCACCACCAGGGTTTCCGTCGCCTCCGCCTTCCGCACCAGATGCACCATATCCAGGGGGGGCACCCCATCGGCCATCAAAATCACCTGCCGTACCCCAGCGGCGATCGCCTCTAGGGCCGCATCCACCGCCCCAAAGGCCGGGGAAAAAATCACCGTCGTATCTACGGGACCTAATCCCTCGTCCATCACCTCCTCCACCAGGTCAAAGACCGGAACCCCTGCCACCGTGGAGCCCCCATCGCCGGGGCTCACCCCCGCCACCACTTGGGTGCCATAGGCAGCCATAAGGGGGGTATGACACCGGCCAGCAGGCTCGGTAATGCCTTGGATAATGACTTTGCAATCGGGGGTCAGTTCCATAAAAATTGCGCTTTAGGGCTCTGGCGCTCTGACGGTGCCCATGATTGCCCATGACCAATAGAACGCCGGGTAGGTACCCTGATTTAAGCACTGAGATCTAGGTAAGGCGCTGAGATCTAGGCACTGATTTAAGCATTCAGGATTTAAGCCTCGGGAATTTAAGACCTGGGATTTAGGCGCTCAAATCTACCGCAATTTTGATGCCGATTTCTAGGGTATCTGCCAACCAAATGGGGTAAGGGGCTGCCAGGGCTTCAGCGGCATCATGATCCAGATTGGAGCAGTGTAGGACGACCTTGGGCCATTGGCGTTGGTACTCTGGCACCGTCAGATCTAGGGAGGGGGGGGACGATTCCAAGGTCCGCTGAAGCGATCGCGTCACAACGGCCCCCTCGCCATTGCTGGGCTCCTGACCCAGGCTTTGCTCCCGCTGTTCCGGCACTGTTCCGCCCCGGGGATCAATCGTTCGGGCGATCGTTGGGGTGATCGGCTGAGCGATCGCCCGCTGGGGGGGGTGAGATAGGGCGGCCCAATGGCCCGTCGCTCGCAATCCATGAATTAACTGCTGCACAATCTGTAGCCCATCCACCGTGGGACCCACCAGATTAATCAGAAGCGTCGCCTGGTCTCGGGCGGCGATCGCCGTTTCTAAAGCGGACAAGACGCGATCGCCCAGGGCCGCCTGTCCATTCCCTTCGGTCACCCAGCCCACATTGGCATACCCCGCTGCCTGCCCCCCTGCCTGGACCACCCCATCCACCGTCGCTAACGCCAGCCCCATGCCATTGCACACCACCGACACGGTGCCATCCATCAAGGACCAAGGGACCGCGCATCCCGTTGGCAATTGGCCGTGGACACCCCTTGCCGTTGTCTCCGTCTTCTCCGCCGTTTCCCCAGATATCTCAGCCTGCCTCAACCGTTGGCACATCATCGGATGTCGCGCCAGGGCATTGTCGTTAACGCGCACCTTGCCATCCAGGGCCATCACCTCCCCATCGGCCCCCACCGCCAGGGGATTAATTTCCACTAAATCCAAATCCCGCTGGACAAAAAGCTGATACATTTTTTCGGCGATCGCCGCGACGGTCCGCATCAGCTCTCCCCTTAAACCCATCCCCAGGGCGAGCTGCCGCACATAGAACGGTGAAAACTCTTCCTCAACGAGGATATGAACCACCTGGTCCGGCGATAAATCCGCATCCATTCCCCCCGTCGCCGATCCCAAAAGCAGCGGGCGGCGAGCATTGTGGTCCAAGATAATTGCCAGATAGAGCTCCCGTTGGACCGGATAATGGGCTTCCGCCAGCAGGACATCGGGACAATGCCCTCGGATCGGCAATCGAAAAATACTCTGGGCCGCGGCGATCGCGTCGATGGTATTAGTAGCCCGACGAATGCCCCCAACCCGCCCCCGTCCGTGGGTCCGCACCTGGGACTTCAGCATCACCGGATAAGGAACTCTTAAATTACGGATATCGCTAACGGAGTCAATCTTTTGGGACGGCAATACGGGGATGCCATGGTCCGCAAAGAGGGCTTTGGCTTGATATTCCAGGAGGTCCATGGGACGGGAGCTCGCTATAGATGCGGTGGGTCCGGCCGAACGAGACAGTCAATCTGGCGAAGGAGTGGGGGATAGGCAAGGGCACTGGCGATTACTGACGATTAGTGGATTGCCTAGTGGGTGGTTGCTTAAAATTTAGGTATTTACCATGGTAGCAACTCCCCCTTAGGCTAACTGTCATCCCAAATACCACGATCCCAAATATCACCAATCACCCGGACAAATCTAAGCTTGGTTCCCCATAGGTCCGATTCCCCTTAAAACCTATTCCCATAGATCGGCGGGGCTTTCGTTTTCCTCGGTATCTTCCTCGGTGTCCCAAGGCGATCGCCCTAGCTCTCCAGGCTCTCCCGCCAAATTAGATGGAGGCTGCGTTAAAACACTGTCGTCAGGCACCCCTTGGGACGCTCCATTCACCGCCGCTGCGGGGGAAGAATTATCCGGTGCCTGGGTCGGGATCATCACGTAGGGGAGTTTGGAGCCCTGTAATCCCCGTTCTATATGCTCCCCGGACTGTGGCGTAATCAAAAACAGTGGATATCGCTGCTCCGCACTTTCGCTCATCACGTGGCGATATTGGGCCGGCATAATCCACTCATAATCCCGGTCCAGCAGCACCTGGGTTTGCCGCCATCGACTCAGGAGGCCATAAAACCCCTCCTCTGGACGATGAATCATCACAAATACTTCGACGCCCGTTTTGACCTGCCATTCCGGGTCGCACATCAGAAAGGCCAAATCACAGGGGAGCTGCACCGGCAGCCGCTTTTGCTCTCCCTCTAGCCCCTGGGCGACCGCCGTTGCCGCCTCATCCTCTGCCCAACGATTCCGCTGGCGATCGCGAATCACCGACAGGGCACTGCTGGACAGTAACTGGGTATCCACCCGCACCAACGGCAGGGCGATCGCCAAAATACTTTCCAAGGGACGGCGCATACTGGGAAGCATTTCCAGATACGGGCGATGCTCCCTCAGAAGCTCAATCGCCCGCCCTGGACTGCCATAATCCGCCAACAAAACCTCATAATCCTGCTGCGTAATTCCCATCGGGTTTCTATCCCAAAAGCACTAATCCCAACGGCACAAAACCCTAACCAATCTCATCCATGATGGCAAACATGGGCAAATACATGGACAACAGAATTGCCCCGACCATGCCCCCAATCACCACAATCATCAGCGGCTCCAGCATACTGGTCAAACCCTTCACCGCCTGCTCCACCTCATCCTCATAGAAATCCGCCACCTTCATCAACATCTTGTCGATTTCCCCGGTTTCTTCCCCAATACTCATCATCTGAATCGCCATCGGTGGAAATACTTTATATCGATCAATCGCCATACTGATCATTCCCCCCCCCTGAATCTCCGTAATCGACGCGGCGATCGCATTGGACACCACCTGGTTATCCGCCACATCCTTACAAATCTCCAACGCCGTCAAAATAGGCACCCCAGAGCGGGTCAACGTACCAAAAATCCGACAAAAACTCGCCACCGACGTCTTCTGGATCAAATCCCCGAAAATGGGCACCTGCAGAAAAATCTTATCCATCGCCAGCTTACCGGGCGGGGTTTTGTACCACTGGTCATAAACGATCTTGGCTACCACAAGTGCAGCCACCAGAACGATAACCGCGTAACTTCGGCGCGGATCATCGGCCGGGAAGGTCGGACCTCGCAAAAATTCACTGATTCCGATCATAAACGCGGTGAACGCCGGCAATTCCCCGCCTAACTTATCGAAAATCCCGGTAAACGTCGGCAACAGAAAAATCGTCATCCCCAAGAAAATAATCACCGCCAACGTGCCCACCGTGGTGGGATAGGACATCGCCGACTTAATTTGGTTCTGCAGCCGCGCCGCATTTTCCAGGAGCGTTGCTAAGCGGTTCAACACCTCATCCAGAACCCCACCAACTTCCCCCGACTCCACCATGGAGCAATAGAGCTTACTAAAAATATCCCCATGGCGACGCATGGATACCGATAAGCTCTCCCCCTCCTGCACATCCGAATTGATTTTGACCAACGCCTTCTTCAACTTGGGATTGCTGCACTGGTCGCTCAAAATATCTAAGCACTTGACCATAGCAATACCGGCGTTAAACATTGCCGCAAACTGTCGAGAGAACACCGCCATATCCTTAACGGTGACCGTCGACAGCATGGATTCCAAATCCAGCGACAGCCCAGATTTTTGCTCCGATAAATCCTTAATTTGGGCCTGGCTAAAGCCCATATTAATCAGCTTATTCCGCGCCCCATTCAGGGTCTCCGCATCGAATATTTCCCGACGGTCTCTCCCGTCCGGTCCCGTTACAATGGCGCGAAACTTAGGCATGGCTGGGTATCCCCTACTCCAGAGCGTTTATGGTTAGTGCTTGTACTTATCTTGCTCAGTACTTATCTTACTTAGTTCCTTCAGTGAAGATATGGATTGAAGAAGAAATGATGCTTATTCAGCATACCTCCACTGAAATTGAGGCGATCGCTAGCGCTTAGCGGATTTAGGATTACCCCCCACTAAACGAATCAGCTCATCCGGCTTAGAAGATTTTGCGAGGGCATCTTCGTAGGTGATCTTGCCAGCTTGGTAAAGCTTAGCCAGACCCCCTTCCATGGTTTGCATTCCCATTCGTCCCCCCATCTGAATGGAGGAGTAAATCTGAGCCGTTTTACCTTCTCGGATCAGGTTGGCGATCGCCGGCGTATTCAGCATAATTTCTTGGCAGGCGCACCGACCGCCCCCCACCTTTTTCAGAAGGTTCTGACTACAAACCCCAACTAATGAATTGGACACTTGAGCCCGCACCTGGGGCTGCTGGATCGGCGGGAACACATCCAATAGACGGTCAATGGTACCGGCAGCAGAGCTGGTGTGTAGGGTTCCAAACACTAAGTGCCCCGTCTCAGCGGCGGAGATTGCCAACGCAATCGTCTCCAAATCCCGCATCTCCCCCACCAGAATGATGTCTGGATCTTCCCGCAGGGCCGCCCTTAGGGCGTTAGCAAAACTCTTGGTGTCTTCCCCTTTCTGGCGCTGGTGGAACAGACTTTTCCCGTTGGCATAGACATACTCAATGGGATCCTCCACCGTGAGCACGTGTTCCGCCCGGGTCCGATTAATCCAATCCAGAATGGCCGCCAGGGTCGTGGTCTTACCGGATCCCGTTTGCCCCGTCACCAACATCAGCCCCCGCGGACGTTCTGCCATTTCCTTCAGCACTTCCGGCAAGCCCAGCTTGTCAAAATTCGGGATGGTAGACGCCAATGCCCGTAAACAAGCGGCCCAGCACCCTCGCTCCCGATACACATTCACCCGGAATCGCGCTAACCCCTTAACACCGTAAGCGCAATCCAGTTCCCAATTCTGCTCCAAATCCTTCCGCTGATTATTATTCAGCATGCTGAAAATCAGCTTTTGACAATCCTGAGGATCCAGCACTTCACCAAACTGAGGTTGGGGCGTCAATCGACCACTGAGGCGAAAATAAATCGGCGCGCCCGCCTGGACATGGAGGTCCGAACCGCCCTGTTCGACCAACGACTCCATAACGTCCTCAATCATATAATCCAGTGGCATAATGCAACCTCCTCGGGGGTATTAATGAGCAGAGTTCTAGAGACTTAGGGAAAGAGCGGAACGGATGTAGAGCACTGATGGGGGAATTCTGATGATGTTCCGTTTAGGGAAGAAGGGTGAGCTTAAGAATTGGACTTAGGCGTTGGATCGCTTCATCCTTAGTAGCTACTATACCCAACCCGTTTTAAAGACTTGCCATGGGGGTCAAGGCTTGCAGAACCAGGACACCCCTGACGTTGGACCTTCGCCCGGCCGAAGGACTTGAGAGCGGTCAATCCTCAAAACGAGGGGTGAGACAGTAGGGGCAACTCATCCACTCCTGTTGCAACTCTGCGCCACAGGTGCGGCAGGTTAGAGAACTCTTCCGCTTGGCCTTCAGCTCTGCCTCCAAACCTGAATCCGTAAAGGTGACCCGCTCCACCTCTTCTAGGGTGGTTAAGCCCTGACGCACCAGGTCCAAGCTATAGGCCAGCAGGGTCACCATCCCCTCCTCAACGGCAGCTTCCTTAATCCGCTCCGTCGGGGCCCCTTCCGTCACCAACGCTTGCAAGTTTTCGGACATTTGCAGAACTTCATAGACCCCGCAACGTCCCTTGTAACCCACGCCGCCGCACTTGGGACAGGCTTGGCCGGTCTCCACTTTCTGCTTGCGTTCTTCCGGTGGAATCGTATTGGCACGGTATAGGGTCAACTCTTCCCCGCCACTAATCCCAAAGCGGGCGAGTTCTTCCTCCGTGGGGGTGTAGGGCTCTGCACATTCGCTACAGACCCGTCGCATCAGACGCTGAGCCACGACCCCGAGGAGTGCCCCTGCCACCATGAACGGCTCTACGCCCATCTCATCCAGGCGGGCGATCGCCCCTGCCGCGTCATTGGTATGCAGGGTGGTTAAGACCAAGTGCCCCGTCAACGCCGCCTCGATCGCCGTTTTCGCCGTCTCCTTATCTCGGGTCTCACCCACCAGAATCACATCAGGATCCTGCCGTAGGAATGCCCGCAAAATAGCCGAGAAATTTAGATTTTTCTCCCGAATCACCTGCACCTGGGTAATCCCCGGCAACGCATACTCAATGGGATCCTCAGCGGTACTGATATTAATCCCCGGATCATTCCGCTCCGCCAACACCGAATACAGCGTCGTGGATTTACCTGACCCCGTTGGTCCCGTCACCAGAATCAAACCGAAGGGACGCCCCGCCATTTCCCGCACAATTTCTAGGGTCTCCGGGCGACCAATTAGCTTATCCAAGCCCAACTGCGTCGACGAGTTATCCAGAATCCGCAATACAATTTTTTCGCCATAGCGACTGGGCAGACTATTCACCCGGAAGTCCACCTTCCGCCCCTCAAACACCCGGCGAATCCGACCATCCTGGGCATTCCGTCGCTCTGCAATATCCAGGTTGGCAATAATTTTGAAACGGGATGTCACCGCCGGAACCACCTTCTTCGGCAGTTGGAAGACTTCCTGCAACACCCCGTCCTTGCGGAAGCGGATGCGCATCAGCTCTTCCTGGGGTTCCACATGGATATCCGATACCCCTTCCTGGAGTGCCTTAATCAGCACCTTGTTCACCAGGTTAATAATCGGACCCGACTCCGCATCATTAAGGGAGGCCGCCAAATCACCCCCATCGGCATCCTCATCCAGCTCCTCCATATCCATCGCTTCCAACCCTTCCAAGTCAGACTCGGAAAAATTGACGGCAGCAGACTGACGGATAGTGTCATTGGCCGTTTTGCTGGCGGCCTCGTCCAAATATTGGGAAATAATGGCTTGATAGTCCCCTTGGGCAATGACCCGCCGGGAAATGGAGAGTCCCTGAGGGCGCAAAATCCGGTTGAGATCATCCTGGGCATCCAGATTATCCGGATCCACCATCGCCACGATCGCCTTAGGCGGATCCCCATCCCGCCCTATGGGTAAAAGCTGATAGCGCCGGCACACATCAACGGGAATCAGGTTCTCGATCGCATTTTCCAATTGGGCGGGGGAAATCGGATCAATCTCCGGATCGATGGTCTCGACGCCGTATAAAAGCTTAAGTTCAAAAAGTTGTTGCTTCTTGTACTGGCGCAGCAACTCCGGCGGCAGCTCCTTGCCCGCCATAGTCGTCAGTACATCCACCAGAGACTGTCCAGACTTTCGGCTTTCCGCCAAAGCCCGACTCATTTGCTCACGATCAACGAAGCCTGACTGAACCAGCTTATTTCCAAAGGGTGAAAAATTATTCTGGACCGTCAGGGCGCGGCGGTTGGCAGCATTGGTCATAGCCTTAGATTGAAGCCTTAGATTGAATTCCCGCGATGGGGGCTCGTCATGATGAGCCGGAGGGAACCGTAAACACAGTTCGATGGAGTCCTCAGGGGCACCGTTGGCGAGATCGCTAAGGGACCAACGGCTGAGGGGAGGAGGGCAGAGCCCCCCTAATTTAACCAGGATAACCATTGATCCTGGGGATCAGCCAACGAAGTCAAACAATGCAACCGTTAATTTTGGAAGGGCGATCGCTCTCAGTGCCGACTGCCACCCCGTTGTCCAGAGGTCGGTCGGAAAGGTCGCCTTAGCCCCCCGCCATCACGATGTTGCGTCGAGGGGGTTGGACTGAGGGACTGGAAAGGTGATGTCCTCATAAATTTGGGCGATCGCCCCTTCAAAATCCAAACTGTCCAATCGAAATATTTCATCAGCGGTATAGGTATCGAATTGCCAGGAGGAATCACCCCGGCGCATCACATCAATGATGGGTCGATTTTGGCTGACTAGAACATATTCTTCAAGGCTATCCAGTTGGCGATAATGATGAAATTTATCCCCCCGATCAAAAGCTTCGGTACTCTCGGAGAGGATTTCGATGATGAGTTTGGGGTGCTGTTTGATGTAGCGGTTGTCGCGATCGCGTGGGTCGCAAGTGACTAGCAGATCGGGATAGAAGTACCGGTTGGTGCGCTCAATGTGCACCTTCATGTCGGCGAAAAAGGTTTGACACCCTGAACCACGAAGGTGCGATCGCAGCAGCGTATAGATATTTCCGGCAATGAGGTTATGTTCCTCGCTAGCGCCGGCCATCGCATACACTTCGCCGTCGTGATATTCGTGCTTAACGGGGGAGTCAGCTTCAGCAGCAAGGTATTCGTCAGGGGGAAGATAGTGGCGATCGGGCTGGGCAATCATGATGAGATCCAGGGCATTAATCTAGCTTAGGGTTAATCACCGTTTAAACGTCACGTTTTTTACTTATTGAATCTCTCCATCTATAGGAAGCCCGATACGGGGATAACTAACTCGAAAAAATGCAAACTGGATTGTCTTGCTGATTATCATTTTTATTATAGGTTTGAATCCTCGTAGAGCTAGATTAGGACTAACTTGAGATTTTATAGACCCTAATTTCACTAGCTTTAATTCGTTGGGGGGATGACGATTCGTGGTGTCAAAATGCCGATTAATCGTATCAAACCATAGCCTTCCATAGCCCTTCAATCGTTACGATCGCCCCCCCGAGTCTTAATGGGCAGTGGTGAGTTTTCCCCCTCCCCATTTCCAGAGGGAAGTGCCACAATAAAGGCGATCGCCAGGGGGCAACCCCGATGACAGACCCATTACAAGTCAGGATCATTAACGGCCCATCATGGTTGAGCTATATCAATTTGAGTTTTCGTCCTACTGCGAAAAAGTGCGGCTGGTGCTGGATTACAAGGGCATCGAGTATCGCAAAACTGATGTGACGCCCGGTGTCGGCCAGGTAGATGTGTATCGGTTGTCGGGTCAGCGTCAGGTGCCGGTGCTGAAGGATGGGGAGCAGGTAATCTCTGATTCCACGACGATCGCCAAGTATTTGGATGAAACCTATCCTGAAAAGTCACTGATCCCGACCGATGCCAAAGCGAAGGGATTGTGTTTGATGATGGAAGAGTGGGCCGATGAGGCGATCGTGCCCAATGCTCGCAAGTTGGTGCTGTTGGCGTTGCGGGGGGATACGGAGTTTCGCACCGGTTGGTTGCCTTCTGGTACGCCGGATCTGGTGAAAACCATTATTGGGTCGGTGCCCGGTGAGGTGTTTGATGCGGTGGGCTTCGGCGTTGGGGTTGGTCCCGATGCGATCGCCGCCGCTAAGCGATCGCTCCAGCAGGATTTGGAAAGTTTGTGCCTGATTTTGCAGGACAGCCCCTATCTCACGGGGGACCAAATCAGTTTGGCGGATCTCTCGGTGGCTAGCGCGAGTATCTATCTCAAAATTCCTAGCGGTAATTACATGGATATCCCCGCTCGTCTCCAGGGGCGCGGTATCCCTGGTATTGCTGACAATCCCAATTACGCTCCCTTCTTTGAGTGGCGCGATCGCCTGTATAGCGAGGTGCGCACCAAGACGCCCCCGAGTGACCCCGGTGATGGCCCGACCCCGATTGCGATCGATTAATTCATAACCAGCAGTCAACCCATCGAAGGCAGTACCAAAATCCCCCCTAGCACAGTCACCTAGGGGGGATTTTTAGGGTCTATTGCATGTGGGCGGATCTCTATCCTGGCATTGGCCCTACTGGAGTCCCACAATCTGAAAATTGCTCAGTACCTCCTCCAGAACGGCGTCCCGATGCCATAGGGTATCCGTGTCCAATACGACGAAATAAACGTGCCCTGCGATCGCCGTGCTCGCCACCACCGAGACCTGAGCGGGATTATCAATCACCGATAGGGTCCACTCGCGATCGCCCACCTGCATCGTCGTGGTCGGCTTGAATTTGTAGGGCAAAGACCGCAATAGATTTTCCAAGAAGCCCTGATCATTGGACCCCGGCACGCTGAAAAAGACTAAACTACGCCCCGTTGGCTGCCCCGCTTCCGCCACCTCAAGCCAGGTGTTGGTATCTCGCTGCGCCCCTTGCCATCCCTCAGGCACCACGGTTTCTACCCGCCCCTGATGAACGGTCGCTGGCATCATTTTTAAGGGGGTCGGCACCACAAATTTCAAGGGTTGCTCCACACAATCTGGCTTGGGATCCCGGTCGGGATTATCCAGGAATCGACCAATGGTTAGGGTGACACAGGCATCGTTCCCCAACAGCGCATGGCCCAAATGGGGGAACGTATAGCTGTAGCTTTCCCGGAGTCGCCGCGCCACATGATCCGCAAAACTGGGGGGGGTAATGTGGTCAAATTCACCCGATAACAGCAGCGTGGGAATCCGGCTCCTCACCCGCTCGTTGGCCTCATCTCCCAGGGCTTGCACCTGCCAAATTCGGCACATGTCCAGCACATCCGCCGGTGAATCCCGCAGGCTCTCCACCAGTTCCTCCCGCACCCCGTCCACATCAATATCCTCGACTTGGAATCCCCCGTCCTCGCTGCAAATGACCGAGTTATAGACCCCATCGGCTTGGGTTTTGCTAAAGATTAAGGTCGGTAAGGTTTTCAATAATCCAGCATAATTACCCTGATAGGCCTCATGGACCGCCTGGGGCAAAGAGGGAATCAGCTGCGACGAATAGAAAGAAACATTGAGGGATAGCAACAGTGCCTCCCCATCGAACAAAATCGGCACTAGAAAATCGCTGAAACTTAAGCTATCCACCGATCGCCCCGATGCGATCGCCTCTTGAACGGCTCCCACATTCGGCAATTTAAGTTCAATGGGATTTTCATTGAGCCGGGCGATCGCCTCAAAAAACTGCCCTTCCAAATTGGGATAAGCCTCATTGCAAGCGTCATCATCGGCGCAGGCTTCAAAAAATATGTCTAGCACCCGCTGGGTATTCTGGGGGACCTCCTCCACAAAACTAATATCCAGGGGAGCCACCGAATCCAGTACCACTGATCGCAGCCCCTCCGGATGGTCCCGCATCACATGCTGGGCCAACATGGTGCCATAGGAAACCCCGTATAAATTAAACTCCCCATAGCCCAGCGCCCGTACCACCATGGGCACATCCGCCGCGCTTTCCACACTATTAAACGCCGATAAATTGACACCGCTTTCCATCAAGCGATCGCGGCAGTCCGCCGTCGCCTGCTGTAATTTTGCTTCCAACTCCGGCGACTCCGGGTCCCGCGCATGGGTGACCCGAAACTGATAGATTTCCTGGCAAAACAAAAAGGGTTCGGAGTGTAGCGTTCCCCGCTGATCCATCAAAATCAAATCCCGCTGGGCCCCAAACCCCGGCGCAGCCGCAAGCTGGGGACCAAAATAGGGCATCAGCTCCACCATCGAGCCCCCCGGTCCCCCCTGAACCATGACCAATGGATCCGGCTGAACCTCCGCCGCTGCCCCCGTCTCATCCCCCGCCGCCTCGCCGGTTTGAGCCTTAAGCACAGCCACCCCCAGCCGCAGCGTCTTACCGGCTTCGGGGTCGGCACCATGGCGCTCCGGCACCGTCACAAATCCGCATTCCAGGCGACTCGCATCCAAGGTCGGCGGCACCGCAAACGGACAGGGACCAGCCGTAAACGTTCCAATCTTTTCCCCTTGAGCCGATCGCCCTCCGGTCTGTAATCCTTCGCTGCCCTGCACCTCCGTCATCGGTGCCGCATCGCGCAAATTCTCCGGCGATCGCTCCGGGGTTGGCGATTGGGCGATCGCCACGCCCCCCGTCAAGGTAATCCCCAACCCTAGGGTGGATCTCAGCACTGCCCTCAACATCGGTCTCAACACCCATTGGTCCAGCTCCCATCGTCCGGAGATGCTGAAGGGCTGCCGTTGCGATCGCACCCCCTCCCCAGATAAGAACCGATGCCAATTGGTCATGCTGTTTTCTCACTCCCGCCTAATGGTTGGCTGGTCTGTAACCGTAAAACCGTAAAACCGTAATAAAAAATTTGCCCGAATCGAGCCCAGGACAATCTCAATGGGCGATCGCCCATCGAATCAGAATCCACCGCACCCTCTCAGCAGACTGACATTTACCGCGCCCAGGTGACGGCAGCCCATCAAAAAGCCTCAATATTCCCACTGTAGCTTGCCCCAACGCCCCATCACGGAATTTCTTCATCACTCTGGCCCGTTTCCCCTAGCTATGGAAAACGGGCAGGCCCTTCTCTCAGGAACCTACCCGGCGATCGCCTTACCCACCGCTGAGGTGTATTGGCGATCTATATTGAGCTTTATTTGAGACCTATTTATGATCCCAGTCTGGGCGAATCGACTTACGGTGATTGAGATATCGGTCGATGGACATCGCTGCGACACAGCCGTCCCCCGCCGCCACAACCGCCTGCTTGAACGGCGTATTGCGAATATCACCAATGCCCCAAACGCCGTCAACGGACGTTTTCATCATTTCATCCACCTTGACGCCGCCATCGGGGTTGAGGTCAATCTGCCCACCAATAAAATCAGTGATGGGCTTAGAGCCACTCTGATAAATAAACACCCCATCAACGTCTAGGACTCGAGGTTCTTCACCCTTGGGTTTGAACTCAATACCCGTGACGCCGCCCTGATTGCCTTCCACCGACAACAGTCGCGACTTGATCCAGGGTTTCACATTATCCATAGACAGCAAATGCTGAGCATGGGCGTCATCATCGGGCAAGGCTCGGGGAGTCAGCCAATGAACCGTCGAGGCGAACTTCGTCAGAACCTGGGCTTCCTCGATCGCCTCCTGATTCAGACCCACAACCGCCACTTCGCGCGATCGGTAGAACGCCCCATCGCAGGTAGCGCAATAGCTTACCCCCCGTCCTAGGTACTCCGATTCGCCCTTAATGGAAGAGGTGCGCCCCATGGCCCCCGTCGCCAGGACCAACGCCCGCGCCTTAAAGGTACCTTCCGGGGTATAAACCGTCTTGACGGGACCATCCGTATCAATGCCAAATACTTGGGCGCGACGATAATCAGTGCCATAATCAACGGCCTGCTGACGCATCACCGCCAACAAATCGTCACCGCTAACGTCCCCTGCCACCCCAGGATAATTTGCAATCTTGTGGGTAATGGCCAAGGCTCCTACCGCCGGATTCTTGTCTAAAATGACGGTCTTCAGATCAGCTCGCGAAGTGTACAACGCGCAAGAGCAACCTGCCGGACCACCCCCAATAATTACGACATCGAATTCGTAAGTCTCCAAAATGCCTATCTCCGAAGATCATTACTGTCCTCCCAGGATACAGCCATTTTGTAACATCAGGGGATAAGCATTTACCGTGTAATACACACCATAAGATTCGGTAATTTGTAACAGTTGAAAACCATAAAGGTTGTCTATTTTTCGGATTTGTTAAATTACTTTTCCTGAAGATATATGGACTTCCCTTGACAGGGCTCGGTGGGGAAAGAGCGACGGCAAGGGGGGCTTTATTGTGCCGGAATTGTGCCGGACAACTCTAGGCAGCGAATTCTGCCGCTGCGGCATCGCGTTCTGGGCAGGGTTGCCCGCACCCACAGCACTTCATCCTCGCCTAGGACCGGGTGTATGGCAGACCTCATTATCTATACCGATGGGGGCTGCTATGGGCCAAATTTAAGGATAAATTTCCCCCTTCCCCATGGCGACTGGCTCAGTCCACCGGCTTGGGATAAATTGGGTTGGAGCATTATTGAAGCGTTAGTCAGCCGGAGAGCGCAGGGAATTTGCCAAGAAGCTGGGTAGCGGTAGCGGTTGAAGCGGACGACATATTGCTTGGGATTAATTTTTGGGATTTGTTTCTGGGATTGTTTAGGACTGTTGATGTTTTGGAGCTGGATAGTTGGTTAGGCAGCCATGAGCGATCGCCCATTTGGTGACGGTAAGGACGACGGGGATCAGCGGGAGTCCTATGGCTCTGGGGGATCATCAGGGCGTCGGGGATCGCAGCTTTCTACCCGGCTATGGCGGCGAGAACGGCAGTCGGGGCGGTGGTGGTTGGACGATCGCTCGTGGGATTGGTTTTGGGTCGCCCTGCTGACGGGGTTAGGGTTGCTGATGTTTTTGTGGGGGTTGGGCGGCGTGCCCCTGCGGGATTGGGATGAGGGCATTGTGGCCCAGGTGGCGCGGAATATTTGGCGGGGGTGGCAGGCCGGCGACGACACTTGGCTGTATCCCGTTTTGAACGGTAAGCCCTATTTCAATAAGCCGCCGCTGGTCCATTGGGCGATCGCCGCTTGTTATCAATGGTTGGGGGTGAGCGAATGGTCGTCCCGACTGCCGGGGGCGGTTTGTGGGGGCCTGTCGGTGCCGCTGTTATATGGCATTGCCCGGCAACTGTTTCGGGGGCGATCGCCAGCGGTGTTGTCGGCGCTGATTTATCTCACCTGGTTTCCGCTGATTCGCCACGGTCGGCTAGCCATGTTGGATATGGCGTTAACCCTGTTTTGGATGGCGGCTTGGTTTTGTGTGCTGCGATCGCGGCGGGATTGGCGATGGTCGTTGCCCCTGGGGCTGGCGTTGGGGGGGCTCTCGATGACCAAGGGAATTGTGGCCCTGTTGTTGCTGGGACTGATTGGCGTTTTTTTACTCTGGGATACCCCGCGCTTGTTAAAAACCCCGTACTTTTGGGTGGGCATTCTCCTGGGATGGACGCCGGCGATCGCCTGGTATTGGCTTCAGTATGATCGCTATGGACTGGCTTTTATTAATCAAAATTTAGTGAGCCAATCCTTCCAACGGGTATGGGATTCGGTCAATCGGCGGGGGGGACCGCCCTGGTATTACCTGCTGGAGTTGATCAAATACAGTTGGCCCTGGCTGATGTTTGCGCCGGCCGCCCTGACCCTGGTCTGGCGCAATCGCACCTGGGCCTGGTCCAAGCTCATCCTGGTGTGGGCGGGGGGCTATGGCATCACCATTTCTCTGATGGGGACGAAGTTGCCCTGGTATATTTTGCCCTTGTATCCTGCGTTGGCGTTGCTGGTGGCGAGCTATTGTCGGGGCTTCTGGCAGGCATCACCCTTGGGGTTGGCGGTGCGGGCGTTGCCCAAGCAGCAGCAATTATTTCAGCGGTGGTGGGCGGTCATTTTGGCCCTGCTGGCCCTTGCTTCCTCCGGGGCGATGTTCTTTTTTGTGGGGATAGTGCCGGAGCCGGATTGGAATTTGGCGATCGCCCTGGGATGTTTGGCCGTCACCCTGGGGGTGATGGCGTGGGAGATCTGGCGGCGATCGCTCCGGTTCGTCGCCGTGGGATTGTGGGGGCTCTATATCAGTTTCCTGTGCTTCTTTAACTCCCCCCAATGGCTGTGGGAGCTGGGGGAGCAGTATGACGTGCTGCCCGTCGCCGAGCTGATTCAGAAAAATGGCGGCACCCAACGCATTATTTATACGTCCTACCCCACCCTGCGCCCGTCCCTCAATTTCTACTGTGATTGCCAGGTGGTCGTGGCCAGCCCAGAACAGTTGCAAGCGGAATGGCAGCACTTAGAAAATCCGCTCTTTCTATTAAACAAAAAACTGGCGAAAGAATACCAAACCCAAGGGGGGCGTTGGTTGGGGATCAAGGAAAACCTCTTCTTAGTGGCGAAGGACGATCAGCCCTGGTCCGATGCAATTCAAGGGTTGCCAGGGACCAACCTTTAGCCTTTAGAGGTAGAGGGTGCAGGGATCAATTCCTCCAGCCCCTTTCCCCCGGTGGATTTTGTGGTGGGGAAGGGGATAGATTTTGTCATGAATTGACCATCAAAATAGGATGGGTGGGTTGACACTTGCATCAATAATCTGGGTCGAAATTTCAAAATATTCGGTTCAAAATAAACAGAAATTAAGAACTATATTGCCCACAGAAAGTCCCTAAACAATTGAAGTACCATGCAAAAAAAGGCAGTATTGCCATTAGGTATTGCCATTAGTATTGCCAGTAGAAAATTCCAAGCCTAGAGAGGATTAGCATGGTCGTCAATATCGGGACTTCATCGCCTATCGACACCAGCCCGTATGAGGATCAAACCCAGGCGATCGCCCGCCAATTACTCATCGCATCCCAACCGAAGAAGGGACTTTTTTCACAGCTTCGTAACCAGATGAAGCTGGATGAGAAAATTATGGAATGGACCATGGCCAATCCGGGGCTGAAGGTCCAACTCTTTCGCTTTATTGATTGCCTGCCGGCCCTCCAATCCAATCCCGAAATTGCCAGCCATCTTCAGGAATATCTCACCACTGAGGCGGTGGAATTGCCGGAGATGTTGAAGGGGCTGCTGAATTTTGCAGATCCGAAATCCATGCCGGGCACCGTTGCGGCCCAAAGTGTTTCAACGGCCGTTAAAACCCTGGCGCAAAAATATATTTCTGGCGAAACGATCCAGCAGGCAATCAAAACCATTGAAGGATTGCGCCGGGAGAAGATGGCGTTCACCGTCGACCTGTTGGGGGAAGCGGTGATTTCTGAGGTGGAAGCTCAGGCCTATTTGGATCGGTATTTGGATCTGATGGAGCAGTTGACCGCCGCTGCCAGCCGTTGGTCCACGGTGCCTCAGATTGATCAGGCGGATGGGGAGCCCCTGTCAAAAGTGCAGGTGTCCGTCAAGCTGACGGCGTTTTATTCCCAGTTTGATCCTATTGATGTCGAAGGATCCCAGCGGGAAACGGCGGAGCGGGCGCGGGTGTTGTTGCGTCGGGCCCAGGAGTTGGGGGCGGCGGTCCATTTCGATATGGAGCAGTACCGCTATAAGGATGCAACGTTGGCGGCGCTGAAGGCGGTGTTGATGGAGCCGGAGTTTCGCGATCGCACGGATATTGGTATTACCTTGCAGGCGTATTTACGGGATTCCTATCAGGATTTGGTCTCTGTTTTAGGGTGGATCAAAGAGCGGGGTAATCCCTTAACCATTCGATTAGTAAAAGGCGCCTATTGGGATCAAGAAACCATCCATTCTGCCCAATCAGATTGGCCCCAACCGGTCTTTAACGACAAGGCGGCAACGGATGAAAATTATGAGGCCATGACCCAGCTTTTACTGGAAAACCATGGCATTGTTTACGCCGCTATTGGGACCCACAATGCGCGGTCGGCGGCAAAGGCGATCGCCCTGGCAAAATCCCTAAAAATTCCCCAGCGGGCTTTTGAATTGCAGGTGCTGTATGGCATGGCGGATCAGCTTGGGAAGGCGTTGGTGGACCAGGGCTATCGGGTGCGGGTGTATTGCCCCTATGGGGATTTGATCCCCGGGATGGCGTATCTGATTCGGCGTCTGTTGGAAAATACGGCGAACTCTTCCTTTGTGCGTCAGCAGGCATTGGGGGAGCGGGAGATGGAGGAGTTGGTGACGGCTCCTAACGCTAACGACCAACCCTATGAGTTGGACGAAATTCCCTTCCCCAATGTGGCGGATACGGACTTTGCCCAAGAGGATAAGCGCGATGCGGCGGTGGGGGCGATCGCCCAGGTGCGGGCGCAGCTGGGTCAGCTTCATCGCCCCCTGATTGATGGGGAACGGGTGGCGACCTCGGAGACGATTCAGTCGGAAAATCCCTCTGATCCCCAGGAAATTATTGGGGTAGTGGGGTTGGCGTCCCAGGAACAGGCGGATCGGGCGATCGCGGCGGCTAAGGCTGCATTTGTTGGCTGGAAAAATACGCCGGTGGCGGAGCGAGCGGCGGTCCTGCGGCGAGCGGGCGAGCTGATGGAAGCCCGGCGGGAAGAACTCAATGCTTGGATTTGCTTGGAAGTGGGTAAAATCCTGCGCCAAGGGGATCCGGAAATTTCTGAGGCGATCGATTTTTGCAATTATTACGCCGACGAAATGGAACGCCTAAGTGCGGGCGAAGCCTACGATTATCCCGGCGAAACCAATCGCTATTTCTATCAGCCCCGGGGCATTACGCTGGTGGTTTCCCCCTGGAATTTTCCCTTCGCCATTCCCGTTGGTATGGTTACGGCGTCCCTCGTTGCGGGGAATTGCACCATCCTTAAACCGGCTGGCACATCAGCAGTAATTGCGTCTAAAATTACCGATATTTTGGTCGAAGCAGGGGTACCCAAAGGGGTCTTTCAATACTTACCATCCCGGGGATCAACGGTGGGTCAATATGTGGTGGAGCATCCCGATATTCACACCATTGTCTTCACGGGATCCCAAGATGTGGGCTGTCAGATTTTTGAATCGGCGGCAAAATTGCGTCCTGGACAGCGCCATTTGAAAAAAGTGATTGCGGAAATGGGGGGCAAAAACGGCATTATTGTTGACGAAAGTGCCGACTTAGATCAGGCAATTCAAGGGGTTGTTTATTCCGCCTTTGGATACAGCGGTCAAAAATGCTCCGCTTGTTCCCGAGTGATTGTTTTAGCGCCGATTTATGAGGCCTTTATTGATCGCTTAGTGGAGGCAACGCGATCGCTCAATGTAGGTCCGGCTGATCAGGTTTCCAGCACCGTCGGTCCCGTCATTGATAGTGCCTCCCAAAAACGAATTCAAGGGTATATCGAAGCGGGTAAAACCTCTGGAAAACTTGCTCTAGAAATGGACGCGCCGGACGGGGGATATTATGTCGGCCCTACCATATTTAAGGATGTCACGTCCCAGGATGTGATCGCCCAGGAAGAGATTTTTGGACCGGTATTAGCGGTGATGAAAGCGGATACTTTTGACGAAGCTTTAGCGATCGCCAACGGCACCAATTTTGCGTTAACGGGCGGCTTATATTCCCGCACCCCCTCCCATATTGATCGGGCGTACCGTGATTTTGAAGTGGGGAATTTATATATCAATCGCAGCATTACCGGGGCGATCATTTCCCGGCAACCCTTCGGCGGTTTTAAACTCTCCGGCGTAGGCTCTAAAGCAGGGGGGCCGGATTATCTCCTACAGTTCCTAGAGCCTCGGGTCGTCACAGAAAATATTCAACGACAAGGCTTTGCACCGGTTGAAGGATTTGAGTAACTGATCAAGTAGATTGCGTCGGAATCTATCCCTGTAAAGCAAACCCAACCCTCAGTCTTCCACCCTCTATATCGAGGCGTTAAGGCTGAGGGTTGGCTATTGGCAAAGGTTTCGTAAAAACAAGCCCACGAAGAAGCTTAGATTTCCGCGAACGACCGATCAATGAGACGTTTTGCCGTTGTCTGGACCCCTGTGTGGTAATAATAATTGGTGCTCATATCCAAGAACGCACCCACGTAGTCCAGCTTGTCATCGGCAACGTCAAGGAAGCCTTGAATATTTTTCATCACCTTTTGCTGGGTTAATCCCTCCGAATCAATTAGATTTCCCATCCATCCTGAAATTGACGAGAAGCCGCGCCCTACAAATGCCAACTTTTCCGTCGGGTCGCCCCCTGGGATAAAGCCTTTCAGGGCTCGAAATCCCTGATTTTCCCCCAACTCTTTCGGAGACATTTCTGACAAGAAAGAGCCCACCCCTTTAATAAAGTTCGGACCCAAGGGAATCAAACCATCCAGACAGACCAAAGCGGCCATCCGCATTTCTGCCTCGCCCCCGTACTCTCCCAAGGCTTTGAGGAAGTCACCAATACTATCTCCAGGCAGTCCATTGACCTGACAGAATGCCAACAGTTCAACAATGACTTTCATGGCCAAATCAATCGATTGGGCGCGCTCGGGTTTGGGAGTGACGCTACTCAGAAAACTGAGAAAGGTATCCTGCCCAATTTTGTTCGCCATAGCGGCGGTTCCTAGGGCACTGGCGGCGCTATCAACGGTTTTATACATCCAAATTGCCCGTTGATAACCCTCTGATTCATCCTGATATAACTCCAGAGCGCGATCGCGAATTTGCCCGATCAACTCCGCATCAGATTCCCCCGTTACCGAGCGAATCATCTCATCAAAATTGGTGATATTCTCCCATTGCCCCGGGGCAGCAAAATCCAATCCCCGTAGGATACTAATGGTCAGCCCGCCGGTCGGTAACTCATTGACCAACTCAGTAATCAACTTGTCTGCCATATCCCCTCACCGGTTGCTATTTCTTTTGTGTGAAAGATGTAACTTGAAAAATCGGATAATTTCTACGCTTACTGCAACTGCTCCAGTCCGGATAGATCGAATTTCTGGAGCCAAGCTTTGCGATCCTCGGGCGTAAATGTATCAGCGTTGGATTTTGCTTTCACTTGATAGCGATCGCCCACCAGAATTGCCGTTTGGGTACTGCCCACGGTGACCAATGGATATCCCGCTAAGCTCTCGGTCGCCTTGCCAAACTTATCGACCGCCTTGGGATTATTAGCTAGATCATTGATAGATAACAGCCCCAATTCTTCTCCATTCTGCTTGAGCTTTGCTTGGGAAAATCCGCTTTTTTCCTGGACAAAAACCCGCTCGTATCCCTCTCCCCCTTCCGGGAAAAAGCTGTTGAGGCTGCCTCCTTTGACGGTTTCTTCCGCTTCTAGCGCCTCTTGCGTCTGGGATACCGGCTGGGGAGCCTGGGGAACCGCTTCTGCCGGGGTCGATTCAGCGGGGCTAGTCTCTACCGGAATGGACTCAGCAGGAACGGGCTCTGTAGGGGGGGCGATCGCCGTATCCTGCACACCGCAGCTCCCCAGCAATAGGGTGCCGACCAGCACGAGGGAAAGAATAAAACGGGGAATTTTTCGAGACTTAACCATGGCTTTTAAAACGGTAAAACTCTGCGGTGAACGCCAGCCAAATGATGGGAGTGGTGACTACATCATTATCGCTATTGCGACCGCTTCTAGCCTACGTCGTTGGGCTGATAACTGGACTGCTTCATTAAGTTTAAATACTTGAAGATTTATTGTCTGACAGCAAAGCTTTTAAGTCAGGTCCTTGGGGGACAATCCCGCCAGGGTTCAGGGGAAATAAGGATTGATAATAGTCTGTTTTTATTCCTTCCAGATCGCAGGTGGTGGCAACGTTAGGCTGCTGATAAATGCTTTTGAGATATTGCCAAAGGTGGGGATAATCATAAATTCGACGGCGGTTGCATCGGAAGAGATGATGATAGACCAAGTCGAATCGAATTAGGGTCGGGAAAAGCCGAACGTCGGTCAAGGTAAGCTTGTCGCCCAGGAGGTAAGGCGCTTCTTCTAGGGCAATTTCGATCGCATCTAGGGTATTAAATAACTGATCGCAAGCCTGGTCATAGGCTGTTTGGGATTGGGCAAAACCACAGCGATAGACGCCGTTGTTGACCGTGTCGTAAATGCGTTGATTCCAGCGATCGCCCGCTTCCCTAATTTCAGGAGGATACAAATCCCTTGGATTGCGGGCAAAGTCATTGAACTGGGCGTTCAAAATTTGGATGATCTCGGCGCTCTCATTATTCACAATGGCTTGCCGGTGGTCATCCCATAGCATGGGCACCGTTGCTCGGCCGTCATACCCCGGTGCCGCCTTTTGATAGAGATCGGGTAAGGTCTTGCAGCCCGCGAAGGCGTCGGACAATCGCCAACCGCCAACGCTGGGATCGGCGATCGCCCAGGTAATGGCAATGGCATCTTCCAATCCCTTGAGGGCTCGAACCAGCAAGGTCCGATGGGCCCAGGGACAACTGCGCCCGACGATTAATCGATAGCGTCCGGATGCGGCCGGAAAATTAGGTAACTCGGACCCAATGCGATGGCGAAACTGGCTGGTGGGTCGCCGGTAACCCCCACCGCGATCGCTGGGGGCCAGGTTGCCCATCATGACGTGCCATAGGGAATTCCATAGGGTTTGCCCCGCTTGGATAACCAGTGGTGGCGGTAACCCCATGGATGATTTCCCTAGTCGTTTGTCAGCTCAGCTCAGGATTAGCCTTCAACCTTCGCCCATTCCGTATGGAACACCCCGTCCTGATCAATGCGCTTGTAGGTGTGGGCACCAAAATAGTCGCGCTGGGCTTGGGTCAGGTTCTGGGGCAGGCGATCGCGGCGGTAGCTATCGAAATAGTCCAGCGATGCGCTGAAGGCCGGTACGGCAACCCCTTGCTGAGCCGCCATGGCGACCACCGAACGCCAAGCGCTTTGGCGATCCAAGATGGACTGCTTGAATTCCGGAGCCATCAACAGATTCGGCAACTGCGGATTCTCATCAAAGGCCTTCTTGATCTTATTCAGGAAGGCAGCCCGAATAATGCAGCCGCCCTTCCAGATGCGAGCGGTTTCCCCAAGGTCCAAATCATAATTAAACTCCTCAGAGGCCTTGGCCAACAGCGCCATACCCTGGGCGTAGGAGCAAATCTTGGAACAATACAGGGCATCCCGCACCTGATCAATAAACCCTTTCAGGTCGCCATTGAGGTGTACCGCCTGGGGCGCGGTGCCCAGTTCATGGGATGCTGCCACCCGCTCTTCCTTAATGGAAGACATGATGCGGGCATTCACCGCAGCGGTGATGGTGGGGATCGAAACCCCCAACTCCAACGCGCTGATGACAGTCCATCGACCGGTGCCCTTCTGACCCGCCGCATCGAGAATCAATTCCACCAACGGCGTTTGGGTGTCGGGATCCTCATATTTGAAGATATCGGCGGTGATTTCAATCAGGAAAGAATCCAGTTCGTCAGTGGTATTCCACTCCTTGAAAATTTCGTGGAGGGCCGCATCATCCAAGCCGCCAACGGTTTTCAACAGGTCGTATGCTTCGGCAATGAGTTGCATATCGCCATACTCAATGCCGTTGTGGACCATTTTCACGTAGTGGCCTGCACCACCAGGGCCAATGTAGGTGACGCAAGGGCCGTCATCCACCTGGGCGGCAATCTTAGTGACGATGGGCTCGATGGAATCATAGGCAGCTTTTGTTCCGCCGGGCATCAGGCTGGGACCATTCAAAGCGCCTTCTTCGCCGCCGCTGACCCCCATACCGATATAGGTGAGCCCCATGGATTCTAGATCCTGGGTACGCCGTTCGGTGTCGCCATAGAGGGAATTGCCGCCGTCGATGATGGTGTCGCCGGGGCTCAGCAGGGGTTTGAGCTGGTTAATGACCGCGTCGACGGGACCGCCGGCTTTCACCATCACCAGGATTTGGCGAGGGGTCTCTAGGGATGCGACAAAATCTTCAATGCTGTAGGCGGCGTGGATATCTTTGCCACCGGCGCGGTTTGCCATAAAGGCGTCGGTCTTTTCGCGGCTGCGATTGTAAACGGAGATAGGGAAGCCATTGCGCTCGACATTAAGGGCGAGATTTTCGCCCATGACGGCTAGGCCAATTAAACCAAAACTGCGTTTCATAGAGGTCTGTTTCCTGTGGTGATGAAACGATAGGGTTGTATGAGGTTAAAACTCGATACCGAATCGGAATTAATCTGGAACGGGGGCGATCGCGGTTGAGTCGATGTAGTAGATAACGTTAATGCCGGGCTATTGCGCCCTGGTTTTAGCGTTTGACGCTTAACCCAACGCTTAACCCAACACTCAAATCAGGGTTGCCAGAATGGCTATTGATGATTGCAATCGGTCATTAAATTGCGCAAAATTGCGCGGGATGTGTGCGCTGGACATGATTGAACGCTGGGGTAGGAATTGGGTGATTGGGATAGTACACCTGTAGGCCGCTCCGGTTAGGGAGTCGGTCCAGGGGCGATCGCACGCCTTTCCAGTGAACCCATCCTAGCGAATGAATTTTGGGTTGTTCCGGATGTGTTGTGGGACTGTGACGAAGGATGCTCAAGGAAGTCGCCCCCCCATGGAAACCGCCCTGGCCGCCTGGATGTTGACCGGTAAATCGGGGAACTCCCAGGCGATCGCCTTAGGCATAATCCCAACGGTTTGGGGTTAGAAAGGTTACCCTGAAAAGCAGGGGGCAAGGGTGATCTCGCCTCTGTCCTAAAGCTGAACCTACCCCCTGGGCAGCCCTGGAGATGCCCCTTTGTCAATATCGTCAATGTCGTCTATCCCATCCCTCCCACTCGGGCAGAGTCGAAGCCTGACCCTAAGGTATGACTGAGCTACAGCTGCGCGTTCAAATACCAGGCACTGCTGATCGCATCGTGACGGTTCATAAGGATGATTTTAGGATCGGTCGTGCGGCTGATTGCGATTTTGTAGTTCAGTCCTATGGGGTTTCCCGCCAGCATTTACGGTTGTCCTATTCCGAGCCAAAGCAGGTCTGGGTGGCGGAGGATCTGGGCAGTAAGAATGGGACGCGGTTGAATCAAGCGCCCTTAGTGGGGGGGCAGCTCCTAAGCCACGGCGATCGCCTGATGATCGAAACCGTCTGTTTTGTGGTGCTGTTGAACCGGAGTACGGCGGCCGCGAACCCACAGGTGGCGGTGCCGCAGATCCGCCAAAACGGGAATGTGACGGGCCCCACCCAGACCAGTGCACCAACCCAAACGAATATTGCGACGCGGCTGCCGGCGGGGATGGATATTGATGGCTGGCAACCCCTGCGCATCGGCAATCCGGGGAATCAGGACCGTCAGGCGAATGTGAAATATACTGCGATTTCCTCTTTACCCAATGGCAAGATGGGGATCGCCCGCAATGCCAAGGCTTTGCAAAATCAATGGCTGCGGGCCAATGAGCATGGGGGCAAAACCCGCGCCGACCAAGAGCAGACGATCGCCCGCCTTAAGGAACTGGTGGAAATTGCGAAAGCATTAACCCTGGCGGAATCCAGCGAGGCAATTTTTTTGCAGGTGCAGCGGGTGGTGTTCCACTATCTCACCGATATTCAACGGCTGGCCCTATTGGTGGATATCGATGGTTCCCAGCGGCTGCGGCTCCTGAATGCCGGGGCACGGGATGATTCGCGATCGCAGGATCTAACGGTGGATGCAAGCTGGATCGGCAAAAGCCTTTGCAACAAAGTTTTTCGGGAGCAGGTGGCGATCCAAATTGCCGATGTGCAAAGCGATCAGGAATATGGCCAGGAGCAAAGCATGTTGCAGAAGGGGATCCGCAGCGCCATGGCGGTGCCCCTATGGGATGAAGATAAAGTAGTCGGCGTGCTCTATGCGGATGCCAATTTGTCGTCGTCGGCCTGGATCCAGGAGGGAGAGGAGGATCTGAGTTTTTTCTCCGCCCTCGCCAACTTGGTGGCCGCCAGTGTGCAGCGATGGTTATTGAGTCGCAAGCTGAAGCGGGAGGAACAGCTCTGTCAAAAGCTGGAGCGTTATCATTCCCCGAGCGTGGTGCAGCAAATGATGGCGGCGGGGCAATTTGAAAATGGTCGCATTCCCCCCAAGGATGCCTATATCACGTTGATTTTTGCCGATATTGTGGGCTTTACGTCCCTCTCGGAACGGCTGAACCCCGTCAGCGTGGCCAATCTGCTCAATAACTTTTTTGAGGAGATGTTGGTGGAAATTTTTAATTTGGGGGGCACCCTAGACAAGTTCATTGGGGATTGCATCATGGCGTTTTTTGGCGCGCCAGAGCCCCTGACGGACCATGCTTTGCGGGCGACCACCGCGGCCTATCGCATGTTGCGGCGGTTAGAAGAGTTGAACTCCCAGGGGCAATTAGACGAAAAACTACAGTTGCGGATTGCCATTAATAGTGGCCGTGCATTTGTGGGGGATGTGGGCAGCTCCCAGCGGATGGATTACACGGTGTTGGGGGGAACGGTCAACTTGGCGGCGCGGATGGAGGCGATTTGTCCGTCGGGGCAGTGCGTCATTAGCCAGTCCACTTACAACCTATTGCCGGATATGAAGCGGCAACATTGGTCCAAGATGGGTGAGCACCACTTCAAAGGGATTGAGCGTCCGGTGCCGGTGTACCAGCTACGGCAGTTTATGAAGGAAGAAGAGTCGAACAATGCTGGGGGCGGCAACCTTGGGGGCGATCGCACCCAGTTACTCTAGTTCCCCTGGTTTAATTTGCTCTCTTTGGTCTGGTCCAGATTGATTTTGCCGAAAAAGTCGGCGATCGCCTGGCTGACATCGGGGCCTTGAATGTCTAGGGGAAGCACATGGCCGGACAGGTCAAACCATTGCACCTCTAGGGATCCTTGGCAGCGATCGCTAGCTAGCTGGGTGGAGGCGGCTGGGATGGTGACATCTTTGCGAGAGTGGGCGATAAAGGCGGGACAGGTGACTTGATCCAGGCGATCGCGAGTGTAGTGGGACACTTCCCAGAGGGCGCGACCGGCGCGGGAGTTTTCGAAGGGGTAGCAGGGGGAATAGAAGCGGCCGGACATCTTTTTGGGGATGTTGATGTTAAGCCAGCCGAAGTAGCGGGAGAGGAATTCGCCGCGGAAGGGGAGTAGCAAAGCGGGGGCGGTGGCGGCGCAGGCATCCACGAGCCCTTCGCTGGCCAGGGCAAAGGCGAGAGCGCCCCCCATGGAGTCGCCATACACATAAACCCGTTGGTAGCGATCGCGGAGTTTGGCAACTTCGGTGCGGACGGCGGCGAGCAATTGGGCGCGGGTGATTTGGGATAAGGCCTGGCGCTGGCGTTTGGGATCCTGCCAGCCGTGGCCCGGTAGTACGGGGGCAAAGGTATCGAAGCCGGCGCGGGCACAATATTCGGCGATGGGGCGCACCCCATAGGGCATGGCCGTAAACCCATGGAGGCAAAGAATTGCCGTCTCTGCCGGGCGATCGCCCCCGAATTTCAGCGGCTTGGCGTCGGGCATCAGCTGAGCCAACTGATCCTCTTGATAATTGTCGACCGCCGAAAAATAAAAATCCGGTTTCGGTTTAACCCCTTGCTGTCCCATGAATGCCTCTGGTGCCTCGCCAAAGAATGACGGGTTCTGGTTCGCTACCGTAATCGCTGTCATTTGATTTGCCTGTGCTCCCCGACTGGTGACTTTACCCTAACGTCCGGTCACAGCGGCAACGGTGACAGGGTATCCACTATGGCGATCGGCATGATGATCCCGCTCGGGATCACTCCCGCCATGTCGCTCAAACCCTCGCCAGTCAAAAGATACAGCCCGCCCATCAATAATTCGATCCGGGTAAGACCCCACAAAAAATGGGACCGCTTTTGAAAGCGTCCCACCGGGCAATATTGTCCTTGCCAACGTTTCATTTAAATAGAGTTGCCCTTATAAACTGCCCTTAAGGGATTGATCCCCAGAGGCGCTGGATGGCTATGCCCCCAGTAGCGCTTGGTAAGCGCTCGCCGATAGTAACGCTTCCAACTCTTCCGGATTGGACATCCGCACCTTAATCAGCCAGCCATTGTCTCCGTGGGGATCCTCCACCAAAGTTTCCGGCGCATCCACATAGGCATCGTTGCATTCAATCACAACGCCACTGACCGGGGAGTATAACTCCCCTACCGCCTTGACCGACTCCAGGGAGCCAAAATTATCGCCTTTCTCTAGCTCGTCATCCACATCAGGCAACTCCAGAAACACCAGATCCCCAAGTTCATCGATCGCATAGGCACTCAACCCCACCAACGCCACATCCCCATCCACGCGGACATATTCGTGGGAATCCTGAAACTTCAACTCGTCGGGAAAATCGAATGCCATGTCAGCACCTCCACACTAGGTTTTAATAGGTTTCGAACGGCGATCGCAACTCGCGACAGATCTCTGCCATCAACTTAACCGACGGGCTTAGTCTGTAACCCAATGGCCACGCAAGTCGTAAGGATTAGCCTCGGTAATTTCCACTGGGATGATACTGCCTAGGGTGACCGGTTGATCGGTGGTGACATAAACCAAGCCATCCACATCGGGGGAAAAGCGATCGCACCGTCCCAGTGCCAAATTCCCGGAGGGCTTTTCCTGTTCCACTAAGACATCTACCACCTTGCCCACTTGAGCCTGGTTGCGCCTCAGGGAAATGGGCTGCTGCAATTTCATAATCGTCGCCCGTCGCCGATCCATCACCTCCTGGGGCAATTGGTTAGGCAGATCGCAAGCGGCGGTACCTTCCTCAGCGGAGAAGGTAAATACGCCCACATGGTCAAATTCGTGGCGTTCCACAAACTGACAAAGATGTTTAAAATGCTCCTCGGTTTCGCCGGGGAAGCCAACGATTAATGTGGTGCGCAAAATGGCGTCCGGTAGCGCCGCTTTGATGTTGTCGATGGTGCGATCATTTACATTAGCTTGCCAGGGGCGATTCATAGCGCGCAGCACTTCTGGATGGGAATGTTGCAGGGGCAAATCTAGATAGGGCAATACGTTTGGCGTTTCCCGAATGGCATCAATCACCATCGGCGTCAGCCCTGTAGGATAGGCATAGTGCATCCGAATCCAGGGCACATCCACTTCCCCTAAGGCCCGCAGCAGTTCCGCCAGCATGGGCTTGCCGTAAATATCTTTCCCGTAGTTGGTGGTGATTTGGGAAATCAGAATAATCTCCCGAACCCCCTCGGCGGCGAGCTGCTTGGCTTCGGCAACGATGGATTCAATGGAGCGCGATCGCTGGTTGCCCCGCAGATGGGGAATAATGCAGAACGCACAGCGATAATCACAGCCCTCCGCAATGCGCACATAGGCGGTGCCTTCGGCCGTGGTGCGATAGCGGGGCACCGTTTCATCGGCAATATAGGTGGGTTCGGGGGTGACTAACTCCACCCGCTCCCCTTTCTCCGTTCGCTCAATAACGTCAACGATTTTGTTGTAATCCCCCGTGCCAACCACGGCCACGGCTTCCGGGATTTCCTCCAAAAGCTGCCCCTGGAAATGCTGGGCCATACAGCCCGTAATCACCACCTTCTGGCCCGCTTCCGCCAGCTCAACCAGGGTACGCACCGACTCTTCCCGCGCATCCTGAATAAAGCTGCAGGTATTAACAATGGTGTAATCCGCTAGCTCTTCGTTGGCATCAACGCCATAGCCCGCTTCCACCAGTAGCCCCAACATATGCTCCGTATCAATGCGATTTTTCTCGCATCCTAGGTGGGAGATGGCGATGTTGGGTTTGTTAGCCATGGGGTATCGGTCAATGGTGGGGACAACCTTTCGAGAATACCATGGCTAACTTGTCCTAAGGTCGGGCAAGTTGCTTAGCGGTTGCTTTGAGTCTGCTTCAATCGTTGCGGGTGAAATTTTTGAGCCCCCATAGGACGAATCCAACCATCGCGGCGGCTCCGATCGCATATCCCAGCCGATATCCGATGTTCCTCCCCGCCGTGTAGGGATCATCCAGAGGTTCCGCAGAGGCAGATTGAGCGTCGGTGGAAATTTCTAAGGAGGGGGAGGGGGCGATCGCCGGATTCGCTTCGTTTGCGGCGACTGGAGTATTGGCTGATCCCGCTTTTACGATCGCCTCATGATCAATAGCAAAGGCCTCAAACGCCCCGGCTTGTTTGGGGGAACAGCCAAAATCCAGGGTGTAGGTGCCGGGTTCGGGAAAGGTTAGATTCGCGCCGGGAATATTTTGATAGCGTTCGGCATTGATGGGGACAATTTCGGGTTCCAGCAGGGGCGGCGCATCGGGGTCGTGGGGCTGCTGACGTACCTGGAGCTCACAGGCAGCCGTGTCGAGGGGGATCACTTCGCCCCCTTGGCGAGTCAGCAAAAACCAGACCCGCGTCGGCTGTCCGGCGGCGGGTTGATGTTCGGGCTCCACATGGACCGTTACCGCCACATCGCTGGCGATAGTCGTAGTGTGGGCATCTGCGGGTGACCCTGGGGCGATCGCGATCGATGCGACTAGCCCGAGACCCAATCCCAGGCGGCGATGGAAAGGCGATCGGGTCGGAGCTGGGGGAAAGGTGGGACGCCGATTGAGCATGGAAAATGCCGCCAAAGTTTGGGTCAATAATCAGAAATCAGAGCATCTAAAATTTACCGTTCCAGTTTGTCCCCTTGCAATACAAGGACTCTGGGCATTGGAGGTGTTGGGGATCGGTTCTCCTAGATGAAATCCACGGCGATCAGGTTGAAGACCCGATCCAGGATTGCGAGGGTTTCGCCCTGGAAGCGGATGGTGTTGCCCCGTAGCTCTAGATCGGTGACGTTTAAACCGCCGGTGAGCAAAATGCGATCGCGCCCCAACTCAAAGTCGAGGATGATGTCCCGTCCTTGCCCCGGTCCCAGGACGAAAATATCGTTACCGTCTCCCCCCCTGAGGCGATCGCGCCCCGCCCCGCCAAAGAGCAGATCATCGCCATCATTTCCCGCTAGCCAATCATCGCCGGCATTGCCCAAGAGCACATCATCCCCCGCTCCCCCTAGGAGCAAATCATTGTCCTCACCCGCTGCCATGAGATCATCTCCATCGCCCCCATCCAGGCGATCGCTGCCCAGGTTGGTCACCAGCAAATCATCCCCGTCGCCCCCTAATAGCCAGTTATTTCCTAATGGAGCTGCGAGGGTATCATCCCCATCTCCGCCCTGGAGTCGATCATTGCCCGGGGTGCCTGGGATGAATCGGGGGACGGAAAGGGCCGGGGCTGGGGAAACGGGATCGGCCGGGCTGAAGGTGTCCGATGGGGGAGTCGCGGGTACGGGCGCTGGTGTGGATGCGATGGGGGAGGGGGCTGGAGACGTTGGATTTGCGCGGGCAGTGGTTGGGTTGAAAACGACGTAACCGAAGCCGGAGGAAGGAGCCAATGCAGTGCGATCGGCGACGGGGTTGCCAATCAATAAATCGGGGACGCGATCGCCATTTAAATCCCCGCCCCCATCAACCCGGCCGCTGGCACCGTCCTGTTGCACCAGTTGCAGCCCGTCCCCGTCAAAATTGGCAATGCCATTGATGACAAATCCATTGGCCTGGTTAAGGTTTCCTAAGTCGCGGACGGCGGCAGCATTCTGTTGGCCGTAAACGACATAACTGCGTCCCACATCGCTGCGGCCGTTGGCGTCCCCTTGGGGGGCGTATACCAGCACATCATCCAGACCATCCTGGTTGTAATCACCAATGCCAGCCACCGCAGCCCCGGCTTGCTCCCCGCGAGAGAAGAATCCACCGGGATCCGGGGTGCCATTCAACGTAAAACCGGTTTGGCCATTGAGACTATCGCGGTCGATTAATCCCGGCAGGGGCGATCGCTGCCCATAGAGCACATAGGCCTGCCCACCCCCCTGATTCACTGCCCCGCGAGCGCCAATAATCAAATCGGCCAAGCCGTCTCCATTGACATCCCCCGCCCCATCCACGGACGATCCCACCAGGCTGCTACCGTTGCCGTTGCCTTGAAACGCAAATCCGTTTTGGCCGTTGAGCTGGGTCAGATCAATTTGGGCGGGTAGGGCGGCGCTCCCAAAAACCACGTAAACTTTGCCTTCCTGGCGGGCCTGTTGTTCCACCGCCGTGCCAGAGCGTCGGGATAGGGGGGCCGCGATCGCCACATCATCAAATCCGTCGCCATTGAAATCGCCAATATTGCGGACGGTGGTACCAGCAAAATCATCGGTCGTGCCGTTGAGCACAACCCCCTGGCTTGGGGTTAGGGCGGCAAGATTTAGCGAGCTAGTCTGCTGTCCGGGTTGGCCATAGACCACATAAGCGCGGTTGTTACCGGGTGCCCCGATGATGAAATCGGGGATGCGATCGCCATTGAGATCCCCGGCCTCGCTAACGGATTGACCGGCGCGATCGCCCACAGCACCAGCAATGGCAAATCCTGTCTGGCCGTTAAGCTGATCAACATCGACCAAGGCTGGAAATGATCCATCCCGCCGCCCAAAGACCACGTAGCTGGCTCCAGAAATATCAAACTCCCCTTGGGGATTGGCGGCAGGGGCTCCAATAATCAGATCGCTAATGCCATCGTTATTGAGATCCCCAGCGCCACTGACGGAGAAGCCTAATCGCCCCACCGGTTGCGATCGCCGTAGGGTAAGCCCATTGGTGCCATTGAGTTGGGATGGGAAGACGGTGGTGGGAAAGCCCCCCGGTTGCCCGAACACCACATGCACCGCCCCTGAGGGTCCGTCATCAATGGCCCCGAATGCCGCATCGTCAATGCCGTCGCCGTTGATATCGCCAATGATGCTGACGGCGAACCCCAGGCGATCGCCCCGATTGATCCCCACCAAGGCAAAGCCATTTTGCCCGTTCAAATCACCCAAATTTTGTTCCAGTTCAACCATGCCCGCTGCCCGTTGTCTTTTGCTGGATATGCCTCCAGCGTGGCAAGGGAGACGGAGCACCGTCAGTCGGTTAGGTCGGGTTATGGTGGAAGCTCGGTCGGAAAAGTCGGATTCCAATCCGCTTCCAATCTGCCCATTGTCAGGTCCTATATGTCAGGCGCTATGTGTCGGGTCCTATGTCTCACCGCCAGTCCAGTTATGAGCCGAATAATGGGGCTAATGGAGCAGACGGCATCATGTTCAAGGCGGTGTGTGATGGGCTAGTGGCCCATGATCAGACAGGAACGGTGGCGGGGCTTACCCCCCTGGAGCACAACATTTTAAAGGCGGCTTGGGATCAGGAGAGCTATCGCATCGTTGCTCAACGGCTCTATCTGACGGAAGGGCACGTTAAGGATGTGGCGTCGGCCCTGTGGAAGCGGTTGACGGCGGCGTTGGATCTCCCGTTGAGTAAGCGCACCTTTCGGGGGCTGATGGAGCAGCATTGGGGCGATCGCCTCCGGCTCCAGACGGAGATTCCATTGCCGGCCACATCCTCCTCAACGGTGACCAGTTGGGCCGATGCCCCGGCGGTGGATCGGTTTTATGGGCGGGAAACGGAGCAACACACTTTAAAAAAATGGCTGATTCGGGATCGCTGTCGTCTGGTCGCCCTGCTTGGCTTGGGCGGTATTGGTAAGACGGTGTTGGCGACGACGGTAGGGCGGGCGATCGCCGATGAATTTGAGGTGGTGATTTGGCGATCGCTAATCAATGCTCCACCGATTCAAGATTTCCTGCATCGATTACTGGTGTTTCTCACCCAATCAATCCATGCCCCATCGATCCCAGTCCCAGCGACCTCAGGAAACGATTTTGAAACCCAGCTATTGACGCTGCTCGAGGTCTTACAAACCCATCGCTGTCTCATTATTCTCGACAACGTTGAAACGGTATTGTCCTCGCGATCGCCGTCTTTAAACCGGTCAGAATTTTCGGAGTTTTCAGAATCTGACGCCTATGACCAATTGTTTCGACGGCTGGGGGAAGCGGCCCACCAAAGTTGTTTGCTGATCACCAGTCGGGAAAAACCACCGGTGATCGCCCGATTGGATGGTCCCCATGCCCCTGTCCGCACCTTATTTCTCGAGGGGCTGACGCCGGCCACCGCGCGATCCCTGTTGGAAGGGCTGCAATCCTTCGACGCTTCCCCCGAAGATTGGCAGCGGTTGCTTGATCCTTACCAAGGGCATCCACTGGTATTGGAACTGCTGGCAAAACATATTGATGAGGCTTTTTGGGGGGATGTGGCAGCTTTTCTGGAGCAAGATCAACGGATTTTTGGTGACCTAGAACGGCTGTTGCAATGGCACTTTGCGCGGCTGTCCCCCCCAGAACAACTCCTCCTGTTCTGGCTCGCGGTATATCGGCACCCCGTATCCCTCGCTCAGCTTCGCAACGATTGGCGATCGCCCCATGCCCTCGGCTCCACCCTGCAATCCCTCCAACGGCGGTTGCCTCTGGTTCGCAAAAATCAAGGGGTCACCCTACAGCCGGTGTTACTGGAATATGTCACGGCGCAACTGATAACGGACGCCAGTCAGGCATTGCTCCAGGGAGATTTGGCAGCTCTGGATCGGGTGTGTCTCCTGCAAGCCTCTGCCCTCGATGAACGACGGGCCATCCAACGGCGGGTCATTCTGCGGGTCGTGGGCGATCGCTGTCTTACCCAATGCCCTAAGCCCCAGCTTATTAATCATTGTTTTGCTCTGCTTGAGCAGTTTCGGCGATCGCCCCATTCCGGCTATGGCGCTGGCAATGTTTTGAACCTGCTGATTGTTCTGGAGGCAGATTTACGGCAGCGGGATTTTACGAGGCTCACGTTGCGGGAGGTGGATTTACAGGGCTGCATACTTCAGCACAGCGATTTTTCTGGCTGTCATTTTGATCGGATGGCTTTAACCCAACCTATCCAGGCAATTTTGAGCGCCGTCGCGAGCCCCGATGATCGTTGGTTCGCCGCCGGCAGTTCCGATGGCAGTATTCAAATCTATGACGCCGATACCACGGACCAACACCACACCCTGAGCGATCGCCATAGTCAAGCCTGGGTCTATGGTCTGGCGTTTGATGCCACGGGGACCGTCCTGGTCAGCAGTGGCTTAGACCAAATATTGCGGGTTTGGCACCGTGACACTGGGCAATGCTTGCAACGGCATCACCTAGACAGTCCAGCAGTGAAGATTGCCTTTGATGGGGTGCACTGCCGTTGGGTGATGGGGCATGTGACTGGGCAAGTGCGGGTATGGGCGGCACAGGAAGGGGGCCTGCCAGATATGACCCAACCGGTGTTGGCGTGGACTGCCCATAGGGGTGCCATGTATGGGATGGCTATGGATCGGGACGGTAGGGTGCTGGTGACCGGCAGCGATGAGGGTCAAGTGTGCCTGTGGGATCTAGGGACGGGGCAATTACGGCTGGCGTTGCCCCAGCAACTCGGTCGGATGCGGGCGATCGCCCTCAACCCCGCTGGAAATTGCATCGCCACCGTCAGCGAAAACCACACGATTACCCTGTGGAATGGGGAGACGGGGCAACAACGGCTAACCCTGCGGGGGCATGGGGCGGCGGTGAAAGCACTGCAATTTCATGGGACGGAACCATGGTTGATCAGTGCGGCCTATGACGATACGGTGCGGGTATGGGATGTAGATACAGGGCAATGCGTCAAAGTGTTGATGAGCCCCGGTTCCCAGCGCCTAGACGTGATGGCCGTGGCGGGCGATCGCCTGATGGTGGGCAGCAAAGATCAAACCCTGCAATTTTGGGATTTATCCACCGGGCAATGTGGGCGATCGCTCCAGGGGTTTGTGTGCGGCACCAAAGCACTGGTGTTCGCGGATCAAGGCAAAACCCTCCTTAGCAGCGGTCTAGACCATTACATTTGGCAGTGGAATTTAGCGGACCTGGATTCGTCCCGATCAAAGCCCCAAGCAGCGCCCCAATTTTGGAAGCAGCATCACAGTAATGTTTGGGCCTTGGCGATCAGTCCAGACGCTCCTCAACGGCGACGGCTCTTGGCGAGCGGGGATTACAACGGTGTGGTCACCCTGTGGGATGTGGCGGACCAATACCCCCTACGGACCTGGACTGCCCATTCAGATATGATTCGGGCGATCGCCTTTTCCCCCCATCAACCCTGGGTTGCCACCGCCAGTGCCGATGCCCTTATCAAGATTTGGGATACGGGCACGGGGGAATGCCGACACACCCTACGGGGTCATAGGGGCATGGTCCAGGCGTTAGCATTTTTGCCCCAGGGCGATCACCTGGTAAGCGGTGGCAATGACGGCACAATCCGGATATGGCATGGATTGACCGGAATATTACTAAACACCTGGAGGGTCAGTGAGGCGGCAGATGCTATTCAGACTTTGGCGCTCCATCCCACTCACCCCCACGTGGTGACGGGAGATAGTCGAGGGATTATCAAATTATGGAATTGGGAAACGGGAGACTGTTTGGCGATCACGCCAGGACACCGCAATTTAATTTGGTCCGTCGCCATCAGTTCCGATGGCCAATGGATTGCCAGCGGTAGCCAGGACCAAACCCTACGCCTGTGGCAGCTATCACCGAAGACCCACCAGCCTTCAACCTCGCTCATAAATGTCGCAACCTTTTCACACGAGATGGCCGTCGGAGCGGTGGCATTTGATCCGACCGGTGGAAAGATCGTGGGGGGCTGTTTGAATGAGACGCTGCACATTTACAATGTTGCCACCCAAAGGCGCGATCGCATCCTTACCATTCCTCGTCCCTATGAAGGCATGAATCTCCAGAGAACCACAGGTCTCAGCGCGGCGCAGTGGGAAATGCTCCAGAGATTAGGGGCGACGCCCTCAGGGGGGCGGGCGCTTCTTCAAACCAGCCCGTCAAAACAGTCCCTAAAACGAGGCCCTAATGGGAGGATCTGAAGGGGCTTTATCCCGCGTTTCAAAGGGACCCGTAGCGCGATCGCGATCAACTCGGGCTGACAGCACACCTATTGGCAGACATCATCAGGTTTGGCGTCGCGCCATCTTCATCATTCAAGGAGGACTATAGCCTACCCCCGACAAGTGCTAGAGGAAACTACAACACAATCGAGTCAGCAATGATTGAGACTTCAACGAAATATTGAGAACCATATCTTTTTCGCAAGAATTTCGCCATTCTCTTGTTTATGATCTAGCCTCAAACTGGAAATATCTGCTGTTAAAGGGGGGACGTGGTCAGGACTTCACGGGTTAGTTTATAAGTCCTAATATGGAAGTATAAGTACCTAATATAGAAGCATAAATATACTTTGGCTAACTAGTAGAAACCAACAGGAAACTAACAGGATTTGACGGTAGGGTAAATGACATACGAATCTTTGGGCGCGGACAAGTTGTTGGAGCAAGGAAATTCCATAATTGACTTCAAAACGACTGAGGAAAAAGAGTTCATAGAGATAATTGAACAAGAGATTCGTGATGCATCAAATGAGTACTTAAAGATAAGAGATTCTATCCTCGGCTTCAAGCGTGAGGCCAGCTCTACACAGCCCCGCTCTACGCAGCCTAGCTCTACACAACGACGAAAAGTTGATTCCTCACGCATCCGCGAATCAAAGCGTGAGCTTATACAAAATGCCCTGGAGATAGTATGTGAGAGGCTGGAAGCTCAAACAGCCGCAGTATTTTTGTTTTCGAAAAGGGGAGTCCTGGAGCGCGCAGGCTTGTGTGGATTCGACAGAGATGGTCAGAGGTTATCTGATAACTGGTTTAAGGAAGAAAGTTATGAAGTAGGAGAGAGTTTTACTGGCATGGCAGCAGAGGCCAAGTCAGGTTCAAAGTACGGGAGGATTCAGTATACGGATAATCTCAGTAGTCACAAGTTGAAAGTTAAGAATAGGGAAGGTTATATTTCAAAACTTGGCTCCCTTAATGATGCGATCGCAATACCTTTAAATGGACGCAATAAAACCTATGGAGTTTTAAGGGTACTCAATAAAGTGGAAACGGATGGAACTGGCAAAGTCATTCCATCCCGAGCCTCATTCACAAAGGACGATGTAAAGCTTTTGCTATTTCTTGCCAATTACATCGCCAACATGTTGTCCAATTTTCGTAGAGATATTCAGACAGATATTTTCAAATATCTCAGCAGGTTATTAATTCAGCATCCTTACAATGTCGAAATCTCTGCAAAGGCGCTATATCAAGAGATAGTCGACCTATTAGTAAAGAACCCTGAAACGGCTTTCAATGCAGGAATTCTCCGGTCCAAGGATAGAAAGACTTCAAAACTCAGCGTCGAGGCTGTATCTTTAATTGATGGCATTGATGACAATCGAAATGATAGTCCAAGAGTATTAACCAATGATCATTTTCTGGGGTTTGTAGACAAGAGCAAACAGTCGCTCATCCTCCGGAACATACAAGATGAACAGACTCTGCAGAAATTTACCAATAGGGATTGGATTAAAAGGAACAAGTTCAAATCTTTTGGGTGTTTTCCTCTAATTTCGAAAGATGAAGTTGTGGGCACCTTCTCCCTATATACTGGATACAATTATGACTTCCACGTCGACAGTATTGACTTTCTACAAGGTATTTCTGACCTAATTGCTGCTTTCATGCTAGAGCTCAAAGCGGGATCTTTGTACGAATCTTTGATTAAGGAATTAAATGGAAGCCTGGACGTTGCTACAGGTATGAATAAGCCCAAACCAAGTGGAGAAGAAATTATTTCGTCTAGATTTTGTGCCCTTGCAGAGCAGTGGAAAGCCGAGACAATCAGAATTCCTTCCATCAATCGTAAAATGATGCATCCCGCTTATCAGCAAATTATTGGACTAGGGGAAGCAGCCATACCATTCATCCTTGAAGATCTTGATAAACAACCTGAACACTGGTTCTGGGCTTTAAGAGCTATTACAGGTGACAATCCTGTGGAGGAAAAATACCAAGGTAATATAGGAATTATGACAGAAGCTTGGCTTAATTGGGGTCGAGAAAAGGGCTATACTCGGTAATCAATTGTTGGCTAATTGGCTGAAAGCTTATGTGTCAGTTCAGGGAATTTTTTCCAAACTTATCTGACGAGAATCTCCATCCAGACGTGAGCCCCCAAGATTCTACTTACAACGGAATAGCATATTCAGTTAGTAGAAGGGAGAAGGATCGCTACTGGTGGCCAGACGCATTGGGTGATTATTATTGGCCCAGCAGCATTCCAAGGGAAGAAACCACAGAAGCATTTCTTACAATGTACTCTTCTTTGAATTATAAGCATTGTAAAAGCTCTGAATTAGAGGAAGGCATTGAGAAGGTAGCTATATATGTAGATGCGACTGGAACTCCAACGCATGCAGCCAGGCAGGCAGAAGATGGTTATTGGGAAAGCAAAATAATTCATGCTGAGGATATACGTCATGCGACTCCTCAATGTTTAGAGGGTGAAATATTTGGCAAAGTGTGGATGATCTTATGTCGCCGCCGAACATAAATATATATTGCTGACACCAGCAGAGCAAAGATTTATGGGAATCAGTGAATTTTCTGTCGCAGGTTCCCTTAGTGAGTCTATTTTCCGGCGAAATTCATTATTAAATAAGACCTTTCTATGGTTCTTAAATGATCGCCCCGCAAGGGAAGCGAAAATCTGATCACCCCTGTCATCTCCAGCTGGAGGTGTGATCTTCACTTCGTCCCAGTTACTATGCTAAAAACGATGCAAACTCTCGCTCTTCGCCATCAAAATATAGCCTTATATCTGGATTGAAGAGTGCATCCAGAGTCCGCTTCAAGGTATCGATACTTTCCTCTAAAGGGAGTCTTCTCTCATTATCTATTTCGCTTTGAGTATCATCTCTATCATTCCAATTTACGCGAAGCAACTGTGTGTACAGTGAGAAGAGTAGAGGTAATTCAATATTCATTGGTCCAATATTTCCTCGCGAGTTTATGAGCGAGATTGGACATACCATTGTTAGCCACTTTGATCCCGGAGCAAAGAATGCTGGAAATATTTGCTTTATATCTTCAATTACTTCACTAATATTTCTGTCACGGCAAAGATCATACTTCGTAATGGCAATTACTATTGAAGGAGCATTTTCCTTCACAAAGGAAGTATGGTTGACTGATCTAAGAAGTCTGCTGGCACCAGTCACATCAGCAGTTTCAAATACATCTCTATCTTGCTGCAGGAATTCCGCAGAAATAAAAATAATCATGCATGAGGCATCACCTAAATAATTTTGAAATGTATTTAATTCATCTTGATAAAGCTCTCTTTCAGATACACTTAATTCATCAATCAAGCCCCCCCTGTAATCAGTGAGCGACAAGGAACATATTTTTTGGCGCATTCCAAATAGTAGATCAAAATGGTATGAAGTAGTCTCCTGTGTTATGTCTAGCCATCCAGTACCTGTACTTGAAGCACTCCGAATATCATTCCATTGGCGTCGAAGACTACGGTGATGCTCGGCATTCGAAGCAAGCAGCTGTAACCCTGTATTAGTGCCAATCGACATGCATTGATATAGAGCTGAAATATAGGATGTTTTACCAGATGCCCTATGACCGAACATTACTATTGTGGAATGAGTACTTGCTTCAGACACAAAGTCATCAACTCCAGTTACCTCAAAAGTTTCAAATTCGAAAGGCTCAAGAGCAATCGGTGAGGTGTCACGCTCAAACACCGCCACATCAAATTCAATTGTTTCTAGCTGAATTTCATTGCGATCGCCGCGCTTACGGACCGTGACCGTTCCCGTTTGCTCTGGGTCGTAACTGTTAGCCACTGCGGCATACTCTCCCCCCATTCGACGCAATACGCTGAGCCCAATATTGGCAAAGGGTAATGCTGTATCCCGCAACTCACTCTCTTCCTGGATATCCCCCAATAACGCCTCAAAGCTTTTGGGAGCGAGCCCTAATCGCTGACAAATCGACTCCGAAAGCACGTCCAAAACCCGCTCCGTCTGACTCCTGGATGCTCCACCCAGCAAGATGTCTCGCACGCGCTGGTCCGGCTCCACAGACTCATCGCCAAAGAACGCGTAACGACATGCCGATTCCTCTTTACCATCTACCCGCCGCAATAGCCCGCTCAGCAGCACCTCTGCCACATGGTGTTGCCGGACTTCCTCATCAAACTCTTCCCGAAATTCCTGGCGCAGCAAATCAATCACCGGCAAACTCACCGGCGTCGCAGCCATTAACATCGCCAGTTGTAACACCGTCGGCTTCGCATTCGCCCGGAATTGCCGCACTCGCTCCAATGCGGTCGGTTCAGAAATTGCGATCGCCGGACTTTCATCCTCTGCTGGGTCAACAACGGGCGATCGCCGAGACTTGCGGGGCACCAAATCAAAGACCCGACCGGGCACCGTCACCTCTCCCCGTCCGGCGATCGTCCGCGCCCAATCCTCCAACGAATCCGCCTCTAGGGTCACCACAGGCACATTCAACAGCCCTTGCCCTCTCCGGCGTATCAGCCGTCTGGGTAATCCGGTTACCGCTAACTGCCGATTGGTTACCCCAGGGGATAGGGCCCCAAATCGGGCTGCCTGCCCCCGTCCCAACGCCGTCCGTGACCATAATCGAGCTGGGAACATCTGGAGAATCGCTACCGGTTGAGCTTTCCCCCAGAGCCCCAACCAGTCGTAAATATTCCCGGGCTGGGCGATCGCCCCAGAGCGCCATAGGGGCGAAACACAATCTGAAACCACCCAAATAATCCGCCGCCCGCTAGCATCAATCAATTCTTTGGGATTGCGAGGTCTTGCGCCAAGTTTAGAGACGCCATCCGGCAACTCCGCCGACCGTTGAAAATGCCCCTGCCACCCGCGAAGCAATACCGGGCATCCGTCGTTCTCCGCTTCTGTTTTTGTTGCCAGCCGCCAGGTACGGATCGTGCGGAACGCCCCCTGATATTCCACCAAATGCTTCAGCTCGGCGATCGCCCGTTCCCAAATTGCCGTAGTTTTGCTAGCCTCAATCACCAAATCTAATTCCAACCAACGCTCCTGGCGGGGGTGGGTCACCGGAATCCAGACCTCCGTGTCAGCAATGCGCTGTACCGTAGCACTCTCGTCCAAATCAAAGCGACTCCGCGATGGTTCCTTACGCATCAACGGCCGCAGGGCACGGGCTAAATCACGGCGGGTACGCAAGGCCGGGGCTGCGGGTACGGAAAAGGGTATTCCCTGGGGGCGCTCCGGCTTCCCGCTCGTCCCCTCATGATTTGCCCCCGTTGGCTCCTGGATGGGTAGACGTGGCTCTTCGGGCTGCGGCGCTTCATCAACAGTTTCGACGGGATCACCCGTGGGAGTCCTTTGAGGTTGCTCCTCTTCCTCCTCCGTAGGGGAAGATACTTCTCTTTCCTCAGCCTGTTGGGACGCCAGAATCGACGCCAACCAGAGCATGTCGGCAAGGTCGATCGCATCAAAATCAAGCTGACTTGCGTTTAAGGTGTCCGCGATTGGCTCGATGTTGAATCGATCTGCTGATCTTCGCTGCTGCTCAGGTGCTTCCACAGGCGTTGAATCAAGTCCTCTCGAGTTTGAACATTGGGGTCACGCTCACGCATAACCAAATAAATCGCATTCAGTAATTGGTCTGTCGCCAAGTCCCCCTTCACCCTGTCGTTACGTTTGCTTTCAAATTTCCTAACCAGGTCTCCAATCAGCTCCGGGGAGAGCGATCGCGAAGTAACATCAACATCATTTTCGCGATCCTCCTCGTCCAGTTGCAGCTGTTGACGAAGATGGGCATTGACTATGTCGGTTAAACGTTGCGTATCGGGCTCTGGCATCGTCAAACGCACACAGCGCCGTAGAAATGGGGGTGGAAAATCCCGCTCTCCATTGCTGGTCAGAATGAGCAAGGGAAACTCTGTGCTTTCTACCAGACCACCGGTAATTGTGGTCTTGCCCTCAGTAACGCCATTTCTATTGAAGGTTGATTGCTCGTTTGGATCACGGTAAGCGGTGCGGACTTCCACCGCCTTTTTTCTCTTCTCAATCCGTACTAGCTCTGGAATATCAAAGGTGCCCTCTTCAAAAATCGATAGCAAGTCATTCGGTAAATCGATATCACTCTTATCGATTTCATCAACGATAAGGATTCGAGGCTTTCTATTGGGGCTGGGCAACAGTGCTGTGCCCAAGGGGCCGAGACGGATGTAGTCACCGATATTTTCGAAGCGATCATCACCTTCCCCATCGACCCCGTTACCATCATTTCCCTTAGAACGGGCCGCATCTTGCAAACGGGCGATCGCATCGTAAAGATACAGCCCATCCTTCAAGGTGGTGCGGGTGGTGATGGGCCAATAGAGCACTTCCCCCAAGCCCAACTCCCGGGCGATCGCGTAGGCCAGAGACGTTTTACCGGTGCCAGGTTTACCGGTGACCAATAGGGGACGCCGTAGGTATAGGGCCGCGTTGACCAGTTCGATTTCTTCATCCCGCGCCTGGAATGTAGCCCCGCGATCGCGCTTTCGTTGGTCAGCTCTTCGCCACGCTGGAGGGGGGGGCAGGTTGAGGGGATCATCGGGTTTGATGCGTTCTTCCCCCGTCCCCTGGAAGACTGGTTTGAAGGTGGATTGGGATTTCTCGTCGGCCATAATTCAGTGCCCTTAGGACGCTTCAAATTGAGAGACACGGGGGAGCAAGATATTTGGATCTTCCCAGACCAATGCCAGGTTAACCCCAATCCCATCCCCCTCCCGACGCATTTTGCGAATACGGTCAGGAACATCCGCTATGGTGATTTTTTGACCGTCGGGAAACACGTTTTCTAACTGTGGGTTGCAATCTGAAGCACGGGACCACAGCAGCATGGACAGACTCTTTCTCTCCTCCTCAACGGCAACTTCAATGAATTCACCAACCGTGCTGTAATCTTCGTTGTCAAAGGCATCGCAATCGTTTAACAGCAACGCTGTCGTGTCATCGCACTTTAGCAGGCAGTCCCATAGCTGTTTGTCATCGGCACAAGACAGGCGTTTGAATAGCTTGCGGGCATCTCGCTGGGGATCCCCATGAGCTCGGGCCCAGCAGCTTTTCCAGTGTCCCCGTAATTTCTGAGTTGTCTCCAAGCTAGGGTGCTGCTCTAGGTTTGTCCGCAGCACCACACAGTGCTCACCTCCCAAACATTGACGGCGAGTCACTGGACTCATCTCAAAGGCGTAGTCGAACCAAGGACGGGGGAGAAAATAATGCACTACGGGATAAGTCTCGTCGGGCAAATCACCGCTCACGTCCCAAACACGCTTTGGGATCTGACTGAATGCCATTAACTCACCCCGGCAGATGGGATCTGGGGGATTGTTGGGATTGTAGGTTTTCTGATCGCCCACCGCATAAATCCATACTTCCACTTCCACTGCGTCACCGGGGCGCTCGTCAGTATTGACTTTGACGAGGATGTTCGTCGGAGAAGTGATTGGGGCGGCGGATTGAGTCTCGGAACCGGCTAGTTTGCGTTTGAGTTGCTCAACGTCGTGCCCTTGCGATCGCATCCATTCCGCTAGTCGTTGCTTAGTCTCAGGGGAGAGCTGGCAACGAACGAGGGCGGACGTAACGAAGTAAATCAGGTTGCCTTCGGTTTTCCAATCGTTGTCAATGAACGGGCGATCGCCACTGAAGGCCGACAGGCGATCGCGAATTGAGCCAGCGCTGCCACAGTCCAGGGTTTGAAGCAAAGCCCCTAACGGTTGGGTTAACGTTTCTCCATCGTCATTTTCAAACCCCAGACCATCACAAAATTCATGAGCAAGAATCCGATCTTCTAAGCCAAAAAGCTTTAACCGGCGGCAGGAAATGGCAAAGGCGCGATAGTCGGTGCCTTCCGTTGCGACGATCATGCCGATAATGCAGCCGCTCTGAATATCCAGGAGCGGTGATCCGCTATAGCCTCCTTTGATGACGTTCATGGTGGAGTCATCAGGCTTATTCAATTGAAGGCGGTGATCGGTGATACGTCCCATCGGCTGGTATCCCAGTGTGATACGCCCCTCCGGCTGAGGGAAACCTTGGACTCTGTATGTATGACCGACATCCGATGCAGCGTTCCAGGAGGCAAAGGAGGCCGGAGGAAATTGAAAGGTTGGTTCTTGCAAAAGGCGCAGGATGGCAATATCACCGCTGGTTTCTTGGGCGGGCACCCAATCCACAATGACTGCCTCAAAGATTTTTCGTTCTAAGGCTGAGTTGATGGGGAATTCCACATGGACGATTTGCTCGGGCGGCGGTTTGCTTTGCCATTGCTCGTCTTCCTTGTCTTCCACGGCTAACGCTTCCAGAACAACATGGGCGCAGGTGAGCACGTAGCGCTGGGCGATCGCAAAGCCAGTCCCCACCGTGCCCCCATCACAGGGGCGGCTAATCTTGGCAATGATGTTTTCGTAGTCGCTGGGTTGGAGGGTCACGAAGCCAAATTATTCCGATTATTCCGAGCGATCGTTTTTCCACTTCAGCGTGATTTCGTAGTTGGCTTCCCCGCCCACCTTCGTCACCACAGCATCCATTTCTGCGCTGAGTTTAACGCTGAATTTCACTTCGACTTCATCCGCTGGCGTTGTCATACCGTTCAAACGCTGATGGATTATCTCCACTGTGGGTTCAAGGGTCTTCAAAGCTTCGCTAAAAGTCTTGCGTGCCCTAGCTGCAACCTTGCCAGGGGAGGCTGAGACTTGCTTTACGTTCTCACTTTTGATTTCGTCGACCTCCATAAGGACGAACTTCCCATCACCCACATCAAATTCCACAAGCTTAGTCGCCACAGAGCCTACCCTCCAGAGCATTTAAGTCACTCGCTTTAGCATACTGAATCACAACCTCACTGGCAGCCAATCAGCATCACATTGAAAAAATCCATGAAAATCTTGATCACCTGACGGCGATCTAGAGCGGCCCTCGGGGAGAACACACCACCCGAAAACCGATGTAGTCGTTATGGCGATCGCGCGAGGCGTAGAAGTGATACGCCGACCGACAGCATCTCGGACCGTTAAGCCAGGAGGCACTGCGTAGCAGCCTGGGCCTGTTTCTACCTGTTAACTCTTCATCATCAATCCAGGCACTGCCATCAATGGGGGCTCCTTCATAGCTATCATGCCAGTCGTCTTCGCACCATTCATATACATTGCCGCTCATATCGCGCAATCCCCAAGGATTGGAGGGATGGTCCCATACACTTGTGGTCTCGCCTTTACTCTCGCCCGCTGGACTCTCACCAAATTCTGAGCCGTTGTAGTTCGCTACTTCAGTGGAAATATAGTGCCCGAAGTAGAAGGGGGTGGTGGTCCCGGCACGACAGGCATATTCCCACTCTGCTTCGCTAGGCAGTCGATAAAGACGATCAGTGTGGTTCGATAGCCGCTTACAAAATTCTTGAGCATCATCCCAACTTACCCGCTCCACCGGGCGATCACCCCCCTTGAAACGGGACGGGGCTGGGTCTAGCTTTTGCTCAACTTGGTCATAGCCTGCCACCATTCGCCACTGCGCCTGGGTGACCGGAGTGCGTCCCAGAAAGAACTCGAGCACCGTCACTGCATGCTGAGGATGTTCAGCGCTATACGCTCCCTCTTCTCCCTCCGGAGCCCCCATCAGAAAGCTTCCACCGGGGATAAGCACCATATCTAGCCGAATATCATCCCCTAGGGGCTCATAGAAATGCTGACCGGTGCGTTGGTAGCGGCGGGTGGCGACGCGGCGGCGGGGGCTTCCGTCTGACATGGTGAAGGACAGATTTGATTTTTAGACAAGATCGCCAGACTCTTCAGCAGACCTATCAAGCTCAGCGACTTCTTAAATCATAAGTTGCTCAAGAATCAACTCACAGGGAACACACCACCCGAAAACCGATGTTGTAGTCACGGACCTCGCGCAAGATGCAGTAGCGAAACGCCGACCGACAGTCTGCCGGATAACTGCGCCAGGACCCACCGCGCAACAGCTTTCTAGGTGAGCTTGTTGAGTTGCCATAAACCCAGGCACTGCCATCATTGGGAGCTTCCTCATAGGTCTCGTGCCAACCGTCTTCGCACCACTCCCACACATTTCCGTGCATATCCTGTAGACCCCACTCATTCGCAGGGAAAATTCCCACCTCCGTCGTCTCCTGTCGGTCCTCCCCCTTAGCACCTTCTCCGTAGACATAATTGCCACGGTAATTAGCGACACTTGAATTTATGGTCTCACCAAAATGAAACGGCATGGCGCTCCCAGCACGGCAGGCATATTCCCATTCCGCCTCGCTCGGCAATCGATAATCACGCCCCGTCTTAATGGACAGCCGACGACAAAACTCTTGAGCCTCATCCCAACTCACCCGCTCTACGGGACGATTAGCCCCTTTGAAATGGGACGGGTCTTGGTCTAACTCTCGGTCAACTTGGTCATAGCCTGCCACCACCCGCCATTGCTCTTGAGTCACCACACAACGACCCATAAAAAACGGCGACACACTCACCTCATGCTGAGGGCGTTCACTCTCTAAACTTTCGTCCTCCGACTTCGGCGATCCCATGACGAAAGTCCCCCCAGGGATTTGCATCATCGTCAACCTTGCTCCATCCCCTAAATCCTCATGAAAACCTTGATTACTGTCGCGGTATCGACGCAATGTAAGCAGCAAAACATTGGATGGGGAATCAGCCATGGAAAGGGAGCCGAGCGGGAGTCTATTCTCAACATCATACGTTTACATACCTGCCCCCTCAGGATTGCCCATGCCGTGCGACTGGGCGATCGCGTCCTATCCTCGCGCCCTAACCAACCCTGGCTTAGAGCAGAGATCCCGCTAAGATCCGTAAGCAGGATTTGTAAACAGGATCCATAAACAGAATTTGTGAAAATTAGCGTTGATCCCTTTGATTTAGGATCTAGTGATTTAGGATCTAGCCCCATGGTTTCTCCCCCCGTCCCCCAGCCCCCGTCCACCCCCTCTGATTGGGTTGATCCCCATGCCATGATCGAAACCTTGGCAGCAATGCAGCGGTTGATTGAGGTGGTAGCGCAACTGCGATCGCCCGAGGGGGGCTGCCCTTGGGATTTAGCGCAAACGGCGGAGACCCTAACCCCTTACATCATTGAGGAAGCGTACGAGACGGTAGACGCGATCCAGGGGGGCGATCGCTCGGCCATGGCGGAGGAGTTGGGGGATTTGCTGTTGCAAGTGGTGTTACAGGCGCAGATTGCCCAGGAGGCGGACGCGTTTGATTTGGGGGCGATCGCCAATGGCATTACCGATAAACTGATTCGCCGCCACCCCCATGTTTTCGGCGATGGAGATGCCAAGACGACCGATGAGGTGCGGCAAACCTGGGAAGCCATCAAGGCTCAGGAAAAGGGGGAAACCGTTGAGGAGCGCCAAAAGCTAAGTCGCAAACTGGACCGCTATGCGCGATCGCTACCACCGCTGATGGGGACCTTGAAAATTTCAAAGAAGGCAGCAAAAGCAGGGTTTGAGTGGGAAACCCTTGAGGATGTGTGGGAAAAATTCCACGAGGAAGTGGATGAATTAAAGGAGGCGATCGCCGAGTCTGACCTTGAGCATCAGGAATCGGAGTTGGGGGATGTGTTGTTTGCCCTAAGCCAGGTCGCCCGCTGGCAAAATTTGGATCCGTCCATCGCCTTGACGAAAACCAACCATAAATTTGTGAAGCGATTGCAGTTGATGGAAACCCTCAGCGATCGCCCCCTAGAGGAACACACCCTCGCCGAACTGGACGAGCTGTGGAATCAAGCCAAAGCTAAAATCCGTGCCGCGATCGCCGCGAATCAAGGCAACGTCGATGCCCACTAAAAATGCCCACTAAATCGACTTCTTCAAGCTAGCACTCACCCTCATTGAGCATTGCTTAGCAGCGGAAAAAAAGCGTTCTTCAACATCCTCAGGACTCAAAGGGGGCGAGAAAAAATACCCTTGCCCTAGCTGACAACCCAGTTCCCGAAGATATTGCAGCTGCTGTAGGGTTTCAATTCCTTCTGCAACGGTGCTTAATCCTAACTGATTACTCAGGGTTAAAATCGTACTCGCCACTTTACTATTACGATGCTCTGGATCAAGCTCACTAATAAATGAACGATCAATTTTCAAACTATGAACCGGAAGACGGTGTAGGTAATTAAGAGATGAGTAACCGGTGCCAAAATCGTCGATACTCAGCTGAACTTGCCGCGCTGCAATCTGCGATAGAACATTGATCGTTTGTTCGATGTCTTCAATCAGCATCGTCTCCGTAATTTCGAGGGTAATTGAACTCCCCGGCAGCTGTGTTTCTTCCAGAACGTCGTCAATATTTTGAATAAGCGTGCCCCTGCGGAGATCACAGACGGACAAGTTAATGCTGGCCTTTAGGAAGTCTTCCCCAGGGAACTGCCGGTTCCAGGTCGCAATCTGCTGGCAGGCATGGTGCATGACCCAAGCATCGATTTGCTCGACTAAACCAATCTCCTCTGCGATCGGTATAAACTCGTCTGGATAAGTGAGTCCCCGGCTCGGATGCTGCCAGCGAACTAACACTTCAAATCCAATCAACCGACATTCATTTAAATCAATGATGGGCTGATAGTGAATCACAAATTCTTCCCTAGCAAGGGCCTTACGGAGATCCGTCTCTAGGGTTAGCCGATTGATGGCCTGGAGGTGCATCGCCGAATCAAAAAAGCTGTAGGAACTTCCCTGTCGCTCCTTTGCGCGATACATCGCAATATCGGCATCGCGAATTAAATCAGTGGCATTGTTATAGCTCTGATCCCCGACCACAATACCAACACTGAAACTGGCAAAGATACTACGGCCATTAATCAGAATGGGCTCTTTAAAGTCATTCAGAATACGCTCAGTAACCTGAATAACATCATCAACACCATCGACATTCTCGACCAGTAGGATAAATTCATCCCCCCCAAGACGGGCCACTAAGTCCATCTCTCGTAAGCGTCTTTTGAGACGCTGGGCGATCGTCACAAGCAATTGATCGCCAACAGCATGGCCCAGACTATCGTTGATGATCTTGAATCGATCAAGGTCAATAAACAGAACCGCATATCGATAATCTCCCATCCTTTTGGCTCGACTAATGGCCAGTTCAATTCGCTCCAATAGCAGCGTTCGATTGGGAAGTTCGGTCAACGGATCATGCAAGGAATTATGAACAATTAAAGCTTGAGTTTCCTTTAAATCACTGATATCCCGACAGACAGAAATCAATAGATCTTCTTCCGTTAACGTCAGCGAAATTCCTTGGGGAAAGATAGACCCATCCTGGCGTGCCCCCACAGCTTCCCCCTGCCAAACGCGATTCATCGTCAGCTGAGGTAAGATACTTTCTTCAAACCGACGAATCTCTGCCGGTGGATACAGGGATTGCCAACTTTGGCCAATCAGACTCTCAATATTCTCGAAGCCAAATAGGTTTAGATAGGCTCGATTCGCATAAAGATATTTGCCATTTTCTAAAATCCCAATTCCATCAACAGCAGCTTCGATCGTTGCCAGCTGTCGTTTGATTGCCAACTCTGATCGTTGGCGTTCTAGTTCCGCAGCGGCTCGAGCACCAAATACTCGCAGCAGGGATTCTGCACGTTCTGGGTTAAGAATGCGAGATTGATCAAGGATAAAAAGGACCCCAATAATATGATCCTGGGAATCATATAGTGCAATTCCCATATAGCTTTCAGCTTGCATTTCAGCCAAAATCAAACTATCTGGAAACTCATTTCGGATACCCTGTTCGCAGTAGTATCCCCCCTCTTTTAAAACTAATTCACAGGGCGTGTCTGCCAGGGTATGAGTCTGACTTTGAGAGAGGGATCCGTTATTCCAGACCGCAATTGTTTCCAATTCATCTTCTCCGAATTGAGCAACCGTTGCAGAAGAAACATTAAGTGTGAGCGCAATATGCTCAACCAATGCCGGAAAAAAATCTTGCCCTGTTTTTGCGGCTGTTCCCTCCACTAGATTCTGCAGGGCCAGCTCAGCCTGTTTGCGATCGCTGATATCCGTTATGGTTCCGACATATCCAATCACCTGCCCAGCGTCATCCATTTCAGGCACAGATTGGGTATAAACCCACCGCGCGGTGCCATCCGGCCATTGAAAGCGATACTCGAGCTGGAAGAGGGTATCGTTCGCGATTGACTGAAGCCATGCCGCCACCACGCGATCGCGATCCTCAGCATGTAATGCCGCTTCCCATTGATCGCCCATCAAGCCCTCTGGCTCACGGCCACAAATCTCACAGCAGCGATTATTGACATAAACACAATTCCCCTCCACATCAGTCCGAAAGATTCCGACGGGAGCCGCTGCCGCCAAAGATGCGTATCGCTCTTCACTGGCCCTAAGGGAAAGTTCACGCTCTCGGAGTTCAACCGTACGCTCTGCAACTTTGGCCTCTAGGGATTGGTTCAATTGCTCTAAGGCCGTCGTTGCCCATTGACGTTCCATTTCAGCCCCGGCGCGGTCAGCAAACACCTTCAATATCTGCTCTGCACGCTGGGGATTTTGGATCAGATCCGTGTGGAAAATGCACAAATCACCGATAATTTCCCCTTGAGTATTACGAATAGCAACCCCTAGGCAACTCTGGGCATCTAATTCGACTAATGCATCATCTTTTGGGAACATTGCTTGGACGGAATGCTCGCAATATAACCGCCCTTCATCCAATACCTTTTGACAGGGCGTTTCACTGGGATTATAGGACCATCCCAACGGCAAAATGTCGTTAGGCCAAAATGCCAAAATCGTCATCTCATCCGGTTGGGTTCTGGCGGCAACAAAGACATATGAGACATTTAAGGCGTCACTAATATACTGGACAAGCGCTGGGAAAAAATCCTGTCCCACAGTGGCAGCTGTGCCCGCAATCAAGTTTTCCAGCGCTTGCTCCGCCTGCTTACGATCTGTAATATCTCGACCGACCGCCTGATACTCAAGAAATTGCCCAGCTTCGTCAAATAGAGCCCGATGGGTCCACTGATGCCAACAGAATTCCCCGCGAGGGGTGGGGATAAAATACTCACAAATATCAACAGGCTTATCAATGGATAAACCCTCAAGGCTATCTAGAAGGAGGCCTTGAACCACCTCCGGGAGCATCGAAAAAAAGCATTGTCCAAACAACTCATCCGGCGACTTTTTAAAGTGTTGACAGTAGGCATCGTTCACAAAAGTCAGCGTTCCGTCAGGGGCAAAGCGGCAAATTAATTCCGTTTGGTCAGAGAGAATGCCTTGATAGTAAGCACGACTGGCCTGAAGTTCGGCCGTGCGCACTTCCACTTTGACCTCCAGATCTTGGTTGAGTTTCTCGAGCTCAATCTGCGCATGTTGTCTTTCCAGCTCGGCGGCACAACGAGCCGCAAAGACTTGCAAAAGTTGCTCTGAATATTGTGGGCGCTGGATTGGCTTAGCATCAAAAATACACAGTAATCCGATCACTGCACCTTGGCTATTGTGCAAGGCGACCCCCAGGTAGCTCGTAATATTTCGCTCAATTAGAAATTCATCGTTCGGAAAATCATAGTTAACGGACTGATCGCAGTAAATTTTCCCTTGTTGTAATGCCTTAGAACAGGGCTGTTGATTTGGGCTTTCTACTTTGTAGGTAAACGTGGGTAATAAGCAACCTTCCCCCCATGCTGCGATCACTTCAAGATAATCATCATCTGTTAGCTTTGAAACGAGGGCATAGGAGACCTGTAGCGCTGTGGCGATATTGCGTACTAGGGCAGGAAAAAAGTCCTGTCCTGTCGTCGCTGCGGTGTCAACAATCAAGCTTTTGAGGGCAAGATCAGCTTGTTTTCGCTCAGTAATATCAAGGGATGTTCCAAATAAACGGACGACTTGCCCCTGGGCATCTCGTTCTGTCTCTGCTCGGCACTCGTGGTGACAGACCTTACCATCGGGGCGAGTAACACTGAATTCGACCATGTAAGGGGTTCCGTCAACAATGGCTTGCTCAACGCACTGCTGCAATGTTTGGCGATCCTCCTCTCGAAGCATCGCTAAATATTCGGGATAGGAGGGGGCTGTTGATGCAGGGTCCAGCCCATACATACGAAACATTTGGGGGGACCAGGTGATGGTTTGGGTGGGGATATCAAATGCCCAGTGACCCACCTTTGCCAATTGCTGCAGTTCTAGTAGGAGTGATTCGCTGCGACGTAATTGTTCATCCGCTTGATGGCGTTCGATCGCGATTCCTGCCAAACGAGCGACCTGGGAAATACCATCGAGTTCGGCGGTTGTGGGCGATCGCACCCCTTGGTGATATAACCCCAAAGTGCCTAGGATCTGATCCTGTCGACCCATGATAGGGATAGACCAACAGGCTCGCAGATTAAACTTTGCGGCGATCGCCCTATAGCGCGGGGAAAAAGGAGACTTGGCAATTTCGTCAGCAATAACTATCTTTTTGAGGCAGGCAGCTTTGCCACAGGGGCTAATTGCCTCATCGATCAATATTCCATCAATAAACTGACTTAATTCATCCGGTAGGTGGGGAGCAATCTGCAAACCCAGTCTTTGCCGCTGTTGAGTATCAATAACTGAGATTGTACAAATAGTATTTGTCAGTCGATTTGTGATCGCTTCAACAACCCCATGGAAAACATCTTTGAGGGGAGCACCTATGGCAATTTTTTCGAGCAATGTGTCCATGGGATCTTGGGGAAACATTCAACAGACAGTTATAAAAGGAAAAAAAATTGTTGGACACATTTTTTGGACACAAAATATCAGAGTATCAGAACAAATAGGTTTCAATCGCTCATGTTCGAGGAAGACGCGGTTAGTCGCCATGGGAGGCTTACCCTGATCCCCAAACCATTAATGGGAGTAGAACAAGCTTGATTTCTGAATATATTAGGGTAGCGGAGCCGGGGATGCTCGTTACACGATTAGCCCACCCTATTTTTGCCCCATCTGCTGCCATGCTGATACGGCGTTCTCCGGAGCGACAGGATCATCAGGTCATCTTTAGTTGCCATGGGGCTCGAAGCCCGCTCACTCATCCTGAGGAGGAGCACAGCCCGAGTAGGAATTATTGATTTAGAAATTTATTGATGTAAGAACTATTGATATAGGAACTGATGTAGAAACTATTGATATTGACCATTGACATTGATTGATATTGATCGATGGGGGATGATGCGCCCAATTGCTATGCCGCAGGATGCCGCATCGGCCCGCAAGCTTCCCAGAAAATCTTATATCTCCCGATCCCCTTAGCCCCCAAGAGTCACCGTGCTACCCAAACCCTGCGAACTCCCCACTGCCCTGCGGCCTGGCGATCGCCTTCGGGTCATTACCCCCAGTGGGCCGCTGGGGGATCTGGATCGCATTCGAGAGGGTGTCGAAATCTGGCGATCGCACGGATTCAAGGTTGACCTTGGTCCCGAGGGGGATCTAGATAGAACCTATGGCTATCTGGCGGGCACCGATCCAGAACGCCGCCGCCAATTGACCCAGGCCCTAACGGATCCCAATATCAAAGGCATTCTCTGTGCCCGCGGCGGCTATGGCGCGACCCGCCTCCTGGAGGATTTTGAATGGCCGTTTATGGCCGCCGGGGCCCAAGCCTTACAGTATGGGCAGGCGATCGCCCCGAAATGGCTCATTGGCTTTTCCGACATCACCGCCTTGCTCTGGAGCTTAGCCAACCAGGGGATCACCGGCTTGCACGGCCCTGTCCTCACGACCCTGCCCCAGGAGCCCCCAGAAACCCGCGATCGCCTTTTCGCGGCGGTCCAGGGACACCCCCTTGCCCCCCTAACCGGTGAAGGCTGGGGGAACGGCCGGGCCACAGGACGACTGTTCCCCGGCAATCTTGCCGTCGCGACCCATCTTCTGGGGACCCGCCACTGCCCTAACCTGACCGACGCTATCCTCGCCTTCGAAGATATTGGTGAACATCCCTATCGCCTGGACCGGTTTATTACCCATTGGCGCAACACCGGGCTCCTGTACAACATTGCCGGCATCGCCCTTGGCCGATTCAGCGACTGCGATCCCCCCGAAAATCGATCCAGTCTCACCCTTGAGGAATTGTGGCGCGATCGCCTCCAGGATCTAAACCTACCAATCGTGTCAAATCTAACCTTTGGCCATAGCGGTCCTAATGCCGCACTTCCCGTGGGCTGTATGGCCGAAATTGATGGGGACCAAGGAACCCTCGCGGTACTTCAGTGATGCCAGAAAAGCCACAAGCTTGAAGCGTTTCGTCAGCCGATGACGGCTATCCCCTCAATCCAAATCACGGAGTCGATAGTAACAATAAAAACAGTCATCATCGGCGATTTATGGGGTGTTTTTATGGGCTATTCCGTGCGGTATCTTGAGTCTATAACCCCTGTATCTTTGACTACAATTTTTACCCCTAGACACTGACGAGTGACAGAGCAGATGGCTGAACCCCATCATTCACGGGTGGCGGGATGAGGCGAGGAGGCAAGGGTCGAAGGAAGATGGGAACAGATGCTAACGCATCTATCGTCTTTATCTATTAGTTGCCCTAGGTCTAGTCCTGTTAATGAGTCTACCCAACCTGATTATCATTTTTGCGCTAGAAGATTAAAGTGTGTGGGATGGGGCTAAGGCAACATCTTATGGGCAAACTTATATCAAGATCAGGACACGGCTCACACTTTTAAGGACCAATACCCTTTGCGCGCCAACTCAATGTTTTGTGATCCTAAGTTTTGAATGAGCAGCGGAGCCTTATCGTTAGACTAGGTGTCCTATACCAACGCTTTAGATTCAATCTTCTTCCATCCATTCATGATGCCCTCGCCCCCATTCATTCCCATTCATTGGAGGGAGTTGGGGAAGGTATTCTTCTCTTAACCGGTGGTCTCATTTCCTTCGTCACTCATCACACTCACTCTCTTTCGCACGCTTCTCCCCCATGCATCAGCCCCCACCCGCACCCTTTAGCCCTTTGACCACTCCCCCTCCTCCTTTTTTGAACGGTCTATCCCGCGAGGATCCAACGACCTTGCGTCAGATCCTGCATAACTTGGTCGATGGGGTGATTACCCTGGCTCCGATTCGTAATGACCGGGGACAGTTAGCGGATTGCCGTTGGTCGTTTATGAATTCAGCGGCGGAGGGGATCCTCGGTGTTTTGGCGCGGGATGTGTTGGACCGGGGACTGTTGGATTGCAGTCGCTTTTTTCAGGATGAGACGTTTTGTCTGCGATTGCTGGACTTGGCGGGGCAAACCCTGCGGTGTGGCTATGGCACCCTAGCGGATCAGTTTTTCTCCCATGGTTCGGTATCCGGGTGGTTTCAGTTGGTGGGGGTGCGCTCTGACGATCGCGCCATCATTACCCTGCGGGATATTACCCTGTGCAAACGGTCGGAAAGTCGCTTGGCGATCGCGAATCAGCGGTTAGATGTGCTGGTGCAGGAGTTAGAAAAGCAAAATCGAGTGCTATCCCGGCTGGCGGCGGTGGATGGGCTGACCCAGTTGGCCAACCGGCGGCGATTGGATGATTATTTGGCGATGGAATGGCTACGACTCTATCGCACCCAGCAACCCTTGAGCTTTGTCCTGTGCGATTTAGACCACTTCAAGGATTACAACGATGCCCTGGGGCATCAGGCGGGGGATGCTTGTTTGCAGAAGGTGGCAGCGGCGCTGATGGCCGTGGCGCGGCGTCCGGCCGATTTGATGGCCCGGTATGGGGGCGAGGAGTTTGCCCTGGTGTTGCCGGAGACCAATGTGAAAGGGGCGCAGCAAGTGGCGGAGAATTTGCGATCGCTCCTGGCGGAATGGGCGTTACCCCATCCCAACAATGGGGGGCGTCCTATCACCCTGAGTATGGGGATTGCCTGTCAGGTGCCCTCGGATTTGGAGGCGGTGCAGACCTTAGTGATGGAAGCCGATCAGGCCCTGTATGCGGCGAAGGCGGCGGGGCGAAATCGAGTGATTGTGTCCCCGGGGACAGCGGCCGATTCGGCGGCAGGGGAAGGGGAGTTACGGTAGGCGATTTACGGTAGGCTATTAGCCCATGGAAAGACAGTGAAGATACTGATAATTCCCCGGTTGTTTTAGCCCAATCCCTACAGTGGGTCTGCGACAATCTAGGGCGTTGGCTCGGTATTTTTTCGCGGGGATTTTGTTGCCCTGGGGTCTTTCTGGACGGACTCTAGAGCCGTCATGGCCCTGCAATCCTAGATCCATCATGGATCTGCAATCCTAGATTCCGTCATGGATCTGCAATATCAGAGCCGCCATGGATCCGTAGCTGTATAGCCGAAACTTCGTAACCCGTTATGTCAGAGACCCTCAGAAGTGCCGCCATTACCCAAGGTGTGCAGCGTAGTCCTAACCGCGCCATGCTGCGGGCGGTTGGGTTTGGTGATGATGATTTCAAGAAGCCCATTGTGGGGATCGCCAGCGGCTATAGCACCGTGACCCCTTGCAATATGGGGATCGGTAGTTTGGCGGATCGGGCGATCGCCGCGGCCCAGGAAGCGGGGATGATGCCCCAGTTATTTGGCACCATCACCATCAGCGATGGGATTTCCATGGGGACCGAGGGGATGAAATATTCCTTGGTGTCTCGGGAGGTCATTGCCGATGCGATCGAGACGGTGTGTAACGGTCAGAGTCTGGATGGGGTGCTGGCGATCGGCGGGTGCGATAAGAATATGCCCGGTGCGATTTTGGCCATGGCCCGGCTGAATATTCCGTCGGTGTTTGTCTATGGCGGCACCATCAAACCCGGTCATTTGGATGGGGAAGATTTGACGGTGGTGAGCGCCTTTGAGGCGGTGGGAGAGTATAGCGCCGGTCGAATCACCGAAGAGCGGCTGACGGCCGTTGAAAAAAATGCTTGCCCTGGGGCGGGATCCTGCGGCGGTATGTTTACGGCGAACACCATGTCCTCAGCGATCGAGGCGATGGGCTTGAGCTTGCCCTATTCCTCCACGATGGCGGCGGAGGATGACGAGAAGGCGGACAGTACCGCCCATTCCGCATTGGCATTGGCGGAGTGCATCAAAGCTGATATACGTCCCCGGCAGATTCTGACCCGTGAAGCCTTTGAAAATGCCATTTCGGTGATTATGGCGGTGGGGGGGTCGACCAATTCGGTGCTGCACCTGTTGGCGATCGCCAACACTATCGGCGTTCCCCTAACCATCGACGATTTTGAAACTATCCGTAATCGGGTGCCGGTAATTGCCGACCTGAAGCCCAGCGGGCGCTACGTGGCGACGGATCTGCATAAGGTGGGCGGCATTCCCCAGGTGATGAAAATCCTGCTGAAGCAGGGACTATTGCACGGCGACTGTATGACCATCACCGGCAAAACCATTGCGGAAAACCTAGCGGATATCCCCGACGAACCGTCTACGGATCAGGATGTGATTCGTCAGTGGGATAACCCCATGTATGCCAAAGGACACCTGGCCATCCTCAAGGGTAATTTGGCTAGCGAAGGGTCCGTCGCCAAGATTAGCGGCGTGAAAAAGCCCATTATTACCGGTCCCGCCCGCGTCTTTGAGTCTGAGGAAGAATGCCTAGACGCCATCCTCGCCGGCAAGATTAAGGCGGGCGATGTGGTGGTGGTGCGCTACGAAGGACCGAAAGGGGGACCCGGAATGCGGGAAATGTTGGCTCCCACCTCGGCGATTATTGGGGCTGGCCTCGGTGATTCCGTGGGCTTGATTACCGATGGTCGCTTCTCCGGCGGCACCTATGGTCTGGTGGTCGGTCACGTAGCCCCCGAAGCGGCGGTCGGCGGCAATATTGCCCTAGTCGAAGAAGGGGATTCCATCACCATCGACGCCAACCAGAAGCTGCTGCAACTCAACGTGGAGGAGTCGGTCTTGAGCGATCGCCGGGCCGCCTGGCAACCCCGTGAACCTCGCTATAAGCGCGGCATCCTGGGTAAGTACGCCAAGCTGGTGTCCTCCAGCAGCCTCGGTGCCGTTACCGATATCGCGGATTAGCAGTTGAGGATTGGCACTGGAGATTAAGTGCAATTGGGGGGGGTTAGGCGATCGTCACATCCTCCCCCTCTTGCCAATCCTGGACCTGCTGGAAGTAGAGCTGCATCGTTTCTTCGAAGACGGCACGTCCCACTTCCGTGCCATTGTTCAAATTCCCCGGTGTCGCGAAAAAGACCAGACTGTCTAGGGTTTTGAGGGCGACCATCTGGAACAGGATATGGGTCGTCGGGACGGGGGCTGCCAGAATGTTGGGGTCTCGCACCGGCATGGGGCTATTACGGGCGTCTTCTACGGTGGAAAAGGCATAGATAACGCTCTTCTGAACGCCCTGGGCGACTCGGCTACTCAGGGTCGTACGCACCCAGTCACCGTTTAGGGTTTGAAGCACATAGAAGGTTTCCCGCTCCAGTTGGCTGGCGAAGTGCATCAGAACTGGGGCGATCGCCGTGACGAGCTGGGGTGTTTTGCCGTCCTGGGGAGCACTGTCCACCAATTGCTTGATCTGGGCTTCTAATTTCGCTTCAAAATCCATGGGTGATTGCTAAAAACCGATTAGGGGCAAAGGTGAAAGGGTAAAAGTAAATGGGTGACTCAAGTCATCCAGTGAATCAAAGTCTTGGGATCTGTCTTGGGATCTAAAGTCCTGGGATCAGTGCGTCTGAATCTTCGCATCTGAATCTTCGCATCTGAATCTTCGCGTCTGAATCTTACACTGATTGCCTGGGGTTGATGGGCCGAGATTGACGCCCAAAGCTAGAGCATTGCCTCGGAGATCAGGATTTCCCCGGCAATGGCGTAGCAAATGCCACGGGCGATCGCCCCTGAGACGCAATTGTTCGGATTCTAACTTGCGTTTTTATTGACTGTGTTAGGGTCGTGCTGGAGTAAGGCTTAACTTAGGTTCTGTTTCCGTTAGAGCGTGGCAAGATTTTGCAACTATTGCCAAGTAAAATCCGTCACATCTAAGGAGCTTCCCGATTGTATTGGTCGAAGGGTTGAGCGTTTATCTGTCGTTGCACAGGGTCAGGGAGAACTGCATAGGGCGTGGAAGCACTGGTCAAGTCATTAACTGAGTCCTTGCGAGACGGGACAAAGGCATCGCAGCGGGTGTGCAAGGCGGTGGCGGAACGGATCGCGGAGGAAGTGAATCGGATTTGCACGGAGAGTAAGCGAATCCAGGCGTCGGGCGAGGTGGAGATGTGGATGCAGGATTTGTCCCAGCATCGTCTCCGTCAATGCCTGAACTATCACAAGCATGGATCCAAGCGGGGACGGGCGGAGCTGCACAGTACCCTGAGTGCGATTATTTACCGCTATATTGCTCCGGCACGGACGCGGGCCAGTTATCAGGCGCGGCTGACGGCCATTGAAGATTTTTTGCAAGGGTTTTATGTGGAGGCCCTGAAGGCATTCCGGCGGGAGTGTCAGTTGCCGGAGGATTATTCGCCTCGGGCAATGCTGGAGTTGGCGGAGTATATGGCGTTTGTGGAGCGCTATGCCAAGCGCCGGATTCCATTACCAAGGGGGCGATCGCAACAGCTCGTTATTCTCCGGGCCCAAACCTTTGCCCGCCAAACGCCGCCGGAAACGTCTATCGATATGGAGCGGGCGGCGGAGAGTGGCGGACCCGATGGGGAGGCGTATACCTGGGACGACGCCTCGGTGCAGCAGGTACGCCAGCATATGGGGTCCCAGGAACAATCGGAGGTGATGGACTCGGCGCTGCGATCGTCCGTGGTGGGTGAGCTGATTGATTATCTGACGGAGAAGAAGCAGAAGGATTGCATTGATTATTTAACGCTGCGGCTTCAGGATTTACCGGCGAGCGAAATTGAACAGGTGCTGGGTTTGACGGCGCGGCAGCGAGATTACCTTCAGCAGCGGTTCAAGTATCATTTGTTGCGCTTCGCATTGCTCCATCGATGGGAGTTGGTGCACCAGTGGTTGGATGCGGACCTGGAAAAGGATCTGGGGCTGACACCGGTGGAATGGGAAGGGTTGTGGGATCAGCTCGATGAAAAGGGCCAAACTGCCCTAAAACTAAAGCAGGAGCAGGCAGATGATCGCACCATTGCCCAGACCTTAGGGGTTACGATTACCCAAGCCCAGAAGGTTTGGTTTGGGGTTTTGGAGACGGCGTGGGATATCCGAAACAGAAATCACTCGGCATCCGGAATAGGGGGAAATACCGATGAATAGGGACATAGATAGCATCCCAAGCGAGTTACAGGACCAGTTCCTGAGCCAGTTGCTGAGTGAGGGGCCATTGGACTTCTCACCGGACGATGAGGCGGCGATCGCGGCGGATGCTGAGGTGACCATTGATCCCCGAGCCGCATTGGCGAACGACCCCATGCTAGATCTCCGTGACTCTCCGATGATTGAAGACCGTTTCCAAGCACTGCTGAAGGATCACTTCCTGGCGAAGGCGGAGCAAAATCTGCCGGTGTTTCCCTGGGAAAGCACTGAGTTACAGGATTATCCTGATACCGTGGCGGAGGCGGCCAGCGCGTCGGCAAATCCCTGGTTAGCCCAGGTGCAAAATTTGCGGGCGGCGGTGCCTGAGGATGTTTTTGAGCAGTTGTTGGAGGAGTGTCAAACCCTGGCCCAGGGCACCCTTCAGGTGGGGCGGCAGATGTTGGAAGCGGTGGATTCCCTGTTCCCCGGTGAGTCCCAAGCCCTAAATTCCTATGCTGGGCGGTTGATGCCGGCGTTGGAGGGGGGATTCCGAGACGACGGGGTCCGGGCAGCGCTGCCGTCCATTGATTACGAGGCGGCTCAGGATCAGCAAAAAATGGTGCTGGCCCTGGTCACGGCCCATGATTTACTGCGCCAACTGGAGTTGAATTTCTCCCAAGCGGATCGGGTCATTGAGCGGCAATGGCTGACCAGTGAAGGATTGCTGGAGCTTCGGGCAGAATGGCAGCCCCAGGCGGATGCGTTGGTGGTGGCAGTGGATCTGCCCTGCGGCGGTCGAGCCGATTTGGTGGGGAGCCACACCAGTACCCAGGAAAGCTGTAACAGCGCTGGCACGGTAGACGTGCTGCTGCCGATTTTGCCGGGGGAGACGGACTACACCCTGTCGATTCTGCTGGCGACGGAGGCGAATCCGGCACCGTTGACCTTTGCTGTACATATTGAGGCTTAGAGTGAGGCTTAGAGATAGCTTGGGCTCGGTCGGGGATCAGTGTTTTCTGGGGTCCCGACCGAGCTGAGTTATCGATGCTGAGTTATCGATGGGGGCAATTCCAGCCCAGATCTCCTGGTCCGGGGATCGCCGCCTATGATGGGGAAAGCCCAGATTAGGTTTCGCCATGGTGACCAGGCAGCGATCGCGACCTCAAAACAATAAAAAGCATCAGCGTTCCCAAGGGCAGCGGAGCGGCCGTCGGCTGCGTAAGTTTTCCACGGGGGAGCGGCTGGGGCAGTGGCTAGAGCTGCGTGGGGTAGCGCCTTCCTATGGGGGGGGGCTACTCGTTTTTTTTACGGTCTTCTTCTTCGGGGCGGCTACGAATACCATGGCGGGCTGGCTCTATGTGATTAGTGGGGTTTTGGTCGCCCTGTTGTTGATGGCGGCGATTTTAAGCCGCCGATCGCTCCGGGGATTGTCGGTGACCCGTCAGGCGATCGCCCCTGTGAGTGTTGGGGACACGGTGACGGTAACCGCGACTTACCATAATGGCTCTGATCAGCCGCTGACCCTAAGCCAGGGGGTTGATTGCAGTCCGCTGGGGATTCTGTTGCCCGCGACTAGCGCAGGGGCCTCCCAAGACCGCAAGCAGCTTAAGGAGCGCCGCAACCAGTCGACCCAGCTCCTAGAGAAACTGGAGCCGGGGCACAGTCGCACCCTTGATTTCACCTATGGCGATGCCCAACGGGGGGTTTATTGTTGGACCGATATTGCCCTGAGGACGGCAGCCCCCTTGGGATTACTGTGGGCCCAACGGCGATGGTCGATTCCGGCGAAGGCAGTAGTCTATCCCCAAATTTTGCCCCTGAATCGCTGTCCCCTGGTGGACCATATGGGGCAGGGCAATACCTTGCGCATTGCCGATCGGGATCAGTTTAGCCAGGCCAGCTATGAGGGGCTGACGCGATCGCTGCGTCCCTATCGCACCGGGGATCCGTTGCGGCTGGTCCATTGGCGCACCAGTGCCCGCTATGGGGAATTGCAGGTGCGGGAGTTGGAAACCACCACTAGCGGCCAGATGGTCACCATTTGTATGGCGATCGCCGCCCAGTGGGATCCCGATGATTTCGAGCGGGCGGCCAGCGCTGCCGCGTCGATTTATAGCTATGCCAGCCGACGACAATTAGACGCCCAGCTTTGGATGCCCAGTACCGGAGTTGTGCACGGGCGGCGGGCCATCCTGGAAACGCTAGCGGCCATTAATCCGGGCGATCGCCCCGATCCCAGCAAGCCAGAGCAAAGTACGCCGCCGAAAATGCCATTGCTATGGTTAACGGCTAATCCCGATGATCTGACCGGGCTTCCCGCCGGGAGTCGTTGGTTATTGTGGGGCGATCGGCCTGCCCCGGCGACCGCCCATTCGGGATACTCTCTCAAAGGGGATCAGCCCCTGGACCAGCAGCTAGAAGCCACCCTTCCCCATACCCTCTGATTTTTTTCTTCTGATTTTTTCTGAACGTCTTCTATGTCTTCTGATCTTTCCATCGCTCCTCCCCAGTCCCAACAACCGGATGAATTCTGGCGCGGCATTCAAGAGTTTAACCGGGGCGAATTTTATGCCTGCCATGACACCCTTGAGGCGCTGTGGATTGAGGCGATGGAACCGGACAAGACGTTTTACCAAGGCATCCTACAGATTGCGGTCGGCATTTATCACCTCAGCAATTTGAACTGGCGCGGGGCAGCCATCTTGATGGGGGAAGGATTGAACCGTTTGAACCGCTATGACGGCAGCTATGGCGGCATTGATGTGGATGAGCTGATTGGGGATAGTGCAGCCCTGTTGCGGGGTCTTCAGGGGGCCGGAGAGGAGAAGGTCGGCGCTGTGGCCAAGGCCCTTGCATTGGTTTCCGAGGATGAGATCCCACCGGCTAGCGCGACTTCATCCCAAGAATTTTCCGAACTGTCCCTGCCTCGCATCACTGTTTTGGCCGAGTCGTGAAGTCCTGTGGGCATAACTCGCTGCCATAACTCGCTGCCATAGACCCACTGGCACCAACGGTTTCCCCTGATGGCCTCTCTGATGATCTGGCGATTGATCTGGCGATCGACAGCCCATCAAAAATCGGCTGGAGGCCAATGGGCGATCAGACGGGCAGCGTCGCAACGTGCACCCCATCCGTATCTGCCTCTTAGCTCCAGACGATTTTCTGGCCAATTTTCAGCCGACTAATTTTCAGCGCCGAGCGAGATGCACCCTAGATTGCGGCGTCGCCTTTTTCGCTGGTCCGGATACGAACGATGTCATCCACCGGGGAGATGAAGATCTTACCGTCACCGATCTCGCCGGTGCGGGCTGCGGTAATGACTTTATCAACGACCATATCCACGGTTTCGTCGTCTACAACCACTTCAATTTTGAGCTTTTGCAAGAACTCAACGGTGTACTCGGAGCCGCGATAACGCTCAGTTTGTCCTTTTTGGCGACCAAAACCCCGCACCTCGGACACGGTCATACCAACGATGCCAGCGTTGACGAGGGCAATCTTGACATCATCTAGTTTGAAGGGGCGGATGATCGCTTCGATTTTCTTCACAGGGTCTTTCCTCATTATTTTTAAATGGACCGGAACCGATGGCCCATCAGGCTTGCCCTGATCCATGGGTCCCCATTGCCTTTTCGATTGTTGGGTGAGTTCTTCGATCTGTCAACTCACCTTCAAAGACGTTATTGATGTCTCCTCATCAACGTCTCCTAAAGGCGCTCCCTGAGGGGGATAGGGGGGATGAAAGGGGCCATTCCGGGGGGTTGTGTAATGCCATTGTCCCCGCCAACGCCGAGGAGCAAGGTAGAAATTAACAGTTTCATAACTTCGCTCATCTTTTCTTCTCATTTTTTCTGCTCATTCGGTGCGTGCGATCCGGGTCTGAGGGAGGAGCGATCGCCCCAGGGTTGGTCATAGAAGAGGGGGTGGTGATGAGGATTTATGACAAATCATGCAACATCAGAAACTTAACCCTGACGCGGGAGGGGGAGAGGGCGTAAAGATAGGTGGGGAGCAATTTTGGCTTGCTCCGGGAATGCATCAAAACCGTATCTTTCAATACGATTTCGATGCGCTTTTCCATTCCTTCGCCTTTCAAGTCGCCTTTTTTCATCACGATGGGAGATGCCATGGCCAGTCGTTTTCCTCTCCAAAGTCGCGCTGGGTATTCGTCGCCACGAGCTACCTCTCGAGCGGCATCGACCGACCAGCCCAATCGAAGTTTGCAGACGGCGATTTTGGTGGGGTTGATGAGTTTGCCGATGTTGGCGATCGGGCTGCGGTTGGTGGATTTGCAGTTGCAGCAGGGCTCGACGTTACGGGAGCAGGCGGAGCTGAATCGGAGCCGCCGAACCCCAATTCCGGCGGCGCGGGGGGCTATCTACGATCGCCAAGGAAAATTGTTGGCGGGAAGCCAGTTAACCCGGTCGATTTATCTCACCCCCCAACGGCGATCGCCGGCGGAGTGGAAGCGCCTACTGACGCCCCTGGCGGAATATCTGGAGCGCCCCGTTCAGGAGATTCTCCAAACCATTAACGAGAAGCAGCAGACGGGACAGTTGGAGCATCCCATCCGCATTGCGCGGCAGTTATCTCCCCAAGGATTTGTTGTGTTTGCGGAAAGTGGATTGTCCCAGCGGGGTCTGTGGATCCAGGCGGAGGCGACGCGGGATTATCCCCAGAAGACGGTGGCAGCCCAGGTGTTGGGATATACCGGTGAGGCGTCGGCGGCGGAAATGGAGGCGAATCCGGAGTTTCCCGTGGGCATGATTGTCGGGCGGGCGGGGGTCGAACAGTTGGCGGATAAGGCGCTGCGGGGGGAATGGGGCTATGAGCGCTTAGAAGCCGATGCGAAAGGGGTGATTAATCGACGGTTGGGGCGTCGGGAGCCGGTGTCTGGGCAGCCTGTCCGGTTGACCTTGGATGCGGCGATGCAGCGGACGGCGGAGATGGCCTTGGGCGATCGCCGAGGGGGCGTGGCGGCCATTGATATCAAAACGGGTCGGGTGCTGGTGTTGGCCAGTCGACCGGGGTTTGATCCGAATTTATTTACCGATGGTCTAACCTCCCAGGAGTGGCAACAGCTCCAGGGCAGGCATACGCCCCTGCTCAATCGGGCCCTTCAGGGCTATCCCCCCGCCAGCACGTTTAAAATTGCAACGGCGATCGCCGGGATGCAAAGCGGTAAATATCATCCTGGATCGCGGATCCCCACCTTTAACGCCATTGTGTTGGGGGGGCACGCCTTCCGGGAACACAGCGGCAGCTATGGGGTGATTGGGTTTGAAGATGCCCTCGCCTACAGCAGCAATACGTTTTTCTATCAAATCGGCTTGAAAATTGGCCCCGAGGCGATCGCCCAATGGAGCCGTCAGCTCGGCATTGGTCAGCCCCTCCAGTTGGGATTGGGCTCGGGGACCGTCGGCTCGATCCCTACCCCCGCGACTAAGGAGGAAAAACATGGGGAACCCTGGTATGCGGGGGACACCGTGAGTATGTCCATTGGCCAGGGGGTGGTGTTGGCGACGCCTTTGGAGCTGGCCACCATGACCGCCGCGGTGGCGAATGGGGGGCAGCGGGTGATTCCCCATTTGTTGGAAAGTCAAACGGCCCAGAAAACTTATCAGCCCCAGCCCACTGGCATTGATCCCAAGGTGATCAAAGTCGTTCGTGATGGCTTGGTGGCGACGGTGGAGCGGGGCACGGCTCGCAGTCTGGGGGATGGCAGCATTCCCCCCAATGGCGGCAAGACGGGCACTGCTGAAGTTCCCCATGGGCGCAGCAATGCCATGTTTGTGGGCTTTGCCCCGGCGGATAATCCTCAAATTGCGATCGCCGTCGCGGTGGAAAATGGCGGCTATGGCGGCGCGGTAGCAGCTCCGATCGCCAAAGCGGTCTACGGCACCTATTTCAAATCCTCCCCCGCCGCCGCAGCCCAGGCCCCCGCCCCATAAAATCCCCCCAACGGGGCCAGTTCCCAAAGCAGTTACTCCGGCGGCCATATCACGCGATATCACAGACGATATCAACGGAGTTAGGGGTTATCTTTGGGAAGGGCAACGCTTCCGTGGCTACTGATTTGTGGCTATTGAATTGTTGACAAGGCACGCGTCCCAACCTGCGATCGCCCTGGTCCCCGGTGCCGTTCTATCCACTCCACCCTCCCCCCGTCGGCCCATTTTATGTCTGAGTCTCTCAATCGCCATATCGAACAAACCCCTGGGATTCGCGGCGGCCGCCCCCGTATTGCCGGTACCCGCATCACCGTGGCGGACATTGCCATCATGCATCTGCGCATGGGACAGTCCCTCGAGGAAGTTGCAGGGCGCTACAGCTTGGGATTAGCGGCGGTGTATGTCGCAATGGCTTACTACTATGATCGCCGGGAGGATATCGAGCGCAGTATCCGAGAAGATCTTGCGTTTGTGGAGGGATTCCAGCGCAGCAATCTATCGTTACTGGAGGATAAAGCCCGTAACCTCTCCGGTGATTGAAAGCGATTGCAGAAGGGGCTTACAACTGGTTTGCGGCTACGCATCCTAGTCGCCCTATCTAGGGAGAGCAATTTTAAGGTCGCGCCTTTTTCGCACCTTTAATGCCGCGTCCTATCGCGTCCCAACGCCCCTAGCGATTAGGATTCTTTCTGGGGCGATCGCAAAAAACGCAAAATCTGCCCCCCAGCCTCACCCAACTCGCCTTCTCCCTCCTATCCACCTCAATAGCCCCAAAGGACGTGAGCAGAACACGAATTGGCTACTACCTCGATGAAAATATTGACCCGGTCGTTGCCCAGGCCCTGCGGCATTACGGCATCAAGGTAACAACCCCCGTCGAGACCGGATTGCGCACCCACGGTGATATGGACCAACTGGTGTTGGCCTGTCAGCGACAGCAAGTGATGGTGACGACCGATGCCAGTCTGCTGCGCAACACCCAAAATCAGGCGGTGCACTTCGGCATTATTTACTATTCGCCCAATGAATTGGGATCCAGCGATATGATCCGCCGCCTGATTCATATCTATGAGGCGCTAACCCCCGAGGAAATGCTCGGCCATGTGGAGATCTTGCGCCTGTAGTATTCCGCGCCAGTATTCTGCGCCCTTAGCGATCGCCCATAGGGTTAGAACCATAGGCTCAAATTAGCGGGTGCCAGATCCTCGGCTGCTAGACGGCGCGCCTCGATCGCCTCGGGGCATCGCCCCTTTCGTCATGGGTGCCCAAACAGACGCGAGTGATCGCCCCTGAAACAATACCTGTTCTGCAGCTGCACCAGAGCGATGGGACTCCATCTCCACCGCGATCGTCTCGGAAACGGCGTCTCCAAAACTCGACAACGACATCAGACCCAAAACCAGGGAAAGAAAACTCATAGGATCGCCTGCTGGATGACTAGGGGGAGCCGCATCTCAGAGAAAACCGGATGCAGACTCAAATCGACGGTTGGAGTGAGGGAAAAAGACTGGAGCAGCATTTCCATCCGCTGAGGGTCAACTGGAAATGCGAATTACTGGAGGAATAACTCAAAAAAGATGACGCTGGGCGCTCAATCAAAGAAGCTTTCGTTAGATACGCGGCCGGGAAGATACGTGACCGGACATTAGCCGATCCCACCTCTTCAAAGGGTAGGAGTGAAGCGGTACTTACCATAACTCCGCTAAAAACACAGTAACTCAGATCAGCGCGGCCCGCCGTACGAGTCACCAAATCATAGAAATTTCTTTAGAAATGGCGAGTATCTGCGTTTAGGCTTGGGATCGCAGGCGATCAAACATGGCGCCGCTATCAAAGAAGTCGCTTTGAATCTGGGACCAACTGCCGAATTCTGACGCTTCGCCCAAGTGACGGATAGTGGGGTGTTCCTCGGCGAATTCGGCTTGGATTTGAGGATTAACGACCCGGAAGCCCACCTTTGCAAATTCCCGTTGGGCTTCGGGAGAGAAGAGAAATTGGGCGAAGGCTTCGGTGACGGCGCGATTGTTGTGTTTGTCGATGTTGCGATCCACTAGGGCGATCGGGTTTTCGATGCGGATGTTGTCGTCGGGGATCAGGTAAGGCAGTTTTTCGCCATTTTGAGCCGCTAGGATGGCTTCATTTTCATAGTTGATCAGCACATCGCCTCGGGATTGTTTGTAGAAAATGCCCGTGGCTTCGCGAGAGTCTCGGGGGAGGATGGGGGCATTGCCGTAGACTGCGCCGGTGAAGGCTTCGGCGGCGTCCTCGGTTTTGCCTTGGCGAAGGCCCGCTTGCCAGAGGGCGAGGAAATTCCAGCGGGCGGCGCCGGAGGTTTTGGGGTCGGCGGTGAGGACGGAGATTTCCGGACGGGTCAGGTCAGACCAACTTTGGATATTGACGGGGTTGCCTTCTCGATAGATCAGGGCGACGACGGATTCGGTGGGAACGCTGTGGTTGGGTTGGGTGTCTTCCCAACCGGGTTTGACGAGCTGTTCCTGCTCTAGCTTTTGGATATCTAGGGGGAGGGACAGGTGGACGAGGTCGGCGTCAAGACCATCCAGGACGGCGCGAGTCTGGCTGCCGGAGGGGCCGTAGCTTTGGGTGATGATGACCTTTTCGTTATGGGTCTCCTGCCATTGTTGGGTGAAGGCGGGGATGATGTTGCGATAGGCCGCTTTTGTGGTGTTGATGGAGACGAGGGTGAGTTCAATGGTGGGGAGGCCGTCTCCGCGGAAGGGGAGGGTGGTGCAGGCAATCAGGCTGGCGACCAGGGCGATCGCCCCCAGGAATTTTCCCCATTGATAAATGCCGGTGGTCTGCCGTAGAAAGTATCGGACTCGGTACCACCGATGGGCGATCGCGTGAAGGATAGGTCTGGCCATGGGTTATGGATTCCCGGTAATTGAGGCACGGTCCCGATCAATATTGAATATTGATTGAGGGGAGGGGGAAGGGCCGTTTTTGCCGCATTTGATAATACCGTGCGGAATGGGAAGGCCGGGATCTGAGCCTGAATCTGGTCCTGAAATAGCTTTGGGACCGGTGCTAAAATCCGGGGTGAGAATGATTCCCAGTCTTGCTCTGAAGGCTCCTAAGGGCATGCAGTTGGGGAAGTTTTAGAAATTGGCTAGGCATGACGCCAGGATTGAAGGCAATTTTTTATGCTGGATGTGCAGAATTTGACGGCGGTGTATGGCGATCGCGTTGCCCTGGCGGATGTCTCCCTGATGGTGGCCCCTGGGGAGGTCGTGGGGCTTTTGGGACCGAATGGGGCGGGGAAAAGTACGTTGTTGAAGGCGATTGTAGGGCTGGTGTCTGTGAAGTCGGGGATGGTGTCCTATGCCAATTGCCCCGTCTGTGCTCAGAAGCGGAAGATGGCTTATGTGCCCCAGCGGGCGGCGATTGATTGGTCCTATCCCATTTCTGTGGAGCAGGCGGTGTTGACGGGGCGGACGGTGCAGCGGGGCTGGTGGCGATCGCTGAAGCAGGGCGATCGCACGGTGGCGCGGACGGCGATGGAGCGGTTGGGGATTTGGCAATGGCGGCGGCGACCGGTGGGGGAGTTGTCGGGGGGGCAGCAGCAGCGGGTATTTTTGGCGCGGGCGATCGCTCAGGATGCGGAAGTGCTGCTATTGGATGAGCCGTTGACGGGGGTTGATCGCGAGAGTGAGGCGTTGTTGTGGACTGTGGTGGAAGAGCTGCGGCAGGACGGGAGAATGCTGTTGGTGGCCAGCCATGAGTGGGGGCGATCGCTGGAGCGCTATGACCGATTAGTGTTGTTAAATCGCTCACTGGTGGCAGTGGGGGAGCCGCGGGCGGTGCTAAGTCCTGAGAATTTGGCTCGAACCTATCAAACCTTGGAGGGGGGGTGCTGTTTCCCCCAGTCATCGGTCGCCTAGCGACAGTCGTAATAATTCAGTAGTAGTGCCAGTAGTAATAACGGGGTAACGGGATGGGGTGGCTATCGGAGCCCTGGGGCTATGAGTTTTTTGTGAATGCCCTAATCACAGGGTGGATTGTGGGGGTGATGTGTCCGTTGGTGGGCACGTTTTTGGTGCTGTTGCGGTTGGCGTTGTTGGGGGATGCGATCTCCCATGCGGTGATTCCGGGGTTGGCGATCGCCCATGCGTTGGAGATTGATCTCACGGTGGGGGCATTTATCGCGGGGATGGCCAGTTCTTGGGTGGCGACTTTTATCAGGGGGCAAGGACGGGTGCGGGCAGATTCGGCGGTGGCGCTTACGTTTGCGACCTTTTTTGGCATTGGCATTATTTTGATCTCCCTCTTTAGAACTCGGGTGGATTTGGAGGGGATCCTATTTGGAGACGTGCTGAGTGTGACCCAGTGGGATATGGTCCAAGCGGCGATCGCAACGGTCCTGATCCTGATTCTGCTAACGCTGCACTACAAAGAACTCTTATTTTTCACCTTCGATCCCATTGGTGCCGCTGCCGCTGGCCTGCCCACGGAGGTCCTCCATTACGGCCTGATGGGATGCGTAACCCTCGCGGTGGTGACCGCCATGAAAATCGTTGGGACGATCCTGGTGATCGCGTTGTTGGTCGGGCCTGCCGTCACCGCATCTCTATGGGTGCGATCGCTCCATTGGACCCTGATCCTCGCCGCTGGTTTCGGCGTTCTCGGCTGCACCCTCGGCATCTACTTCAGCTACTTTTTTGATCTTCCTTCGGGTCCTGCTATCTCGTTGACCCTCTTCACCCAATTTCTGATTAGTTGGATGATTACTAGTCGCTTGCGATCTGCCGCGCCTTAACCTATCCCGCTCCCGACGACATGCCATCATAAATCCGGCATTCGTTACGGCGAGCTGCAACGTCAAAGCATAAGGGAGAGTGACCATGGTCGCTGATCGCGCTGATAAAGCTAACAATCTGGGGACTGTCACCGTATTGGGCATGGGTTTGATGGGGGCTCCCATGGCGCTGAAGTTGGCGGAGGCGGGCTATGGGGTCACGGTCTGGAATCGCACCCCGGATAAATCCCAAGCGGTCCAAACGGAAAATTCTGAGATTGCGATCGCCCCGACCGTTGCCGAAGCGATCGCCGCCAGCGATGTCATCCTGGCAATGCTCAGCGACTACGCCGCCCTCAAAGCCACGTTGCTCGTTGATGATGCCCTTGCGGAAGTTGGGGGCAAAACCGTGATTCAAATGGGGACGATCGCCCCCCAGGAGACCCAGGCGATCGCCGAGGGGATCAACGGTGCCGGGGGAGATTATTTGGAAGCCACCGTCCTTGGCAGCATTCCTCAGGTAAAAACCGGGACCCTTCTGGTAATGGTCGGCGGTACGGCTGAGCAATTTGAGGCCCACCTGTCCCTCCTGAAAATCTTTGGACCAGAACCCCTGTTGGTGGGTCCCGTCGGCAGTTCTGCCGCCCTTAAATTGGCCCTAAACCAGCTTATTGCCAGCCTGACCAGCGGATTTGCTGCCAGCTTAGGCATGGTCCAGCGAGCCGGGATTGACCTGGATATTTTTATGACGATCCTGCGGGATAGCGCCCTCTATGCGCCCACCTTCGACAAAAAACTTGCGCGGATGGTCGATCGCAATTTCGCCAACCCCAATTTTCCGACGAAGCACCTCCTTAAGGACACTCGCCTATTTGCCCAAGCCGCCGAGGCCTATGGCTTGGATACAACGATGGTTGAGGCGATCGCCCAAGTGGTGGGACAAACCGTTGACGCCGGCTTACAAAACGAAGACTATTCCGCCCTGTTCAATACCGTTGTTCCCAATCCCGAGCAAACGAAAAACCCCTAGGCGACATCCCCTAGCACCACATAGGCGAGCCGTCGGCTTAGGCGAACCAGGAGGATTAGGGCGATCGTTGCTGCTAACACCACGGCACCAAACAGAAGTTTTTCCACAATGTCATAGGGTTGTAGCTCCAGTCCGACCCGTCCACCGGCGAACTCAAACACCTCAATGACGGCGTGGTGAGCCAGATAAATGCCATAGGTGGTGCTGAGCAATCCCACCAACCATTGGCGATGACTGGTGGCGGAAAAGGTTAGGGCAATAAGCGTCGAGGAGAGTCCCCCCAAGACCGGCAATCCCAACTTTAAAAACAGGTTGTCGGCGGCTTGGGTATAGGTGAAATAGTTAGTGATTTCGACGGCAATAAAACTGGCGATCGCCCCCCAACGAACCCAACTATTTTTCAACAATCCCGACCGTTCCAGCCCCACAAGAAATAAAGCCGCCAGAGAGTATAAAATTCCCAGCCAAAATATGCCACCCCCCCAGCTAAAATACCCCTCAAAACCGCCATACCAGGCAAACCCAAATAGGCTTGCCATCCCTAAAGTCCCGAGCATGATATTTTTCCAGTGCCGTCCACTAAAGAACATGAGACGTCCACAGAAGAACTGAAGCCGGAAGCAAATGATCCAGGGAATAAAATACAGTTGAACCGCTGCGGTTCCATAGAAAATAAGCCCGATTACGTCAAAGCCAAAGCCACCCTCGCCCTGGAGTTGAAACTTGACATAGCGCATCACCACATAAATCAAAGACCAGACTAAATAGGGAATCACCAGACGATCAATTTTTTTGAAAGGCGATCGCGTTGGCGGTGATTTGACGGCACTTTTGACAAAGAAATATAGGGAAGTAGTGACAAAAAAGGGAACGCAGAAAATCCAAAATAGCGTATTGAAATTTTCCCCCATGGGAGTACTGGGGGTGAGGTGGAGAATTATCACCCCCGTGGCGGCAATCAATCTACCAATATCAACTGCAAGATTACGCGCTTTTGCCATAGGTCAAATCTATAAAATCAAATCTATAAAGCCCAACAGAACCAAACACAATCAAAAAACAAAGAATCCCTTGAAGACTCTCCAGCGCGGCATTACAACCATCCCCGCAGCCAGTATACAAACGTCCCCACGTACTCCTTCAGCGCACGGGTTAGCCCCCGTAAACTCTCCGCATCCGGCAAAAGATTGAGAGCGATCGCCTCCGCCGTATTCCACCGTTCCGCATTGTCCGCGTCCGTCACCAAAAAATCGGTTGGAGCGGCAATGGGCTCAAATCCCGCTTTGCGAAAAATCGCCAGGGATCGGGGCATATGCATCGCCGAGGTCACCAAAAGAATACGGTGAATATCCATGCCCGCCAGGACTTTCGACGTATAGTCCGCATTTTGAAAGGTATTGAGCGATCGCGTTTCCATCACGATACTGTCCGCCGGCACCCCCATCGCCGTCGCCAACTCCGCCATATCCACCGCCTCCGACTCACCGGTCCCGCGCCACTGAATCCGCCCCCCGGTCATCACCACCACTGGCGCCTTCCCCGCCTTCCAAAGCTTTGCCCCATACAGCACGCGATCGCCCTCTTCCGCCAAATCTAGCCAGGGGCGTGGGGGCAAAGGCGCTTTGATGCCGCCCCCCAACACCACGATCGCATCCGCGTCCGGCAAGTCTGGATAGGGCAATCCCGTCGTCGCTTCCTGGAGGGCGATCGCCTGATCCTCCAGGCTTTTCACAACGATCGCTGAGATCCAACCATTGCTCGAAACCAGAATGACGACTAGGGCCAACCCAATGGCGATCGCGGCCCATCGCCCCTGCCGCCAAGCCAACAGTATCAGCGCCGCCATCAATAGCAGACAGGTCAACCCCAAGGGGTAGATCAAGGGCGGTAACAGCTTAGAGAGAAAAACAAACATTGCAAAATAATTGTTTCATCAGCGTTAGACATTAGACGCACAGCAGTCAATCAATCCTGGAAAGCGATCGGGCAAACCTCATTAATCACGTTCTTTTTGTCAGACTTAATTATCCTTTTGACTTCAAACTTAACGTTCAGGGGAGTATTGGCAATTATGACTCAATGCTAAACGCGAAGATTGATCGGATGGAATATTACCTTGTTCTAGAAACTTCAATTTAGATTTGTCAATTTATACGGTTCAACTGCCTGGGCCGACCTAAGAATGAAAGGGCAGGGGAGTTAGTACACCAACCTCGCCACGACAACACTTGTCATTCAGTTGCTTAGTCCTAACACGATGGAAATTCGAATGCTCCGCAAAACGGCCCCCCAACAACCTGACCTATATCCTCTGGATTGGGTAATTCGTTTTGCTCAGTCAATTGTCCTAACAGCCATCATTAGTTTTGCGCTGTCGGCCTGCGCCATACTCACCGTGGCTCTAATTCCCATGGGGCTTGGGCTGATACCCGGATTGTCGAGTTTCGCTAACGGTGTGACGGGGACCATTCTCCACATTCTCTCTGTCTTCGGTGGGGGGCAGTGGTGGTCTGGAATTTTGGTAATTTCGCTACCGATCAGCGGTGTAAGTGTATTGTTTGACGCATTTGTATTTCTACAAAACCATGCCCAAGAGGCGTGGAGAGCTTGGAAAAGTTTTGACTAGGGCGCGTTAATTAACGTGAATTGACTTTACGATCAGCGCCACTTCTAAGGCCCTACTTCCAATCGATAAAGCCCCATCTTGAATCGAGCATCCAGCCGATAGACGACACGGCAGAATAACGCGTTCCATAGGGAATAGGACTAATAGGATTTAAGAGCGACGAATATTAAAGCAGCACCATTCTTGACGTCTCCACAGGGTCGCAATAATCCAATCATGGTGTTCTAGCAGGTCAGCCACAGGTTTGGCTTGATCCAACAAAATTCCACTCAAGATTCCCCAGGTTGAAGCTTTGGAAATCTTTTCCATTTCGGGGATCATTTCGACAATCACTTCCGCCAAAATATTGCAGAAGAAGCCGTCCACGGGACCGTCTAGATCGGTGATTAAGTTCTCTAGGCTGCCTTGATAGATATTGAGCTGCTGTTCTGAGAGATCGTTCAGGTCTCGGTTTGCTTTGGCCGCTTTGACCGCAAGGGGATCGGTGTCCACGGCATGGGCTTCCTTGGCCCCCAGCAACAGTGCGCCAATGGACAGAATGCCGGAGCCGCAGCCAATGTCAGCAATTTTGTCCTCGGTGGGGCTGCCGTCAAGGCGCATTTCGAGGGCTTCTAGACAGAGCTGGGTGGTGGGATGGCTGCCAGTGCCGAAGGCGACGCCGGGATCGAGTTTGAGCAGGGAGCGATCGCTCTCGGGCTGGGGATCGATCCAGGCGGGGCAGACCAGGAATTGATCGCCGATTTCTTGGGGCTCCCAATGGTCTTTCCAACTGCTGGACCAGTCTTCTTCGTCAATCAAGCTCCAGGTAACTTGGGGCTCCGAGAGGGTCATAGAGAGGGAGTCTTGCCGGAGCCATAGGGCAAAGGCGGCGAGATCCAAGAGCTTGGCTTGATCCTGGGGAAGATAGGCGGAGATGATGGCATTGTTGCCCTTGAAGCGGTTGGAGGTGCCGCGGCAACCCAGTTGTTCGGCGCGCCAAAATACCATTTCTTCCAGGTGTGGATGGCAACAGACAACGATTTCCCACCAACTATTCACCGCAGTTTCACCGATTCGTTAAGGTCTTGGGGCGCTGGGATGTGCTGAGGTAGGAGTCTGCCCCAGTTTGATCCCTGTTTATTGTGGCATTCTCCACAGGAAACGTAGGGGACTATTGAGTGAATGTTGCTTAAGGGTTGCTTAATGAGTGTATGGGGAGCGCTTTTCGTTGGACTATTCGTTGGATTAAAGAGGAAGAATCCATTCTGAGGCGCGATCGCCCAGATCGATGGGAATACTAACCGCCTTGCCTTGACGGGGTTTTTGACGGGTCTCGTCGATGAATTGCATCACCGCACTGGCAACGCCCCATTCGTTTAAATGAACGGCGATCGCGTCTAAATTCTCGAAATATTCATCCTCGGTCATGGGGAACGAGACTTGCTCGAGATATCGCCACATCACCTGGAGGAAAATTTTGCCCTTGAAACGGCGTAATTGAAGGTCGTAGGAAAATCCCCACTTATCTACGATCAGGTTGTAGAGCGAATCCCCGGTCATGGGGTCTGCGGTCTGGTCCGACATGCCGATATGCTCCTCTCCAATATGCTCCCCAAGGTGCTTCCTAAGGTACCTCCCAGGCGGTGCGATCGCGTTGACTCAGCCTAGGTTTTGCCCCATGAACCCCGCCGGATTGCGACGCCGTGCCGCCTACGTCATCCAGCTTAACAAACCGCAACAACCGCCCCGTCGATTTTCCCAGCAACGGTCGTCTCTAGGCTGCGAATAATCTGGTGGAAGAGCAGTTGCCCACTGGATTTGGTGAATCCTTAAAGCCCGTCCCAGGGAATGTCATAATACCGTAGCGAATTATGAGCCTGTGCCCGCTGAGGTGCACGTTTGAAGTGCCCGTTATTGCAGTCGGCAACGCAAGCTCGATTAAGCGTCATGCTTTATCGCAACTTTAATCGAAAACCCGTTTTCGACCTAGAAGGGGAACTTAGATAGGAATTATGACTCAAGCTTCCAGCTCTGCGGATGTGCCCAGCATGGGCCGCCGCCAGTTTATGAATCTTTTGACCTTCGGCTCAGCGACGGGTGTGGCCCTGGGTGCCCTATACCCCGTTGTGCGCTATTTCATTCCGCCGTCTTCCGGTAGCGCCGGTGGTGGTGTGGCGGCTAAGGATGCCCTTGGCAATGATGTGTTGCTGAGTAAATTCACCGCAGAGCACAATGTGGGCGAGCGGGTCTTGGTCCAAGGTCTCAAGGGCGATCCCACCTATTTGGTTGTGGAAGGAGATGATGCGATCGCGAGCTACGGCTTGAATGCGGTTTGCACCCACCTAGGCTGCGTGGTGCCCTGGAACGCCAGCGAAAACAAGTATATGTGCCCCTGCCACGGTTCCCAGTACAACAGCGAGGGTAAAGTGGTTCGCGGCCCGGCACCGTTGTCCTTGGCATTGGCCCATGTGGATGTGAACGACGACAAGGTGTCCATCAGCCCCTGGACTGAAACGGACTTCCGGACCGGTGACGATCCCTGGTGGGCGTAGATTGGCTAAGTTGATCGGCGGATCGGCGTCAGTCGCTAGTCGCTAGATCGTTAGTTAGATCGTTCAAGCCCTTGCCCCTTGAAGCTTTTAAGATTCGAACCTGAGCATTTCCTGACAGTTTGACCTATCCATGAAACCTCCTATTCCTACGAGCCAGCTGCGCGATCGCCTCAGCGCGGCCGTCCAAGCCTTTTCCCGTACGGCAGTCCTATCCGTTGCCCTAGCAGCATTGTTGCTATCGGCCGACTGGATTTTGCCCCAGTCCGCTGAAGCTTATCCCTTCTGGGCCCAAGAAGCCTACGAAACCCCTCGGGAAGCCACCGGTCGCATCGTGTGTGCCAACTGCCACCTGGCGTCCAAGCCGACCCAAGTGGAGGTGCCCCAGTCTGTGGCCCCCGACACGGTGTTTGAAGCGGTCGTAAAACTGCCCTATGACCACGATATTCAACAGGTGACCGGTACCGGTGAGCCCGGACCTTTGAATGTGGGTGCAGTGCTGATGTTGCCCGACGGGTTCAAAATCGCCCCCGAGGAGCGCCTGTCTGAGGAGCTGAAGGAGAAGACTGAAGGTCTATACTTCCAGTCCTACGCAGAGGATAAGCAGAACGTCGTCATCATCGGCCCCATTGCCGGCGATGATTACCCCGAGATTGTGTTCCCCGTTCTGTCTCCCGATCCTCGGACCGATAAGAGCTTGAACTTTGGTAAGTATCAGGTCCATGTGGGCGGTAACCGGGGTCGTGGCCAGGTCTATCCCACCGGTGGCAAGACCAATAACGCCCTTTACACTGCCTCTGCGGCGGGCACCATTACAGCGATCGCCCCCACCGAGTACAGCACTGATATCACCATCAGCACCGAGGATGGCGATGTGGTGGATAGCATCCCCACGGGTCCCCAGGTGATTGTGGAAGTGGGTCAAACCGTTGCTGCTGGCGAAGCGATTACTAACGATCCCAACGTGGGTGGCTTTGGTCAGGTGGATGCGGAAATCGTCCTCCAGGATCCTGCCCGAGTGGCTTGGTTGTTGGTCTTCTTCGTGGGGATTATGGTCACCCAGGTGATGTTTGCCCTGAAAAAGAAGCAGGTGGAGAAGGTTCAGTTGGCAGAAATGAATTTCTAGAATCGTTTCTGGCGTTGACCTAACCTTGACCGTTTCAATGGTGCGGTTTTAGGTTTCCCCCCAGCGCAGATAACCGAAAGAGCAGAATCGAAATGGCAGAACAGCCCGTCCCGTTAGGATGTGACTGTTCTGCCATTTCTGTTTGATCGCTGCTTCAATTGCGGCTGGCGATCGCAATTTTGATCGCGACGCCCTAGGGGAATTGATAGGGAGGGCGATCGCCTATCCGGCAACCGCTGCGACGGGGAACTGGATTTCGGTGATGTAGGTATTGTTGTCAGGTTCGGGACCGCCCACCAGATACACTTCGCGGTTGGGACCGATAATGCGATAGCCGTTGGCTTCAATCCAGCTCACCAGGCTGGTATAGGGCTCTTGCATGGCGTTGTAGGATCCGGCATGGACCAAACAAGCGCATTGATCCCAGCCCAGTAGCTCATAGGCTCGAATGCGATCGCACCCTCATCCAAAATCGCTAAAACAGCAATTGGGCGATCGCCCAAACAGCCACCCCAAAAGCGATAGAGGGGCAGAATTGAGGATTAGGCATCCTGACGGGGGCGTTTGGGAGTGACATTGCAATAATCCTGGAGCTTTTCGGGAGCGTTGGGATTGGTAGTGAGATAGTCCCGCAGCCAATCACAACCCTTGGCTAATAAACTATCCAAGGTTTCGACGGGCCACAATTTGGCTGTGCGATCGTCTGAGGCGGTGAGAATGGTGTTGCCGTCGGGACTGAAACTCGCACTCCTGACTGAGCCTTGATGTCCGTTGAGGGTTTGAATTTCGTTGCCCTCAAGGTCCCAGAGTTTGGCTGTGCGATCGTTTGAAGCGGTGACGATGGTCTTGCCGTCGGGACTGAAACTCGCACTCCAGACCCAGTTTTTATGACCGGTTAGGGTTTGGAGTTCGTTCCCTTCAAGGTCCCACAGTTTAGCGGTGCCATCGGATGACGCGGTGACAATGATATTGCCGTTGGGGCTGAAACTCGCACTCCAGACCCAGTTTTTATGACCGGTTAGGGTTTGGAGTTCGTTCCCTTCAAGGTCCCACAGTTTAGCGGTGTCATCATCTGACGCGGTGGCAATGGTCTTGCCGTCGGGACTGAAACTCGCACCCCTGACCCAGTCTTGATGGCCGGTTAGGGTTTGGAGTTCGTTCCCTTCAAGGTCCCACAGTTTAGCGGTGCCATCGGATGACGCGGTGACAATGATATTGCCGTTGGGGCTGAAACTCGCACTCCAGACCCAGTTTTTATGACCGGTTAGGGTTTGGAGTTCGTTCCCTTCAAGGTCCCACAGTTTAGCGGTGTCATCGTTTGACGCAGTGACAATGATATTGCCGTCGGGACTGAAGCCAGCACTCCAGATCTCGCTTTTATGACCGGTTAGGGTCTGGAGTTCGTTCCCTTCAAAGTCCCACAGTTTGGCGGTGCCATCGTTTGACGCGGTGACAATGATATTGCCGTCGGGACTGAAGCTAGCGCTCCAGACCTCGTTTTGATGACTGGTTAGAGTTTGGAGTTCGTTATCACCGCGGTCCCACAGTTTAGCGGTGCCATCATCTGATGCGGTGACAATGGTGTTGCCGTCGGGACTGAAACTTGCATTCCAGACCCAGTTTTTATGACCGGTTAGGGTTTGGAGTTCGTTCCCTTCAAGGTCCCACAGTTTAGCTGTTCCATCACCTGATGCGGTGACAATGGTCTTACTGTTGGGGCTGAAGCTAGCACTCCAGACCTCATTTTTATGACCGGTTAGAGTTTGTAGTCCGTTCCCTTCAAGGTCCCACAGTTTAGCGGTGCCATCGGATGACGTGGTGACAATGGTCTTACCGTCGAGACTGAAACTCGCACTCCAGACTCTGTTTTTATGGCCGGTTAGGGTTTGGAGTTCGTTCCCTTCAAGGTCCCACAGTTTGGCTGTCCCATCCTCTGACGCGGTGACGATGGTTTTGCCGTCAGGACTGAAACTCGCACTCAAGAGCCCGCCTTGATGACCAGTTAGGGTTTGGAGTTCCTTGCCGTTGCGGTCCCATAGTTTAGCGGTGCCATCCTCTGACGCGGTGACAATGGTGTTGCCGTCGGGACTGAAACTCGCACCCCTGACCCAGCCTTGATGACCGGTTAGGGTTTGGAGTTCGTTCCCTTCAAGGTCCCACAGTTTGGCTGTCCCATCCTCTGACGCGGTGACGATGGTTTTGCCGTCAGGACTGAAACTCGCACTCAAGAGCTCGCCTTGATGACCAGTTAGGGTTTGAAGTTCGTTGCCGTCGCAGTCCCACAGTTTGGCCGTTCCATCGCCTGACGCAGTGACAATGGTCTTGCCGTCAGGGCTGAAACTCGCACTCCAGACCCTGTCTTGATGGTTCTCAAACTGATTTTTAGTGCGAAATTCAGGTGTGTTGAGCAATTGATCCAGCGCATGCATTGGAGGTTTCGCGGGGTAATCTGCTGGACTGAGAGCAGTCGTCAACGCCTTAAGATCAAGTCCCACTTCCATTGCCCTCTGCAACCCATCGAACGGATCGCGTAACTTCAGCGCGACATTCCCCAACCGTTCCAGCCGTGAAACCTTCTGGATTAAATCCGCCTCCTGCTTCACGGCAGCCAACTTTGTTTCCGCCAGTTCCAATTGAGACATCACTGCTGCCAAACTGCGTTCTGCTTGCTCCCGCTGTTCCTTTGCTTCCTCCCATTGCTGTTGAAGTAGGGATTTTTCGTTGTCGCGGATAAATTCGGCGAGGTAATCGTGGACCAGTTGGAACTTAGGCTCCGGCTCTCCCGGCAATTCAAAAGCAATCCCCGAGCCCACCAACACTTTCAAAATCCACGCTAAATCCTGCTCCTCCGCCGCAATGCCATACTTCGCCAGCTCCGATCGCAACTGCGATCGCCCCTTCGCCGGTCGTAACCCCTTGCGCGCATCCCCCACCAACAGCACCAACACATCCCCCGCCATCCCCTGCAATCGGGGACCACAATCCCGCCTCACCTCATCCAAATAATTTTTTACCAGCGCCAACTTGCCCCCCGCCTGTTGGTATGCCGCCAGCGATCGCAACTTCTGCGCCTCCAACTGCGCCCCCACCAACTGCAACTCAATGGGACGTACCTTCGCCGACTCCCCCTCCCCAATCGCCAAATCATCCACAATGCCCGCCAGACTGGGCGCATCAATCCCAAAATCCACCTGATCACACAACCGCTCCATCACCGCGATCGCCCGGTCCCGTGAAAAATCATCCACCAAAAACAACGCCTGATCGCTCAAAGTGCCATCCCCCGCCGCCCGCGCCAACATCGGCCAATCCAGCAAATGAAACACATAATCCCGCCGGATGGACATCACAATATCCAACGACAGCGCCGCCTCCAGACACTGCCCCAGAAAGCGAAATAAGGGCTCCTGATCCCCGCGATCGCTGCGATGGGTAAAAAAGTCCTCAAACTGATCCAGAATCAACACCGGTTTTGCATTCGCGCCCCCCTCCGTCGGGGCAACATCCAACCATCGCAACGCCGCCAAAAATCGCTCCTCCAACGACAAATTTTCAGCATTCTCAGCGATCGCGATCGGCAACGTCATTTCCCTGGCCGCCAACGCCCCCTCAAGGGCCTTCCATAATGCCCCGCGCCAATCTTCATACCGCCGCACCACCACCGGCACCCCTCGCCGCACCAAATTACCAAACCGCTTCGCCGCGATCGCCGGAATCAGGCCCGCCGAGACCAACGAACTTTTACCCACCCCCGAAAACCCACAAATCACCGTCAGCCGCGTCTCCGTATTCTCAAGCCGCAGCATCAACTCCCGTAAATCCTCCGCCCGCCCCGATGCCTCAATCTCCTCCGCGATCGCCCCCACCTTCTCCCCAGTGCGCCCCTCATCCAACCCCAACCGCTCCCGCCGCACCGCCCGCACCTGACCCGCCCCCACAAAAGCTTTTAGGCGAAACTGCTGTTCAATGGACCGCCGCGATCGCTTAAGTTTAAACGCCTCCTCAAAATTGCCAGACTCATAAAACAACGTTCGCGCTTGATTCAGAATCGCCACCACCAACCGCGGCCCATTCTCCGGCTCCGCCTCCACCTCTCGATAAGCACTCTCAATATCCTCAAACGCCTGCGCCGTATTCCCCAAAGCCCACATCACTTTGGAGCGAGATAACATCAACCACGCCCAAAGATTACTGTGCTCCGGGCGCAGACTGTCATGGGATCCCAAACACTCAAAAGCCCTATTGATATTGTCTTCTGCAAGCTGCCAATCCTTATCAACGAGGCAAATTTTCACGAGCGATCCAAACCCTTGGGCCCGCAAAAAGGGATTCGACCAAGGATATTTAGGATCATTTAATTCAATAATTTGTTGGGCACTCCCCCTCAACGCTTCCCACCGTTGCAGTTGATATAAACAATCGTTTAACCCTTTTAAACGGGCTGCCACGGCGGACGTTTCATTGGCATCCCGAAAGGTTTGAATCGCTTGCTCAAACCACTCCAAAGCGACTTGCCAATAATTCCAATGGCGATCGCCCCTCGCCAACTTTGCCCGTGCTCGCCATAGCTCTGCCAACCACCCCTGCACGGCTCCCACCCGCCGCCATAACTCCGCCCCCTCCCGCGCCGTCTCCGCCCACAATGCCAGCGCCCGTCGATAAACCCGATCCGCCCGGTCCGCTAAATCCGTATTATCGCGATCGCCCACCCATTCCAGCCAACCGGCCCGCCCCTCCAAGACCAACACATCCGCCTCTCCCTCCTCGCAAAGGCCTCCATCCCCCGCCAACGTCCGCACCGCCCCCTCCCACTGAGCCACCAGCGCAGGCACCCCCTCCCCCCCAGCGCCATCTCCACCAACCCATCCACCTGTGATCGCACCCACTCCAATAACTCCAGGCGCTCCAACTCAAATCCCAACGACGCCCCAGTGCTTAAACTTTCCAGGTCACTCGCCGCATCCATAAACACGGCTTCCCCCTCATCATCCAGCCACAGCACCACCGGACGAGCCACACGATCGCGAAACACCTCCCGCGCCCGATTCGCCGCCCCAAAAATCTGATTCAAATCCTCCCGATCCAAGCCCGCCGCCACCCGTACGACAACACACCCCGCCTCAGGCGATCGCTCCAACGCTTCCAGGGATTTTTCTAAGATCCCATCCCCCGCGCCCACCTGCACCAACAACAAAGTTACCGGACAAATCTCCACCAACCGCGCCATCACCGCATCAATCAGCGGCCCATAATTGCAGCGCACCACCATCAACTTGAACTGCCCCTGCCCCATCTCAATGGCAAAGGACAACCGTTCCAGCGATCGCGGGTCAGGACTAAATTCCATCGTCATCAACTTCCCTGCATCTACGGTGCCTGCATCTCTGATGCTTCCAATAGCAACGGATTCACCTCAAACCAGGACTCGTCATCCTCAATGTACTCAAAAACAAAACGGTTCTGAATCAGGCGATCGTAATCATCCTCATCGCTCAAATGATTCGTCTCGCTGACCTTCCGCAGTAAGCCCCACTCCTCCTCACTGAGGGCCCGCTTTCGCTTATTCTGCTTCGCCTTGATCACCTTTTCGAGGGACTTGGGCTGCAACGGCAATCCCATCTCCTCATTCAGCCACTCATTCAACAGCGCCAACAATTCCCGAGGGTGCCCCCCACTCACGGCACATAAACGATCTAAACTCCCCGGCTCCGACACAATTTGCCGAATCGCCGCCTCCCAAACCCCATCATCCGCGCCCTCATCAAACCCGGGAAACGCCCGCCGCAACACCAACAGCTTCAACTGCCGCAACCCATCCCCATGCGCCTGCCCATCCCGATATCGCACCGGCACCATCGGCAAAACCTCCGGATCCCGTCCCCCAAACACCTGACTTAACTGATTGCTACTATCCACAAACAACAAGCGTAGCGGCATCGTATACACCACATGGCAATTGAGCTGGCAGAGCGATCGCCCCCGATTAATAAACAAATACTCTTGCTGATTCTGCCCCGTGGACATCGCCAGATTATCCATCTTCTCCAGATTGTCCGCCACAATCACCAGCCCCTTTTTGCCGATAGCTTTTAACTTGGCGATCGCCGGCTCAATCAGCTCCTCATTAATTGCCCGTAACAGTTCCCCGGTCTGCGTGCCCAAATACTGATGGAGTTGCTCCCGAAGGCGCGGACTATGGCGAACCTGCAACATCAACTCCGCCACCATCAAATTCACCGACACTTTCCCTGAATCATCCGCCTTCACCTGGGGGCCCTTCGCCGACCCGAACGTTACCCCCGTCAGATCAAGCTCCGTCATCAACAGATCTCGCACCTCGTCCATCAAGCGGCGAAAGCCCTTAGGCTCATCCAACTCCAACCCATCCAACGTCTCCCCCAACTGCCGAGCGATCGACAGCAACACATCCCCCACATCCACATCGCCCATATCCAAATCCTGGTCCACGGAGAAATACACCACGTGAAACCCCTCATCCCCCAGCTGCTCCACCAACTGTTGCAGCTCCGTCGATTTGCCACAGCCCACATGTCCCGTAAACAACGTGCAAGTCGGGCGATCGCGACAGAGGCTGATGCGATTGAACATACTGCGAATCACTGCCCCACCACGCACCGCCGCAAAATCCACATACCACTTGGCTTGCTGTGCATCAGACAAATCCAACCCCGTCTGCCCAGGCTCCGTCGCCAAATAAAACTCTCGGAAATCAATGCCGTGGTTAATGTCGTTGGCAGGGGACATAGATTCACCAGATCAGGGATGAACATGCGGACCCTGCTAATCTAGCCAATCTACGACTAGTGTTCCAAAGGCGTCCCCTATTTTCTGTGGATTCAAGGGGCAGGGCGCTTTTTAGATCTCTATGGTTTGCCCTGATTCCATCAACCCCCTCCGAATCATCATCGGCATCATCATCGGCTCAAAAGAGCGATCGCGATCCTCGGCTATATCGGCTTTGGCTGGCCCCCCTTAGAAGCCACCTACAGGGTAATCATCACGATTTTCCTGCCTCACTAAAGTGGCTTAAACTAGACTTTTCCCTGTGCTTTGACGACGGAAAATTAGTCATTCATTCAAGTCATTCATTCACTGGATAGAAACCATGGCAGCAGCAGGCACCCCTGATTGGAATCTAAAACCCGGTTTTTTGAGTGAGGGAGACTCAGACTTTGAAGCCGGTCATATTTTTCTAGGTCGCTTCTTACAGGATCGACACTCGCCTGATCCCCTGAGCGATCGCTCTATGTTGCAGGAGGACGAGACCTTCAGATGGGGAAACGGCCGCCCCCTAGAAAAGGTCATCAACTCGCCTGAAGATTTTCAGTTTCTGATGCAAAATCCGCAGCTCTATCGCAATGCGATCGCCATTATTGAGCCATGGGTGCACGTCGGTCGAAACCCTTTTGGTGAAGAGGTTAGAGGCTCTTTAAATGTCGCTTACTTAGCCCAAAAGCTTGCTGATTTAGACTCCGTTTTGTTTCCGGTGTGGTCAACGGGGCTGTTTGACTTGGACAAGCTCATTGCCGTCCTAAGTGCTGGTGTTGCGATCGTCATGGAAGGGGGCAACCCATCGGTGCGTGATGCCACTACGTTTGAAGGAAGTAAAGCCTCCCTTGATGAACTGCAACTATTGACTCAGCGAATTGTGCTGGCTCGCTCACCAACAAGCGCTCCGGCAATTTTTATCTGCTTGGGCCATCAACTGGTCGCCCAAGCCCATATTCGTTTAATCCAGCAAGCGGTCGAGCAAATTCAAGCGTTAGAAGAGCTGAAATTTGATCCCAGCGGAAACGGCTTAAGAATCCTAAAGGACGTGAGCCTGCAAATTAAGGCAATGGGGCAAGCCCTTAGCGTGAAAAAAGAACATGGGGCATTAACCATTGCCGACGATTGGCGTCATCCAGAATTTGCGGTGGGCTCTAACGAACATCAAGAGGTCGGGAACAGTACACTTCATTTCTATCGCCCTCCTGACCTGGGAGACACTCATATTCCAGAAGAGCTAATCTTGGCCCACGAAGTTACCAATCATGAGTTTGAAGGCATCATTGATACGTCGATTCAGTATGAGAGCGAACTCAATATTTCGATGTTCCATACGGATGAGGTTAATGAGGAGGCCATTCTATTCGCTAACTGGGCCTACCGCCTATTGCATGATGCGCTGATTCCCTACCGGCATGTCGTTAGCGATAGCTCACTGTCTTGGTTGAATAAGCTACCCTACGCGGTCAAAATTTTGTGTTCGACAGCGACGAATGACGAAGTTATTACAGAGTGTGCTGCCACCTGCATCTATTACAAAGACTACGAAACAGGGATTCTGCGTCGTTCATTTAGTAGCCAGTTTCACCCAGAGTTGTTGTCAGATTTGCGGGTTGTGGGTCAGCGTAAGCCTCCTTCCTATGCTGAACTCAAAGTTGATCATGGGGCGAGGTTGTTTGCGCGCTTGCTCTACGCCGGCATGCAGGAGTAAAGCGATTGAGCTGCCCTATGGTCATCAGCGCAACGGGTGGACAGTCCGGGAGCCAGTGGTGGCGTGACGAGCAGTAAACGTCATCTGGACTACAACACCGATGGCAATCTCGCCCTACAACAGGCCTGCTTCTCCCCACTGCGATCGCCCATGCAAAATTCCCAGCATCGCATTCTGACCGGTTTTGCCTTCTTCACGGGGACGATCGCGATCGCGATCCTCGGGTACATCGGCTTTGGTTGGACGCCGTTGGAAGCGGCATATATGGTGATCATCACGATTTTTGGGGTGGGCTATGGGGAAGTGAAGCCCCTGGAGGGTCCAGTCCAAAAGGTATTTACCATGTTGGTAATTATCGCCGGGACCACCTCTGCGGTTTATATCGTTGGCGGATTTGTACAAATGGTCACCGAAGGCGAAATTCATCGCGCATTGAATATTCAGCAACGGCAACGGGCCATGGCGAACTTGCGTAACCATGCGATTATTTGTGGCTTTGGTCGGATGGGTCAGGTGATTGCCCAGCAGTTACAGGCCGCTGACTACCCCTTTGCCATCATTGATAATCATCCGGAGCGGGTTGCTCTGGCAGAAAAGTCGGGATATCTCATTCACAATGGCAATGCGATCCACGAAGAAAGTCTCCATGCGGTGGGTATTTTGAATGCCAAGACATTAGCCACCGCCTTGCCGGACGATGCGACTAATGTGTTTATTACTTTGACGGCACGGGAATTGAATCATGAGCTAATGATTTTCGCGCGGGGAGAGGTGCCGGAAACGGAGCGTAAATTACGACTGGCGGGGGCGGATCGCGTCATTTTGCCCATGACCGTTGGAGCAATCCAGATGGCGAATTTAATGGCCCAATCGGACCGACGGGATTTTTTAAATCAGCCGGAAGAACGAAGTTATTTGAATGATTTGTTGGCTCATATTGATGTGCAAATGGACGAGCTGACGGTGCGGCGAGGCTCATTGGGACTAGGACGGACGGTGATGGAAATCGAGGTGCGGGCCAAGGGGGCATTTATTGCGATCGCCATTCGCCGTGCGGATGGAAGCACAATTTTTCGGCCGCATCCGTCGCAGATTCTCAACAGTGGGGATTCTCTCATTGTGATTGGTCACCAGGATGGAATTCCCCAGTTTGCAGAGCAGTATGGTTTCCAGCGAAAGCAACTTAAAATACGCCGAAAGTCACTGTCTAGCTGATGCTTAACGGCTAATACTGATGCTGTGCCCATCGAAATAATCCTCTCTAAGTACCCCTATGAACCCCATTGATTTACTGTGGATTCTGATTTGCTCAGGCTTGGTTTTTATCATGCAAGCAGGGTTTATGTGCTTAGAGTCGGGGATGACTCGCTCGAAAAATAGCATTAATGTTGCGATTAAAAACCTTGCGGATTTTGGATTGTCAGTGGGTCTCTTTTGGACCTTCGGATTTACGTTAATGTTTGGGCGATCAATTGTCGGATGGTGGGGGCTGGGGGAAATTTTTCCGACCCTAGAATCGCCGGACTTAGCGGTCTTTTTCCTGTTTCAAGCCATGTTCTGCGGCACGTCAACAACCATTGTGTCCGGGGTGGTGGCGGAGCGGTTACAGTTTGGCGGGTATTTGGCGATCGCCTCTTTGGTGTCGGGGTTGATTTATCCCATTTTTGGCCATTGGGCTTGGAATGGCATTGCACCGGAATTTTTGGGAGAGGTGGCTGGATCGGGCGGCTGGCTCCATCGATTAGGGTTTGTGGATTTTGCGGGATCTACGGTCGTCCATAGCGTGGGAGCATGGGTCGGGCTGGCGGCGGCGCTGATCATTGGTCCTCGCCAGGGGCGATTTCCAAGACGGGGGGAGGTGGTGAAAATCCAGGGATCGAATATGCCGTTTTCGGTATTGGGAACGCTGCTGTTGTGGTTTGGCTGGATTGGATTCAATGGGGGCAGTACCTTGGCCCTGAATCAGGCGGTGCCGGGGGTGATTGTTAACACCATGTTGGCGGGGGTGGCGGGACTCTTGGTGGGCGGCGGCTTAAGCTGGGCGCGCGATCGCCGGGTCGAGGCGGAACCCCTGATGAATGGATCCTTGGCGGGACTGGTGGCGATTACGGCCGGTGCCCATGCGGTCGCGCCGATGGTGGCGATCGTTATTGGGGCGACCGGGGCCGCAGCGATGATGCTGACCATGAAACTCTTGGTGCGTCTGGAGGTGGATGACGCGGTGGATGCGATCGCGGTTCATGGGGGCGCTGGGTTGTGGGGCACCCTGTGTGTGGGGTTAATGGGCGACCTTTCGCGACTGGACACGGGACTGGGACGGATGGCTCAAGTATTAGTGCAGGCGCTGGGAATTGGGGCGGCGCTGGTTTGGTCCGTCGGCATTAGCTGGATTCTGCTGTGGTTCTGGAATCGTTATTTCCCCCTTCGCATCTCCCCGGACGATGAAGCCATGGGGCTCAACCTATCGGAGCACAACGCTAAAACCGATACCTACACCCTGTTTCAAATCATGGATCGCCAAGCCGAAACCCATGATCTGAGTTTGCGGGTACCCGTCGAACCCTTTACGGAGATTGGCCACATCGCCACCCGCTATAACCAAGTGATGGACGCCTTCGAAGCACGACACCATAAAAGTGTGGAGGATTTGGCAGAGATTTACTACGTGACAGCGGCCATCTCTGCGGCGATCGAGCACGATACCTTTGACGCTCAACGGTTAGGGTTAGAGGCCGTTGTTGATCGGGGCGATGAAATTGGGGCCCTGGCTCGCACCATTTGTAATATGGCGCAGTTGATTCAAACGCAAAACTCGGAGCTAGGGACCTTAAAACAACGATTGTCCGATGCCCAAGGTTCAACACCATAGATCACTTAACAGATCATCGAATTGTGAGCACCAAACTTGGGGAGCAAACTTGGCAGGCCGACAAGTGGGTTGGGCGAATCTGTCACTCGGAACAATGAGCCTGCTTAATGAACTTAGCTTCTCCGGCGAAATCGCCTTCGGTAATGACCTCAGAAAAAATCCATCCCAGGTGTTGATAAAAGCCATAGGCCCTGAGGGATGGATCATTGCCGGTGAGCAACCAGATTTCGTCAAACCCTTTAGACCATAGCCAGGTTTCTGCGGCTTGCATGAGCGATCGCCCCGCCCCCTTGCCTTCAAACCCAGGACGCACGAACATGCCGAGAATATTGGCTTCGGTCCCATTGGCGATCGCAAATCCAATGGGTTGCTCCTCCAATTCCGCGATCCAACCACGGCAATCGGTCGCCAACATTTCTGCAACAGACTCGGGGGTAATGCCTAACTCAGCAATCTCTTCGCGCGATTGATAGTTTTCGATAACGCTGGTGCGGATATCAAACATCATTTCAACATCGGCGGATTGTGCCACTCGAATCAGCATGATTTACAGCACTTCTCGTCGTGTTTGACTGCGTGTTTGATTGCTGCCAAAGAACCATGAAGCGGACGACCGGACTCGAACCGGCGACGTTCAGCTTGGGAAGCTGACATTCTACCACTGAATTACGTCCGCAAATCTAAAACGCTGTCAGCATCGGTACTGCGCCAGCGAACTGTATTCTAACATTGGCAGATTAGAATGTCGTTGGATGTGAATAACCGTCACAACCGATATCTCTGCGCCTCCAATTTCCGCGTTTCCTACTCAATCCCTTAGTCGCAGCCGCCATGACTTCTACCGCGATCGCCCCCGCTGAGCAAGACTGGT
>CAZZMD010000004.1:0-127601 GCA_964655355.1 uncultured bacterium
AAGGCAGAGGATTGCAAATCCTTTATCCCCAGTTCGAATCTGGGTGCCGCCTTTAAAGGTTTTGAAAGGTATGGTGCGCTGTCGTGGCGTATTGCAGAGCTATTGCAGTCGGTTCGACTCCCGTCCTAAGGCCATCTCAGTGGCTTCGCTGTCTAAGGACATCGAGCAAGGTGGTGAAGTGTTTGGGGATCGGGGCTTCGGTGGCGATGATTTCGCCGGTGCGGGGGTGCATAAACCGGAGTTTCCAGGCGTGGAGGGCTTGTCCCGGTAGGTTGACGCCGATTTTGGTGCGGCTGGAGCCATAGGTGCGATCGCCCACCATGGGATGTCCCATATCGGTGCAGTGGATGCGGATCTGGTGGGTGCGTCCGGTTTTTAGCTCGAAACGCATCAACGTAAAATTACCCAGCCGTTCTTCCACGTACCAATGGGTGATGGCGCGACGGCCGCCTTTGTCTTCGGGGACGATCGCCTGGCGTTTGCGATCGTTGGGATTGCGTCCGACGGGTTTGTTGATGATGCCGTCGCTGTGGCGGGGAGACCCAAAGACGACGCCTAAATATTCCCGGTGGGCGGTTTTGTGTCGCAGTTGGGCCTGTAAATGTTGATTGGCCAGGTCGGTTTTAGCGAACATAATCGCCCCGGTGGTATCCCGATCCAACCGATGCACCACGCCCGGCCGTTTGACGCCGTTGATGGCGGGCATATCCATCCCGGGCAAGGTTTGGCAGTGGGCGAGGAGGGCGTTTACGAGGGTGCCATCGGTATGGCCGGCAGACGGATGTACCACCATACCGGCGGGCTTATTGACGACGATGACATCCCGGTCCTCGTACAAAATATCCAGGGCGATCGCCTGGGGTTCCAAATTCAGGGGCTGGGCCGCGGGGATCGTCACCTGAAGGCGATCGCCCACCGCCACCATGAGCTTTTTATTGGTGCAGACCACGCCATTGTGTTGGACCTGCCCCGCCTCGATTAATTTCTGAAAGCGCGATCGCGAGAGATTCGGCCATTGCTTCGCTAAATATCGATCCAATCGTTCCTCTTGGGCCACAATGCACTCGTCACATTGTTCTTGATGGGCACTGGCCATCAGGGCAGGGTCAGAGGAGGGAGAAGGCACGGGGAAAAGTCAGTCAGGGACGTTGAAGGGGCACAGGCGAGGACGCCATAGGACACGGGCGGTTAAATAATCTTAATCAACCCTGTCTCAAATCCCTAATCATCAAAATCCCCAGTGGAGGGATGAAAGATACGGTGGGCGGATAAAAGATACGGAAGATGCAGTTTTGCCATGTTGGGCGGGGTCTGCCCTTGCCAAGGCTCCGGAATCAGGGGACACTCCCATTGCCCGCGCGGTTTGACCCCTGGTTTGACCCCTGGGTCGAATGTCCGCCCCGTGCCTTTTAATACGACCGATAGATATATACATTGCTGACTGGCGATCGCTAGAGCCTATGAGATCTTTCTTTCAAACCCTGTGGCAGGCGATCTATAAGGATCGCGAATTCATCCACATCATGAAACTGGTGGAAGGGCTGGTGTCCCGTGTTCTGTCCCTGGCGATGGTGGCGGTGATTATTGTCGCCTGCATCGATCTGGTGTCCCTGATGGCAGGGCGACTGACCGAGTCGCCGGACGGGGTTTTTAACCAGGAACTCCAGGGGATTTTTGGGGCGTTTCTGAGTATTCTCATTGCCCTAGAAATCTTGGAAAATATCACCGCCTACTTACGTAAGCATGTGGTTCAGGTGGAGCTGGTGGTGGCAACCTCCTTAACCGCCGTGGCGCGGAAAATTATTCTCCTGGATTTGAAGAAAGTCGATGGGGCTCAGATCATCGGTCTAGCGATCGCCATTGCCGCCCTGTCCCTCAGCTACTGGCTCATCCGTCAATCCAATGCCGGCAAGCGAAGAGCCTCATCAACCCCTTCAAGCTCCAAGCCCAAGGGGTAAGGGGCCGGTACCGGGGCGCTTCACCACAATTCCTCTGCCGGTTGGGGATCCAGCGCGGTATCATCAAATATCCTAATTACTTGTAATGTCGGGGAATTATGCCGTGGAAAACAACCCCATTTGGCATCCCTGAGAACCTGATAGTTATTAACGTCCATCGCCGCCCACCATGTTTGAAGCTCTTGCTGATCGTTTTGAATCCGCCTGGAAATCGCTGCGGGGTCAGGACAAAATCAGTCCGGAAAATATCAAAGATGCCCTCAAGGAGGTGCGGCGGGCGCTGTTGGAGGCGGACGTCAACCTAAAGGTTGTTAAGCAATTTATTAAGGACGTCGAAACCAAAGCCGAGGGTGCCGAGGTAGTCAGCGGCGTCAATCCCGGTCAGCAGTTCATCAAAATTGTGAATGATGAGCTGGTGGCCCTGATGGGGGACAGCAATGTGCCCCTAGCCCAGGCCGACGAAGCCCCCACGGTCGTTTTGATGGCCGGCTTACAGGGGACCGGTAAAACCACTGCAACGGCAAAATTATCCCTGCTTCTGCGCAAACAGAAGCGATCGGCCCTCATGGTGGCGGCGGATGTCTATCGTCCTGCGGCGATCGAGCAGTTGAAAACCCTGGGTAAGCAAATTGATGTACCGGTGTTTTCCCTGGGTGCCGATGCCAATCCTGTGGATATTGCCCGTCAGGGGATTGAAAAGGCGAAGGCGGACGGCATCGATACGGTGATTGTGGACACCGCCGGTCGTCTGCAAATTGACCAGGACATGATGGACGAGCTGGGGCAGATCAAGGACGTGGTCCAGCCCGACGATGTCCTGCTGGTGGTGGATGCCATGACCGGTCAGGAGGCGGCGAATTTAACCCGTACGTTCCATGATCAGATTGGGATTACCGGTGCCATTCTGACCAAGATGGATGGGGATTCCCGCGGTGGGGCGGCGTTGTCGGTGCGGCAGATTTCTGGGCAGCCCATCAAGTTTATTGGTGTGGGCGAGAAGGTGGAAGCGCTCCAACCCTTTTATCCGGATCGGATGGCATCACGGATTTTGGGCATGGGGGATGTGTTGACCCTGGTGGAGAAGGCTCAAGAAGCGGTCGACCTGGCGGATGCGGAGAAGATGCAGGAGAAGATCCTGACCGCCAAGTTTGATTTTGATGATTTCCTGAAGCAGACCCGGCTGATGAAGAATATGGGGTCATTGGCGGGGATGGTGAAGATGATCCCGGGGATGAATAAGATTGGCTCGGATCAGTTGAGCCAGGCGGAGTCGAAGTTGAAGCAGGCGGAGTCGGCGATTAGTTCGATGACGATGGAGGAGCGCAAGGATCCGGATTTGTTGGCGACGGTGCCCGGTCGGCGGCGGCGGATTGCCCGCGGGGCTGGGTTGGAAGAGAAGGATGTGAGTCAGTTGATTAGTGATTTTCAGCGGATGCGCAATTTGATGCAGCAGATGGGTCAGGGAAATATGCCGGGTATGGGCGGTATGAATCCGTTTGCGGGGATGATGGGTGGCGGTGGTATGCCGGGTGGCGGGATGCCGGGTATGGGAGGCGGGATGCCTCAGCAGGGTTTCCGGGGGTACAACCAGGGCGGGGGTCGCAAGAAGAAGAAAAAGCAGAAGAAGCGCAAGGGCTTTGGTGATCTGTAGGGGCAAAACCGGTATTGCAGGGGCGCTGCCCCTCCGACCCCGCCCAAGGGTCATTGACCCTTGGGTATCCCGGTTTGAAGGAGTGACGAATAGTTCGGGTTAAGGCGCGAAAAGGTTGGATAGGGTCAAGATTTTGTAACCTTGGTGAGATAGTTCGGGCAGCACCATGTCTAGGGTTTTGGCGGTTTCTTCTCCCCAAGTTCCGGTGTCGTGCATAACGATAATTGCCCCAGGAAACGCCTTTGACAGAATAAAATCTGCAGCAAAGTCGGACGATACTAAAAATGTATCGAAGGGGAAAATACAACCAAGGGCAACTTGATAACCTCGTTTGTTGGCGATCGCAACCATAGACGGACGATACCAACCGGAGGCGGGGCGCATCCAGACCGGAGACTCAAACTTCTCCAACATTGAATGAGCTTTTAAAAGATCAGCTTCAAATTCATCATCAGTTAGGAAAATGCTAGGGCTATCTTCGGTTAAATGGTTGCCCAGTTCATGCCCCTGATCCACGATCGCCTCAATAATTGACTCACAACCTTTTATCCTGCTGGTTGTAATAAAAAACGTTGCCTTTGCATCATATTTGCCAAGGGTTTCTAGGATTTTTGGGGTAGTTCTAGGATCGGGACCATCGTCAATGGTGAGGGCAATAATGGGCTGATCGGTATCGTGGAAATATTTAACGTTGGGGCTAGTTCGCGCAATCCAGGCGATCGCCAGTTTCGATTGGGTTAGGCTGCCTAGCCAGTTGAAAAACGGTTTTGAGAGTGGGTTATTCATCGTCACAGCCAAGTATTGGTATGGCAGGGGCGCTGCCCCTCCGACCCCGCCTAAGGGGCAGCGCCCCTTAGGAATCCCATTCTCAATTTATTCGGCTCCGGGCGATCGCTTCCAGTCTTTGATGTTCCAGGTGTTGGTGTCCCAAGGGGTTAGGGCTACGCCGGTAAGCTGATTGCTGACGGCTCCGTTTTGGGTACGGCCAATTAGCGGAATAATCGCGACGTCTTCAATCAACAAATCATTCATTTGGATCATTAGTTCTCGCCGTTTTTCTGGGTCTAGTTCCGTGCGCGATCGCTCCCAGAGTTCGTCATAGGCGGGGTTACAATAGCGTGCATAGTTATCGTTATTCCAGTCATTAGATTTGGCGGGAATTTGGTCACAGGTCCACCAGCCCATGGTGGTGCCAGGGTCGGGGCTGGCGTTGCCGGTGGTAAACATTTGTAGGTCGGTTTCAAAGCGATTCACCGTGTCGGGATTGCTGGGATCCCCGGAGAAGAAGACGCCTGCATCAACGGTTTTGAGTTCAACGCCGACCCCTAATGTCTCAAAACTTTGTTTGATGATTTCCTGGGTCTTCTGACGCAATGGGTTAACAGACGTAGCGAAAACAACGCTTAGTTCAATCCCATCTTTGTCGCGGGTCCCGTTGTTATTGCTATCCACCCAGCCCGCCTCATCCAGCAATTGTTTTGCTGCGTCTAAATCAAAAACGGCTTCGTTATTGGGGGAACGGAAAATATCGGGCGATCGCAATATATTGACGGCCACTTCTCCGGTGGGACCATAGAGCTGATCGGCGATTAATTGGCGATCAACGGCCAGGGACAACGCCTGCCGCACGGATTTATCGGTCAGAAAGGGGTGGGGAAATTCAATGCTGGATTTTTCTGCCCCCGGCGCTGCGGGGTTGGGGTCGGTAAAATTCAGAAATAGCCGTTCTGTTTGGGGGCCGGACACCGAGGCGATCGCCCCTGCGCCCCCCGCTTCCAATTGTTTCAATACCGACGCTTCCACCTGGGGATTGTAGGCAAAGTCGGCGTCCCCCGTTTGCAACACCGCCCGCGCCGCCGAAGTGGCATCACCACCACCCTTAATTTCCACCTGGGTAAACGCCAGACTGTCAGCGTCGCGGAAATTGGGATTGGCTTCATACTGCACCAAATCCCCCGGCTTAAATTGGGTCACCCGATAGGGACCAGTCCCCACGGGCATTAGGTTTGCCGGCGCAGTCTGGGCATTGGGACCATTAAATTCCTCAAAAATATGGCGGGGCAAAATCATCCCGTTTAACCCCACAAAAGGCTGGGACCACGCCGGCGTCACATCTTTGAACGTCACCTTCACCGTGTAATCATCCAACGCCTCCACCGATTCCACGCTGAGATAATCCGCCACAGTCGCCGCCGCCACCTCGGGATTGCTCAAATATTCATAGGTAAACACCACATCGGCCGCCGTAAACGGCTCCCCATCAGACCATCTCACCCCTTCCTTCAGCTTCCAGGTCACCGATTTTCCATCCGCTGCAATGCCGCCATTCTCCCGGGTCGGTTCCTCTGCCGCCAGAAATAACACTAAATTATTCTCACTGTCATAGCTCGCCAGCGGTTCATAGGTAATCCGCGCCGCTTCATAATCCTTGAATCCGCTGACCAGGTGAGGATTCAAAATCGTCGGGGCTTGCCAATACAACAATTTGAGCGTCGTGGGATCGCGATCGCCGCCCCCCATTGGCGCTCCCCCGCAGCTCACCAAGGTCATCCCCCCCGTAATCATCGTTGCGGCCACCGCCAGCGATCGCCGCAGCAATCGCGACGATTGTCGGGGAGTGGAGGGGCGAGACAATCGGTGAGGGCGGGAAAACAGCATGGAATTGGTTAGGAATAAACTCAGCAGGACGCGTCGCCCCCCATCCTAGTCAGGAAAGGGACAAAATTATCTCTCCCCCCGAACAAATCGCTGACGCCAGTCATCGCGATCGCCCCCCTGCTGATCCTTCATTTCAAAAAATTTTGCGCCCCACCTAGCACCATTGAAACCATGAGACGATATGCTGTAACCCCCGAGTTGTCGACGTTACAAAGCATTTAGCCCCTGTCCCCGCCCCCCTATGCTGTCCTACCTACGCCCCGACTTACTTGACCTGGCAGCCTATACCCCCCACCCCGCAGGGGCAACAGAGGGCATCGAACTCGACCATTTGGACACCAATGAATCCCCCTATCCCCTGCCAGATAAACTGCGGGCGAAGCTAGCAGACACCTATCAAACCACCCTGGAAACCAACCGCTATCCCGACGGGGGTCATGGGGCTTTGAAAACCGCGATCGCCGAGTACGTGAATGGCTCCTGTGGTCCCATCAGCAACGGCACCACCCAAAAAATAACTCCCCAACAAATCTCCGTCGGCAATGGCTCCGATGAACTGATCCGATCGCTCCTCATTGCCACCTGTCTCGGTCAATCCGCCAGCATTCTTGCCGCCACGCCCACCTTTTCCATGTATGGGATCCTGGCCAAAACCTTAGGCATTGACGTAGTCACCGTTGGGCGCGACCCCAGCAAAGATTTTCAGGTGGATATCGACGCGGCTCGAAAGGCGATCGCCGATCCCATGGGGGCTCCGATTCGGGTGGTCTGGATGGTTCACCCCAACTCCCCCACGGCGAATGCATTAACCCCCACCGAACTCAGTTGGCTACGGGGCATTCCCCCGGAGGTGCTGGTGGTCATTGACGAAGCCTATTTTGAGTTCAGCCAGCAAACGGTGGTAGGAGAGTTGGCGGCCCGGCCCAACTGGGTGGTTTTGCGTACCTTTTCCAAAGCATTCCGCCTGGCCGCCCACCGGATGGGCTATGCCGTCGGTCATCCGGACCTGATCCAAGCCCTAGAAAAAGTGCGGTTGCCCTACAATCTGCCCAGTTTTTCCCAAGCGGCGGCACTGACAGCCCTGGCCCATCGGAATGAACTGCTGTCGGCGATCCCGGAATTGCTACGCGATCGCGATCGTCTCTTGCAGGCCCTTCGCGCCCTCGGCACATTTCGAGTCTGGAAAAGCGACGCCAACTTTATCTACTTACGACTGCAAGACGGTGCGGCCGATCCCGAGTCGGAGCAGAAACTCGCTGCCCTGACAGCGGCAATGAAAACGAAAGGGACCTTAATCCGCCATACGGGGGGCGGGCTACGGATTACGGTCGGCAACCCATCGGAAAATGAGCGAACCCTAATCCGGCTCAAAGACGTCTTGGGTCAGTAACGGGTTAATCACGGGCAAATCGCGGGCAAATCACAGGCCCATCACGTCAGAATCATCGCCATCCCCCGTTCAGCCATCGGTTAGCCCCACTGAGATCCTGAAAAAAATGTCAGCGTTGCACTTTCCTACGTCTGCCGTTGAAGGGATGATAGGGATCCTGACAGGTGAGATTGGTCTACGAGATTGGTCGACATAAGACCAGAGGAACTCAGTAAAATTACGGTATACTCTTCCACCTCCCTTCTATGGCGAACCCTTTGACCCTCGCGATCGCCCAGCTCAATCCCACCGTGGGAGATTTGGCGGGGAATCGGAAACGAATTTTGCAGTTTGCCCAACGCAGCCATGGCTTAGGGGCAAATCTGATGGTGACGCCGGAATTAGCCATCTGTGGCTATCCCCCCCGGGATTTGCTGGTGCGCCCCGGATTTATCCACGCGATCGCCACAGAACTGACGATCCTGGCCCAGGAACTACCCCCAGAGCTAACGGTACTGGTGGGGGCAGCCATCACCAGTCAGCAAGCGGGGCTGGATCATCATCCCTCAGGGTCACTGGTGAATGCTGCGGTGTTGCTGGCGGGGGGGGAGATTCGTCAGGTCTTTCCCAAACGGTTGTTGCCCACCTATGACGTGTTTGACGAGGACCGTTATTTTATGCCGGGCGATCGCCCCAATGTGTGTGAGCTAGGGGGGGTCAAGGTCGGCGTCACCATTTGCGAAGACATTTGGAACGATGAAGCCTTTTGGGGCCATCAGACCTACAGAGTGGACCCGGTGGCGGAGCTGCGGGATGCCCAGGCAGAGCTGATGGTGAATTTATCCGCCTCTCCCTATGTGGCCGGAAAACAACATCTGCGGGAAGCGATGCTCCAGCACTGTGCCCAACGGTATGGCATACCCCTGGCCTACGTGAATCAGATTGGCGGCAACGATGACCTGGTGTTTGATGGGGCGAGCCTGGTGGTGAATGACACGGGGAAGGTGGTCTGTCGGGCGCCGGGTTTTGAGGTGGGGTTAGTGGTGGTGGACTATGACCCAGCCACGAAGGCCTTTAAAAAGGATCCCGAGGGCAACGGGGCTGAGGGCAAGGGCACTGAGGGCAAGGGGTCGGGAGATGCCCCCAGTGCCGGCCGAGAGCCCGTCGTTAAAGTTGATCGCTGGGGGTCCAGTGCAACCGCGATCGAAGATGTGGGTCAGATTCCAGTACAGCGTTCTGGGATTGCCCCCCTGGCGGCGTCCGTGGACGGGGAAATTTGGTCGGCGTTAGTGCTGGGGGTGCGGGATTATGCCCGTAAGTGTGGTTTCTCGAAAGTATTGCTGGGGCTGAGCGGTGGCATTGATTCGGCCCTGGTGGCGGCGATCGCCGTGGCGGCCCTGGGGCCCAATAAGGTGCTGGGAGTGTTGATGCCGTCCCCCTATAGCTCCGATCATTCGATCAATGATGCAAAAGCGTTGGCCGAAAACTTGGGGATGTCCACGGAACTGTTACCCATCGACGGGTTGATGAAAGCCTATGACCGAACCTTTAATGACCTGTTTGCCGAGACGGAATTAGGGATCACAGAGGAAAATCTACAGTCCCGAATCCGTGGCAATTTGTTGATGGCGATCGCCAATAAGTTTGGCCATCTGCTGCTCACCACCGGCAACAAATCGGAAATGGCGGTGGGCTATTGCACGCTATATGGGGATATGAACGGGGGGTTAGCGGTCATTGCCGACGTGCCCAAAACACGGGTTTATTCTCTGTGTCGCTGGCTCAATCGGGGACAGGTGGGGTGCCCCAAACATGCCCGCTTGGCGATCGCGCCGGCCATGCCCACGGAGGATCTCGCAACCGATGCCATCCCCATCGGGATGCGTCCCCAGACAGCGCCGATCATCATTCCCGAGAATATTCTGAACAAACCCCCCAGCGCCGAACTTCGCCCCGGTCAAGTGGATCAAGACTCCTTACCGGACTACGACGTCCTAGATGACATCCTGGATCGCCTGGTGCACCAGGCCCAAGCCCCCTCAGATTTGGTCGCGGTGGGCCATGACTCCGCCACCGTAGACCGGGTGATTCGCCTCCTATCACGGGCGGAATTTAAGCGACGTCAGGCAGCCCCAGGGATCAAGGTAACAGAGCGGGCCTTTGGCACGGGCTGGAGAATGCCGATCGCCAGCCATTGGCAGCTACAATCCCCGCCCCTACAGCGTTCTCCACGGGAGCCCCATTAAACACAAATTAATTTCAGACGATTTAATTTCAGACCAGCTAATTTCAAACTCAAAACTAATTTCAAACCAATTTCAGGCTGAAAACTAATTTCAAACTCAAAACTAATCAACTTCTGTCGCCAAGACCGTTGAGACAGCGGTGCCTGCTTTGGTTTGAAATTCTTCCACGTTGACCTGACGCAGTAGCACCAGGGACGCAATCACCATCGCCAGCGCCTGGACCATAAACACCAGTCCATAGGCCCCTAATCCGGCCTGATCCCCCTGACCAAATAGGGCGCGGCCAATATCCAACACCGCGCCCCCAAACACCGTCGCCGTCGCCCGAGACATGGCCTGGGCTAGTCCCCAAGCGCCAATAAAGGTGCCCGCAGTCTCGGCAACCGTTAGATCGAGCATCAAACTAATGGCTCCGGTCGTGGTCACCCCCGAAGCAAGCCCAAACACGAAGACAGCGCTTTTTAGGAAGAGGGCATCACCGGTAAACCCCACAGCAATAAATGCGAAACAACAGGCCGCCACCGATAAACACCCCAGGCGAATCGTCGGCTTTTTGCCCAGGCGGGGCACAATCAAAAACCCTGCACCCCCCAGACTGATCAAGGTGCCCAGGCCAAAGAAGGCATTGAGCTGGGTGCTTTCGGCAATGGTCATGCCAAACACTTCACCGCCATAGGGTTCCAGGACCGCTTCCTGGATAAAAAGCCCCATGGTCATCACAATCAGAAAAATAAAAAATAATCCCGTTTGGCGATTGGCCGTCAGGATACGCAGGGCCCGGGCCAAAGTAATCTTGTCGTCCCGCCCTGACTCCGTCGCATCCTCCGATCGCGTGCGGTGCAGGAATCGAGAATATTTTTTTTCGACCCCCCAGGTGGCGATCGCTGCGAGGGACAGGATCACGAAGGGCACCATGGCAAAGAGTCCATTGATGCTGCTTCTGACGGTGGCCATATCGCTGGCCGCTTCGACCCGCCTCAGCAAAATACTGGTGGCGATCGCCCCGATCACGATCCCCACCATCAACATGGACCACACCACCCCCACCAATCGCGATCGCTGGTCCTCGTCGGACACATCCACCAGCAAGGCCGCAAACGGTGTGGAGCTGGAACTCAAGGCGAGGCCATAGCCCGCAAACACCAGCCCCAACATCCCCGTCCAGGCCATGGTGCTGCTATCCCACTGCCAACCGCCATCGGCCGCGCTACCGAGCTGCCATAGCACCTGTACCGCAATAAACGCAGCCGTCACAAATAGGGTCGCCCCTGCCCACACATACCCCGTACGGTGGGTGCCAAAGAGGGGTTTGGCGTCGGACAATTGCCCAAACCACACCCGCGCCGGCGCAACAAATTGATGCATGGCGATCGCCCCGGCAGCGACGGTGGCAGGAATCCCTAACTCATCAATGGCGACCCGATTCAATACGCCCAGGGTGAGCACGGACATGATCCCCAAGCCCATTTGGAAGAGACCGAGGCGGAACATCACCCCCAGGTTAACGGTGGGGAGTGGGGGCGAGGGGGGAACTTCAGGGGGGGCAGGCATGGAATGGGCGGCCATGGTGAATGTCCAGCGAGTAGGCGAAGGGTCGGCAGGCAGCAGTCTGAAACGGGTATTTAGGACTTTACTGAGAAAGAAAGCCGAGATCAATGAATGTTACTGGGACGGAATGTTCGTGGGTTGGCTCAATAGAAAATTGGGTTAGGGGCGATCGCGGGCCAGATCGCGACTTACTGGGGGTTGGCGATCGCCGCTGACTCCAATTGACGCTTGATAATGGCTAGGGAAAAATAGGGCGGCTGATAGCCTTGCAACTCTCGCCAGCCGACCCAGGTTTTTTCCTCGGGCCAACCCACCCATTCCACTAGGCAGGCGTTATCCAGTAATTCCCGCCGTTCCAGACAATTCCATACCGTCTCAAACACCGATCCCACTTTCATCAACACCACCACTTCCGCCCAATCGAGGGCATGGTCCAGCGCGTCCACATCGTAGAGGGCGGGCAAAATAACCACTTTTTCGTGCCACAGGGACAGGGGTAAATTGAGGGCGCTTGCGGCAGCGAGGGGGGAACATACCCCGGGGATCGTCTCGATGGGGAGGGTGGGCTCGTGGCGCTGGGCAGCCCGCATCACATGGGTAAAGGTGCTGTAAAAGCTGATATCCCCTTCCGCCAAAAAGGCCACATCCTGTCCCGATCGCAAGGGGGGCATCAGGGTGGCCATCGCCTCCTTCCAACCCTGCTCCAGCAAGTCGGGATCGGTGGTGAACGGTAGGTTTAGGGTCAGCAGGGTTTGATGGGGCCGCAGGTATTGTTGGGCGATCGCATAGGCCATCCCCGGCTCCCCGTGGCGATTTTGCGGCACCGCGATCACCCGGGCCCGCTGTAGGGTTCTCAAGCCTTTGACGGTCACCCAGTCTGGATCCCCCGGACCAACGCCAACGCCATACAGCGTCCCCAAGCCCGAGGAAGGGGGAAAACGGGTCGGGGGTTGCGGCGAAACGAACGTTGATTCAGCCATGGGCGGGCACACGACGGATAAGGTTTTAAACTACAGAGAGCGAGTGCCGACGTCATAGAATTTTTACAACCTTTCAAGGTTAAGCCGTTTTTTTAGCCTTTATTTTTATTTATTTTTAATCATGATGTCATCCCCTGAAGCAGACGCATTGCGCCAACGGTTGGAATCCGGTGAGTTAGGCGATCGCTTGGTTGCGATCAACCAGGTGCGGCACTTACCGCCGGAGGAAGGGTTTGCCCTATTGCAGGTGGCGATCGCCGATGGCAATGCCCGGGTGCGATATTCGGCGGTGAGCCAGTTTGACACCGTCGGCACCTCCGATGTGGCCAAGGCGGAAGCATTATTGCGCGATCGCCTGCTAAATGATCCGGAAATGGATGTGAAGGCGGCAGCGGCGGATTGTTTGGGAGCGTTAAAAATTACTAGCGCCTTTGAGGATCTGGTGCAGATCTACGAGGGCACGTCGGAATGGTTATTGCGATTCAGCATTGTCGCAGCCCTAGGGGTTTTGGGCGATGTCCGCGGCTTTGACGTGTTGGCTAAGGCGGTTGAGGCGGAGACGGAATTGGAACGCTTGGCGGCCATTAGCGCCTTAGGGGATTTGGGGGATGATCGGGCGATCGCAATCTTGCTGCCGTTGGTCAGCGATGAGGATTGGCAAGTGCGCTATCGGGTAGCCCAGGCGTTAAAAGGCTTTGGGGATCAGGATGACGTGAAGGAAGCGATCGCCACGTTGGCGGCGGATCCCGTCGAGCAAGTGGCCAATGAAGCCAAGGGCTCGCAGGGTTAGCCAGAAACGTGATGACTTTGGGTCGGGTCGGCGGCGATCGCCCGAAAGACCGGGTTTAGATCCTCTGGGGAATTTTCAGGGGACTTTTTTTCAGGCGACTCATCTTTGAGCCACAGTAAATATTCCACATTGCCTGCGGGACCGGAGATGGGGGAGCCGGTGACGCCCCAGTAATGCCATCCCAGGTCCTGAGCCGCTTGGTACACATCGGCGATCGCCCCTGCCCGGTCTTTCACATCCCGCACAACGCCCTTTTTTCCGATGCGATCGCGCCCCACTTCGAATTGCGGTTTTACGAGCAACACCAACTCCCGAGGGGGCTCCAGCAATCGCCATAGGGCAGGCATCACCTTCGCCAAACCAATAAACGACACATCCACCACCCCCAAATTCGGGCGAGGTTGACTGGGATTTTTGTATAAATCCTCCGGTTGCAGATGGCGAAGATTCGTGCGCTCCAACAATTCCACCCGCTCATCCTGACGTAGGGTCCACGCTACCTGCCCATAGCCCACGTCAACGCCATAAACTTTTGCTGCGCCCGCCTTCAGCAAACAATCCGTAAACCCGCCGGTGGAGATGCCCCCGTCCAAACAAATGCGATCGCCGGTTTCGATGGGAAAGGCATCGAGGGCTTTGGCCAATTTCTCCCCCCCCCGGGAAACAAAGCGAGGTTTTACCGCCAATTTGATCGCCGCATCGGTGGGAACTTGAGTGCCCGGCTTATCAATGCGATCGCCATTCACCGTCACTTCCCCCGCCCGAATCACCCGCTGGGCCCGTTGCCGAGAATCACACAACTCCCGCTCCACTAGCAGCGCATCCAACCGTTGTTTAGGCTGTTTCATGGGGGGCGTTAGGGGGGCGGCGGTTTGTCGGTAGTTCAGCAGGACTCTAATTGTCGCAAATTGTCGCAGCAGTCTGACATCGAGCCCCGTGAAATCGACGGGATCTATCGCTAAGATCTAAAGAATAAGGTCTAAGAAATTGGCATCGGCATAGGCGTCGACATTAACCAGGGCACGGATTAAAGTCGGGCAAAGGGGTCGAGCCAGAGACAAGGGGATAGCTACGTGAAACGGCGAAATTGGTGGGCAGCAGGGGCGATCGCATTTGTAATAGGCGTCGGCGTCGGAACCTTGGGCGATCGCAATTGGCAGCGAGGGGCCGCCGTCGGAGCGATCGGGCTTTCGGCACTGATCACCGTGGGCACCCTCCAAGAGCGCCGCAAATTGGAACGGCCGCCCCAACTGCCCCCTTCCCGCCAACCCCGCGCCCTGGGCAGCACCGGCTTAGCATTCCTGGAGGCCCTGCCCCTCACCGCTTTCAAAGCTAAGGCCACCCAATGGCTATCCCGTCCTTCAAAAAAGCTTCCCCTACCAGCCGCCCGTTCCAACCGACTAGACCAACCGAACCGACCGCACCGATCCAAGCCCCCCAGCCCGCTCCAAACGCCGCCACCATTGCCCCCCCGCCCTGAAACAACAACTCGACGGCCGGCACCGCAGCCCCAAAAAAATCCGCCCCAACCACCAACGGACATCCCTGATCCAGCGATCGCCCCGGCGACATCCCTCCCCCAGCTCCAAACCCAACTCCAACAGGTCAACGATCGCCGTCAACAGGTAGAAGCGGTGATTGGTGTCCTGCGCCAGGAGCGGGATGAATTGCAGACCCAAATCCTGGAAGAAACCCAGCACAAACAAGATTTATATCGAGTGTTAAGTGATTTGGAAATTCGCAAAGCAACCCTGGAAGAACAGCTCATTCAACAACAGGAAGCGGTGCAATTACTCACCCGCCAAAAGGACGATCTGGAGCAGGCGATCGCGACCATGGGCAACCTAGGCGGCGAAGTGGAACGGCTACGGCGGGAGCGGGAAAAATTGGCGAGGGAAGTGAAAGATTTAGAAGTGCGCGATGCCAAATTACGTCAGGATTACGGCACCTTAGCGACGAAAACCAGTAAATTGGTCAAGCGACTCAAACAGCTCAAAGACACAACGTTATCTTGACCCCTCAGCGGCGAGATCAGAATCATATTTGATCCCATGCCCCACCCCCAAAACCGTCCAAGACACTCTATTTCCCCCCTGCCAGCCTCCAAATTAAAATGCCACGTCGCCGGACTTAATAATTCCGCGACGTGGCATTGTTTCACCCCAAACGTCCCATTGGAAAAAGTGACTCGGACGAAGGAAACGTGAATAAAACTTACTTGTGGTTTTGCTTTTAGTACAGATCCTCTTCCTTATGGGTGTAGATCGTGCAGTCAGCAGTGGGATAAGCAACGCAGGTCAGAATATATTTATCCAACTGTTCCCCATCCAGGAAGTTCTGCTCACTCTGATCGATTTTGCCAGCGGTTCCCCCTTCCACAGAGGCCGCACAGGATGAGCAAGCGCCAGCACGGCAGGAGAAAGGCAGATCAATACCTGCCTCTTCCGCCGCATCCAAAATGTACTCATCTTCGGGGACATCGATGGTAGTGTTCAACCCTTCGGCTTCGTTGATCAGCGTAACTTTATAAGTTGCCATAGAAATTCTCGTGATGAATTAACGAACAGCGGTGAAATTTAAACCAAATCTCCAGCAATACCATCGATAAAATAAATTTATATTTGATCGTTGGAATTCAAGGGCCGGAATAATCTTTCCAATCATAGAGGAAAGGTTTTGGGATGCGATCAGGGATGAGGGTAGAAATTCCGTCCATTAAGCTAGTTGCCGGGATTCCTGAATCCTTCGGCTACCTTTGGAAAAAGTCTAGAAGGCGATTGGAGAACGCAATTTGGACAGCGTCATTCAATCCGTGAGATTAACAGTGGGTCTGAGTTGGGTGGAATTATGGGGTTTGGGAGCCTGGGGATGCGGATGATACGGGTCAGACTGGGGGCGATCGCCCTGGTGATGGGGACATGGGTCAGTGGGTTTGGGAGCGGGAGTGTGATCGCCCAAGTGCCGCCCCCTGTCGATGCGCAGAACCATTGGGCGCGGGGCTGTTTAACGGCGATGAAGGATCGGGGATGGCTGGTGGGGGATGGCAGTGGCCGGGTATATCCCCAGCAAGTTATGGGACAGCGGGATTTTGCCACGTTGGTGAAGCGAGCCTGGGGCGCAAAGGCGCGATCGCTGTCGGTGTCTCAGAATGCGCCTCTTACGCGGGGGGCAGCGTTTACGATATTGGCGCGATCGCTGGGGTTATTGGACCGGGGGGATCCTCGGGCGAATGTCCTGGTGGCGCAAACCTATACTGATGCCGCAGCGATCCCGGCTGCCCAGCGATCGGGGGTGGCAGCGGTGACTCGGAAAGGGTGGGGGTTGATCTACCCCAGTTCCCGCCAGTTTCGCGCCGGCACGGTCCTCAGTCGGGGGGAAGCGGCGGCGCTGATTTGTCAGTCGTTGTCTGATCGCCTGGAAAGCCCTGCCACCAATACGCTGCAATCGTTGGTGGTGCGGGTGCCGGAGGTGCGAGGGGTCTGGCTGACCACGGTGGATAGTGACGTGCTCTACGATCGCACCGTGATGGAGGGGGCATTGGCGCAGTTGGCCCAGTTCAATTTCAACACGGTCTATCCGGTGGTGTGGCACAACGGCGATACGTTGTTCCCCAGCGAGACGTTTCGACGGGCGACGGGGCGGGCCATGTCCAACCACCCCCGGCTACGGGGGCGGGATTTAATGCGGGAGTTGTCGGCAGCCGGCAAAAAACATGGGCTGACGGTGATCCCCTGGTTGGAGTTTGGGATGATGGTGGCACCGGAATCGGCGATCGCCCAACAGCATCCGGATTGGCTCTCCCAACGGGCAAACGGCACTAATACCACCCATGCGGGGGCAGAACAGCGGGCATGGTTAAATCCCACCCATCCGGAGGTGCAAAAATTCCTAACGGACTTGGCGGTAGAAATCGTCCAGAAATATCCGGTGGCGGGGATCCAGTGGGATGACCATTTTGGTTGGCCGGCGGATTTTGGCTATTCCCCCACAACGATCGCGGCCTACCGAAAAGATTTTCCGGGGCAATCTCCCCCCACATCCTCCCAGGATCCCCGCTGGGCACGGTGGCAAAATTGGCGGCGCGATCGCCTCAGTCAACTCTTTGCCCGCATTTCCAAGGGGGTCAAACAAGCGCGCCCCGATGCCATTGTTTCCCTGTCACCGAATCCCTACCATTTTGCCAATCCTCACTCGTTGCAGGACTGGGCATGGTGGGTTAGATCGGGCTGGGTGGATGAAATTATTGTGCAGGTCTATCGCAATGATATGGAGCGTTTTCAACAGGAATTGGGCGATCGCACCCTACAAACTGCCAGCGCTCAGGTCCCCGTTAGTATTGGGTTACTATCAGGATTGCGCGCCAAACCAGTACCCTCATTAACCTTGGGGCAACAGGTGCGAGAAGTGCGCGATCGCGAGCTAAATGGGATGGCGTTCTTCTTTTATGAGACCCTGTGGAACCTAACGGATGAAACGCCCGAACAACGGCAATGGGCTATCCGCCGCTGGTTCTTTAATCCTGCGCCTCGCCCGTTACTCATCCAGCGCTCAGCCCTTTGAATGCCTAACACCTGAATGCCAAACACCATGGAAGCTATGGGGGATGACGCTGGAGAGTTGGAGTTTGGCGATCGCCCCAGCTTGTAAATGCTCAGGCGATCGCCCATCAAAAATCCAAACCTGACTGCAATGATTATCCCCGTCATACACAACAGTCAATAGATATTTAGGTTGGTTATTTTCATCAAAAATAACGGCCGGTTCGGAGGGGTAATAGTTAGTGCCCGTGTCGATGATGGTGAGTTGATCGGTGCTGGTTTGGTAGTGGGCGATCGCACCGAATAATTCGGACTTGAACTGCTCAGGATTGGTCAAGTCTTGATGGTGGATAGAGAGATAAATATCCTGGGGACCATCCGTCGAAAGATTGCCGTGGGGATTGATTACGGGAAATTCACAATGGCGATTCACTAGGGTTTTATGGTCTAGCTGTTCGGGATTTTGGGGATCAAATATGATTTCCCGCAGGGTTCCCGCAGCAGGGGTTTTGACGTCTCCGGTAGCAATTTCTTGTAAATGTTGATTGGTGGCAAAATCCTCATAGCCCACCAAACCCACATGGACTTTGCCATCGCGATCGCACCAACCATGGCTGAAATGCCACTGGAACCAGGGTTCAACGGTGGCGCGGCTAACTAACTCCAATGTTTCCCGATCAAACACAAGAATTCGGGTGCCCGCCTCCGGTCTCCATTCCAGGGATTCGCTAAAGCTTTTGAGGTTCAGTAGGGCGGGCAATAATTGCAGTTGAACTGGCGGCAAACAGAAAATCAAATACGGTCCCGCCAATGCAAAATCATGGGTAAGCGACAGGCGCGGCAGCTTAAAACAATTTTGCTTGATTAGTTTGCCGGTGCGATCGCTGCGATAGAGCCATAGTTGATTGATGGGACCGGGGACCATGCCAAAGTTATAAATTTCGCCGGTGACCGGATCGATTTTTGGGTGGGCCGAATAGGAGCGATCGCTGGGCAACCCAGCAAACTCATCCGAGCGAAAATCTTCAAGGCCTACCGTCGCCAAGGTCTCCAAATCAAGCCGGTGGGGTCGCCCCCCTTCCCATAGCGCTAACAATCGGTCGGGCAAGGGCAACACCGACGTATTTGCCGCATTTTTGAGCGATCGCCCCTCCGTCAGCCGCTGCCACCAATTCCCCGCCGCAAGCATCCCGTAATTGCCATAGAGCCACCGCCCGGCAGCCTCCTCTTCCCGTCGCCCCGCCGTGTCCACATATTGATAGGTCGCCGTCGCCGCGCCGCCCCCAAACCGCACCGCCAGCACCGCTCCATCCCCGTCAAACCAGTGCCCCACCCGCACCCCGTCACGCCCCAATTGTCCAGGACCATTGCGATATAACGTCCCCGCCAAATCCTCTGGAATTTTCCCTTCAGCCACCGGCAGGGATTGCGCCGAGAAGGGCGTCGCCGGTTCCGCCATAGCCCCATACCAAAGGGGGCGATCACCGGATGCAGTAGCGCGGGAGACAGAGCGGGAAACGGAAGAACGGTCCGGGGGGGATAAGGTCACAGTAATTTTTGTGCAGGAATCGATGAAACTATCGGGTGGATCGCCTACCATTTTGGCAGTTTCCCAACTTTTTCGACTGTCCCCGTCCCATGCCAGACAGCCCCAGCCTCGACCAAGCCCTCAAACAATATTTTGGCTATGACGCTTTCCGACCCGGGCAGCGAGACATTATTGAAGCAAATTTAAAACAGCGGGATCAACTGGTTGTGATCCCCACCGGCGGCGGAAAATCCCTATGTTTTCAACTGCCAGCCCTCTTGAAATCGGGCTTAACGGTAGTAGTCTCGCCGCTGATTGCACTGATGCAGGACCAGGTGATGGCGCTCGAGGATAACGGCATTCGGGCAACCTATCTGAATAGCACCCTCTCAGCAGAAGAGTCGCGATCGCGCCATAGTGCCCTATTTAACAATCAAATTGATTTGCTTTATGTGGCTCCCGAACGGTTGATGGGGGAGTATTTTTTAGAGACGTTAGATAAGCTGAATCAGTCCATCGGCATCGCCACCTTTGCCATTGATGAAGCCCACTGTGTCTCGGAGTGGGGGCATGATTTTCGTCCGGAATATCGACAGCTAGGATCCCTGCGCGATCGCTATCCCAACGTGCCCATGATGGCCTTAACCGCAACAGCAACTCCACGCGTCCGTGATGACATTGTCCAACAGCTTAAGCTCCGTCAGCCGCGTATTCATGTTGCCAGTTTCAATCGCGAGAATCTCTACTATGAGGTTCAAAATAAAAATCGAAGAACCTATGAAAATATTCGAGATCTCCTTCAAACCAGGACAGGATCAACCATTATTTATTGCTTTAGCCGTAAACGGGTAGAGCATCTCGCTGAACGCCTCAACGAGGATGGGATCACCGCTCTGCCCTACCATGCCGGTTTGGACAGTAAGCTGCGGGAAGAAAATCAAACCCGATTTATTCGCGACGATGTACGGATTATGGTCGCCACCGTCGCCTTTGGGATGGGCATTAACAAGCCGGATGTGCGCCTTGTTATCCACTACGATCTACCGCGAAATATTGAGGGTTACTATCAGGAATCCGGGCGAGCAGGGCGGGATGGAGACCCAGCCAGTTGCATCCTATATTTTGGTTCAGGGGATGTGGGCAGCATTGAATATATTATTCAGCAAAAGCAGGATGAAAATGAGCAACGCATCGCTCGACAGCAGCTACAACAGGTTTTAGATTATGCGGAGAGCACCGTTTGTCGACGGACGATTCAGTTAGGATATTTCGGCGAAAATTTCCCTGGTAATTGCAATAATTGTGATAATTGCAAAAATCCAAAACCTATTGAGGATTGGACGATTCCGGCGCAAAAATTTCTGTCTTGTGTGGCCCGGTGCCGGGAGCGATTCGGCTCGAAATATATTATTTCGGTACTGCGAGGATCAAAGGATAAACGCATTCTTCAAAACCGCCACAATGAATTGTCTACCTATGATATTGGGCGGGATATGACCGCCGACCAATGGCAAGTCTTGGTGCGATCGCTCCTCCATCAAGGGTTGGTGAGTGAAACCACCGATGGCTATCGAATTTTGAAACTCAATGGGGCGAGCTGGCAGGTGATGCGGAAGCAGCGGACCGTCATGGTCGCCGTGCCCCCCAAGGTAGATTTAGATTTAGACGAAAAGCCCCGGCGACGGCGGGATAGCGAGCTGGCGGTGGGATCGGAGTTGTTATTTGAGGAATTGCGATCGCTCCGCAAACGCTTAGCCGATGCGGCCAATGTCCCCCCATTTGTGGTGTTCCACGATTCCCATCTGCGCAGTATGGCAAACCGCAAACCCACGACGCTGCCGGATTTTGCGGCGATGCCGGGGGTGGGACGCAGCAAGCTCGAAAAATATGGCCCCGATTTTGTCCAGGCGATCGCCAATTTCGTAGATCAAGAAGAGGACTGATCGGGACATTGGGCAACAGCAATAGCAACCTTTTGTTTAGTAATAAATTGTTGCTGTCAATGAAGAAAGGTCTGGACTATATCGAGATTCGGTTCATGCCTGAAGGCGATCGCTAAGCTAAAGATAGTTGGACCCAGAGATGAGGGTTTAGACCATGAGTATTGCCTTATTACCGACCGTTGATGACAGGGTAATTTCCCTGAAGATGGAGGGATATTTATCCACCGCGGATATTGATCAAATTGTCACGGCCATCGAGCCAAAGTTAGACACGACTGACGGCAAAGTCCGCATCTTGATCGAAATCGAAAGCTGGACCGGTATGTCGCCCATTGCCTTCCTGAAAGATTTTTGGTTCAGTCTGCGCCATTGGCAACAGTTTGAGCGGGAGGCGATCGTTTCTGATCTGCAATGGCTGGGCAAGACGGCCCGGTTCTTTAGTCGTCTCGTCCCCGGCGTTGAGGTGCAGTATTTCTCCAGGGATCAGCGGGATGCCGCGATCGCTTGGGTTATGCAATAGCCCTCCAACGGGCGATCGCAATTCGCCAGTTTCAACCGAGTGGTGATGAAGCTGTCATCTTTTCCGACATTCAAGACAGGGAAAGGTGACAGCTTTCTGTACCTCTATTTTCTATCCCTTTATTCTTTATTCCTTTATGGCTGCCCTCTATGGCCGCATCGAAGCCCATTGACGGGCTTGGCTAGGCAGAATCGGCAATACCTGGTTATGTTCAACCCGGAACACATTGGCGTACAGGTTCGCGGCAATCTGTTTACCCGTCTGGGTCAATTCAAGGTGGGCTAAAGCTGGCTCGACGTAGCGGTGAACCACATTCCAGTAGAACCCAGGATATTTCTGGCGCAGCTCCTCGGGGCTACCATAGCCCAGAGCACCGTTCGTCCCAATTTCCTCAAACTCATAATAAAGGGCTGGGATTTTCTGTAAGTATCGGGGATCGGACAGTTGCCCAATTAAATCCGCGGCCCGTACCAATCCCGGATAGTCAGTCGTATCCTCGTGATCGCTATCATCCGGCACCGGAAAACGGGTTAATTCAATATTGGCCTTAACGCTGGTCACATCGATCAGCACATGCCCTTTGAACCGGTCGTCAATAAACTGCTTGCCCCGATCCACATGATAGGGAGCCATGCTGGCGTCGGTGGTGCCGGGTCTCAACTGCACCGTTTCATCGCCGATCCCCGTGGCATAAATACGCTTTTGGGGATCGTCCAGGCGGCAAATCCCCCGCACAAAGCCAATGTCGTGGCACAGCAGGGAGAGGTGGTATAGCAACCAATCTTCGCAGGTGACGCCCCCCTCGCGGATGTGCTTCCCCTTTAGAATTTCTTGCCCCACCAGGGTGACGTAGGTGGTGTGCTCGGCATTGTGATAAAGGGCATTGCTGTTGGCGATGTTTTCGAGGGCCATGCTCGCAACCCAACCCAGAATCTCAGCGTAGTCGGGTTTCATACCACCATAGGTTTGGTGGTAGCCCTCTGAGAGTTCATGGACCAGTTCTTTGACCAGAGTACGGGTGGGGTTCAACATGAATCAAGCATTTGGCCAACTCTTTCCATGGTAACTACCCCTGCTGGCATCTAGCCACTGCTTGCTTAAAAACTTGAAATTCATAAGAACTTCATACAAGGGGATCAACACGGGGAGTCCAGCAATAATCAATACAATGCTGCAAGTATTTATACGTTGCGACTTTGGGGCGATCAGGGAGAGTAGATGTGGAAAATGGGGGCAGGCGGGATGGGCTAGGACGCAGCCAGTAGCGATCGCCGTAGTAAATCTAACGCGGAGCAGGCGCTGGCATTGCGGATCCAATCCCGCGATCGCGTGTTCCCCATCTGGAGATGGTGAAACGTTGCCCCGTCCGGTCCTGCGATCCCGATAAATACCAGCCCGATGGGCTTATGTTCGGTCCCACCGCCGGGGCCGGCAATGCCCGTAATGCCGATCCCCCAGGTGCTGTCCAGGCGATCGCGTACGCCCACCGCCATCTGTTGGGCCACCTCCCCATGGACTGCGCCCTTTTGAGCAATCACCTCAGGGTCAACCCCAAGACAATTAATTTTGACGGCGTTGGCATAGCTAATGATCCCCCCCAAAAAATAGTCCGAGCTGCCGGGCACGGCGGTCAACAACTGCCCCGCGCCGCCCCCGGTGCAGGATTCCGCGACCGCCACTGTGTCGCCCCGCTCCCGCAGTAGGGTTCCCACCACGATCGCCAAGGTTTCATCGTCCGCCCCGAAACAGTTCGCCCCCCCCAACGCCCGGAGCTGAGTTTCCACCGGTTCAATCAGGGCGATCGCCGCCGCTTCAGTATCCGCCCGCGCCGCGATACGTAACTTAACCTCCCCGTGGTTGGCATAGGGGGCAACCGTCGGATTTTCCATATCCAAAAAGTCCGCCGCCTGCTCCGCCAGGGTGGATTCAGCAATGCCCCAGAATTTCAGGGTGCGGGTCTGGATCGTAGCCTCACTCCAACCGTGCGATCGCAGGTAGGGCACTGCCGTTTGCTCCCACATCGCGTTCATTTCCGTCGGCACCCCCGGGAAGGTCATAATCAGCACGTCCTCTCGCGGTGCCCAAATCATGCCCGGTGCCGTCCCCACGGGGTTAGGCAAAATATCAGCCCCCGCCGGTTGCAGCGCCTGTTTCCGATTGCTCGGGGCCATTTCTCGACCCCGCAGGGCAAATTTTTGGGCAATATCCTCCAGCACTTCAGGGTGCTCCACCAGGGGCGCACCAAAATAGGTGGCGATCGCCTCCGTGGTCAAATCATCAGGGGTCGGTCCCAATCCGCCGGTGAAAATTAAGAGTTGCGATCGACTGCAAGCAGTTTCAATGGCCTGGTGAATTCGCTGGGGATTATCCCCCACCACCGTTTGGTAATAGTGGGGAATGCCCAAGTCTGCAAACTGTCGCGCTAAATACTGGGAATTGCGATTTAAAATATCTCCCAATAACAATTCAGTTCCCACACAAATCACTTCCGCCGCGCCCATTTTTATCTCCTAATTTCTAAGGCTAAATTACTGAGGCTAAATTACTAAGGCTAATACGCTACTGAATTGCGCTTCAAGCTAAATTAAATCTTCCCCCTTCCACCGATCCTAGGGGTTCCCATAGGGGCAGCCTACCGAGTTTCAGGGCACCCATTTCAGGGGATCCATTTCAGGAATAATCTATGCCACTTTACCGCCCCGGCGCAGACGTACTCCCTTCGCGAGCATGACGTACACATTGGACAAGGGACCTAGCAAAGAAACAGCCAAGAAGTAGACCCAACTCAGCACAAATTTCTTTGATCGCAGCATATTGAGATATAGAATATCCCGCCCCAACTTACCGGGTGAGAACCAAAAATCTACCGGGTTTGATCGGAACAGCGATGGCATTTTGGGGTCATTTTTAAACTGTCCCAAAACATCGTGAACCAGACTAGCGTGATACGTAATCGGCTTGTCAGTTTTAACATCCCGAACGCCATCGGGGGTTCCCAGCCAAAACAGGTCCAAAATATTGATTTTTGGGGAATTTCCATCCCAGCTATAGCCCGCCAGAATAATTAGCTCTCCCCCTGGGGTGATGCGGGCCAGGACCTGGGGGCAGTGGCGGCCATCATCCACAAAATCGATGGTGCTCTGGACTTCCTGTCTTAGGCGGGACAAAGATGCCGGATCTAAATAATATTTCAACGGGCAATGGTAATTTTCCTCAAGGGTAAACAGCCATCTCACAGTGCACACCCCCTGTATTGCAAATGCCCATGGTGCTGGGCCGACCCAATCATACAGCGGTGCCAATCATGCAGCGGTAATTGAATCCTGAACGATCGCGATCGCCCTGTAATAAATAAGAAGCTAACTCCCTTAGGGGCAGCAGTACCATGGGCGTCCCCACCACTGCCCCCTTCAGACTCTTAAGATGGAGATGGGCGTGTCTCACATCAGACCTTTATTTTTCCCGTTTTGTTGCGGGTATTTTTCCCGCTGTGCTGCGGGTCACTACTCTTTAAAGGACGTTTGCTATGAATCGCGATGAATTGCTACAGCGCTACGCTAGGGGGGAACGGCAGTTTTCGGGAATTGAGTTACCTCAGGTTGATTTAAGTAATACCAATTTGACCGGAATTGACCTGAGGAACGCCAATCTGATTTTGTCGAATCTCAACGGCGCATGTCTGGCGAATGCGAATTTAAGTGGCGCAAATTTGATCGGCATCGATGCGATCGCCACAGAATTCCAGCAGGCCAATTTAACCTGGGCCAAGCTGATCGGCTCCACCCTGATAGAAGCTCACTTCGACCACGCCAGTATGGTGGAGGCCGTGCTCTCCGGGGCCAATTTGGAGCGAGGCAAACTCCGCCAATGCTGCCTAATCGGCGCAGATCTGGTGGGCTGCAATCTGATGGACGCCGACATCAGCTACAGCAATCTAATGAATGCGAATCTGTCCGGCGCGGATCTGCGACGGGCTCAGATAGTAGACACCAATGTACAAGGGGCCCTGCGAAAGAACGCCAAAATGTCCAACGAACAGATCGTTCAGTTTGTCGGACAACAACCCCTAGGGGCCTAGCCAACTCGCTCCCCCCAGCCTAGGGCGCTGGAGAAAACGGGGTAAAGGTACCTCCCAAAGCGGTCACGATGGTTTCCGTATTGGCGGCGATCATATTGATATAAGAATCCCCGCGACTGCCGGGCGCACCGATCGCATCCGCATACAGTTCATGGGGCGCCAACTCCACCCCCGCCTCTTTCGCCACGATGGTGATCAGGGCCGGATTAATGGTGGCCTCCGCAAAAATACTGGGCACTTTTGCATCCCGAATCAAATCCGATAATTGCTGAACGGTCTGGGCGCTGGGCTGCTCCTCGGTGCTGATGCCAATCAGCGTCCCCAACACCGGAACCCCATAGGCCTGAGCGTAATATTGAAACGCATCGTGGGTGGTCACCAGCTTACGTTGGTCCTCCGGGATGGTGGCAATTTGCGCCTGTACCCAAGTTTCCAACTGTTCCAGGGTGGCGATCAGCTCCGCAGCATTGGCCTCGAACGCCGCCGCATCATCAGGAAATTGTTCGCTGAGGGCATCCCGAATCGCTTCCACCATGGCGATCGCATTTTTCACATTGCCCCACACATGGGGATCCGGCACCGGCTCACCGTCATAATCCATTTCCAGGGGGGGCACCGCCTCCGCGATCGCCACCTGGGTCGCATTCGATCCCACCCCCTCAATCAACCGAATCAGCGCCGGCTCAAGATTATAGCCGTTGTATAAAATCAACGTCGCCTCCTCCAGGGTCACCGTATCCTCGGGCACCGGCTCATAAACATGGGGATCGTCCCCCGGCTGCAAAATCCCCGTCACATCCACTTCGTCACCGGCAACCTCCTCCGTCAGGTCCGCCAAAATCGTCGTGGTCACCACCACCGACTCAGAATCTTCCTGACCGGGCTCACCCCCACCGCCGCACCCCACAAGGGCCACACTGCACGCCCCTAAAATCCCCACCATCGACAGCAAGGATTGATAGGCCCACCGCTGGGGCGATCGCCCCCGAGACTTCACTGCACCTAAAACCATAGGGATCGTCAACTCCTCCGCAGACTGCAAATTGGACCAGCAAAATCGGGCCAACAAAACGTGAACGCTGAATCTGAAAAATGAAATTAATTCATTTTCTTTTCATTATCCTTTCATTATTCGGTAAGGTAGTCCACAAGCCTCTCCCCGTAAAATCCTCTCGCAGGGACAGGCTTTGCAATCCTGATCAATCGCCATCAGTCGCCGTCGATGCGGCTCCCTTCTATGAATGCGATGCCCAACGCAATGCCCAAAGCGATGTCCGACGCTGCTTATTCTGCGCCCTCCCTATTACTCCAGGTCCAGCATCTCAGTGTGTTTTATCGAACGGTCCAGGCATTGCGGGATATTTCCCTGGTGATTCGACCGGGGCGCGTAACCGGGGCGATCGGTCCCAATGGGGCGGGCAAAAGTACTCTGATCAAGGCGATGCTGGGATTAATTCCGGCAGCCGGGGCGCAGATTACCTATGGTGACCATGCCCTAACGGAGCAGTTGGATCGGGTGGCCTATGTCCCCCAGCGATCGCAGGTGGATCTGACCTATCCGGCGACGGTGTGGGATGTGGTGATGATGGGTCGGGTGCGGCAAACCGGTTGGTTTCGACGGTTTTCAGCAGCGAGTCGGCAGGCGGCACAAGCAGCATTAGCCCGGGTGGAGATGTTGGAATTGAGCGATCGCCCGATTTCAGAATTATCGGGGGGGCAACAGCAACGGGTATTTCTGGCGCGATCACTGGCCCAGGAAGCGGATATTTTTTGTTTTGATGAACCCTTTGTGGGGGTGGATCGTAAAACGGAGACGATTTTATTTGAGGTTTTTCGGGAGCTGGCCAGCGCCGGCAAAATTGTGCTGGTGGTAAACCATGACCTAGGGGAATCGATTACCAATTTCGACGATTTGATTTTGCTAAATCGGGAAGTCATTGCGGCGGGCAATCGGCGATTGGTGCTGAATGATAACAATCTCACCCGCGCCTATGGTGCCCATGTCAATTTTTTCCAGGAAGCCGCCTAGGGGCTCACTCAATTTTTATTGATCTCCTTCTATTGATCGCTCTTCTACTGCCAGAATTTACTGTCTGAATTTCTGAATTTATGTCAATTGATGCATTTTTTGAGCCGCTGCAATATGGTTTTATGCAGCGATCGCTCGCCATTGCCGTTTTGACCGGTTTACTGTGTGCGGTTGTGGGCAGCTATCTCATGGTGCAGCGGCTAGCGCTGTTGGGGGATGCTATCAGTCATTCGGTGTTAGCGGGGCTGGCCGTTGCCTTTATGAGCGGCACCAATATATTTTTTGGGGCTTTTATTGCCGGCGTCCTAAGTACTGGGGCCATTAATCTTATTCGAACGCGATCGCCCATCAAAGAAGACGCGGCGATGGGTATCGTATTGTCCGCCTTTTTTGCCCTTGGAATTACGCTCATTACCCTGGTACAAAAGGACAACAAAATAGATCTCAATCACTTTTTATTCGGCAATATTTTGGCAGTCACCAGCGGCGATGTGCGGGACACGGCCATTATTGCGCTGTTGATTTTAGGCATCACAGTATTGCTCTATAAAGAACTGCACTTTTACACCTTCGATAAATTGGGAGCCCAGGCGGTGGGTTTACCGGTCAATCTATTGGATTTGGGGCTAACGTTGGCGATCGCCCTAACCATTGTTGCCAGTATGAAAGCGGTCGGCGTGGTGCTGGTCCTGTCCATGTTGATTACCCCCCCAGCCACCGCCTATCTTCTGGTTCCTCGCCTCCATCAAATGATGATTTTAGGGGCAGGGGTCGGCATTTTAGCCAGCATCAGCGGCATGTATCTCAGCTATTTTTATAACCTGCCATCCGGCCCGGCGATCGTTCTTGTGGCATCGGGACTCTTCCTGTTGGCGCTATTATTTAGCCCTCGCCATGGTCTGCTGACCCATCCCACCCTAAGAAAACAGCCGTCCCCCCTCTGGCAAGAGGTGAAACGGCTATTGAAATAACGATTGATTGGGTAATTTAGTAGACAAATTAGGAGCGTCTAAAAGGTTTTTGCCTACTCTATAAAACTATTTATCCTTAACAGATTTCTCTTCGCCTTTCCCGTCCCCATGATGGAGGCGAATCCCTAGGAAAACGTCATATACAAACCCCCAAAAATCTTTTTTCTTCTCCAAAATTCCTAAGGACTGAGGACTTCCTTTTTCATCGAGCAGAGGCTTTACGGCAAAGTAGGCGGGTTGATATTGATACCAGGGAATAGATGGCCAGAGATGGTGAACCAGGTGATAGTTCTGCCCCAAAATCAAAATGTTTAGAAGTCGACCCGGATACACACGAGCATTTTTCCAGCGATCGCGTTCTTCAAACGGGCGATGGGGCAAATAATCAAAAAATAAGCCCAGAGCTAACCCCACCACCAGTGCTGGAGAAAACCAATAATTCATAATGAAACCGATGAAATCATAATGAATTGCCACCAGGACCACCGCCACCAAGAACGCGCGACTTAGGAACCACTCCAGCAGCTCATACTTACGCCATAGCCGACGCTGGAAGAAGAAGAATTCATGATAGAAAAAACGTGCCGCCACCATCCATAACGGTCCCCCTGTGGACACAAAATGGTCTGGGTCATTCTTCGGGTCGTTGACATTAGCGTGGTGTTGCAGGTGAACGCGGGTAAAGACGGGAAACGCAAACCCCAACATCAGCGCACTGCTATGGCCCAGCACCGCATTCATCACCTTATTTTTGTGGGCGGAATTGTGGGACGCGTCGTGGATGACCGTACCGGACAGGTGCAGGGCAACAACATTCATCCCAAAGCAAACCCAGCTATACCAGTGCCACAGCCAATAGCCCGCCGTAGACAGGGCGACGATCGCCGTCGCCGCCACCATCATTAAAAGGGTCGGATTCACCCAAGCCTCGGAGGGGCCGAGGAACTCCCGAGGCAACACTTGAGTGGAACTTTTGGGTAGGGGGGGCTTGCTGGGTTGATGGGGAGGGGGTACCACCGCAGTCGTCATAGTCGCTCCTTAAACCTTCAGACGTTGTGCGCTTCGTCGGCGCTGGATGGGCGTTGTGGGATGGGCACCGGGAGGGTCACCGGCAATGCAGTATTCCGCAATATCCCTCAACCTTTCGCCATAGTGTACCGCTCAGCTCTTCCAAAGCCGCCATAGGACGCTGGAACAGACTGGGCAATAAACGGCATGGCAGAGGTGTTTTCTCCAGCCCTAAGGGTGACGGGGTGGGACAAAATGCGAAGGGGCATCAGCAGAACCGATTCAGAAAGATGTCTGGCACGCTGATGGCGGAAACATCGGCCAGCAACGTTTCCGAGGGCACTTCCAAGGCAGTTTATCCCAGTCGTGTAATTGTAAACATTTCTTTACGGCAAGGGAAATTTTTATCATTTTTGCTTCACTTCTCGCCCCCAGTCGCCCCCTTCCCCCATGAGGAGACCGTAAAAGACCGTAACAGAGCCTGAAGGAGTCTAAGGGAGCATCTCAGCGATCGCGAGGGGTCGACTTCCCCCAGGGTCAACCTGGTACCCTGAAATTGTTCTTAATGATTGTTTGCTGGATCGTTTGTTGTTGCTTTAGAGGATGTGATTATCAAATTATTGGAGCGATTATTGACGGGTATTGCATTGGTTGTGGCGATCGCGCTGTATGTGGCGCCGCCTTTGATGACAGATGACGACGCACTATTCCAGGTCAGTGGAAAACCTTGGATGCCACAACTGGAATTTCGAGGATGGGATTAGGAGAAAGTTGAGGGCGTGCTAGCCCGTTAGGACGGAATGCAAGGGTGAGTGGGCGAAGGCGAAGTGGAAGAAGGGTGGCATTGGCGCATTACTGGCGCATTAGATTGGCGCATTAGATTGAGTTTGCCAGCAGATGATTCAGCGGGTTAGTCAGCGCGGCGGAGCTTCGCATATTTCGGGTCTAGGATTTTTTGTCCCAGTCCTTCAAATTTGACGGCGATAATCATTTTCGCGCTGCCCTTATCAAACACTCGGGTCACCTGGCCAGGGCCAAAACTGGGGTGAATGACGCGATCGCCCTCGTTCCAGTTTTGGAGGCTGGCTACGGGGTGGGAGCTGGTGCTACGGCGGGATTTGGGGGCCACATCCAGGGACCGCCCACGATTTTTGCCGGGTTTTTCCCGACGCTGGGGCGATCGCACGTCCCCGGTCAAATAATCCTCGGGCAATTCCTCCAGGAACATGGACGGAATGGCTGGCTCCCGATTGCCCCACAGCCGCCGTTCCCGGGCATGGGTCAGAAATAATTGTTCTCGCGCCCGGGTGATACCCACGTAGCACAATCGCCGTTCTTCCTCGAGCGATCGCGGGTCATCAATGGAGCGGAAATTGGGGAATAATCCCTGTTCTAATCCCACCAAAAACACAATGGGAAACTCCAGCCCTTTCGAAGAATGGAGGGTCATCAAAGAAACAGCATCCTTTGAGTCATCTAGGCTGTCTAAATCCGAAGCGAGCGCCGCATTTTCCAGAAATCCCGACAAAGTTTGGTCCGAACTTTCTTCGGCATATTGCAACATCGCGTTATTCAATTCCGCCAGGTTAGTCAGGCGATCAGAGGCCTCATCCGTACCCTGATTTTGCAAATCTTCCGCATAGCCTGACTCCCCTAAAATCCCTTCCAAAATTTGAGTGGCGGGCACATGTTCCAGTTGTTTTTGCCAGCTTTGGAGCATATCCGAAAATTGTAGGATGCGTTTAGCGGTGCGCCCTGCCAACGTATTGACAGACGTTTCATCGCTAATAATTTCCCACAGGGGCATTCCCAACTGGTTGGCAGCGGTGTCTAATTTATCCAGCGTCGTTTTACCAATACCCCGGCGAGGAACGTTAATAATACGTTTCAGGCTCACCGAATCGGCAGGATTGGTCAGTAGGCGGAGATAGGCCAACGCATCCTTAATTTCCCGGCGATCGTAGAATCGTAAACCGCCAACCATTGTATAAGGGGTTCCGGTGCGAACCAACACTTCCTCAAAGGCACGGGATTGAGCATTAGTGCGATATAAAACGCAAAAATCTTTCCAACTAATATCGGGATTAGATTCGACCAGATCACGAACTTGAGACACCACAAAATCCGCTTCAAACACCTCGTTTTCCGCGCGATAGCAGACAATGGGATCCCCCGCTCCCCGAGTCGGCTTGAGCACTTTATCGATCCGTTCGGTGTTGAGTTCAATCAACTCATTGGCAACCTGGAGGATATTTTCCCGCGATCGATAGTTCTCCTCCAGCTTCACCATGGTGCGGGTATCATCATCATCTAACCCATCCCCAAAATCCTGCTGAAAATCCAGCAGAATCGTAAAATCAGCGGCGCGAAAAGAATAAATAGATTGGTCCGCATCTCCTACGACAAATACCGAGCGATCGCCCCAATCCTCCATTTCATTCGCTGCCTTACCGTTGGTCACTAGCAAACGAATTAAATCGTATTGGGTGCGATTGGTATCCTGGTATTCATCCACCAGAACATGACGAAACTTTCGATGCCAATAATCTAAAACTTGATCATTTTGCAAGAATAATTGCACCGGCAGCCGAATCAGATCATCAAAATCCAGGGCATTATTCCCCGCCAGGGCGGCTTGGTAGTGGCGATACACTTCCGCGATCGCCCGCCCTCGATAACTTGCCTCAGTGCGTTCGTATTCATCGGGATCTAACCCCTGATTTTTAGCATTGCTGATGGCATAACGCACCTGGCGAGGCGGGAATCGTTTGTCATCTAAATTTAGGCGTTTGACAACAATTTCCTTGATCACACTTTGGACATCAGATTCATCAAAAATCGTAAAACTCTTGGTCCACTGATGCCCTTGTTTATCGCAATATTTTTCGATATCAAATCGTAGGATACGGGCACAAAGGGAGTGAAACGTGCCGATCCAAGCCCGTTTGATGGTGTCTCGATAAACATCCGATTGCAGTCGGGTTTGTTCTTCCGGGCGCAGGGTTTCTAGGGGTTGTCCATAGCGATCGCGGGCAATTTGTTGGGCGAATAGGCGTTCGATCCGCTCCTTCATTTCCCGCGCCGCTTTATTCGTAAACGTCACCGCCAGAAGATTTTCAGGATTCACCCGATGGGTTTGGATCAGGTTGGCGATTCGGAAGGTGAGGGCGCGGGTTTTGCCTGATCCTGCTCCGGCAACCACCAATAGCGGACCACAGTAATGTTCAACCGCTTGGCGTTGGGCGGGGTTCAATTGGGCGAGGAAGTCAGACATGGTTAGGGGTGAACAGGGGGTGTGGCTGGAGCTGACGGCTGGGGCGTAAGGCTGAGGCGGATGACGAACTGACGGCTAAGGCTTATTGCTTGATGACGAGGACGGAGCAGGGGGCGGCTTCGACCACTTCGGTGCTGACGGAGCCTTGAATAATGCGGTCCATGCCGGTAAGGCCGCGGCTGCCAATTACAATCAGTTCGGCGCGGTGGTGTCGGGCAAGCCCCACCAGCTCATCGGCGGGATCGCCCCGAACAATTTCGATTTCATACTCACAGGTCAGGCGATCGCCCAAAATTTGCAACTGTTCTTCGATGGTTTGGTATTGATCGTCAGAAATTTCGTGGGGGCGATCAACTTGTTCCGCGGTCGCTGCCGGATCGCTCATCACATGGGCCAGCACCACCAGACTATCGGGGCGCAGGGATAGCAAATCTAAAAAATCCATCTCCGCCAGAGACAATGCTGAGCGGTCGATCGCCACTAAAACCGTGCCTAATGCCTCAGCCTGTGCCATAGAAAAAATCCCGATTAAGTCGGTTATACCCGAGGTGGTGTCCTAATTTTCCCAAAGGATTTACCAGAGGGCGATATCTTTCAGCATTGCGATATGTTTGGCGGTGGGCACCAGGGTGTGAGCGGCAATCATACCACTGGCGGCGACGGCGGGAACTCCGATGCCGGGGAAGGTGGAATCGCCGCAACACAACAGGCCCGGCAGGGGTGTCTTGGGACCGGGGAACATGGCTCGCCCCGCATATAATGCCGGACCATAGGAGCCGCGATCGCGCCGTAAAAATCGTTCATGGGTCAACGGCGTCCCCACCATTTTTACGTGTGTTCGCTGGCGCACGTCGGGGATTACCCGTTCCAACGCCTCCCACATCACCTGCGATCGCGCTTCTTTCATTTGCAAATACTCGTCGCTTTTCCGATCCAGCCCCGCCCACGGACCATAGGGCTCATTACCGGGAGTATAAACATGAATCGTATGTTTGCCGGGAGGCGCAAGGCTGGGATCAAGCACCGATGGAATGGAAATCAATACCGCATTCTGGGGCGCTTCAATGCCCATTTCCCAGCTTTTCAGGGACATATAGTGACATTGCAGTTTTTCCGACACATCCGCCGGTAAATCCGCTGCATCGATGCCCACATGGAGATGCATAAAGCTGGCACAGGTAGGGGTTGCCTGGCGATCGCGCCGAAATTTTTCCGGTACACTCCCCGCCGGCAACAGTCGTAAGGTATCCCACACCGATGCATTAGATACCACCGCCTGTCGGGCTCGGATACGCTGCCCATTTTTCAGAACAACGCCAACCGCGCGATCGCCCTCGACCCACACCTCATCCACATGGGCATTGAGCTGTAACTGACCGCCATGTTTTTCCAGCCCCCGCACCAGCGCCCCAATCAACGCCCCACTGCCCCCCATGGGATAATCCAGCGCCACATCGGGCTGATACCACTCCGCAAACATAAACGCCATTTCCGCCGTGCTGATCCCCTTCGCCGGCACCCCCGCCAGCAAAAAACACAATAAATCCAGCCACCGCAAAATAAATGGATTGTCCACCAACCGCCGCATCACCGGATCAAAAGGACCAGTCATCTTGCCCAAATGGGGGAGCGATCGCCACAGATTGGGCCCATAATGCCCCACCGTTTGCAGCACCCCAAAATCCGACCGCAGCGCCGCCGCCGGCATCGCCGTCGCCGCCTGGGCCAAGGGTTGCATGGCTCGCTGTAACTGCCGCCACTGGGGAACCGCATCCGGTCCCCCCAACTCCCCCAACACCTCGCAAAAGGCATCTGCCCCCACCCGAAAATTAAACTCCCCTTCGGGAATAAACACCCCCCAGGAATCATATTTGGCGCAGGGCAAGGACTCCCCCAGGGCATCCAACACATGGCGCATCGGATTGGGCGATCGCGTCCCATCCAGACCGGAATGGAGCGACGGTCCCGAATCAAAGGCAAATCCATTGCGCGTAAAGCTATGGGCCGCCCCCCCCGGAATGCTGTGGCTCTCACACACCAACACCTCCAAGCCATAGCGCGCCAACAATCCCCCACAGCTCAGCCCCCCTAAGCCGCTGCCGATCACCACCACATCCACCGTCTCTGGGATCGCCTTCACTGCCCCTTACCCAAATCCCAATTACTACGTCTGATAGCGTCTAATCTTTATTTCAGTGCCATGCCATGCCAGGGATTAGGGGGCGATCGCCTTCGGTCGAGCCAACGTCGTCCCGGTAACGCAAGCCCCAATCAAACTTGTCCCAATAACATTAGCTCCCTCCGAATCAGCGCAGAGGAAATTAGCACGGGAACAATTCGCACCCGACAAATTCGTCTGGCGCAGGTTTGCCTCTTCCAAATTCGCTTCACTCAATACCGCCCCACTCAAATCAGCACCGCTCAAATCGGCACCGCTTAAATTGGCATTGCTCAGGTTCGCCCCCCGCAAATCCGCATTCCGCAAATCCGCGCCGGCCAAATTGGCGCTCATCAGATTCGTACCACTCAAAAACGCACTGCCCAGGGAACTCCGCACCAACGTCGCCCCCATCAAGGTCGCCCCCCGCAAATTGCAGCCCCGCAAATCCGCGTCCGTCAAATCCCCTTGCATCAGGTTCGCGCCAATCAAATTGCAGCGCACATCCGCCCGCACCAGCACAACGCCCAAGCCATTGATCCCCGACAAATTGGCGCTATTTAAATTCGCCTCCGTCAGGTCCACCCCCGTCAACGTTGCCCCCGTCAAAACCCCATTCTTTAACTGAGCCCGCTGTAGCTCAAAATCTTCTAAATCAGCACCGGCCAGATTTTTGGTCGTACCGCTGCGGATGTCATCGGGGTTAAAGGTCATGGGAAGGACAGAAGGGAAGGGCTAGAGCCAATTTTTACACAGGTCGTCGGGGCGCTGGGGATCAAATTTCGAACCGCCGCCAATTCGCGACCGTTTCTCGAAATTGCACGCCCAAAATTGCACACTCAAAATTTCGCACTCAAAGTCAAACCCAGCTTCAACCCCAACTTCAACCGTGGCTAAACGCCCACGGGCTCAGCAGGCTCGGACGACTCGCCATCCAGGGTCCACAATCCGGCGCTGACCTTGATCGGCGCAGCGGGCAAGTCCAATCCCTGTTGCAATCCCATCGCCAGCAGGGTCAGAGTTTCCACAAGCTTCGGATCCCACAGCGTACCGCTACCCTCCTGGCAATGGGCGATCGCACTGGCGATGGCTTCGTTATGGGCCAACCCGCTATTCGCCGCGTGCTGCTGAAACTCCGCCAGCAACCCAATAATCCGCGACTCCAGAGGAATACTATCCGCCGCCAACTGCCCCGGCTGTCCCTGCCCATCCCACCGCTCCGTACGATGGTTCACAATCTGGGCGATCGCCCGCAATCGGGGCATGGTCCGCAGCGCCTGAGCGCCCGAATTCAAGGGACAACTGGGCCCCGCCGTCATCTCATCCTTAATCTCAGCCAATGTTTGCCCCGTCCCCGGCAAATAATCAATGCGGTGCAGCAGGGCCGCCAATCGCAGCCGCTTCACCTGCCAGACCGGCAAATCCAAAAGATGCGCCAACGCCTCACACAGGGCAGCCACATCCGACCCCGCCATAGGGTTCGCCGCATCGCTCAGGTCGATCGCCTGGGCCATCCGCAAAAATGCCTGGAATTCATTCGAGGCCAAATTCCGATCCAGGGCCGCCTCCGCCGCAAATTTCAGCTCAGTGCCAGGCAAAATCGCGCGGCTCTGCTTCAGATAGGTCACCACCCGGTCGACCGTGCCCCCCAACTGCTCCGTTGTATCCCGCGCCGCTAGCTGCTCCGAAATTTCATCCATCTGCGATCGCAAGATCTTACGTAACTCGGGGGTATAGCGATCGCACGCCTCCAACATCAACTCAGCGGTCTGCAACACCAGATCCGCCTCAAAAGTCCAAAACCCGTAAAATTTACGCTCAATATCAACCTCAGGCACCCCCGCCGGTCCATAGTCTTCCGGCGACAACTCCTGACACATCACCATGGCCGTATAGGTCGGCGACAAAATTACCAAATGCCACTCCTGGGCAACAGGATCCTCCGGCGTCAAAGAAACTAAGGAAACATTCGGTTTTTGCCCCGTGGGATGCTCCGCAAACCCCGCATCCGGCGCCGCCAAAATCATAATATGGCGCGCTTTTTCCGCGATCGCAGCATAGCGATCCGCCTCTTGCAAATACCACTTACCCCGCTGGAACGCCGTCATCACCAGAGGCTGACAATCCTGGGCAAGGATACTGTCCTCCAGGGCATGGCACAGGGACACCAGCGTATTTTTGTAATACACACCATAGTTAAACGGCGTTGTGCTCGCGCCCTGCTGGCAACGGTCAACAAGTTGTTGCAGGATAGATCCCTTTAACATGGTGCGTTCAACTGATGGTTAGGGGTGGATAGGCGCATTTTTTGGCGTATGGCGTATTTTGATTAAACCATCCTAAACCGCCATCCCGCCCCAACGTTGCTCCAACATTAACGGGCGATCGCTGATTAATCGGAGGATCCCTCGGAGTTTTTTTCATCGCGAGGATAGCCCCCAATCAAGCCGCTCTCAATCATCAGACCAATACCAGCATTAATCACCGCCAGGCTCACGGTGCCCCACCAAAACCAGGGATCCCCCGCAATACGGTTCTGCACCGCCTGGCCAAAGAGACAGAGACCAAACGGAAACAGCAATACACCCGCCTGAGCCTTGATGTACCAAATCAGTTTTTTATTCATTGCGCAGTTATCGAAAACGGTTGGCCAGAAGGACTAATCAGCTTGGATGACCAAGGTCGCAGCGTCATCAGTGGAAGACATCGCAACCTTAGTCAAGTTCGCCCACAGGGACAAGCAATCTCAGTCCAGGTCTAAAAAAAGACCTACAGACGGCGATAGGCATCCATCAATAACGTCTCAGTTTCGTCCCAGCCCATGCACTTATCCGTGACCGAAACCCCATATTTCAGGTCTTTCAAATCGGGGGTTATGCACTGGTTACCGGGAAACAGGTGGGACTCCAACATCATGCCAACGATGGACCGGTTCCCCGCTCTCACCTGATCGACGATCGCATTGAAGACGCCCCCTTGACGGGTATGGTCTTTCTTGGAATTGCCGTGACTGCAATCGATCGCCAACCGCGGGGTCAAGCCCGCCTCCTCAATTTGTTGCTCCACCGCCTGAATCTTCTCGGACTCATAGTTGGTCTCGCCGCCGCCCCCGCGCAGAATAATGTGGGCGTAGGGATTGCCGCGCGTGCTGAACACGCTGACCTGGCCCATGGCATTAATCCCCAGAAAACTGTGGGCACCCCGGGCAGCCTTCAAGGCATTCAACGCAACACCGATATTGCCATTGGTGCCATTTTTCAAGCCCACCGGCATCGACAAACCACTCGCCATTTCCCGGTGGGTCTGGGATTCGATGGTGCGCGCCCCGATCGCCGACCAGGCAATCAGATCACTGATGTACTGGGGAACAATGGGGTCTAATGCTTCTGTTGCGGAGGGTAACCCCAGCTCGGCAATGTTAACGAGTAATTGACGGGCTAGCTTCAATCCCTTTTCTACGTGGAAGGAATCATCCATGTAGGGATCATTGATCAGCCCCTTCCAACCCACGGTCGTCCGAGGTTTTTCAAAGTAAACCCGCATAATCAGCAGCAATTTGTCACTGACCTTGTCCGCCAGATCCCGCAACCGCTTGGCATACTCCATCGCCGCATCCACATCATGGATAGAGCAAGGACCGACCACCACAAACTGCCGCTGATCCTTGCCGTCCAGAATATTCTCGATCTGGCTCCGAAACCCTAGAACGGTCCGCTCCGCGCGATCGCTCAGGGGCAAAAGTTCTTTAATTTCGTTGGGGGTGGGCAGAACGGTGTAGTTCTGAATGTGGGTGTTTGTAATGCCTTGATGGGCCAATACCATGATGCTTTGCGGGGTGCGCTTGGATAAGGGCTGAATAACGACGAAACCGGCGAGGGAGAAATAGGACTGCCCTTCGATGGAAAGCCGCTACCCCCTGGACCGAACTGGCTCATTCTAAACCTTTCCCAACCGGAAAGTGGGGGCTAACAGGAAGTCTAAGCCGCCTCCAGGGGCGGGATCAGCGTCCTATCAGCCCCAGGGCGATCGCCCAACTCCCTGGGGATCGCCCTGAACACCATCAGCAACGTGGCTCACCACCCCGCCCCCTCGCCCCCATCAGGGCACCCAATCCGGGGATTAGTCTTCGTGATCTTCAAAGGGATCGCTCAATTCCGTTGCCGGGGGACCGAAGGACAGATAGATAGAGTAGCCAGTCACAGCCAGCAAAATGGCACAGACGGCAATGCCGAGGGACAGGGCAGGGCTCGCGGTTTCAACCATGATTGCAAATGTAAAGTTTAATGAAATTGCTGAGATGATCTTAACCGAACTCGGCGGAGATACCCATTATTCGCACTAAGTTTTGGTACAATGTGCGACCAATAGGCGATCGCGCCGCCCCTGGCTGACCATGTTTAGGTCCAGTCCTGATTCAGCATTTAGGGAATAATTTAGGGAACATTTAGGGAAAGTATAAGATGGCTCAACAAACCCGCCTGGGCAACCTCCTCCGCCCCTTAAATTCAGAGTATGGTAAAGTCTCCCCCGGCTGGGGAACCACCCCCTTGATGGGCGTGTTCATGGGACTGTTCCTGGTATTCCTGCTTATCATTCTTCAGGTTTACAACTCCTCGATTCTGATCGAGGGTGTCAATGTTGATTGGCGTGCTTTGGGCGGCTAATCAGCCTGGCATTTTAGTCCGGTTTAGTCCGGCATTGGACCTTTTTCCACCTCTAATAGGTTGCGCTGATAGCTGTCGTAGGCTCGTAATCTGTTTCCCCGATCCCGGCCCGTCCGGGATTTTTTTTGGTTCGATGCCTCGCCCGATCGCGATCGCCCCGTTTGCCCCCCTCGGACGCAGCCCCAGGACAGCCCCCCTCAGGGCAAACCCACTTAGGACATCTAGGATATCTAGGACATCACTATGAATGTTTTCGGCATTGGCTTACCCGAAATGGTGCTTATCGGCATCGTTGCCCTCCTGGTTTTCGGTCCCAAGAAACTGCCCGAGATTGGTCGCAGCCTCGGTAAGACCATCCGCAGTTTCCAGGATGCGTCCAAGGAATTTGAATCGGAATTTAAGCGGGAAGCCGAGCGGGTGGAGGAAGTTGCAAAAACATCTATGAATGCCACTTTGGAAGAGCGTCCCCCCGCCGCTTTGGAGTCTTCGGAAACGGCTGAGGTTCCCAAAACGGTCGATGCGGAAGTCAATGATGAGACTGCCCAGGCAGCGACCGACAGCACCAGTGACGATGCCTCTGCATAACGTCTGCATTGTTTTCCTGGGCGATCGCGCCAAATCCCCAACCTTTAACGAACGGCCCCGTTTCGTGTGCCCATAACCTCCCATGGCAAACTCCCCCATCCAAGACCATCCCCTGTTCCAAACCGCCCGGTTACTCGCCCGGTGGATTGATCGATTTACGGAACGCCTGGGGGCGCTGATGGCGTGGCTGGTTGTGGCGATGGTGCTGGTGGGGGCTTGGAATGTGGTTGGGCGATATGTGGGGCGTATCATCGGGCAGAATTTAACGTCCAATACCCTGCTAGAAGCCCAGTGGTATTTATTCGCCCTGGTATTTATGTTGGGGGCGGCATATACCCTGAAACGCAACGGTCATGTGCGGGTGGACTTGCTTTATAAGGGATGGTCCCCGCGTCGAAAAGCTTGGGTGAATTTATGGGGAAGTCTGCTGTTTCTTATCCCGTTTTCTTGCTTGGTGATTTATTTTTCCTGGGGGTGGACCGTTAATTCCTGGATGATCTTTGAAAATTCCCCCAATGTGGGCGGCTTACCGCGATATCCCATCAAGTCGCTGATTATTACCAGTTTTGCTCTGTTGATCCTCCAGGGATTTGCCGAGGTGGTGAAAAGTTTGGTCATTATTGGCGATCGCAGCGATCGCCCCCCAACGCCATCCAAATAATCATCTGAATCATTATCTGAATCATTTCTGCTCCCCAATATCTCTCAAGTAAACAGCAATAACATCCATGGAAATTTTGGCAGCGGTTGGCACAGGCAGTGGACTAGATTTGCTGGGGCCATTGATGTTTGTCGGTGCCCTGCTGTTTTTAATTGTTGGCTATCCTGTCGCCTTTTCCCTCGGGGGCGTGGCGATCGCCTTTGGGATCATTGGTATTTCGCTAGGGGCATTCGATCCGATTTTTATGGCAGCCCTGCCCGGTCGAATCTTCGACATCATGCAGAATTACACGCTGCTGGCGATCCCCTACTTCATTTTCTTGGGATCCATCCTGGAAAAATCCGGCATCGCGGAAAAGCTGCTGGAAACCATGGGGATATTATTTGGGCGCATCCGGGGCGGTCTAGCCTTAGCGGTGGTGCTGGTGGGGGCGCTGTTGGCGGCGACGACGGGGGTTGTAGCGGCAACGGTGGTCGCGATGGGTTTAATTTCCCTGCCAATTATGTTGCGCTATGGCTATCGGCGATCGCTGGCAACGGGCGTGATTGCGGCATCGGGCACCCTCGGACAAATCATCCCCCCCAGCGTCGTCTTGGTGGTGCTAGCGGATCAATTGGGTATCTCCGTGGGGCCGCTCTTTATTGGCTCCATCATTCCCGGCTTAATGATGACCGCCAGCTTTGCCATTTACGTCATGGCGATCGCCTGGATCCAGCCCGATGCCGCGCCCGCCCTACCAGCAGAGGTCCGCAATATTGGCGGCAAGCGATTGTTTCGGCGAGTTCTGGGGGTAATGATTCCGCCATTACTGCTGATTATTTTGGTCTTGGGCAGCATTTTCTTTGGGGTTGCCACCCCCACCGAAGCCGGTGCCATTGGTGGATTAGGCGCGATCGCCCTGGCGGCGTTTAATGGCAAATTCTCGATCAAAATGTTGCAGGAATCCAGCGAAGCGACGCTACGGATTTCCAGCATGGTGATGTTTATCTTGATTGGGTCGACGGCCTTTAGCTTGGTCTTTCGCGGACTCAATGGCGATCGCTTTATGTTGGATTTACTGCAGACCTTGCCGGGGGGTGAAATTGGTTTTCTAGCGGTCAATATGCTGACCATTTTTATCCTGGGCTTCTTTATTGATTTTTTTGAGATTGCCTTTATTGTGCTGCCGATCTTCGCCCCCGCCGCCCAAGCCTTTGGCATGGATATGATGTGGTACGGCGTGCTGATGGGAGCTAATCTACAGACCTCATTTCTGACCCCGCCCTTCGGCTTTGCGCTGTTCTACCTGCGCGGCGTCGCACCCGAAAGTGTTAAGACCAGCGAGATTTATCAGGGCGTAATTCCCTTTATTGGGATTCAATTATTCGTGCTGATTTTGATTATTTTATTCCCGGCGATCGTGACGTTCTTGCCATCCTTAAGTGCCGCTTAGTCACTATTTCTAGCTAGCCAGTTTCTAACTAGCCACGCTCTATGCGCTGAAACTCATGATCGATCGCCACCCACAGTTCACGGTTATGGGGATCGGTATGCAGGGCTTTCTTTAGGAAAATACGCGCCTTATCCGGCTCACGACGGTCAATCAATTCCCGCCCCCACCGGTGATAGCTAATGGCTAACCATTGCTGGGCTTCGGGATCGTCCGGAATACGGCTCGCCAACGCTTCACTCATGGCGATCGCACTAGGAAAACGCCGCCCTGCCAACAACGTTTTAAGGCGCTTGTAGGTTTTTTCCTTTAGTTCTTGGTCAAAGGGGGACAGCTCCGGGTTGAACTCCACCTTGGGCCACATCTTCGGCTGCTGGCGCGGCTGGCTGGGATCAACCCCCGTCACCATATCGTCGTTCGGAGAGGTGCGCCGTTTCGCAGTGGTTTTGGCGCTGGGGCGAGACTGAACGCGGACGCGGGTCTTATTGGTTTTATTGTTATTGGTTTTATTGGCTGTGGTAGTGGGCTGAGTCGTCGCAGAACGGCGGGCGGTGCGGGTCCGACGATCCACCTCCCCCGTAATCTGATGCCCATGCTCCAGCAACATCCGATAGGCCGCGGTCACCTGAATAAATTGGTCATGAGACGTCGTATCACGGTTGGTGTCCGGGTGATATTGCCGCGCCAACTTACGATAAGCCGCTTTGACCTCCGCCAAGGAAGACCCCACCGACAAACCCAACTTGCGGTAACACTCCCGTAGTTCAGCGCGTGACTTTGCCCGTGATCCCATGCCCTACCTCGAAGTCTTACCTCGAAATGTGTATCGGCCCCGCAGCTCGCCGCGATCGCCCTTAAGTCCTACTTTGCAACTAGTTTTCCCATCATCGCCCAGGGATCGCGCGATCGCCACTTTTACGTAGCATGACTCGTTTCCAGGGCCCCTCAAACCGCCCTCGCCATTAACCCGCCAAAACCCTTTCATAAACTAACCTTAGCCACCCTCCATCAAGCTCCGATCCCGCGCTGTATCGGGCTTAACGCGAATATCTCCAACCCTTGATATGCTGAACCGTAATGTGCTGGTTTTCGCCATACATTTCATTCCATTGACTCATTAGCTTTCAACAGCTTTCAACCCAACGGGGATCCAGCGCGTCGATCCCACGGGCCAGTTATAGAAGCAAGCACACAAAATAAGCACGTCAAAGCAAGCACATCAAAAACGCTGTTATGAACATCCACACGGTTGCCACCCAACCCTATCTCGACCAGAAGCCCGGCACCTCTGGTCTGCGCAAACAGGTTCCCGTCTTCCAGCAGCGCAACTACCTCGAAAATTTTGTTCAATCCATCTTCGACAGCCTGGACAATAAAGCCGGCAAAACCCTTGTCGTCGGTGGTGACGGTCGCTACTTCAACCGAGAAGCCATCCAAATCATCCTGAAGATGGCAGCCGCCAACGGCTTCAACAAAACTCTCGTCGGTCAAGGCGGTATCCTCTCCACCCCCGCCGCGTCTAACCTTATTCGCAAAAACCAAGCCCTCGGCGGCATCATCCTCTCCGCCAGCCACAACCCCGGCGGTCCCGAAGGCGACTTCGGCGTGAAATACAACACGGAAAACGGCGGACCGGCTCCCGAAAAAGTGACCAATGCAATTTATGCTCGCACCCAAAACATTGACGCTTATCAGATCCTAGAAGCGGACGATGTGGACCTGGATCAATTAGGGGCACTAACCCTGGGTGACATGGCGGTAGAAGTCATCGACTCCGTGACCGCCTATGCCGACCTGATGCAGGAGCTATTTGACTTCAACGCCATCCGTGACTACATCGCTTCCGGCTCATCTCTAGCGGTGGATTCCATGCACGCGGTCACCGGCCCCTATGCCAGCAAAATTTTTGAAGGAATGCTGGGCGCACCGGCGGGCACGGTTAAAAATGGCGTCCCCCTCGAAGATTTCGGCGGCGGCCACCCCGATCCCAACTTGGTCTATGCCCATGACCTGGTAGAAATCCTGTTTGGGGATAATCCGCCAGCATTTGGGGCCGCCTCCGACGGGGATGGCGATCGCAATATGATCCTGGGCGCAAACTTTTTTGTCACTCCCAGCGATAGTCTTGCGGTCCTAGCGGCCAATGCCACCTTGGTTCCCGGTTATAAAGATGGTTTGGCTGGAGTTGCTCGGTCCATGCCCACCAGCGCCGCCGTTGATCGCGTGGCCGAGAAACTCAATATTGGCTGCTACGAAACCCCCACCGGCTGGAAATTCTTCGGCAACCTGTTGGATGCGGGCAAAGCAACCCTTTGCGGCGAAGAAAGTTTTGGCACCGGCTCCAACCACGTCCGCGAGAAAGATGGTCTTTGGGCGGTCCTGTTCTGGCTCAATATTCTGGCGGTACGTAAACAATCCGTCGCCGATATTGTCAAAGAACATTGGGCAGAATTCGGTCGCAATTACTATTCTCGCCATGATTATGAGGGGGTTGAGAGCGATCGCGCCCAAACCTTGATGGGCAATCTGCGAGACAAAGTCGCCACCCTGAAGGGCGAAACCTTCGGCAGCTACACCGTCGATTACGCCGACGACTTTAGTTATACCGACCCCGTCGACAACAGCATCAGCCAGAAACAGGGGATTCGCATCGGCTTCACCGACGGCTCTCGCGTCGTATTCCGCCTATCCGGCACCGGCACCCAAGGCGCAACGCTACGGGTCTACCTGGAAAGCTATGAGGCCGACACCGCAAAACATGGCATTGAAACCCAAGACGCATTGGGTGAATTGATCCAGATTGCCGATGAAATTGCCCAAATCCAAACCCTAACCGGTCGCGATAAGCCCACCGTCATCACCTAACCCTTGTCATCTGGAAAATAATAAGTTCCAACATTGAAGCTCCGGATCCCCTGGGAACTCGGAGCTTCAGTGATCAGACAAGTTAGACAAGAAGATAATGCTAGAAGCTGCCCCCTCTCCATGAATAAGAAAGTCAAGACGCTCTTTGCTGCCCTTCTAGGCACGGCGCTGATCATAATCCTAGGGCACGCGATCGCTGTCACCCCGTCCGTCGCCTCTACCCAGGCAACGGATCTCCCGAGCCCGTATGTGGGCGTCTGGCGGGGGAGCGGTTCCCAGGGCAACGGCATTGAATGGTCGATCCTAATCGCACTAACCCCTGGTCCCCTGGGATCAACCATCGGGATGATCGCCTATCCTTCGATCCCCTGCGGCGGAGAATTGTCCTTCCAAGGCAAATCAGATGACAGCGTTCAGCTCCGAGAAAGTCTGACCTACTTGGGGCCCTGTGTGGATCGGGGCCGAGTGTTACTGTCCCCAAAAGACGATCAGACCTTGGATTACCAGTGGCTCTATCCCAGCGGTCGCCTCGGAGGAGAGGGTAGCCTAAATCGCATTAGCCACAGTTGAGACAGCCCCGCGATCGCCAGAAAAGAGCTGTCTGAAAAATATCCTTACAGCAAATCTTTACCCCCTAAACGTTGGGCGCATTAAGGCGATGCTCTCCAAAGTCGTCAGCATGAAGAAATGTACTGGATACGTCAAACAAAATCTTAAGTATAAGGTCTGGGGAAGGAAGCAGACTTAAGATCACAAAAAGTCGTGTATTGGCAGGATTTCAATCGCCGCAAAAATCATCATCAATCAAGCTTTAAATGCTTTCAAACCCTGGTCTTCTATTAGCCATTGGACTTGCTTTAGTCCACGGGTTTTTGTCAAAATTTAATTTATTCTCCTTTTTGCCAGAGCATCGCTGGACGTCTTTCTCCGGTGGGGTCTCCATCGGTTATGTCTTCCTAGAAATCTTTCCCGAACTGAGCAAAGCCCAACTTGAATTAGAACACTCTAAGTTGCCCTTTTTAGGTTACTTAGAAAGTCATGTGTATTTGCTCGCACTGGCCGGATTATTGGTGTTCTACGGACTTGATGTTCTAGCGCTCTTCTCCCGTCGACAAAACCGTGAGACGCCCCAACCCGTAGGAAAAAACTCCACCATCTTCTGGATTCACATCGCGGGCTTCGCCGGTCTTAACCTTGTATTTGGCTACCTCATTCAAGATATTGAGGGTCATTCTTTGCTGGAGTGTCTTATCTTTTTTGTGGCGGTTGCGCTCCATTTTTTCGTCATTGATCGCCACTTACGCCGTCACCAAAGTGCCAATTACGATAAAGCTGGTCGTTGGATATTGACGGCCGCTATTTTGGTCGGGGCTGGGATTGGTCAATCCCTTAATTTAGAAGAGGCAGCGATCGCCATTGTGTGGTCATTTTTAGCAGGTAGCCTCATCTTGAATATTCTGGGTCATGAATTACCCGATGAGCACAAAAGTTGTTTTTGGTCCTTTTTGACTGGAGCAATTCTTTATTCTGGATTGATTCTGGCAACCTGATAGTTTTTAATTCCCTAAGTTTTGAGTCCCCTAAGTTCTGATGAACACAATTAAAATTGCTACGTGGAGTCAATTGAGCGATCGACAGCCAGTCGCCGCGATCGTTGAGAACGTTGATTTAGTCATTGTTCGGTTTGATAATGACCTCTCCGTTCTTTACGGCCGCTGTCAGCATCGGGGGGCATTAATGGCTGATGGTTATGTGGACGGGGATAACCTGATCTGTGGCGTCCATGACTGGGATTATCGGGTGGATACCGGCGTCAGTGCTTACAACAACAGTGAGGTCCTTCATAAGTTTCAGGCCTGGGTTGAGGCGGATACGGTTTATGTCGATGCCGATGAAATCGTGGCGTGGCGGCAGGAGAATCCCCAGGGGTATCAGCGGGATGCGTATCAGGGGCAATACGCCGATATTCATGGGACGACCGAAGAACCCCACACGCAATATATTCATCATCTCGCCACCCATGGTCTCTCAAAGGTGGGGCACCACGGCCCCGTTTCCGCGATGGGGGTGCCGGTACCGGAGCTACCGCGCTGGGATGATTTGCAGTTTATGACCGCCCAGCTGGCGCGGTTGCCCCAGTTGGATGAGGCGACGGTGGGAACGGAATTGGTGATTGGTCCCAAAGCTCGACAGCCGTTGAAACTGGACATCCCCATTTTTGTCTCGGATATGAGTTTTGGGGCCCTGTCGGAAGAGGCGAAGGTTGCCCTATCCAAAGGGGCAGAGCTGGCAGGGACGGGGATTTGTTCCGGAGAGGGGGGGATGTTGCCGGAGGAGCAGGCAGCTAATAGCCGGTATTTTTATGAGCTGGCATCGGCACGGTTTGGCTTTTCTATGGAGAAGCTGATGCAAGTTCAAGCCTTTCATTTCAAGTGCGGGCAGGGGGCAAAAACCGGAACGGGGGGTCATTTGCCAGGGCATAAGGTGCAGGGAAAGATCGCAGAGGTTCGGGAGCTGAAGGAGGGGGAACCGGCGATTTCTCCCCCCCGGTTTCCTGACTGGGAATCCATCGATGATTTTCGTCAGTTTGCCGATGCGGTGCGCGATCGCACGGGGGGAATTCCCATCGGCGTCAAACTGTCGGCGCAGCATATCGAGCAGGATATTGAAGCTGCGCTGCATATTGGGGTGGATTACATTATTCTCGATGGGCGGGGCGGGGGTACGGGCGCTGCACCGCTGCTGTTCCGCGACAATATTTCCGTCCCAACGATCCCGGCTTTGGCGCGGGCACGGCGGTGCCTCGATCGCCGGGGGGCATCCCATGTGACGTTAATTGTGACCGGTGGATTACGAACCCCAGCGGATTTTGCCAAGGCATTGGCGTTGGGGGCGGATGGGATCGCGGTTTCCAATGCAGCGATCCAGGCGATCGGCTGCTTGGGAATGCGGGCATGTCATACCAATAACTGCCCCGTCGGAATTGCCACCCAAAAGCAACATCTCCGCGATCGCCTAATTATCGATGCCGCCGCCGAACGACTCAATAACTTTTTCCGCGCCTCCACCGAATTGATGCAAGTCCTAGCGCGAGCCTGTGGTCATACCCATCTAAACCAGTTTTGCCCCAATGACTTAACCACCTGGAATCGGGATATGGCGTATCTCTCCGGCGTGGAATATGCCGGCGTTACTCCTTTGAATTAGCCCTTGAATTAACCTTGTGACCAGTGCATCCATCGAAAGGTTTACAGATGAGGAGTGTTCAGAATGGATGAGCCCCGATCGCGATCGCCCCAGTCCTCCCCCTTAATCATTCGCCCCGCCCAACCCCAGGATTACCCAGCGATCGCCAGTATCTATAACGAAGCGATCGCCCACGGCGGCATCACCATGGATGATCGCCCCTACGATGGGGACGATATCCAAAAAAATGTCGACAAGATGGGCGATCGCGAAGCCCTAGTCGTGGGATGCATCGGCGATCGCGTCGTGGGCTGGGGCATCATTAAGCGCTATAGCGATCGCATTGGCTACCAAGTGTGCTGCGAAACCTCGATTTATCTCAGCTTCAGTGAAACAGGCAAAGGCTACGGGCACCTCATCCAACAAACACTCCTGACAAAAGTAGCAGCGCTCGGCTATCACCACGTCGTCGCCAAAATCGGTGCCACTAACCACGGAAGCATTCGATTTCATGAACGATTTGGATTCACCTTAGTTGGCATTCAAAAAGAGATTGGCTGGACCAATGGCGTTTGGCGTGATGTCGCTATCCTGCAATACATCGTCCCAGAACAGTAACCCCACGGCTCGAAAAAAGCCTCCAACAAAAAAGGGAAGATAGCCCGGATTGAGCCATCTTCCCTAACATTCAGCCTGAGGTTTTCAGGAGCCTTTTGTACTCCAATTCAACCTCCTACTCAACCCCTTCAATGCGATCTTCAACTTGCTGGTAAAGCTCCTGCAAGCGCTCTAGGTTTTCATCACTGGTTTCCCAATAGCCGCGGCCATTAGCTTCCAACAACGTCCCCAACATCCGACGGAAGGAGTGGGGATTCAAATCCATCAGCCGCTTCGCCATATCCTGGTCGGCAATAAAGGTGCTATTAGCATCCTCATATACCCAGTTGTCCACAGCACCCGCCGTAGCACTCCAGCCCATGGTGTTGTTCAACCGCTTCGCCACCTCGCGAACCCCCTCATAGCCGTGGGACAACATGCCCTCATACCACTTGGGATTCAACAGCTTCGTCCGAGCATCCAACCGCACCGTCTCCGACAGCGTCCGCACCTGAGCATTCGCCGTCGTAGTATCTGCCATATAAGCGCTGGGCTTCTTGCCGTCCTTACGCAGATTGGATACCACTTTGGTGGGGTCGGAATCGTAATAGTGAGACACGTCAGACAGGGAAATTTCCGACGAATCCAGGTTCTGGAACGTCACATCCACGGTGGATAGGCTCTTCTCAAACACATCCCGGGACTGGTTCATTTCACCGGGATTATCAGAGGAGAACGCAAAGGACTTCCGGGACAGGAACATATCCTGCAAATCTTGCTCCTCTTCCCAGGTGCCATTCTCAACTGCCAAACCCACGTTGGTGGAGTAGGACCCCGATGCGTTGGTAAACACCCGAGTGGCAGCCTGACGCAGGTTAATCCCCAAATCGTCCGCCTGTTCCATGGCATGGGCGCGAACAAAATTCATCGCGGCGGGCTCATCGGCTTCGGCGGCCATCTTAATCGCCCGATCCAGCAACGCCATCTGATTCACAAATAGGTCGCGGAACACCCCGGAACAGGTCACCACCACATCAATCCGAGGACGCCCCAGCTCTTCCAGGGAAATCATCTCCAGCTTGTTAATCCGACCCAAGGCATCGGGCACGGGGCGCACCCCCACCAACCACAGGACCTGGGCCAGGGACTCACCATAGGTTTTGATATTGTCCGTTCCCCACAGGGTGATGGCGATCGTTTCGGGGTATTTGCCCTCGTTCTCCTGACGCTGGCGCTCAATCAAACGATCCACAACCCCCTTCGCCGACTTCACCGCCGCCGTGGTGGGAATCGACTGGGGATCCAGGGCATGCATATTCTTACCGGTGGGCAACACCTCAGGATTCCGCACCGGGTCACCGCCGGGACCGGGCAGGATATATTCCCCATCCAAAGCCCGCAGCAAGGATTCCATTTCCTTATCGGCAATCACCTGCTCCAGGCAGAAGTCCACGTAGTTAAACAACGGCTGCACCGCATCGGGATCCACATTGGGGAAACCAGCCTGACGCATGGCCCGCAGCCAGGGCTTCTTATCGCTCAAGGAGGCCAGGTAATCGAAATAGGGCTTGGCAAACGTCAGCCAGCTCCGGGTCCGCATAAACTCAACGAAATCGAAGGGCTCTTTGCGCATCAGACGACCATCGGCATCGGTGCGCATCTCAACGGCGGCGGCAACGGCGGCACGGGTCGCCAAGGTGATGTCCTGCAACAGTTGTACGTCGTCTAGAACCCCCAGGTTGGCGTTCGTGTAAACCTCATCAATATCGCGACCTTTGCTCCCCGCCAACAACCGAGGCAGCGCTTTGATGTCATCCTCGGGGCGGTCCAGGCTGGCAATATTCACCAGGGTTGCCACAGCTTCTGCGGCGGTGGGGGGACGACCGACGGTGTGCAGTCCACAGGGCAGCAAGCGGGACTCAATGTCCATCAGCTTGCGGTAGACCAGACCGATAAGGTTATCGCGTTCCTCAGGGGTGAGATCCTTGCCGTCTTTTTCGGGCAGGTCCACATCCTTATCCAGGTTGACCGCTTTGGCTTGCTCAATCACCGCGTCAACAATGGACGGACCGCGACCGGTATCTTTGAGCGTTTGGTAGGAGCCCACTAGCTCGCCCAGTTCCTTGAGCCCTTTGTATAGACCGGCGTTTTCTGCGGGAGGGGTCAGGTAGGAAATGGTTTCGGCATAGCTACGGCGCTTGGCGATCGTCGCTTCGCTGGGGTTATTGGCGGCGTAGTAGTAGAGATTGGGGATGCTGCCAATCAGGCTATCGGGGTAGCATTCGCCGGACATGCCGATTTGCTTACCGGGCATAAACTCTAGGGAGCCGTGGGTTCCGAAGTGAAGGACGGCGTCGGCACCCCAGATTTTCTCCAGGTAGGTGTAGTAAGCGGCGAAACCGTGGTGGGGGCTGGCGGATTTGGAGAACAGCAGCAACATCGGGTCGCCTTCATAGCCAAAGGTGGGCTGGACGCCGATAAAGACGTTGCCGAAGTGCTTGCCGTAGACCAGTAGGTTTTGACCGTCACTGTTGAGTTCGCCGGGTGCCGGTCCCCAGTTGTCTTCCAAGCGCTTGGCGTAGGGGGTCAGGGATTGATACTCCTTGACAGACATCTTGTAGGCGATGTTCAAGTCGGGGCTGGAATATTGCGCCTGGATGTCGTGGATGACGGCTTCCATCAGGTCTCTGGGGGACTTGGGAATGTCGCCGACGTTGTAGCCTTCTGACTTCAGGGATTTTAGGGCTTCATAGATGGAGCCGAACACATCGAGGTAGGCGGCGGTTCCCACGTTGCCTTTGTCAGGCGGGAAGCTGAAGACGGTGATGGCGACCTTTTTCTCGGTTTTGGTCTTGCGGCGTAGGTTGGCCCATTTGATGGCGCGCTCTGCCACGGCCTCAAGGCGGTCCTGTAGGGCGATCGCCTTACCGGTGTTGCCATCGCGCCCGGACATGACGATGGGTTCAATCGCCCCGTCTAGCTCAGGAATAGCAATTTGTAGGGCCACCTGAATGGGGTGTAGGCCTAGCTCACTTTCCTGCCATTCTTCCGTGGTTTGGAACACCAGGGGCAGTGCCACCATGTAGGGACGGTTGAGGCGCTTCAGGGACGCGATCGCCCGGGGATGATCCTGGCGAGCCGGTCCGCCCACCAGGGCAAAACCGGTCAGGGAGACAACTGCGTCGACAATGGCATCGGGGTCGGGGGAATTGATGCCGAAGCCAGGACGGTAGAAGTATTCGTCCACGGGCTTGGAGAAGTCCAAACCACCCGCGAAGACGGCCACAACGCGAGCCCCCTTAGCCTCAATTTCCTGGACCATTCCCACATAGTGAGCATCGTCGCCGGTGACCAGGTGGGTCCGCTGCAACACCAAACCCACGGTGGGGGCGTTGGGATTTTTCAGGGACTCGGGGGTCAAGGGAGAGTTGAGATACCACTCCATGTAGGACGCCACGTCGTCAAACATTTTCGGCGCCAGCGGGTGCCAGATCCCCATATCCGGGAACACCACCGGGTCGTCGTACTTGAGTTCAACGGACTGACTAGGGTCCTCCCCCTTCTCCAACGCTTCCACTTGCTTATTGAAAACGTAGCGATCGCTCAGCATCAACAGGAAATTTTCCAGGTTCTCGGGGGAGCCGCCGAGCCAATACTGAAAGCTCATCATAAAACTGCGGGCATCCTGCGCCTTATCCGAGGGCAGGTACTTCAAGACCGTGGGCAAGGTACGCAGCAGCTTCAGCATCGCCTCCTCGAAGCCCGCCGCGTCCTTCTGGCGGCGCTTTTTCATAAATTCGCCGATGACGCTCTTGGATTGCCCCAATTGCGCCATCGAAAATTTGCCCAACTTATTCAGACGCATCACGTCGGGCATGGAGGGGAACACCACCGCCGCATCCAAGCGATCGCGGTTAGGCTTCACCGCCTCGACCACCTTCGCCGCCAAATCTTCAATGAAAATCAGCGAGGCGATAAAAATATTGGCTTCTGAAATATCCTGCTTGAACGCTTCATAGTTCTCAGGGTCCCGTAGCTCCTCAATGAGGTAACCGCTCAGCTCAATCGCCACATCGGGGTTGTGAGAATTAATCGCCTTCGCCGCCGCCGTCAGGGCACTTTGATACTGCGCTTCCAGGACGATATAGACCACCTTGACCAGAGACCGTCCGTTCAAATCATCGGGTTGTACGTGACGAATCGCAGGCTTGACGTAGGTGAACATCCAGTTTCTCTCCTTAAAACGGGTGACGCTGCTGGCGTTTGAAGCTTCATCATTTTACGCACTTCTACCCAATTGGAAATGCCACAGCCTGGGTATTTCGCAGGGTTGACACAATCTGACGATTCTTTGTTGCGCGGAATTAATATTGCTTGACGTTTCTAAAAGCTTTCCTAAAAACTCTCAGGAACTGTTTGGGAATTCGCCGGGCGATCGCCCAGTTTGCCGCCCAGTTTGTCGCCCAGTTTGTCGCCCGATGTATCGCCCAGTTTGTCACTGAGGTGGATCCAATCGCTGATGCTCAAATTTTCGGCGCGGGCATCGGGGCGCACGTCGATAGAGTCCAGAATTTCCATCAGAGCTTCGCCGTCAATCCAGGATTTTAGGTTGTTGCGGAGCATTTTCCGTCGCGTCGAAAATCCCTGTTTGATGAGTTTTTCCAGGCGATCGCAATTCTGAGGCTGCTCCGGAAAGGGGCGAGGCGTAATCCGCACCACCGCAGACATCACCTTGGGCGGCGGCGAAAACGCTTTTGCCGGTACATCGAATAAATACTCACAGTCCGCCAAAAATCCCACTTTGATGGACAGGGCCCCATATGCTTTGTGACCTGGCTTGGCGCATAGCCGCCGACCCACCTCCTGTTGCACCAGCAGCACAATGGACTCGAAAGGCTGCGATCGCGGGGTACTGATACGCCCCAACAGATGTTCCAGGATAGGGCCGGTGATGTTGTAGGGGATGTTGGCGACTGTTTTGTTGGGGTGGCGGAAGGCGGGATTGGGAAAATCCTCCACCATCTGCGGCCAGTCCAGCTTCAAAATATCCCCCTGGAGCAGCAGGAAATTATCGCGATCGCCAAATTGCTTCACTAGCCGAGGGCACAGATCCCGATCCAATTCCACCGCCACCACCGCCCCCGCCTTCGGCAGTAAATGACGCGTAAGGGCTCCCCGTCCCGGACCAATTTCGAGGATGCGATCGCCCTTGGAGAGCTGGGCCGCATCGGCAATGCGTTTTAGGACGGCATCGCTTTTCAGCCAATGCTGCCCAAATCGTTTTCGTGCTCGTACCATAGGGCTCTATCGGGTAGATGAATCAATGTAGATGAATCAATCGGGCGAGAGCCTTAAGATGCCGCCGTTTCAGCCGGTTCTGGTTCACTAGCGGCGGTCTTCTTCGCCGTAGACCGTTGAGTGGTGGTCTTCTTTGCCGTGGTCTTTGCCGTAGTCTTCTTTGCTGCTGTGGTCTTGGTGGCGGTCGACTTCTTAGCCGTCGTCTTTTTCGCCGTCGTTTTCTTAGCTGCCGTGGATTTAGCCGCCGTGGATTTTGTGGACTTCTTAGCGGTGGTTTTCTTCTTGGCGGTGGACTTTTTACGGGTGGTTTTCTTGGTCGCCGCCTTCGCCTCTAGGAGGGCGATCGCCTGCTCCATCGTCAAATCCTCCAGCGTCTGCCCCTCTGCCAACCCCGCATTGACCTTGTTGTGTTGCACATAGATTCCGTAAGGGCCCTTGTAAATATTCACCGGCTCACTGTCCTCGGGATGGGGTCCTAACTCCCGTAGCGGCTCCTTCTTGCGACCGCGCCCCGCCTTCGGTTGCGCCAACAACTCCAACGCCCGTTCGAACGTAATCGTGGTGACATCATCATCGCCTTTGATGGACCGATAATCCTTGCCATCCTTGCCCTGGTCGTGGACCACATAGGGACCAAACCGCCCCAAGCTCGCCTTCACAGGCTTACCCGTTTCCGGATGTTCCCCCAGCAATCGCGGCAATGCCAACAGCCCCACCGCCAAATCCAGCGTGACCGTCTCCGTCGTCACCCCCTTCGGCAATGACGCCCGCTTCGGCTTGGGCACCTCCTCAGTCACCTCGCCCAACTGCACATAGGGACCATATCGTCCCGTCAACACATAGATCGCCTCGCCCGTCTCCGGGTGTAATCCCAGGGCATCCGGTCCTTCGGTCTTCTGGCGAATGACTTCCTGGATTTGATCCACGGTCACATCCGCCGGGTTCAGGGTCTCCGGGAGGGACGCCCGCACCAATTCCCCCTCATGCTCCACCTCCGCATAAGCGCCATAGCGACCGATGCGAATTTTAGCCCCCAACTCTTCAAAATTAACCGTACGCGCTTCCGAGGGATCAATATTGTCCTGGCGCACCTGCACCTGATTGGCAAGCCCGTCATCCCCGCGATAAAAACTTCCCAAATAGGGCAACCAATCGGTTTTACCCACCGCAATATCGTCCAGGGTTTGCTCCATCCGCGCCGTGAAATGGAGGTCGACTAAATCTGAGAAATGATTTTCCAGCAAGCCGGTCACCGCAAACGCCGTAAAGGACGGGATCAAGGCATTGCGATCCAGATTGGCGTATTTGCGATCAATGATGGTACTGATAATGCTGGCATAGGTACTGGGACGACCAATGCCCTCTTTTTCAAGCTGTTTGACCAACGCCGCTTCCGTATATCGTGCCGGGGGTTGAGTCTCGTGGCCGATCGCCTCCAAAGTTTTGCAGGGAGCCTGATCCCCAACCTTCAGATTGGGCAACAGCACCTCTTGATTTTCCAGCGCCGCATCGGGATCATCGGACCCTTCCACATAGGCACGGAAAAAGCCAGGGAAATCAATGCGCTTACCGGTGGACCGAAACTCCGCATTGTCCGCCGTAATGGTCATGGTGATATTGGTCTGGCGAGCGTCGGCCATCTGGCACGCCACGGTCCGTTTCCAAATCAAGTCATAAAGCTTAAATTCGCGATCGCTCAACCCCGTCTCCTGGGGCGTGCGGAAGGTACTACCAGAAGGACGAATCGCCTCGTGGGCTTCCTGGGCACCCTTGGCTTTGGTCGCATACTGGCGAGGCTTCGGACTTAAATAGTTCTTGCCGTACTTGTTTTCAACACAATCCCGAGCGGCAGCGATCGCCTGGCCCGATAAATGGGTCGAATCCGTCCGCATATAGGTAATAAAACCCTGCTCATAAAGCCGCTGGGCAACCCGCATGGTATCCCGCGCCGAAAGCCGTAACTTCCGGTTCGATTCCTGTTGCAGGGTCGACGTGGTAAACGGAGGCGACGGACGACGGGTATTGGGACGCTCATCCAACGCCGTCACGGTCCAGGGCTCATGGGCCATCAGGCGATCGCGCAGGGTTTCCGCTTCTTCCTGCCCCAGCAAAACGACCTTCTTACCCTTTGCCACCTTACCGGTAGCCTCATCAAAATCGCTACCAGTAGCTAACTTCTTCCCATCCAAGGTCACCAGCTTCGCTTCAAAGGTTTTATCTTTCTTGGGATCAGACAGCAAAGCGGCCTTCAAATCCCAATAACTCCCTTTTTTGAACGCCCGGCGATCGCGCTCCCGCATCACCAACAGACGCACCGCCACGGACTGTACCCGCCCGGCCGATAGCCCCGCCGCAATCTTTTTCCACAGCAATGGCGATAGGGTATAGCCCACCAACCGATCCAAAATTCGCCGCGTTTCCTGGGCATGGACCAAGTTGGTATTCACCTCTCGGCAATTGGCGATCGCCTTTTGAATGGCCTCCTTTGTAATCTCATGGAACACCATTCTTTTCACCGGCACCTTAGGCTTCAACACCTGTAGCAAATGCCAGCTAATACTTTCCCCTTCCCGGTCTTCGTCAGTGGCCAGAACCAACTCATCGGCAGTTTTGAGGGCTTCCTTCAGCTCCTTCACCACCTTTTTCTTATCCTTCGGCACCACATAGAGGGGATCAAAATCCGCCTCCACATTCACCCCCAATTGGGCCCACGACTCCTTCTTCACCTTGGCCGGAATCTCGCTCGCCGATCGCGGCAAATCCCGCACATGGCCCATGGACGCGGTCACCTTGTAACCACGGGGAAGGAAACTTTTGATCGTTTTAGCTTTTGTCGGGGACTCAACAATAACAAGAGTGGTCATGGAGCAGCGGCAATTATTCTGTAATACCTATTATGAGGATGTGGACTGTAAGGAATTCAGCTAAAGGAATAACGAAATGCAGCAATCGAATAGGATAGTTGAGTGCGAGATCCTTGCCCACTGAAACCTAAGTCGTTAGGAATCAAGACTAAGTGCCAAGACTCAAAGAAAAAGCTGGAAATGTCAAGGGGCAAGGTTAAATCCCCACCTCAAGACGGCTTTCAATTCCCCCCTCCCACTACATCTTGGCGGGAGTGCGATCCGGTTTTTACAATCCCAGTCCTTGTCTGCCCAACAGCAAATTAACAGGGAAGAGCGGCTGTTCCCCATTGAATGGACTCTAGCTCAACTCCCCCCAGATCCGTCAACTCTTTCATCTGAAGAGAGGGAAACAGGGGGGCGACAGAGAATAGTCCTGATACTAACCATTGGATCATGATCGCCATGATCGGATCGCGATCATGATGACTACGCAGATGAGTACGCGATCGCCCCAAGATCACCTCAAGTAAGTTGGCTGAGGGTGCAATAATTCAGGGAGTGGCCCCAAGGAGTTGCCGCCCATGGCGAATGATAGTCCCACTCCGCCCGATCCCGATGCGTCTGAATCGTTCCCAGATGCCGATATCACGCCCGCATCGCCACCGGACTCATCCCCGGAGGTCCAAGAGAGTATCAATCCCCAATGGCAGGGCGAGATTCAGCGAGTGCAGGGGCTGCCCGGGGAATTGCGCCGGCTAAGTACCCTGCGGTTTGTAGATCTTGAACATTTGAGCGGGGCATTCCTCTGGTTCGATGAACTGCGGCAGATGCGGGGCTGCGGTCGACTTGAGGGGGTGGCGCAAGTAGGAAAGACGGTGGCGGCGCGGGTCTATGCCATGCGATATCGCCGGAAGCCCGGCAGTGACAGTCCTCAGTCAGTGGCCTATGTACGATTGCCACCGGGGGCGGGGTTGGGGGAATGGTATGGGCGATTGCTGGAGTCGTTGGGGGAGGAGCCCGGCTGGGGGGGGCTCAGTCAGCTACGGCGTCAGGGATTGAGGGTGGCCCGGGAGCGATCGCTGCGGCTGGTGCTGGTGGACAATGCGGATCAGCAATCGCCTAAACTCCTCCAGGAAGTGCGGTATTTATCAGAGCGTCTGTGGGTCGGAATTGTGTTGATTGGCCCCCAACGGTTGAGCGATCGCCTGAGTCGCGATCCGGATTTAGCGGCAGCTTTTCAACCGCTGTATTGGATACCCACCCTGGGGGACGATGCCCTGAAAACGGCGATCACGAAATGGGAAACCGACGTGTTGCAATTGCCAGAGCGATCGCACCTGGACGAGGAGGGAGCATTTGAGATTGTGCGGGATGTGACCCAGGGCTGTGTGGGGCGCTTGGATATGATTTTGCGGCGATCGGCAATGCGCGCCTTAAAGGCCGGAAAACATGCCATTGATCGCGATGTTTTAGATGAAGTGATCCAGGATTATCGCTAGAACAGGTCGAAGTCCGGCGACCGGCAGACGATAGGCAGACGGTGGGCGGGCGACAAGCAGACAACAGAAGCAGACAACAGAAAGTGACAATCGGAACACAGGATCAGGATCTTTTGGGTTATCCAGGTCCTCACTTCTCGTCGGTTATTGGGGAAAATACTGGGAAAAACGTGCCATGATGTAGACAGTTCAGGATTGAGAGAAGGAAGGATGATTCCTGAATTGCTGCGGTTAAAAAATTTTTTGAGCTATCAAGATGCGTCCCTGAGTTTCCAAGGGTTGCATACGGCTTGTATTTGTGGGGCAAATGGGGCGGGGAAGTCGTCCCTATTAGAGGCGATCGCCTGGGTAATTTGGGGGAAATGTCGCGGGGCATCCGATGATGTCATCCGCACGGGGGAAAAGGAAGCCCAGGTGGATTTTACGTTCCGCTATGGGCAAGCAATCTATCGGGTGATTCGATCGCGACGGTTGCGACAGGCGAGTACTTTGGAGTTTCAGGTGGCGTCCATTGAGGATGATCCGAGCGATCGCCAATTTAAAAGTATTACGGAAAAAAGTATCAAGGCGACCCAGGCGTTAATTATTGAACGGCTGCGTTTGGATTACGATACGTTCGCGAACTCGGCCTATTTGCGTCAGGGGAAAGCCGACGAGTTTATGTTGAAAACGCCGGGGCAGCGTAAGGATATTTTGGCGGATTTGCTGAAGTTATCCCAGTACGACCAGCTATCGGAACAGGCAAAGGATCGAGCTAAGGAATTTAAGTTTGAGGCGGGGCAGTTAGAGGGGGTTTTGGAACGGGCAGATATCAAACTCAGCCAGCGGGAGGCGATCGCCCAACAACTGCAAAATCTCGAAAAAAATATTGCCGATTGTCAGGACCAGGAACGGCAGATTGAAGCTCAGTTAAAACAACAGCGGGATCAACAGCAACAGCGACAATCTTGGCTCCAGCAACAAACTTGGCAGCAGCAGCAACGCCAATCCCTTCAACAAACCTGCGATCGCCTCACCCAGGATGTGCGGGCAATCGCGGAACGCCAATCCGCCGCCGCAAAAATATTGGAGCAGGGGGATCGCATTGAGGCGGAGGTGGCCACCTATCGGGAACTGCAACGGCGGGATGAAACCCTGGCGGCGCAGTTTAAGCAGCACAGCGAGTGGGTGGATCAGCGACGGCAGTTGGAGGGGGAGCGCGATCGCCAGGTCAGCCAACTGACGGGACAGCGACAGGGTTTGACGGCGCAGTTGGCGGAGCTGGATCGGCAGGAGCAGGACTGTCAGCGGGTGTTGGCAAAGGCGGAGGATATTGAGGCCGCCTTGCAAAGGCTACAGGAAGCGCGGGGACGATTGCGGCACATGGAAAAGCTGCAAGCCCAGGCGTCGCCCTTACTCCAGCGATCACAGCAGTTGACGATGGAGCTGGGGCGGGTGCGCGCCCGGTGGCTGGCGCGGCAGGAGGATGTGTTAGCGCAACAGCAGCGGGCGATCGCGGCGCGGGAGAACCAATTGCCGGAACAGGCGATCGCGTTGCAACTCTTGGGGGAACGGATTGCGCAACTGGAAAAACAACAGGTTTATCAACAGCGGGTGCGGGAAAAGGGCATCGAGCGCAAGACATTTATTGACCGTTTAGAAGCCAATCGCGAGGAGTTATCCCAGCGGTTGGTCAAGCTCCAGGAACGGCATCAACTACTGTTAGCGCACGATCCCAAGGCTAAATCGGCCAATTCCTCCAAAGGTGATGGGGATCAAGACATTGACAATGCGGGTGGAACGATTGTCAGTGTCGGGATGGGGGGATTGGGACCGAGTGATGGGGATGGGGAGCAATATGGGACCTGTCCATTGTGCGATCGCCCGTTGGATGAGGCCCACTGGCAAACGGTGCTCAATAAGCAAAAGAAAGACGAAACAGACCTGCGGGAACAACTGTGGGTGATCGACGAGCAGTTGACCGTGTCGGCGCGGGAGCGGGAGGTGTTGCGGGAGGAATATCGCCGTTTGAACCAGACCCTCGCGCCATTGGGATCGCTGTTGGAGGAGCGGGGCAAGCTTCAGGAACAATGTCAGGGGCTGGAGGCATTGGCAACGGCGTCCGAGGCCCTGCAGCAGGAACAGGACAGTTTGCAAAAAGCATTGGGCTGGCTGGAGGATGAAGTGGGGGATCAAGGGCAGCCAGAGCCTATACCCCAGGGAGGGGAGGGGGCGATCGCCTTGGTCGCAGAACGGCAGCAGGTGCAAAACACGTTGCGGGATCTCCAGTTTGATGAGCGGAACTTAGCCCTAGCCCGCAGCGAAGTGGAGCAGTGGCGTCATGGGGAAATTCGGTTTCATGAGTTGGAACAGGCGCGCCGCAAACAGACCCAAATTGAACAGCAGCGCCCCCAATTATCGGAGCAGATCCAAGCATTAGACGAAAAATTAGCCTGGTTAAATCAAGCCCGACCCGATGGGAGCGGAAATTTATCCTTAACGGGGAAAATCGCCGCCTTAACCCAGCAAATCGAGCAGCTTAATTATCAGGTGGATGCCCATAACCAACTGCGGCAACAGCTCCAGCAACAGCAAACCTGGCTCACCCAATTCGATAATTTGCAGCGGTGTCGCGATGAAGCGCCGAAATTGGCAGAGCAGCATCAACAATGCCAAGCGTCATTAACGCAACGCCAGGGGGAGCTAGCGACAGCGGTGCAACAGATCCAGGACCTACAGCAACAGCTCGATCAATCACCGGACCCCACCCCAGCGATCGCCCAGCTAGAAACCCAACATCAAACCCTACGCCAGACCCTGAATCAATATTTATCGGACCTGGGGCGATCGCAACAGCAGGTTACGGAACTGGAAGCGCTGGATCAACAATCCCAACGCGATCGCGATGTTCTGGCTGACCATCGTCGCCAGCAGCGCATTTACGAAGAACTAGCAAAAGCGTTTGGGAAAAATGGCCTGCAAGCCTTAACCATCGAGACCGTTCTGCCCCAACTCGAAGCGGAAACCAACCGGATTTTGACCCGCCTGAGCGCCAATCAACTCCACGTCCAATTCATCACCCAAAAAGCCAAGAAAAACCAATCCAAATCCAAAGGCAGCCGCAAGGGCAAAAAGTCTGATTTGAAGCTAGACACGGTGGCAATGACCGACACGCTAGAGATTTTAATTGCCGATGCTCGGGGGACACGCCCCTATGAGACCTATTCCGGCGGGGAAGCCTTTCGGATTAATTTCGCCATTCGCCTTGCCCTATCCCGCCTGCTGACCCAGCGATCCGGCACCGCATTGCAACTTCTAATTGTGGATGAAGGATTTGGCACCCAAGACGAAGCCGGCCGCGATCGCCTGGTGGCTGCGATTAATGCGATCGCCGGAGAATTTTCTTGCATCCTCGCCGTCACCCATATTCCCCAGTTGAAAGAAGCGTTTCAAAACCGTATCGAAGTGACGAAAACCGCCACGGGATCAGCCTTACAGGTCATTGCTTAATTCCATCAATGGGCACCCCATCGGCGACGATCAGAGGGTTCCCTGTCAGTTTCCAGCGCTAAAATTGCTCATCCAAGGGATCACAAAATGGCAACCATGCACTATCCTCAATCCATTGCCTAACCTCACACACCCAGGCAATAGCATGAAGGGCTCCAACGGCTAATTTAATTTAGTCCTGCTGGGCACCAATTCTCAGCGTTGTTATTGTTATTTACTGCCATTCCAGTTCGCTATGGCTAATTTTTTCTGTAGCCGGTCTCTCAGTCGGTCTCCTATGCGATCGCCCCAGGGATCTTCTAAGCCCGCCCAGGCGACCTCCCAACGACGGCGCTCCCTGGGCCGCCGCCTGAGCACGGTTCTCGGATGCCTCGCCCTCCAGGGATGGCTCCCCCTCGCCCCGGCGATCGCCGCTGTCCGTCTTCCCTCCCCCTCTGAAGACGTTGCGGAGATCAGTTCCCCAGAAAGCCTCGCCGACGTTAATCTCGTCGCCCAGAGTGGCCGGGTCTGCTCCAATGACCTTGCCAGTTGGATTAACCCCATCGTCAATGCCCCCACCTTTCGTCGGGGACGCTGGGGGATCAAAGTTCAATCCCTGAGCGACGGCACGGTTTTCTACGAGCGCAACAGCAACGCCTTTTTCATCCCGGCGTCCAACATGAAATTGTTTGTGACCGCCGCCGCGCTACAGCGGTACGGTCCCGACGCCCGCCCCTATCAATCGCGGGTGGCGGACTGGGTGAAATATATTAACGAAACCAGCAATAATCGCTCTGCCGATGCCCTGTTCCGCAATATGGGCTATCACTCCGGTGTGCAACGAGCTTTGCAACCCTTGCCGGTGAGTTCTGGAGGCTTCCGCATGCGGGATGGGTCCGGCCTGTCCCGAGGCAATGCCGTCCAGCCGAACGCGGTGATCCAGCTCTTAGCTGCCATGAGCCGAGCCCAGGGCAGCGATGCATTCCGGCGATCACTCCCCATTGCCGGGGCCACCGGCACCCTGCGCCGTCGCTTCCGGGGTACCGCCGTTGCCGGTCGTGTCCTCGCCAAAACCGGAACCCTACGAGGGGTTCGCGCCCTATCTGGCTATTTAGAGCATCCCCTCTACGGCACCCTGCTGTTTAGCATTTTGGTCAACCAGCCCGGCCAGTCCGGCAGTCGAATGCTCTCGGCGATCGATTCCATCGTCGGTCGGGTGATGAGTATGCGTCCCTGTGATGGCAGTTTCCCCGCCGGTGGACTCCAACCCGCACCGCGATCGCCCATGCAAGTGGGTCCAACGGGTCTTCCCCGTACCGATACCTGGCCGTCCCTACTCAATCGCCCCCCGTCCTCTCAACCGCAGTAACGCTCAACCATCGCCAAGCAGACCACCGCTAGGGAGGTAAAGCATTTCCCTAGCGTTAAAGGGTGAAAAGGCTTAGAGCGCCTCGCCTTTCAATTCCAGAATGCGACGGATACTGAGTTCCACCGCCTTGTCCGGCGTCGAGGCCCCCGACGTGATCCCCACGACGATATCCCCATCGGGCAACCATCCGGTGCTGGTGGTGACCGCTTCCCCTAGGGGCTTATGGGAAATGGTGTCCCGATCCACAATTCCCTCCGCAGCGTCAATGTGATAGGACCGCAGTCCTTTATCAATCGCAATTTCCTGGAGGTGAGTGGTATTGGAGGAGTTATAGCCCCCAATCACAATCATCAAATCCACCGGGCGCTCCGCTTCCACCAGACCATACATGGCATCCTGACGCTCCTGGGTGGCGTCACAGATGGTATTGAAGCTCATAAAGTGCTCGTTCACGTTAGCGGGACCATACTTTTGCATCACGGTCCGCTCCACCAACTTGCCGATTTCCTCGGTCTCTCCCTTCAACATGGTGGTTTGGTTCGCAACCCCCACCCGCACTAAATCCACATCGGGATCAAAGCCGGGAGAATGGGCATTGCGGAATTTGGCAAGAAACTCGTCGCGATCGCCCCCGTGCAGCATGTAATCGCACACATACTGGGCTTCTTCTAGGTTCAGCACCACCAAATATTTATCGGCAAAGGACAGGGTAGCGACCGTTTCCTCATGCTTGTACTTGCCGTGGACGATAGAGGTATGCCCCACCTTCTTGTGCTTCTCCACGCTGTTCCACACTTTTGACACCCAGGGACAGGTGGTATCGACAATGATGGCACCGCGATCGCTCAACAATTTCATCTCCTGCACGCTGGCCCCAAAGGCGGGCAAAATCACCACTTCGCCATCGCCTACGCCAGAGAAATTTTTGCTGCCATCCACCACCTCAATAAAATGCACATCCATATCCTTGAGGTTTTGGTTCACCGACGGATTATGGATAATCTCATTGGTGATCCAAATGCGGCGATCGGGGAACTGCTTCCGGGTTTCGTAGGCCATCGCCACCGCCCGCTCAACGCCCCAGCAAAATCCAAAGGCTTCGGCCAGGCGAATGGTCACCGATCCCCGCTTTAACTCGTTATTATTGCGGCGAATTTCTTGGATGAGATCGCTGGTGTAAGACTCCGCCAAATCCTCAGCAATTTCGTCCTCCCGGCCAAAACTGCGGCGGTGATAGTTATCCGACTGGTTGAGCGATCGCCGGAATGCCTTAGTATCCTTAACCCCCACGGTCTCCGGGCTGGTTTCGCCCCCAGCCGCTGCCAACGGTGCATCCATCACATCAGAGTCCATAGCCGCAGATTCCATCCCTATTGCTCCGTACTACCCGTTGTTATTGGAATTATTGTTATTGGAATTATCGTTGGCATCGATCTTAGAACAAACCCCCCGTAAAACAATGGCCAACTCAACTAAGAGCAACCTAGCCGCCCCCTAAAACCCACAGATCTTGGTCCAGGTGATCAATGCAAAACCTCGATCCAGCCGAAGCTAAATCGAGGTTCAAGGATTCAACAATCAGAATCGAGTCGGGGAAGATTTAATTCCCTTATCGTCTGACTTGCTGGGTCCTACTTATTGGGTTGAGGAGTCATGCGCAAGTAAGGCTTGAGTTCGGTCACGCCTTTGGGGAACTTCGCCTTAGCATCCTCGGTGGAGATGGAGGGGACCACCACGCAGTCATCACCATCTTTCCAGTCAGCGGGGGTTGCCACGCTGTGGTTATCGGTCAACTGCAGCCCATCAATGACCCGCAGAATCTCATCGAAGTTACGACCCGTCGCGGGGGGATAGGTCAAGGTCAAGCGGATCTTCTTGGCGGGATCGATGACGAAGACGCTACGGACGGTCACCTTAGCGTTGGCATCGGGATGAATCATGCCGTAGAGGTTAGCCACCTTATTATCCACATCAGCAAGGATGGGGAAGTTCATCGTGGTGTTCTGAGTTTCGTTGATGTCCTTCGTCCAACCTTTGTGGTCGGAGACGCTGTCGACACTCAGAGCGACGGTCTTAACGTTGCGCTTGGCGAATTCATCCTGCAACTGGGCCACACGACCCAACTCGGTGGTGCACACGGGGGTGTAGTCAGCGGGGTGGGAGAAGAGAACAACCCAGCTATCGCCAGCCCACTCGTGGAAGCTCATGGAGCCGTCTTCATCGCCCTTGGTGAAGTTTTGGGTGAAGTCAGGGGCAGTTTGACCAAGTTTTAGAGACATATTCTGTATCGATTGATCGTGTAATCGTTTACCGGTAATGGTACCGTGCGGGACTTGTGCGGAGAAATAGGTCCGGGGTTAAATATTGCCACGGAATTGCCGCGGATTTTTGCATTTAGACGCGGGGATGCGATCCCGAAACAAGACTTCACGAAAGACCAGATCTTCGCAATCTCCCAGGACGGGGATCACATTGGGGATCAGATCAAAGATCAAATTTCGAGTCCCCTTGCAAGGGGTACAATCTGCCCGTCCCCTGTTTGTGTTTCTCGGTATTCGGTGGATTTTGCTATGGCTTATTGGCTATTGAAGAGCGAGCCCAATGATTATTCCTATGACGATCTGATTCGCGATCGCCAGACGATCTGGGATGGGGTGAATAATAATTTGGCGCTGAAGTATATGCGCACCATGAAGCCGGGGGATTTGGCATTTATCTATCACACCGGGAAGGAGCGTCAAGCGGTGGGGATCGCTGAGGTGATTAGCGATCCCTACCCTGATCCCGCCCTCGATGAGGAACGGCGAACGGTGGTGGATGTGAAAGCGGTGCGATCGCTCCCTAAGCCGGTCAGCCTAAAAGCGATCAAAGCTCGCCACGCCGAGGAAAACTGCTTTGACGGGTTTGATTTATTGCGCATTGGTCGCCTGTCGGCGGTCCCGGTCTCCGAAGCCCATTGGCAACTCATGCTGGAAATGGCTGAGGACTCGGAGGGCTAGGCAAGCTTAGGCACCCCTAACCCCCAAAACCTAGGGCACGATTAGGACACGATTTGGAAGACGAAGGAGATCAGATCGTGTTTGCCCAGGGTGATGCGATCGCCATCCCGTAATTGATAGCGGCGATGGGAAGGGAGGGGCCAGCTATTGACATAGGTGCCGTTGGCGCTGCCCGTATCTTCCAGGTAGTAGCTACTGCCATCCCAATGCACATCGGCGTGAATCCGCGACACAATCTCCGCATGGGGAAAATCGGACACATCCACGTCCGGCGGCACCTGATTATTGGGTTTACCGATGTGCATCACCTTCCGTTCCCGGGGCAGCGGTAGGGCGGTATTGGTCTGTAGGTGCAACAGCTGCCCTTTCTCGTGACTTTGCACCACCGTTGCCGTTTCTGGATCCGGAACCATGCCGTTAACGGAGACGGGGGTGTCGGTCCCAGGCACATTTTCCTCGGCGGGGAGATCGGCGATCGCCGGGTCGGGGGACGGTTCACCCTCCTCCCCACTCGCCTGAGGCAGATCAATATCTGGCTCAGAATCTGGCGCAGGATCTGGATCTAGCGCAGAATCTGACTCAGAATCTGGCGCAGGGTCTGGATCTAGCACAGGATCTGGCTCAGGCGTTTCAATGGCTTCAGGCGCTTCAATCTCGCCAGGGATCTCGCTCTCCGGTGCCCCGTTGGGAGGGGGAGCGTCCGCGCCCCAGTCCGTCATCAAGACATCAAAATCTTCAAAATCTGCTGTTGGGGCCGCGACAGGCTCAGATTCAGGCTCTGCATCCGCAGGGGGGGCCTCCCAGGACAATTCCAAATCGTCCAAGTCATCGTCCTCCTCGTCCTCCGCCAGCCATTCCGCTTCCGCATCACTTAAGGTCTCCGCTGCTGCGTTGGGGGTCGACGCCAGGTCCAATTCCAAGTCTCCATCGCTCTCCTCAGGTTGACTCGGAGGCGCTGGGGGGACCTCGGCGATCGCCACATCACTGGCAGATTCTGGCACGGCTGCCATTGCAGGCACTGCCACACTGGCGGATGTCCCCGGTAATTTGGTGCCACACTGGCCACAAAAATTCGCATCACTTAGAACCGTCGCCCCACAATTGGGGCAGGACAGGGGGACGGGCAAGGAGGCACCGCAGGCCTCACAATGCACGGCATCATCGGAGTTCTCGTGATAGCACTGGGAGCAAACAACCATGATTGGCGACGATTGGCGACAAAAATTCGGCAGTGACAGGGGGGCTGATAAGCCTACGGTAACCCACGAAATCCTTCCCTGGAGCGAAATTACATGGGTCGCAGTCTCGCAACCGTTCCTAGGGAAGCAGGTCAGGGGGCAATTCAGCGCTGGCGGCTTCATCCAATAACCACAGCATGTCCCCCGAGGGCTGGATGCCGCTGCTGGGATACTGCTGGACCAGGGGCGATCGCCCTTCACCGGTGACCGATGCCGGGGACTGGATCCCCAACGAAACCGGCAACACCTGCTTGAGGGGCTCCTGTTTATTGGCCCCCGCCACCAAAAACGCGACCCAATCCGACCGGTTCAAGGCCGAAAATGTCAGCGAAATTCGGGGTTGGTCTCCCTTCTGACCCACTGCCACCAAGGCATCCGTCTCCTCTAGGATTTCCGTTCCGGGAAAGAGGGACGCCGTATGACCGTCATCCCCCATTCCCAACAGCACAATATCCCAGCGCCAGGGTTCACCATCAGGGCGTTCCTCCCGAAATCGAGAGTCCGGCGCCTCGAACACCTGTTGCAAAATATCGCCATAGGCCGCCGCATCGATCGCCGGATCCCCAGCCCCTGTTGGCATCGCAAACACCTGATCCGCTGGAATGGGCACCCGATCTAACCAAGCCTCCCGGGCCATTTTTTCGTTGCTATCCGGATGATCCGACGGCACATACCGCTCGTCCCCCCAGAAAATCAACAGCCGGTCCCACGGGAGCGATCGCTCCGCCAGGGCAGCATAGAGGGGTTTCGGCGTACTCCCCCCCGACAACACCACCGAACAAAACCGTTTTCGAGCGAGCACCGCCTCAATGCGTTCCACCACCAACGCCGTCGCCCGCGTTGCGATCGCCCCCTTATCCGCCAGCACTTCCACCTGCCGCTGCCCCATGACCATAACCCCCAAAATTCAACCCAAATCCATCATTAACTCGGAGCCTGAAACTTGCTGAACCAGGAATCGGGATCCAATTGATACCCGTTAATACCCGGGTCGATGCCCAGAACACCCCAGCCCCCGGTAGACAGCCTCAACAGCCTCTACTCCCCCATCACCCTAAGGGCGATCGTCCACCCGCCCGCCCAAACCTCACAAACCCTTAATCCCCCCCACCCTCCGTAACAATTCATGCGCCCAAATCCTGACGATCCCCACCATAGGAGTTAAAACTGACATGGACACACGCCACCTGTAAAACCCTATGGAATAATCCATAGGCAGTCAGCAAGCTATGTATCGGCCTATATACACCTATATACCGACATAGAAAATGCCCCTCGACAGAGGGCACGGCAGTGGTTTTCAACCCTGTCGCTCCGCAATAGCACCCCACTTTCCTGTCCGCTCTATCCAGCGCCTATCCCTATGACCGCTCCCAATACTCTTCCCAATCCAAACCAAAGCCTGCTCCCGGCCCGCGCGATGATCATCTGCGGTCTCGTCTCCATCGCCGTTGCCTTCATCAACTACCTGGGGCTCCTGATCCCCTTTGAGCCCCTCGACCAAGCCTGGCAGCAAAGTGTTATCAGCCGCCTTGTAGACCTCGGCATCGTTCCCTTTATTGGCATCGGCTTCATCTTCTGGGGATTCTGGATTGAAGAACGCACCCTCAGTCAGCGGTTGCCCCGGCGTAAATTCAAAATTGCTGCCCTAAGTATTGCCTTTGCCCTAGGGATCATCTTCCTAGTGGCTTCCCCCCTGCATCTGTTCAACGTCTGGAGTCGGAGCCGAGAGGTGCTCGCCCAGATCACGAGTGAAGCCCGCAGCGCCGAAGAACAAGTGGAGCAGCAAGTTCAATCCGAAGCCTTCAGAACGGGGTTAGAACGACGGCAGCAAGCCTTAAGTGCCCAAGCCGAAGCCCTCTTAAAGGATGAGGATGCCGTTAAAGAGCTATTGGAAGGGGACGAGCTGAACGAGGAGCAAAAGAACTTCCTACGTCAGGCCCAGAGTAATCCCGAACAGCTCCAAGCCTTTATTGCGGCCCAAGCCGATCGCCTGCCCCTCCAGCTCATTGGTCGCATCCGGGAACGGCGACAGGAATTGGATGAGCGTGCCCGCGTCGCCGCTTTCCGGTCGGGCTTACAAACGGGGATCAGCGGTCTAATGCTGTCCGCGGGTTACATCACCTTGGGGGCGACCGCTTTCCGGAGTCGGCCCGCCAGCGCCAAGCGAAAAGGGAAGCAAAAACGGACAAAGTCTTCCTAGGTCATTTCTTCCTAGGTCATTTCATTGTCGATGCCGACAGTCGACGTCGACCTGATAGCCAAAGGATCTGATAGCCAGAGGAATTAGCCTGATGCTGTCCTTCGTTCGTTATCGATGCGTTATCAAATCGGCGGTCCGGTCCCTCAACTATTTATCTCAATTACCGATTTCCAGTCATTCCTATAGCAACCATGCGAGCATCCACAAAACGACAACCCGCTCCCCTAGCCTCCCGCATTCTGACGGTGGTGGGCATCATTTTAATCATTTCGTCCCTGCTAGATTTCTTTATCCTAGGGGTACCTTTCAATATCGCCGATCGCCAGTGGCTGCTGCGCTTTATCTCCGGCTTGGTGGACCGCGGCATTGTACCGCTGGTGGGCATTGGTCTGCTCTTTGGGGGGACCTGGATTTATCAGCGCTCCGGCGCTAGCAAGGGGGCCAAGGGTAGCCCCATGCTGGATCCTCGCTTTTGGTCTCTGGTACTGTCCCTGGCGTTGGGGGCGCTCTTCCTGTTGCTCACGCCTTTGCACCTGAACGGGGTTCGTCTGCTGGGGGCAACCGAACGGGAAAATGTGGAAGCCCAGGCGGAGCAAGCCACCCAGCAAGTGCCGGCCCAAATCGGTCAGCTAAAGGAGCGTCTCACGGCCCTGGCCGCAAATCCAGATGGGATCCAGCAGGCGATCGATAGCGGTCAGCTGTCCGAAGAGCAGGTGGAACAGCTGGAGCGCTTGAAGGCGAATCCGGACTCTGTGGATACTCAGGTTCAGGAAATTGAGACCCGGGTGCGCGAGGAAATTGAGACCCGTAAGGAGGAAGCGCTGTCGGCATCTTCGACGCGGCTCCTCCGATCCATGGTGACGACGGGGGCGAATAGTTTTATCCTCGCCGTGGGTTACCTCACCATTGGCTGGTTTGGTCTGAAGGGGCGCAGCACTGGTACGGGCGCGAAGGGTGGCGATCGCCGCAAGAAAAAGAAGAAGGCTTAGATAATCCGCGATTTAATCGCGTTTGCCCAACTGAACCGTTAGGGCAGCATTGGATTTCATACCCTGATAGTTAACATCACCAATCCCCCGGTGGCCGAGCGCCCTGGGGGATTGGCGTATGGGGGGGCGTATAGATAGTCTCGTCCTAGGGTGAATCCTCAAGGACGACTTCCAAATCAATTTCAAACATGCGATGCCATGGAAAGGTGAGCGTTTGTAGTTTGAAAGGCGTTGCTTTGAAAGAGTTGTGAAGTCTGCTGCGCCATTGCTCTAGCAAGGTCTCCGTCACGGTCTGGGCGATCGCCTGATCTTGGCCATTAAAGTCGTAATAGCTGGCATCAATCGTGGGTAAATAGTCATTGATAATTTGCGATCGCACCATACTTTGATAGAGCCAATCTTCTAGGAGATGATGAATCAAATTGCGCTGTATTTCACGGCCATTCGAAGTGCCTAAACTGAGAATTCCGGTAGCGATCGCCGTGCCCAGGGTATTGCAGGCCGTATTCCAGCCGGTATAGGCGATCAGTTGATCCAAACATCCCTGATCATCGAGCATTTCAATCAGTTCCGTTTCGCCACCATTGGCAAAAGCAACATCGGCGATCGCCACCGGTTTTCCCTGTTGAATCAGATGGGCGATCGTAGCGGTGAAATAGCGTAGATTTCGACCGGTGAAATAGGTGATCGCTTTTGTTTCCTGATCCCAGGCTTCCTGCATCACCTTGCCCGAGGTATTAATCGCCAAGACAAAATCAGCGGCTTCTAGGTCCGTGGTTAGCAATGCCCCCGCTGCCAAAACATGGGCTTTTAAACTTTCCCCAAAGGCCCGATCTTCATAGAGAGGAATGATCGTCTCGCCATGGATAGAACTGAATAGGGGATAGATTTTAATGGGAAATTTTCGACGGTAGTAATGGACATAGGCATGGCTGAGGAGGGTACAGCCCACCTCGTCCGCGCCGGGGTAAACATGGATTTTATGTTGCAGTCGTTTTTGGGCGATCGCCCCATAAATTTTCCGCTGATCAATGGCGGTAAATCCATATTCCGCACTGTCATCCTGGGGAATACTTAGAAAGTCAATGACGCCCCCCTGCACAAGGTCAATCACCGCTTGATTCAGGGTGCCATTCGTAATCCGTCGCAGGCGATAGTCCGACAAATCATCCGACGGGATACGCTCATTTAGAATCTCTAACTCTAGGGTTTCTTCGACCGTCAATTCCTCGCGATCGCCCTTATCGGTCAACCATCCCCATCGAAAGATTGACTCACCAAATTCCTCATAATAATCTGGCTCCTCTTCGCTGCTGTTGTAGGTGGGCGATCGCATCACCAAGTTGCTAGCCAAAATAAATAAATTCGGTTTTTCAGTTTTTAATTGACGCAGCAAATTGAGTCGATCCAACAGCTCATCAATCGGTTCATCGTGGAGTCGAGAGGGCAAAAGCCCGCCATAAACCATCATCTCAATGGAAATAATGAGTCCATCACAACCGGCTGCGCTTGATGATAACCACTGCCACAATTGATCTAATTTTGCCGGCTGTTTCTTTTGTCCCAATAAAGACTGGGGCGGCGTAATTAATTCCAGATCGGGCTGTAGGGCGGCGATCGCCTGGGGATATTGCCAATTACAGGGTCGTTCATCTAACGGTAAGTAAAGGATTTTCATGAACTTTTACTGGCAAATGAAACGGATCATAAACTGTATCAAAACGTCAGCGAATCCACCTATCTTAAGGAGCGATCAGCCATAATCGAAACCTAACCCTAGGCCCCAATTGGGACAGGTCCGAGCGCCCTTGGGGGAGTCTTAGGCTATTGACTGGAACCACTGACTGAGACCGTTAACCTCATCATTCATAATTCGGAAATTCGGATTTTAATACCATGAACGAATTAATTGTGGCGATCGCCTTTGCCTTTGGAGCCACCGCCCTCTCTGGCATTCGCATTGTGAATCAGGGGAACGAAGCGCTGGTGGAAAACCTGGGTAAGTATCAGGGGAAAAAGTTGGAGCCGGGGCTTAATTATTTGATTCCGGTGTTGGAGCGGGTGGTGTGTCAGCAAACGGTGCGGGAGCGGGTGATTGATGTGCCGCCCCAGCAATGTGTGACCCGCGATAACGTGATGATTACGGCGGATGCGGTGGTGTATTGGCGCATTGTGGACCTGGAAAAGTCCTATTACAAGGTGGAAAATCTCCAGTCGGCGATGACCAATTTGGTGCTAACTCAAATCCGGTCGGAGATGGGTAAGTTGGAGCTGGATGAGACCTTTACGGCGCGGGAACGGGTTAATGAGGTGTTGCTGCGGGATTTGGATGTGGCGACGGATCCCTGGGGCGTAAAAGTCACCCGGGTGGAGCTACGAGATATTATCCCGTCGAAGGCGGTGCAGGAGTCCATGGAGCTGCAAATGTCGGCGGAACGGCGAAAACGGGCAGCGATTCTGACCTCGGAAGGCGATCGCGAGTCATCGGTGAATGAGGCTCAGGGTAAGGCGGAAGCCCAGGTGTTAGCCGCAGAGGCAGAGAAGAAGTCCGCCATTTTGGATGCGGAGGCTCACCAGCAGGCGATCATCCTAGAGGCTCAGGCAACTCAGAAGCAGCAGGTCCTCCAGGCCCAGGCGATCGCCCAAGCGGTCAAGATTGTGGGTCAGTCCTTGGAGTCGGATCCCCAGGCTGCCGCAGCCTTGCAATTCCTGATGGCGCAACAATATCTCACCACCAGCGCCACCATCGGCACCAGCGACAGCAGCAAAGTCATGTTTATGGATCCACAAAGTATTCTGGCAACCCTGGAAAGTGCAAAAGCCCTGGCGGGAGACACCCAAGCAACCATGCCGACGCGGGGCTAAGACCGGTAGCCTTTGCTGGCATCCTAGGGGGGCGCGAGTAATGCCTCCCTATGGGGGGCTAGACCTTGGTGAGAGTGCGCGAATTGGTGGTGTTTTTACTGCGGGCGGGCAAGGGGGCCGATAGGGCTTCCTCCAGGGGAGCTTTGCCTAGGCGTTGCTCCAGAATGGCCATCACCTGACGCCCAAAATCTTTGGGGTCATTGCGCCAAGCTTCGAGGCAGACCTCGCCAAAGAAGGATCCCAACGGCTCCGGATTCCACAGCAGCTTACGAGAATTCCACGGCATCATGCTCATGGGGTCATAGCCGGGCTTCAGGATGTTGTTGTCAAAGGCGTAGCTTTCCAGGTGGGTATGGGGCTGGAGGCCGATAAAGAAGATGGCGGGCTCCACCTTGTCCACGCCGAACACTTCCTCTAGGGCACGGTGATAGGCGATCGTCTGGCGAATGGTCTCAAAGGTTTCGTCAATGACATTAAACGAATAATTCACCGACACGATGTCGTTATAGCCCGCCGCCTTCAGGTCTTTGCAATTTTGCAAGACGGTGGTCAGGTTATAGCCCATGCGCATCTTCCGCACCAGCAACTGGGATCCACTGGTAATCCCAATCTCGAAATAATTCATCCCAGTTTTGACCATCAGGTCACATAGCTCCGGGTCCACATTGTCGGCGCGAATATAGGCAGCCCAATGGATATCATCCATCCCCGCCGCCAGGATCTCCCGCAGCAACACCTTGGCATCCTCAATAAATTTGCGGGCGGGGATAAATTGGGCGTCCGTAAACCAGAAATTGCGCACCCCCCGGTCATAGAGCTGGCGGATCTCCTTCACCACTTCCTCAGAAGGATTAATCCGAACCTTCTTCCCTTCAATCACCGTGTAGATGCAGTAGCAGCAGTTGTGGGGACAGCCGCGCTTGGTTTGGACACCGATATAAAAATCCCTGTCGACGAAGTAGTAGTCGAAGTCAGGCCAGATGGTCTCGATGTAGTCGTAATCGCAGGCGGTTTTCTCGACGGGGGCCGGCGCTTCATGGATCAGGCGATCGCGCGGTGTTTCTTCCCCGGCGATATAGCAACGCTCTGCATCCAGGGATCCCCCTCGCAAAAGCTGCGCCAGTAAGGTTTCCCCCTCGCCCACAGACACAATCGTGCCCTTCGGGAGCGATCGCCCGAGTTGCTCATAAAACACACTCACAGCCCCGCCGCCCACGACCGCCCTAGCATCAGGACGATATCGACGGGCTCGCTTTAACCCTCGCTTAATCAAGCCCTCATTGCGCCATAACTCCGTGTAGTAAGCGCTGGTGACCCGTAATCCCCCCAAAGCACCGCGGGCCTTAATCAGCGGGTTTTTCGCGTAATAAAACTCAAAGGCATGCTGGAGAGGATTACCACCCCGTCCCCCCACCGGCGCATAGATTTGAATATCCCGCCAGGAAAACACCAATAAATCCGGCTGGAACCCATCAATTTCCCGATCCAACGCCGCTTTAAAATCCAGCGGGGGCACCGTCCCAAGGTCAAAAATCCGCTGCTCTACCGCCGGAAACTGCTTGTGGACAAAATCCGCAAGGTAGACCGCACCAATGGGAAAAATCGGATTGCACGGCAGGCGCACGTAGAGAACGCGCTGATGGGGCAGGGCAGATACGGCGGTGGTGGGGTAGGTCACAGGGGGCTCCTCAACAAACGCGAACAGAAGAGCTGAGTCAGCAGTCCCTCGGCGGGTCTACGACAGAGCCCAAATCCCTAGGGGAAAGATCCAGAATTTTATATATCTTAACGGTTTGTCCCACGATTTGCTGGGGTAGCCCGATGAGGAACCAGGGTCAGCAGTCCCGTCAGTCTCTTCCTCGCCGCCCCCTTTTCGACCAATCCCTTTGACGATCCACTCTCCTCAGCAGCGTCTAACCTGCGTAAAGCATTTGCGTCAGAAACGATTACTTAAGTCAATAACCACGGAAGCGATCGCCTCAGTACAACACAGGCCTCTATCCTTTCCCTTAATAGCTCCAGTAATAGCTCCAGGTACAAGGGAAACAGTTTTCACCGCCAATTTCTTGTCCCAAATTGCCCCTTAGTTTAAGCTCTGGTTAAATTTAAGTGATCTCCATAACAATATTCTGATAACAGCGTTGTAGTCCCCGTAATTGGATCTTAGAATCGAATTGTTTACGGTTTACGCCCTACTTGGAAAGTATTAATTTACTGTTCCACCAGCGTTCATCTACCCATGTGCGCGTACAGCATTTTACTGGGGTATGTTCATCCCAAGTCCTCACGGGTGTCCAGTTAAACCAGCCCATTGCAGATTCGACTGACTCCTCTAACAATCCCAGCTGAATGGGCGGGATGTGGGGCTTATTAAGCGGGATAACATTGCTCCCCTCTTGTGTGGGATACAGTTTTCCATTGCATTCGTTGCCCTAAGCCTGGGTGGGGGCTCACCGTCAAAAGGCTGTACCGAAGTCTTAATCCTTGAACGTCATCGGAGCTTGCGCTTTGATTCCTGTCAATCGCCCCGCCATCACTCCCATACGACCACTCGCCCACGCTCCCGGCGAAGAGAAGATGTCTGCTTTAGAATTGCCGACGGAATTGCCGGACTTAGACCTTAATTCATCCCTAAAAGAGTTACCGATTCATCGCAAGTCTTTAGGTTTAGATTGCCCAGGGCAGGTATTTTTTGATGCCCTTGAGGCGGATCCTCTATTGCCTGGGACCCTGCTGACCGATAACGGGCATTTTGTTGGATTCCTCTCCCGGCGTCGGTTCCTGAAGCATTTGAGTAAGCTTTACGGTCAGGAGTTATTTCTGCGGCGGCCCCTGGAGGTGCTGTTTCAGTATGCCCAAACCAATCCTCTGGAACTGAAGGCATCCATGCGGATCGATAAGGCGGCCCGCAAGGCGTTGAAGCGACCATCGGACATGTTATACGAGCCGATTGTGGTGCGTTTTGGGGAGGATGATTATGGGCTGTTGGAAATGCATCAGTTGCTGATTGCCCAGTCCAAGATGCATAAGATGGCGGTGAAGCGGGTGCGGGCCCAGGCACGGGAGCAAATTATTCAAACGGAGAAGATGGCCAGCTTGGGAACGATGATGGCTGGTATTTCCCATGAGATTAAGAATCCGACGAATTTTATTGCCGGTAATACGACCTATTTAAAGCAATATATTCAGGATCTGTTCGTCTTGGTGGATGCCTATAAGCAGGAGGTGTCTGAGCGATCGCCGGCTTTGCACCAGTTGGAAGAGGACATTGACTTAGAGTTTCTGCGGACGGATTTGTCCAAATTGGTGGACAGTATGCGGGTGGGGGCGGACAAGCTCAAGGAAATTGTGGCGGGTTTGCAATATGTTTCCTACACCGGCAGTCGACAACACAAATTATCGGATTTGGCCGGGTGTTTAGACAGCACCTTGATTGTGTTGAATAATCGCCTGAAAGAGGGGATTACGGTGGTTAGAAATTATGGGAAATTACCGCTAGTTCCCTGTAATCCTGGGCAGTTGAGCCAGGTGTTTTTGAATTTGATCGGGAATTCAATTGATGCCCTGATTGAAGAGCGCGATCGCAGCCGAAATGCCCAGCTTCAGGAACTATCCCCTGGGGATAAGCTCTCCCTGGAGAAAAAATCACGGATTTTATCGGGGGAGGAGAGTGGATGGCAACCGACGGTGGAAATCACCACGTCCCTGCGGCGGGGGGAGGATATTTCCCTGCAAGGCTCCCGGGTGGCGGGGGAAGAACGGGACGATGAGCAGGGGGCGGGGCCAGAGGACGGCCTGTTGAATGGCTTGCTAAAAGGGTGGTGGGTCTCAGTGGTGATTGCGGACAATGGCCCGGGGATCCCCACCAATATTCAGGATCGGATTTTCGATACGTTTTTCACGACGAAGGCGATCGGCAAGGGGACTGGGTTGGGGCTCGCCATCAGCCACGACATTATTGCCAAGGGACACCAGGGGTATTTGCGGCTGGAATCGCCGAGGGTAGCGCCGAAGAGGATAGCCTCAGAGAGGGCAGTGGAAGAAAAGCCCGTGGGCGATGATCCCCAGACGGGAAGCCTCCCTGGCACATTGTTCGAGATTTTGCTGCCGTTGGACGAGGACGAGGACGAGATGGGCGAGATGATGGACAGCGAGAACGGGTGATTGCCCGGGGCAAAGGGGTAGATCCCCCCATAGCTACTGCGCCTGCCCTCACTGGCCTAAGTGAAAGATGTCTCAGTGTTTTCCCTTAGAATCAAAGGGTATTAGGATTAAATGCCTGACTGAACTTGATTGCACAGGGTCAGGTTAGAGGATGTCACCCATGGATTTGTTTGCGCGCGATCGCTGGTTGCTTGGATTAGGGCTGGGGATTACGCTAACGATTCTCCCACCGGCTCAAGCCCAGATTACGCCAGCGCAGGATGGGTTTGGCACCCAGGTCCAGGGGCAAGGTAATGAGGTCACCATTACCGGGGGGCGATCGTCCCAGGGGGGCGAAAATTTATTCCATAGTTTTCAAGACTTTAGTGTCGGTAGCGGGCAGGCGGCCCATTTTTTGACGCCGGCAGCCACCCAGCGGGTGCTGGGGCGGATTAATGGTGGTTCACCATCGGTGATTGATGGCACGGTACGGCTGAGCGGCTCCGGGGCGGATTTGTTTTTATTGAATCCGGCGGGAGTGGTCTTTGGCCAGGGGGCGGCCTTGGATGTGCCGGGATCCTTTGGGGTGAGTACGGCCACGGGGTTTGGCTTTGGGGGCGATCGCTGGTTTGGGTTGGGAACTGGCACCGATGTGGCAGGACTAACGGGGGCTCCCACGACCCTGAGATTTGATGGGACACAGGCGGGGGCGATCGCCAATTTTGGATCGTTGTCGGTGGTGCCGGGGGCGCATCTGTGGCTGGTGGGGGGCTCAGTTTTGAACCGGGGAAGCCTGGCGGCACCGGGGGGCGGGGTGACGGTGGCAGCCGTGGAGGGGGGGCAAATATTGCGGCTGGGTACGCCGGGGCAACTGTTGCAGTTTGAGCTGGAACCCTTGGCGCTGGGAAATTCGTTGGGAAATACCGGGGCGATCGCACCGCTGGATTTGCCGGCGCTATTGACGGGGCAGGAGACGATCGCGGCGGCGGGTCAGGTGACGGTGACGGAGTCGGGGGCCATTGTTTTGGCGAGTCGGCGATCGCCCGCTAATCGTTCCCGAGTGGCGATCGCCCCTGGGACGGCGTTGTTGGGCGGGGCGATCGACGTGTTTAATCCGGAAGGGATTGGCGGCCAGGCCGTGGTGACCGGTACTAATATTGCAGCCCTGGAGAATACCGTGGATGCCGCTGGTATTTTTGGCGGTGGCCGGGTGGCGATCGGTGGCAATTGGCAGGGGGGCCCCGGATTGCCGACGGCTCAGAATGTGTTTGTCAGTGCCGGATCGGTGGTGGATGCCAGTGCCATTGACCAGGGCAATGGCGGATTAGTGGTGTTTTGGTCCGAGGGCAGTACCCAGTTTTCCGGGCAGGTGCTCGCGCGAGGCGGGGCGATCGCCGGTAATGGGGGATTGGTAGAAATTTCCGGGCGATCGCAATTGGGCTTTGATGGCCGAGTTGATCTCAGCGCCCCCGCCGGCCAGCCTGGCAGTCTATTGCTGGATCCCGATCGCATCATCATCGTCGCCGAGCAAACCATCACCGATGGTATTGATGATGCGGAAGACACTGACGACAGTGGGGACGAGCGGGATGACGAAATGCCCCAATCCGGTCAATCGTCCCTAGAAAATACAGATGAAGCAGGCAGCTCAGAGGGATTAAACGACGGACAGGACTCCCTAAGCGGCGCAGAAGCGTCCACTGACACCGACGACACAGACAGTGTCCCTGGGGCCAACAGCGGCGATTCTTTAACCGGTGCCGATGAGACCACCAGTGGAAGCGACTCCTTGGAAAGCAGCAGTGGAAGCGGCTCCTCGAACAATAACGGAGGGGATTCCCTGGGGGGCGAAGGGGGAGCGGAAGCAGCGAATGGAGAAGACTCCCTGGGGGGAATGGGCGAGGAATCCTTGGGCGGAGCGAATGGAGAAGAGTCCCTGGGGGGAATGGGCGAGGAATCCTTGGGAGGCGCGAATGGGGAAGAGTCCCTGGGGGGAATGGGCGAGGAATCCTTGGGAGGCGCGAATGGAGAGTCCGAGTCGTTAAACGATTCGATCACGAATGGGGATGATTTGCTGTTGAGCAGCAACGCAGTTATCACCGTTAATGATTTGCCAGGGGCAACACTCACCATTTCCCGAGAGGCTTTGGAATCGGTAGAGGGGTCCATTTCCCTAGCGGCGACCACAGAAATCGTCATTGCCGATGGGGTGTCTTTGACTTTCCCGGAGGTTGGCAGTACGAACGCCGACGGCATGCCTTTTCCCATTACCTTCGAAGTGACCAACGGGTCATTTACGGCGGACCCCACACAAAATATCACCACCAACGGTCGAGCCCTGAGCATTGCCGCCACCAACATCACCGTGGGGGACATCACAACGGAGGGCATTGATGGCACTGCCGCCAATGTGGACTTAGCGGCCAATGGGGGCACCGTTAATGCGGGCTTTATTGATGTCGCGGCCACCTTCGAGGCGGGACGGGTCACGGTTCAAGGCTCTGGCAATGTCACTCTGACAGGCGTTGACGCGCGCGGGGGACCAGAGGGCATCGGCGGGGCGATCGAGGTGATTAGTGGCGCAAACTTGCGAATTATCGGTGGATTTGTGAATGACCGGGGACAGGTCATTAGTGTGGACACCTCCGGCGGGCTGCTTAGCGGCAATATTTTGCTGGGGCAGGAAGGGTTTGTGTCGAGCATTCCGTTTACGGTGGGGGATGCCACCACCAATGGCACGGCGGGGGTCATCCAGGCAGGGGGAACAGGGATAGCGCCGGTTCAATCCTTCACGACAGAGGTCAATTTGAATGCGACTCAGACGGCGATGAGTACCAATGCCGGAGCAGTGCGCATTACCGGTGCCGGTCAGGCCCAAGCCCAGCTTCAGAGCATTGCGGACAATGGGGGTCAGGAAATTAGTACCACCCTGTCCCAAACTGACGCAGACGGGGAAGGAGGAGGGGTAGATGAGGGTGGAGATGGGTTTGAGAATCAATCGGACGGGCAAGGGGGGAGCGATCGCTTCGATAGGGGCGGCGATGTTTTAGAGTTCGAAGGGGAAGGAGAAGGGAAAGGCAATGGGGGTCCCGACGGAGAGCGGGGGGACGGGCGAGGGGACGGGCGAGGGGACGGTCCCGGGGACGGTCCGGAAGGGGATCACCCCCTCGACCAATTGAGCGTGGGGCAAGAGTTATCCCTAGGCAACAACATTGATGCGACGGATTTCCGGCGGACCTTGAGCGATCGCATCAACGAGCTAACCAGCCAGCAATTAGTTGGCAGTCTGGAACATTTGCGAGCGGCGGAGTATGGCAATCACTGGGGGGTGTCCTACCAGGTGCCGCTAGTGGAATCGTCCTTTGAGGCGATTCAGGAAGTGCTGCGGGTGGTGGCGAAAAATCCTGGCAAGGTTTCGGCGGTGCTATACACCTTTGCCAGCGAGGATAGTTTGGAGTTGGTGCTGGTGTTACCCACGGGCTTACCACTACGCCATACGGTCAAAAATGTTTCCCTAGGGGATCTGCGGCGGACCACCACCCTGCTGCGTCGACAGCTCACCAGCCGTACGTTTGGCTCCCTTCCCACGTACTTGCCCGCCTCCCAGCGGCTCTATGGCTGGTTGATTGCTCCGTTCCGGGAGGCGCTGGATGAAAATCAGGTGGAGGTGATTCAGTTTTCCCTGGATCCGGGATTGCGATCGCTCCCCATCGCAGCGCTGCATGACGGCGAACAGTTTTTGATTGAAAATTTTGCTGTGGCAACGATCCCGAGCTTTGCCCTATTGGATACGAATTATCAGCCCCTTGAGAATTCCACGGTGTTAGTGGCGGGGACCTCGGAATTTGAGACCCTGCCCAGTTTGCCGGCGGTACCGGTGGAGGTGGAGGCGATCGAAACCGCCTGGAATACGGTCGATCTGGTGGACCAGGATTTCACCCTGGAGGCGATTCGGGCCGCTCGACAGGATACGAATTTTGCGATCGCCCATCTGGCAACCCATGCGTTCTTCAGACCCGGCGACCCGAATCAATCCTTTGTACAACTGTGGGGCAACGAGCGTATTAGTCTGGACGCGATTAACGCATTTAATTTCAGTGATCCCCCTCTGGAGCTGCTGGTGCTGAGCGCCTGCCGCACCGCCGTTGGGGATGAGCAGGCAGAGCTAGGGTTTGCGGGTCTCTCGGTCCAGTCCGGCGCCAAAAGTGTGATTGCTAGCCTATGGCAGGTGAGCGACTCCGGCACTTTGGCCCTAATGGCAGACCTATACGATGCCCTCGCAACATTGCCGACGAAAGCAGAAGCCCTACGCCAGGCCCAGTTAGCCATGCTGAGGGGAGAAGTCACAATTCAACAGGGGCAATTACAGGGGATTTCTCGAGGCGCACTGCCGTTACCGGACACCATTGATCGCGGCACCCTAGATTTCACTCACCCCTATTTCTGGTCCGGTTTTACTCTGGTGGGTAGCCCCTGGTAGCAACCAGGAAACGAATCGGGGCATTCTACTGAAAGTAACGGACGTTGCAATCCTGTGCAGTCCTTTATAGTCAGAAGGATAGGAAGAGCTTTTTTTATACGGGGTCTATCGCTCTAAAGAACGCTCGGATTAAGTCACTCGCCTCCTTTCCCAATCACTCCCGCCACCATGATCCCTTGCTCTTGTCGGACCGCCCCTTTATGGGGGGCGATCGCCCTTGCTGCGCTATGGAATGCCGTATGGGATAGCGCCCCCGCGATCGCCCAAAGCATCATCCCCGCCCCGGACGAACTCTCCACCCAAGTCCAATCCCAAGGCAATACGTTTGAGATCACCGGCGGGCAAGTTTCTGGCGATGGGGCGTCCCTGTTCCACAGCTTCAGCGAATTCAACCTCAACCAAGGGGAAACAGCGCAGTTTTTAACCCCCGCCAATACCCAATCCGTTTTGGGGCGCATTGTCGGCGGCAATCCCTCCTTTGTGGACGGCACCATTCAGTTATTGGGAAGCCAGGCGGATTTATATCTCCTCAACCCCGCCGGCTTGGTGTTTGGGCAAAACGCCACCCTCGATGTGCCGGGCGTCTTTCTCGGGTCCACCGCCACCGGCATCGGATTTGAAGACGCCGGTGGTACCGTGCAATGGTTTAACGTTTTTGCCCCCGCCGCCGCCCAGACCTTTGGGGGCAGCCCCTCCCTATTGCGATTTGAAGTGGAGATCCCGGGCAACATCGCCAACTTCGGCAATTTGACCGTAGGGCCGGGGGAACAGATCTGGCTAGTGGGGGGCAATGTCCTACAGGCGGGCTCGTTAACAGCGCCAGCGGGAACGATCGCCCTTACCGCCGTAGAGGGTAATCAACTGGCACGGTTTGCCCCGGCGATGCCCTTTTCCCTATCCGCCGTTCCCATTAGCACCTCCCTTCAGCAACTCGCCCCATCTGCCCCGCCAACGGCTCCCGCCCCTTTTTCGCCATTGGATCTCCCGGCATTGCTCACGGGGGCGGAGGGACTCTATCCCGCCAGCCAGGTCACCATCAATGACCAGGGACAGGTACTGCTTCAGGGAGAAGCTATTTCGGGCGATCGCGGCGTGTTCGCCATTAACGATCCGCTGGCTCCTGCGGCCGCCATTGGCTTATCGGCCGCCAATGGTCACTCGAGGGAAGTTGCCATCGCCGATAGTGAGCCGACCGTCAGTTTGAGTTTAAGTACCAACCTGAGGGAGCGGTTGAGCGCCGTCGAAGGTGCTTCCCAATTCGCCGAGTTCGATCTGTTCGAGGGGACATCAAATACCGTCGAGGTTCGAGATCTCGCCGCGATCGCTGCCCTGGCTGGAGCCCTAGAGTTAAGCGCCTCTAACATCGGATCGACCGAGGCCACAACCGATATCACCGGGACTTTGGGGCAGCTTGGGGAGAGATTTGGGACGGATTTTGGGTCGGTGAATCCGTTGCGGCTGAGGCGTAGTACGATGGCCGGCACCGATGCGAATTCGATTTTGGCCATCGGCAGCACGGCCCTATCGGCACCGGGGGAAAACAATGCCACCCGCACCCGTCAGTCCCTGAGCGATCGCCTGGATGACCTCACCGCCGCCGAATTGGTGGGCAGTATCGAACAACTGCGGGCGGCGGAATATGGCAGCCATTGGGGGGTCACCTATCAGGTCCCCGTAGTGGAATCCTCCGTCGATTCAATCCAAACGGTGTTGCAGGCGATCGCCCAGAATCCTGGAAAACGGGCCGCGGTCATCTATGCCTTCATCAATGGGGACGATCTGGAGCTAACGTTGGTCCTGCCCAACGGCGCTCCCCAACGCCAAACCCTGCGCAACGTCGCCCCCGCCCTCGTCAATGCCAATCGCCAACTGCGCCAAAGCATCACCAGCCCCATCCGCGAAGCCAGGCTGTATCGCGATCCCGCCAAAGCCCTATACCAAGGACTGCTGTCCTCCTTCCGGGAGACGCTGGATAACCAGAAAATTGAACTCCTAATGTTCTCCCTGGATTCGGGATTGCGATCGCTCCCCATTGCCGCCCTCCATGACGGGGAGCAATATCTGATTGAGAATTATGCGGTCGCGATCATCCCCAGCTTTGGCCTCTTGGAAACAGACTATAAACCCCTGACCGACGCCAAAGTGCTTGTGGCGGGGGCCTCCCAATTCCAGGACCTGGGGGACTTATCCGCGGTGCCGGTGGAGCTGGCAGCGATCCAACAAAATTGGCCCACCGTCAGCCTCACCGAAAGCCAATTTACCCTGGATGCCATGCAGACCATCCGTCAGGAGGCCCCCTTTACGATCGCCCACCTGGCCACCCACGCCGTCTTCCGGGATGGGGATCCCAGTAATTCCTTCGTACAACTCTGGGGGGATGAACGGCTCACCCTAGATGCGATCGCCTCCCTCAATTTCCATCGCCCGCCCCTGGAGCTGCTGGTTTTGAGCGCCTGCCAAACCGCCTTTGGCAACGACTCCGCCGAGCTCGGCTTTGCCGGACTATCGGTGCAGTCTGGGGCAAAAAGCGTCGTCGCCAGCCTTTGGCGGGTCAGCGATACGGGGACCCTGGCGTTAATGTCAGAATTTTATGACCAACTGGGGAGCATTTCCACCAAAGCGGAAGCCCTCCGCCAGGCACAGTTAGCCATGTTACGGAATGAAACAACGGCCGTTAAGGACTTTTTCTCCAGTGGCGATCGCAGCGCATTGACGGACAATTTCCCCGTAGAGAGCGAGTTCAGCGACGATCAAAACTTCTCCCATCCCTACTTCTGGTCTGGCTTTACCCTCGTGGGAAGCCCCTGGTAATCCCCCCCCGATCAGCGCTGTTCCAAAGGCGCAACTGGGTCGATCCGCAACCCCCTCCGCCACGGACTTCATGAAGACTTCATAGAGCGTTCGTATTTTTATGTCGACAGGGCTGGTTACACTGGAACCAGAATCAGGGCAAATAGAAGCCACACCCCTTGGGGGTCTGACCCCTGACTTCGGTGCATTACTCTCTACAGATGGCCCTTTCCCATGGCCCTTCCGTTACAAATCTCTCTACGCGATCGATTCAGACCGATCGCATCTGCTGCCGTCCAGATTTTTGGGGCGATCGCCCTCAGTCCACTGCTGATCAGTTCCGGGGCCTACGCCCAATCGCAAACGCCACAAACGCTGCCGTCGGCCCACAGCCAGAACGCTCTACCGCCAGCCGAGGTCCCCTATGGGACCAGCCTAGAGTTAAGCCAGGAAGTAAGCCAGGGGAATAAAATACCCTCGACGGTCCCGACCGCTTCCCCGGTCACCGCCGGCCCATCCCCGCTGGGGGCAGCTCCCAAGGAAGCCACCGCTCTCAAAACCGCGTCAGTTCCGCCGGTAGCCCCCCTCATCCGCTTCGATGACATACTCGATGGTGCCCGTGAATCGGTTGATGCCCTGGGCGGACGCGCGCGCGAGGCCTTGGACGATGTCGGGGACTTTTTAACGGAACGGGGTCGAGGGTTAGTGGAGGCGGTGAGGGATAAGCCGGCCAAAATCCGACGGTTCCTGGAACAGCGCCTGGAGTCTTTGACGGCAAAGGAGAAGGTCGGGCATTTAGAACAGTTGCGAGCGGCGGAATATGGCGACCATTGGGGGACCACCTATGAGGTGCCGGTGGTGCAATCGTCGCTGGACACGACCCAAGCCGTCCTCCAGGCGATCGCCCAAAATCCTGGAAAAACCGGTGCCGTTCTCTACGCCTTTGTGCGGGGGCAAGACCTGGAACTAACCCTAGTCCTACCCGACGGTGAACCGAAACAGCACACCTTCAAAGGGGTTGTTCCCGCCCTACAGCAGGCCAACCATCAACTGCGCCTAGGCATTACCGATCCCCTCCAGGCCGATGCCGATGAATATCTGGAACCGGGGCAGACCTTATATAAATTCCTGGTGTCTCCCTTTCGGAAAACCCTGGATCGGGCAGGGGTCGACATTCTTATGTTTTCCCTCGATGGGGGACTGCGATCGCTCCCGGTGGCGGCCCTCCACGATGGTCGCAAATTTTTGGTCGAGCATTATGCGGTCGCCATTATCCCTAGCTTTGGATTATTGGCCCCCGACTACAAGCCCCTCACCAATGCCAAAGTTCTGGTGGCCGGTGCATCCCGCTTCGACGATTTAGACGATTTGCCAGCGGTCCCCGTGGAATTGGCAACCATTCAAGCAAGCTGGTCCACGGTTAATTTGCTGGACAATAAATTCACCCTGGATGCCATCCAGAGCGCCCGGCGCAAAGATGATTTTGCGATCGCCCACCTAGCCACCCATGCGGTTTTCAAGAAGGGAAATCCCAGCAAATCCTTCGTTCAACTGTGGGGGGATGAACAGCTCACCCTGGACGCGATCGCCTCCCTCAATTTCCATCGCCCGCCCCTGGAACTGTTAGTGCTCAGCGCCTGCCAGACCGCCTTTGGCAACGACTCGGCAGAATTGGGATTCGCCGGGATTTCCGTGCAATCGGGGGCGAAAAGTGTTTTGGCCAGTCTGTGGCGGGTCAGCGATACAGGGACCCTAGCGCTGATGTCAGAATTTTATGATTATCTCGGCACCCTCCCCACCAAAGCAGAAGCCCTGCGCCATGCGCAACTGGCCATGCTGCGCGGGGAAACCGCCTCCATCGAGCAGCTCTTCGCCCAAAGAAGCGGGTTTAGTCCTCCCCCCGATCTCGGCCCCTTACCCACCAAAGACCTGACCCATCCCTACTTCTGGGCTGGCTTTACGCTGGTGGGCAGCCCCTGGTAAAGGCAGTTCCCGCTAATGCATTTTGCTCGCGCCTCGATCGCGCCTAATTCGTTGGCAACGTGATGGTAAAGGTGCTGCCCTTTCCCGCCTCTGACGTGCAGGTGAGGGTGCCCCCATGTTTTTCCGTGATGATTTGATGGGCGATCGCCATCCCCAGCCCCGTCCCTTTGCCAACGGCCTTGGTGGTAAATCCCTGGTCAAACAGACGCTCTTGCACCTCCGGCGTCATCCCGCAGCCATTATCTTGAATGCGAATTTGTAGCTGAGCATCGTCCACCGTCTCAGTTTCAATAACAATCCGATTGGGATTAGCCTGAATCTCCTCAAAACTTCTACCCTGATTCACCTCATCAAAGGCATCGATCGCATTGGCCAGAAGATTCATCAACACCTGATTTAACTGTCCTGGAAAACAGTAAATTTCCAGGAAATCATCGCAATAATGCTTGATCACTTCAACCTCAGGCCGAGTCTCATTCGCTCGCAGGCGAAACTTAAGAATCAGCAGCGTACTATCCAACCCCTCGTGGACATCCGCCAAGATTTTATCTTCCGTATCCGTACGGGAAAAGATCCGAAGGCTCCGACTAATTGACTTAATGCGGTTCGTAGCCCGCTGCATTGACGTCAGCATCACCGGCAAATCCTCTAGCAAAAAGTCTAGATCGAGATCCTCGGCAGCATCCTGCACCGGCTCAGTCGGTGGCTGATGCTCGTGGTAAGTCTCCAGGTATTCAAAAAGATCCTCGATATGCTCCTCTGCATTTTTAATGCTGCCGTTCAAAAAGCCGATGGGATTATTGATTTCGTGGGCAATGCCGGCCATCAGAGTACCGAGGGATGCCATTTTCTCCCCCTGAACAAGCTGCAATTGAGTATTTTTTAGATCTTGGAGCGCTTGTTCCAAAGCTTGAGATTTGTTCAGAATTTCATCCCTTGTCCGCTCTCGTTCTGTCACATCCTGAACCATGGAAAAAACGCCGACGACGTTATCATTCACGTCTCGAAGGGCCGTATTAATCCATTCACAGATAATAATTGTTCCATCTTTTCGGTTGTTCTTATTGAGGCTATATCGTCCCCCGCGCTTGGCCATCAACGCTGCGATAACTTTTCCAACCGAAACACGTTCAGACTCAGGAATAAATTGATTGACATCCCCTCCTATCATTTCCGCGGCGGTGTAACCGAATATTTTCTCCGCCGCCGGGTTCCAGCCAATTACCGCAAGCTCAGAACTCCACTCGATAATAGCAACGGGGGTTTGCTGCATCAAAAGCCCCAACCGTTCTTGGTATTTTTGGGACGCAGCCTCTACCGCTTTTCTTTTACTAATATCCCGCCAAACAGCATTGATGATGGCCTTATCTTCATGGAAAATCAGGGTCGACACGACTTCCACCCACAATGTTGTCCCGTCCACCAGCAGATTCAACCACTCGAATCGATAACTGCCGTCTTCGAGGGTTCGACGGGTGATCTCACCAACTTTGTCCACCGAGCGACGACCATCGGGCTGGTATTCAGGGGAAATATCAAGGGGGGTCAACCCTAAAAGCTCTTGTTCATCACTAAAGCCCATCATGGACACAGCCATGGCGTTACATGCCGTAAAGCAGCCATTTTCCATGAGCACCATTGCATCAGCGGACTGCTGGAAAAATGCTTGGAGCTGTACTTCAGAAGGGCTCATCTATCCCCACTCCTGTGTGGTAATCCCTGGGGGCTGGCGATCGCGGAGAGGATGATTCAGTGTGCGATCCAGCGTGAGTACAGGGCAGTCAGCCATGTCTTAACCTATACACCGCGGTTGAACAGAGGAGACTACTCTATTCATTATCTTGTCAACGAGTCTAACGTCCGGATAGTGGGCATGCTTACCCCGGCTAGATGTTCACAACACTGTTCACAGTGAATATAGCGTCTATGAATGTAGCTTCTACGAATGTAGCGTCTATGAATGTAGTGTCTATGGCAATTCAAACCTTATCCATTAAATCTTACCCATCGTTGTCCGCCGTCCGCAGGGATCAAGTTAATCCGCTAGATTTTAATCCGCTAGATTCAATCCGCTAAATCGTCCCCACATTCGTCCCTAAATATCGACGGGCTAGGACCACCGCTGCCAGGTCATCGATCGCCCGGGGTGGCACCCGCATCCCCTCTGGAATCAATCGTTTTAATCCCTTTGGTGGATAAAGTTCCCAATAAACCTGTCGTGCTTCAAAGGTGCTGTTATGTTCGTCAATGAGCTGGGGGGCGGGAAGTTGGTCCAGGGTGGCGAGCTGTTCTGTCCAGCGGGTCAGCCATTGTTGGGAACTGGTGCGATCGCCCATGACGACGGCTTCAATATTGAAGTCATTGCCGAAGCGAACAACCCACTCCTGCACGGTTTCCACCACCTGGCCAGAGGGCACGACCTCGTGGATAATGGGGGTGCCCCGGTGATCCACCAGTGCCAAGCCACACTTTTCCCGCCCTGGATCGACCCCTAAAATTGCCCCTAAAACTGCCATGCTCCTATAAGCTTCCTAGTGGTAACGCTTCAACTGCCACCGGTTTGAGTTTCCCCTGAGTTACGTTTTTCCTAGTTACGCGATTTCCTACGCCATTTCTAGCCCATGCAGCCCACCGATCCGAATCAGTTCACCGATAAAGCTTGGGACGCGATCGTTAATTCCCAGGATATTGCGCGGCGGATGGGGCAGCAAAATCTGGAGGTGGAGCATGTGATGATTGCGCTGCTGGATCAGCAGGAGCTGGCCCATACGATTTTTGGACGGGCGCAGGTGGATGCGGAACGGTTGGCGGAGCAGCTAACGGAGTTTGGGCAGCGGCAACCGAAGGCGACCAATCCGGATCAGCTTTATCTGGGACGCAGCCTAGACGAACTCTTGGATCGGGCGGAGGCGGCTCGGGAATCCTGGGGAGATGATTATATTTCCGTTGAGCATATTCTGCTGGGGTTTGCGGAGGATGATCGCATCGGTCGGCGATCGCTGCGGGGATTTCGGTTGGATCCCCAAGATTTGGAAAAAGCGGTGCGGGGGATTCGCGGTAGCCAGAAGGTGAGCAGTCAGACGCCGGAGTCTAGCTATGAGGCCCTGGAGCGTTTTGGTTGCGATCTGACCGCCCAAGCGAAGGAAGGCAAGTTGGATCCGGTGATTGGCCGGGATGAGGAAATTCGCCGCACCATCCAGGTGCTATCCCGCCGTCAGAAGAATAATCCGGTTCTAATCGGAGAACCTGGTGTGGGTAAGACCGCCGTCGTGGAAGGGTTGGCCCAGCGGATTGTGAATGGGGATGTGCCGGAATCCTTAAAAAATCGGCAGTTGATTTCCTTGGATATGGGGAGTCTGATTGCGGGCGCAAAATTTCGGGGGGAGTTTGAGGAGCGGTTGCGGGCGGTCTTAAAAGAGGTGACCGCGTCCGATGGGGCGATCGTGCTGTTTATTGATGAACTGCATACGATTATGGGCACCGGCTCCGGTCAGGGCAGTGCTATGGATGCGGGGAATTTGCTGAAGCCGATGCTAGCGCGCGGGGAGTTGCGGTGTATTGGGGCCACCACCACCGATGAGTTTCGCCAGCACGTCGAAAAAGATCCCGCTTTAGAACGGCGATTCCAACAGGTGTTGGTCGAAGAACCCAGCATTGATAACACTGTCTCGATTTTGCGGGGGTTGAAGAGTCGCTATGAGGTTCACCATGGGGTCCAAATTACCGATGGGGCGCTGGTGGCGGCGGCAACCTTGGCTGATCGTTATATTGCTGATCGCTGCCTTCCCGATAAGGCGATCGACCTGATGGACGAGGCGGCGGCCAAACTGAAAATGGAAATTACGTCGAAGCCGGCGGAATTGGAAATTATCGATCGCCGGCTGCGGCAGTTGGAGATGGAGCGCCTGTCCCTGGAGGGGGATGAGTCGGACCATTCGGGCGATCGCCAAAACAAGCTGGAGATAGAAATTGCCAAGCTCAAGGACAGCCATGGGGAATTGGACGGGCAATGGCAAGCGGAAAAGACGTTGTTGGATGCCATTACCAATTTGAAGGAGGAGGGGAGCCAGCTCCAGAAGCAGATTGCCCAGGCGGAGCGGGATTATGACCTGAATTTGGCGGCGCAACTTAAATACGGTCGGCTGGAGCAGGTGCAGGAGGAATGGGCGAAAAAAGAAGATGAGTTGAATGAGCTGCAGCGCAACAGTGAAAATCCGATGTTGCGGGAGGAGGTCACCGATGGCGATATTGCTGAGGTGGTGGCCCGCTGGACGGGGATTCCGGTCACTCGGCTGATGGAGTCGGAGCGGCAAAAGCTGCTGAAGTTGGAAAGCCATTTACATCAGAAGGTGATCGGCCAAGGGGAAGCGGTGACGGCGGTGGCGGCGGCCATTCGGCGATCGCGGGCGGGGATGAGTGATCCCGGTCGTCCCATTGGATCGTTCCTGTTTATGGGACCGACCGGTGTGGGTAAAACGGAGCTGGCGCGGGCATTGGCGGCGCTGCTGTTTAACAGCGAAGACACCATGGTTCGGCTGGATATGTCCGAGTACATGGAAAAACAAAATGTGTTTCGCCTGATTGGCGCGCCGCCGGGATATGTGGGCTATGAGGCGGGGGGACAGTTGACCGATTCGGTGCGTCGCCATCCCTATTCCGTGCTGTTGTTTGATGAGGTGGAGAAGGCGCACCCGGATGTGTTTAATGTGTTGCTCCAGGTGCTGGACGACGGGCGGCTGACGGATGGTCAGGGCCATGTGGTGGATTTCAGCAACACCATTATTGTGATGACCAGCAATATTGGTTCTCAGTACATTCTGGAGTGCGTCGGCGAGGAGACCGACGAGGATAAGCAACACCAGAAAATGCGCGATCGCGTGATGGGGGCGTTGCAAAAGCATTTTCGTCCTGAGTTTTTGAACCGGATGGACGACATTATTCTGTTTGACCCGCTGAGCAAGGCGGAAATCCGCGAGATTGTCGGTATCCAGATGAAGCGGGTGGAACGGCTCTTGGGCAACCAGGGCATGACCATCGAGCTATCGGACGACGCCCAAACCTATCTGGCAGAGGTGGGATACGACCCGGTGTATGGGGCGCGCCCCCTGAAGCGGGCTATCCAGCGGGAAGTGGAAAACCCGATCGCCACCAAGATTTTGGAAAATGTGTTCATCGATGGAGATGCGATCGCGGTAGCGGTGGAAACCAACGGCGACGACGCCCATCTGACGTTTACGCGAATTCCCCGCCCCGAGCCCGAGCCCCCAACGGAGCCGGACGATCCCGCTGATCCCAATCCCAGTGATGAGGGTGGGTCTAGCCCCAGTGTCTCGGGGGAAGATACGTCCCCAGAGGTTACGGTCTTGGCGGATAGCGACGACGATCGCGATGAAGCAACAGCGGAAACGCCCTTGGAAATTGCAGATGAGGTCCGAGCTGAGGTCCAAGCTGATGCGGGTGAGGGCATCGAGGACACGCCCCCGGCTTTAGACTTGCCTGAGCCCGAGGAGATGGATAACGGCGACCCTGACAATCCGCCCACCCTCGATATTCAGGCGACGGCGGTGGCAGCGCCCATTTCCGACGAAGAAATTGAGGAGGCGCTCCAGTCTAAGAACGCTGATGATAGCGCCACCCTTGAGGACGCGGATATTGTTAGCCCGCCGCCCCTATTGCGATCGCGGGATGACACCCCCGCCCGCAATGGGGACGAATCGGACGAATGGGCCGAATTTGACGCGGAATTTTCCGTGCTCTAGTCCCCGTCCACTCCCTATCCATCCCTACCCTGCCCATCCCTAAGAGTTCAGGTAACGCTCCCTGCCGCAGCAGGGGTCAATCCCCAGCCGATCCAACAAAATCTCGCTCACAATATTGGCGATCGCAAACTCCCCGTAGAAGCTCTTGGAAAAATCAAATCCCTGCATCTCCGCCAGGATCGCCAGATTCACCCCATCCAGCTCATCCTCCCCTTCCATGCGCTGACGGATATAAGCCTGGGCGGCCTGACGAGCGATCGCCCCATTCACCGGCTCCGGCAAATATTCCGCATCCAACCATTGATGGAGCGCGGACCGTAGCCATTCCTGTTCCTGAGACCAATTCTCCACAGGGGCTAGAATAATGGGCGGAACGGGCTGAGTCATCGTCCATCTCCTCGCGCTAAATACCACGCTAAATATATCGACAAGGTATCGACAAATATACCGACGCGGCCGACCCATTGCGTCATTGGTGGGCCGCCCTCCCTCTACCAAATCGAATTTTGAAGGAAAATTCAAGGCGCGATCGCCGGATGTTGCAGCCGGATGTTGCAAAATGCGGGCGAGGAAATCAGTTTTATCACACTCCCAAGAACAACGCCCTAGATAATCGCGATCGCCCCCCCATGCACTACGACCTGTCCGCCATCATCGAAGGCTACGCCCAAGGCTACTTTCTGATGGCTGAAACCGATGGTAGTCATCTAAGTTGGTATTCCAGTCGCGATCGTACCCTGATTCCCCTTGACGATCGGTTTCGTTACCCCAAATCCCTGCGCCGAATTCTGAATCAAAACCGAGTCAGCGCCAAAATTGACTATGCCTTTCCCGCAGTCGTCGAAGGATGCGCCGACCGGGACAGCACCTGGATTTCCAGCGATTTGAAAAAAATCTATTGGGATCTGCACCAGGCGGGCATCGCCCACAGTTTCGAAACCTGGCAGGGGGAAAAACTGGCCGGGGGAATCCTGGGCATCAGCCTGGGGGGAGCTTTTATTGGCGAATCGATGTTCTATCGCATTCCCGATGGTTCAAAAGTGGCGATGGTCAAACTCGTCGAACACCTACGCAAGAAAAAATTTGTCCTCTTTGATGCTCAGATGATGAATCCCCATCTGGAACGATTTGGCGCATTTATGGTGGGAGATGACGAATATCGCCGTCTCCTGCAAATCGCCCTGGAGCAAAACTGTTTCCTAACCTAAGCCCTTTCCTGCTGATTTATACTGCCCTGGAGTGAACATTGAAATTAAATTTTTGCCATCAATCCCATCCCCTATGAAATCCCTAGAAACCCTTGCCGAAATCGCCATTCAAACCGGTTGGGGTGCCGCCGATATCCTCCACGATTACTATCGCAAAAGCGATCTCGATATCGACCGTTCAAAAGGGAGCCCCGTCACCGCCGCTGATCTCGCTTCCAATCGCTACATTTTGGAGCAGCTCCAGGGGCAACTAGGGGACAAAGATTTTGGCTATCTCAGCGAAGAAACCTATCAGGATTTGTTAGATAAAACCGGCAGCGGGCGTGTCGACCATGCATGGGTATGGATTATCGATCCCCTCGATGGCACAAAGGATTTTATTGGCAAAACCGGCGAATATGCCCTGCATATTGCCCTAGTACACCAGGGACGTCCCCATCTCTCCGTCGTCGCTTGCCCCGAAGCGGAGGTTTTATACTGCGCCGTTCTGGGCTCCGGCACCGTGGCCTATCACCGGAATGGCCCATCGCGATCGCCCAAGGTGTCGGAAATTGACGACCTCAGCCAACTGCAAGTGGTGGTCAGCCGCAGCCATCGAGACGATCGCTTTAACCAGCTCATCCAAAAACTCCCCACCGGCGGTCAAAAAGCCGTGGGCAGCGTCGGCGGCAAAATTGCGGCGATCGTCGAACAAAAAGCCGACATTTATTTATCCTTGTCCGGCAAATCAGCCCCCAAAGATTGGGATATGGCAGCCCCCGAACTAATCCTGACGGAAGCCGGCGGCAAATTTACCCACTTCGACGGTCAGCCCCTGATCTATAACCAAGGGGATCCCTGCCAATGGGGAGGACGGGCCGCCAGCAATGGGTTATGCCATGAAGCCCTATGCCAGACCGTCACCGAAATCCTGGCAGACATTGATGGCTGAATTCTGAGAATCATCAGGGGCCGTGAGCACGGCCCCGCTGACAATTTTTAGGGTCGTCTAGAAAAAATCCCTTAGGAGAAGTTTTTTATCCCTTAGGAAAAATTCTTGACGATCGCCTCGGCAAATTCGGAGCATTTTAGGGGAGGCTCAACGGCGGGCTCCATCAGACGAGCCAAATCATAGGTAACTTCGCGATTTTGGATCGCCGCTCCCAAGCCCTTGCGCACTAGATCAGCCGCTTCGGTCCAGCCCATATAATCCAGCATCATTGCTCCGGACAGGATCACGGAGCCGGGATTGATGCGATCCAAACCGGCGTGCTTGGGGGCCGTCCCGTGGGTCGCCTCAAAAATGGCGCAGTTGTCACCGATATTCGCACCAGGGGCCATCCCCAATCCCCCGGCGATCGCCGCCGCCGCATCGGACAGATAATCCCCATTCAGGTTCATCGTCGCCAAGATGGAATACTCGTTGGGACGGGTTTGGATTTGCTGGAAAATACTATCGGCAATGCGATCGTTCACCATCACCTTTTCTTTCCATTTGCCATCGCCGTGGGTGTCCCAAATGGCATCAATTACCGCAGACACTTCATCCTGGATCGCCTTTTGCTTCTCCGGCGTCAGGCTGTCATAGCCAGGGTCAATTAGACGGGCATTATCTTCGACGCTAATGTCAGGATTGCCTTCCCTATTGCCCAAAATCCAGGATTCCCGCTCGGTGACACAATCAGCGCGGAATTCACCGATGGCCACCTCATAGCCCCAATCCCGGAAAGCCCCCTCGGTGTATTTCATAATGTTGCCCTTGTGGACCAGGGTCACCATCTGTTTCGCCGGGGGCAATGCCAACGCATTTTGGATCGCGCGACGCACCAAACGCTGGGACCCGGTTTTACTAATGGGCTTGATACCGATGCCGGAATCTACGCGGATTTGCTTGCCCTTGTGCTCGGGGGTGTTGGGGATTAATTCCTCGTTCAGCAGGGTGATTAGCTTGGTGCCGGTGGCATCCCCTTCCCGCCACTCAATGCCCAGGTAAATATCCTCGGTATTTTCCCGATAGACAATCACGTCCAGCTTTTCGGGATTTTTATGGGGGGAGGGCACGCCGGTGTAGTACTTACAGGGGCGCACACAGGCATACAAATCAAAAATCTGGCGCAGGGCCACGTTTAGGGAGCGAATACCGCCACCAATGGGGGTGGTCAGGGGGCCTTTGATAGCCATGCCATATTCACGGATGGCGGCGAGGGTATCCTCGGGCAAATATTGAAACGTGCCGTACTTATCGCAGGCTTCATCCCCGGCATAAACCTTGAACCAGGAGATTTTCTTGGCATCTCCATAGGCAGCCTCCACGGCAGCATCTAAAACCCGCTGGGACGCAGGCCAAATATCCACCCCAGTTCCATCCCCTCGAATAAAAGGCACGATGGGATTATCCGGAACCTGCGGCTGACCGTTTTCAAACGTAATTTTCTCGCCGACGGTGGGGGGCGTAATTTTTTCGTATGCCATAAATCTCTCAGTTTCAGCCCTAAACGCTGCCCTAACAGAACTACCGGTCTGACGGAGTGCCTTTGCAGAGTGGGGCACCGGTCCGACAAACCGTGACAATCCTACACCGTCCAGACCAGCGGATCGGTATAGGAAAAGCGCCAGCGGTTAAGGAGCGATCGCCCCGATAACAAGATGCACTAGCAAGGTGGATTAGCGACCCGCCTATAGGACCTGGCCATCACTGATTAGCCATTGGCCTTCCACCTGGACCAGGGTATAGCGTATCCGCAGTTGGTCATCATAGGAACCGGAATCGCTGAGGCGATCGCCCTGATAAAGCTTGGCAGCTTCCCGCACATTAGCGACCACCGTTGCCCGCCCCGGCGCCTCCGGATTGAGGGTGACATCCGCAATTTCCACCTCGTGCTCATAAACCCAATGCTCATCGGAAGATTGGGTTGCTCGGACTCGACCGCGCCATTTTGTCAGCAAGGGGTCCACCAACACCGCGTCTAAGGCCGCAATCTCATAGCCCTCTCCCATGGCTTTAGATTTTGCCGTCAGCCAATTTTCAACAGCCACCTGGGCGATCGCCGGGTTCAGTTCGCCGGGGGCCGTAGCCTCCGAAGCAGCCCCCTCAGAATTGGTCTCAGGGGTGGGGATTTCCGTGGAGGGACGGTCCAGGTAAACAATAGGCTGTTCCGGCTCCAGGGCGGGACCAGTATCCCCCTGGAATAGACGGGCGATCGCCCCATAGGCCTGAACGATCAAAAATCCCACCAGGACAACCGCCAGCAAGCCGCCCCCGATCAGAATCGCTAAGCTGCCCTGGGAATTATTCGACTCCTCATCCCGACGACGGCGATCGCGGGTGGCATCGGGCATGGTCCCATCTCCCCCGCTCGGCGTGCTCGGAGGAGGGGTCCTGCCACCGGATCCACGCCCCAGCCGATCCAGGGCGGGGTTATTGGTAGGAGCGGTGGGTAACCCGGAGAGGAATGCGCTGGTGGAGGACGCTGGGGGTGCTGCCGTTGCCGAGGAGGTGAGGGGCTGCCCCGAAGGCGGGGTGGAGGTCGCGGGTGCCGCGGGGGAGCCCGACCGTGCCGTTAGATTGGGCGCTGTTAGATTGGGCGCTGTCAAATTGGGCAGGGTCGCGTTGGGGTTAGCGCCTAGGGCGTTGCTATGGGACGGCTGGGGGACATTGCCAGGGACGCTGCTGGTGAGGGGGCGCTCCCCGAGGGGGCCTAGCAAAATAGGTTGAAAAGACGATGACCCAGAGGCGGGCGGATTCAGGGACCGGGTGGACTCTGACGGCGGTCCCGGAGGACCGGCCGCGATCGCCGGGTCCGCAGCATTGGGGGTGGGAGCAAAGGGTGTCCGGGGCACCGGATTTGGACCGCCCAGCTTGGGCGGCACAATGGGCGCACGGGAGTCCATCGGCGATCGCCCGCCATTTTGTCCTAAGACCGCAGACAATTGAGCCGGGTCCGGATCCGGAAGCGTCGTACTCCAGGTGTCATCAGCGTTGGCATCGGCGTCGGGCATGGATTCCAAGTAAGCCTGTACCCCCGCGTCAGAAAAATATCGGGTGAGGGACACTTCCATCCCGTTCAAATCCCGGAAATGGGGCAACACTTCCGACCCCAGCCACTGCTCACAGTAGGCACATAAACCAGGCAATAAATCCGGAGACCCACCTGATCGCGATCGAATGGCATCCAACGGCTCCGCTTCCTGACTTTTTTCCAAATACTGACAGGCTTCATCGGGCTGCCCCAACAGCAGCGCGCAGATAGCCTGCTCCAAAAACACATCCTGTCGCTGCCCCAGCCGCCGCAACAGCAAACTAGCCCGCTGCACAAACGCCGGCTGTCGCTGACTAAATCCCTGGGCAATCAACGCATAGGCCGCCAAATAGGTCGCCACGGCCGACGGTCGCCGCGCCTCCGCCTCGAATAACGCCAACTGTTCCTGGGCACTGAGATAACCGCGAATTTGCTGGATAAACCGCAGAAATTCCTCTACCCCTAAGCCCGAGCGATCGCCCCCGTTACCGTCAATGCCGCCGCGCTCCTTCAACATGCTGCGCAGCAGCTGCAATCCTTGACGGTGGGCCACCCCATTGGCATCGGGACTGGCCATCAGCTCCAAAATTCGATAGGGGCGCAAACGATACAAATCCCCCTGGATTTCCCCCCGTAGCCCGGCAAATAACCCATGGTGCAACAACAATTCTTGGGCAATTTTGAGGGAGGACGCCGCCTGTTCCGAGCGGTTGTTTTGCCACTGTTCCCGCCCCAGCTCTAGATAGGACAGCACCACCGTCAATAGCAAATCCGCCAGGGCCAGCTTGGGATCCCCAAACCGTCCCGATTCCAAATCATCGAGCTGACTCAGATAGGGATAGCCCAGCTTAATCGCCAGCTCGTATTCCCCCAATTCCTGGAGCAAGGTGAGCGCCCCGGTAAATTGGCGATCGTCAATATCTAGATTCGGCGTCTTAGGATTCTGCCCATCGGCCGGGCTAAGCTGCGGCCCTTCCGCATAGCTCTTCACCAGAAATTGGGCATCGTAAGCCTGGCGATCGCTCGCGGAATTGAGGGTGTTATAGGCCTCATCCACGAGTTGCCGCCGGATTCCCAACGCCGTCCCGGAATAATCCGGATGGGGACCATGGGCCAACCGCTGTTGATAACCCTGGGTCAGTTGGGAAGAATCAGCTTGGATGGGTACACCTAAGATGCGGTAGTAATCAAGCGGAATCAACACAACCGGGGCCTCGCTTTGCTAACAGGGATGAATTAAAAGGCAATTATCAAAGGCAGTGGCGTTCACGGCAGGGCAAGGAAAACCGGATTGGGGGCTAACCTGTGACGAGCCGATAGGGGTGCCAATATGCCAACGACTGTAGATAACGACAATAACGACTTTTAAATGCCGATTTAAATGCCGACATGTGCCAAGTCCAAGCTGGATCAGGCAAGTCGAAAGTTATTTTAGAGTTGAGTATTTTGGAGTTGAGCAAATTCTAGCCTGTCCCTGGGGGCTCTGTCCGGTGGGGCAACCCGGTGGCGGTAAGACTGAGGGACAGATCAGGGCAGGGGCCCCTGGAAGGAAGTCAGGCATGGGCGTTTAACGTCCGACCGGATCTATTGATTAATGTTCTGATTAATGTCTCATCGATTAATATTCCATCAATGTTTCAAACCAGAATGTTTCAAACCAGTCCCAAAACGCGCTATATCAAATCGTAGGTATTAGTAGGCATTAACCCAAGACTTCAGCCACTGCCTTACCCTAGAATTAGCTCGATTCAGAAGCTAGACTCAGCCTTCCTAATTCCGGACACCCTGCTCTCTGCCCCTCACTGACGCCCTAACGTTCTGCCTTTTCCAGGAGCCTCTGTGACCGTTACGCCCCCTTCTCCCACCGTTTCCCACGGGGATTGGTCCTCCCAGCTCAGCGCATGGCTGACGGGGGAGGGGTTATCTGTGCAGTTGCGCGTCCATGGGTCCTGTCTCCACATTGTTTTTGAAGGACGTCCCTGTCCCCCCTGGAAGCAGGCGATCGCCCGATTACGGGCCGCCACCTTAGCCCATCCAGACTGGGTAGAGGCCCTACAGTCCCAAGGGGGATCGGGCAACGGCTCAGGATCCTCTCCCATTACTTATCTCCTCCTGTACGGTCGCCTATTGGGGCAGAAGGTGCCGGAATGGAAACGCACCGTCTCCCTGGCCAAATTGCAGAAGATGGTGGACGCCTTCCAGGAAACGGCCCCAGCATCCCCGCCTCCTCAACAACGCCCCAAGGCGATCGCCCCTGCGGCTCCCCCCAGCCAACCAACGGTCCCGTCAGCTCCAGCGGCCCAATCACCAGCAAGTCCCACGGTCTCACCCGCCGCCACCACGATTGAGTCGCCCCCGTCCCAGCCGACCGCTTTTCCACCTCCCCCCTCCGCCACCAATCTTCAGACACCTCCGCCATCCGTAGGGGTAACGGAGCCTGTCCGGTCATCCCCATCACAGGCCCCATCGCAGACCCAATCAACCGAAATTATTTCCCAGCCCGAGGCGTCCCCTCCACAACCCTCTCAACAGTGGGCGGAGATGATTGCCCAGCGGCTACGGGCCAGCGGCTTACCCCAGGGGTTGGTCCAGCAGGTAGTCGTTAAAGTCTTGCCCCCCGCCTCCCCCGAGCGATCGCCCCTGGTTCCTCCGTCAACGGGCCAGCGACGACTGTTGGTCACCTGCCTGTGTCCAGAGCCAGAGCCAGAGCCGAAGGGCAGGGTTGCGGCCCCAACCCCCGAGGCATTGGAACGCATTATCCAGCTGGAGGTCGCCCCCGCCCTAACGCGTATTTTGCGCCAGCTCCCCCTCCAGGATTTTGACTATGGCTATGGGGTGATCAAAGCCGATCCCCATGGGCCATCGATCGCCAAAGTTCGGGTCAATCTCCAATCCCAGGGCGATCGTCTCAAGGCCTGGGCTCGCTGGGGGGATGTGGGGGCGCTAATGGCCCTGTTCAATCGGGCCTTAGCAGACCTGTGTCCACCGGCGACGGCGATCCAGCAGGACAATACCCTTTACGTTTTCTGTCGCGGCACCTCGGATCAGCCCCTAGTGCAATCCCATGTGGTGGGCACGCTCGCCCCCATTGCCCAGGCGATCGCCCCCCAAGGCATCCATTCCTTGGTGATCTATGGCTATGGGCACGGCGCTGATTCCCCCCCCGTTCCCTCTGGCGGCCGGTCCCAACTACCTCCGCCGCCCATTGCCCTCGGGGAAAGCCCTGAGGACGGGGAAGACACCCCCCTTTGGATTGATTGGGTGGACTTGCCGGCCACCACCGACGCCCGGCGGGCAGAATCCACCCTCGCCCTCGCCGTACGGGGGTATATGGCCCCCCTAGCCCACCTGGTGGAGCGGGTGGTAAATCCGGATTTAGACCATTGGCTCGCCACCGGAGGTCGGCAAGTGGTGTGCGATCGCCACCGCCGCCATCCAGATACGTTGCAGGTGGTGGTTTATGGTCCCGATGTCCCTGAAAGTGAGGTGCTGGCACCGGCAATCATGCAATGTCTGCGTCCCCTGGGGCTGTCGGGCATCCGGCAAGTGGTGATTTATGGCCAAAGCATTTATCAGTCCCACTGGGAATCGATCCATGCCCTGGGGACGCGATCGTCTGCACCGTTTGGGTCAGTATTTGGGGATCTGGACGCTCCGCCAATGGGTAAATGGGTCGACGCCCCCACCGCTGACAACGATGGCAACGCTGATGTGCTGGGGCGTCCCAGTCAGCCCCAGTCGAATACCGCCAATACACCAGTGGGTAGCCATGCTCTCCTGCCGCCCAGGATTATCCGTCCCTGGGCATGGCCCCGGTGGCAGGAGATTCCCGCCCAGTTCCGGCAACGGCTAATCCAAATTGGCCTTTGCGCCCCCCTCACCGCCGACGGAGAATCCAAGCCATCCACCGCAGCCCTCAGTGCCAGGGGCGATCGCGATGATGGGCTGCTGGACACGTTGATGGGAATGTCCCTAGAGCGGGTCGCAGTGGCGGGGATATGTGGTGTGCTGGCGGCGTTGGCCTTGGACTTGGGATTAAACCGGCGGGGATGGGTGACCACCCAATGGCTACCGGAATCGGCGGTGCAATCCCCCGTCTCCAGGGCAGGCCAAGAAGGTGCCGATCCAGTGGTCGATAGTCAGGCGCTGACCCCGCCGCCGGAATTGCCCTCCTTCAATAGCCCTCAATTTGATCACCAGCTTGAACTGTATCGACAATTTGTGATGGACCAGGGGCGTCCCGATGTCTTGGTGGTGGGGAGTTCCCGGGCATTGAGGGGGTTTGATCCCGGCGAACTCAACCAACGGCGACAGGCGAACCAACAGCCCCCCCTGAAAATCTTTAACCTCAGTGTGAATGGGGCCACGGCGAAGGTGATTGCGACGGTGCTGGTGGATTTATTACCACCCGGACATTTGCCGCCCCTGGTGATTTGGGCCGATGGGGCTCGGGCATTTAATAGCGGCCGTAAGGATGGCACCCATGGCTCGATCGCCCAATCCCCCGCCTATCGTTTGGTGCTTCAGGATCAATTCCCCCTACCGGTCTTGGATCCAGGCGATCGCACCCCGGTGGATACCACCTTGGCGGGGGTGCGTACCCTGGGGCTACCCCAACCCCCAACCCCTGACGGTCCTCGTTCGGGCGATCGCTCCCCGGCGGCGACAGACCCAACCGGCGATCGCCCAGTTTATTCCTTGGTGACCAGCCGAGAAATTTCTCCCTTTTTCCAGGACACGGCCCTGGGGTATTGGTTGAAAAAGCTGCCGACGGAAGCGGATTTTAATGCCTGGCTCGAAAATTATGTCGCCCCCCTCTCCAACACCTATGGGCGACGGGAACAGCTCCGGGCGATCGCCCAAACCCAACTACAAACCCTCCCCATCGTCGACCTGTGGAGTCAGCCCGCCCCCGCCCCGGAGGTGGGGCCAGTCGTATCCCTGGTGGCGGCAGGAGCCCAACGTCGCCTGGGCAACGCCCCCGCCGTCACCAACGGCAAACAGGACGGCATTGTGGACGAAAATGGATTTTTGCCCCTCTCCGTCGCCTTCGATCCCGAGACCTATTACCAGCGACACCCCCTGGTGCCGGGGGCCTTTGACAATGACTATCGACTCTTCTCCCTGCAAGGGGAACAGTCCCGCGCCCTCCAACGGATTATTCAACATCTGGGACAACAGCGCAGTCAGCTCGTCTTCGTCAATGTGCCCTTAACTCGCCAATATTTGGATCCGGTGCGATCGCTCTGGGAAGACCGGTTTAATCGGTTTATGGCGGCCCAAGATTTAATTTATTTGAACTTCGCCACCCTCTGGCCCGACCAGGCGAGTCACTTCTCCGACCCCAGCCACCTCAACCGCGACGGGGCCCGAGCCCTCAGCCGGGCGATCGCCGGAACCCCCACCATCCCTTGGCCAACCCCTGCTCCGCCACAGTAAGATAGTTGCCCCCGCTTCCGGGTCCCAGTCCCCCCTTCCCCCCAACCGGTCTCCTGTCCTGGGATCCTAAAGTGAGAATTACAGCGATCGCCGCACTCCACTCGATCAGAAAACAAGGCATTATTAAGAGCGGGGTACTCTACATTGCATACAGTGCATTACCGGTCAATGAGCACCGGTCAATGAGCACCGGTCAATGCATCACTAGTCCAGCCGGGGATTTGACCTAGCCCTTTGCACAGGGGGTCGCCAGGCCAGCGGCGCTTTGGACGTTGCCGCATCTCGCCCTAGGACTCAATTCACCCACCACCTTGTGACTGCTCTCTCTCTCAATGACAAGCCCTAGTACCGGCGGTTTCCTAGCATCACTTTCCCAGCCCGATCGGGTGGGTTTGCTGACGCAGCGGGTGAAAAATTTGCCCGTTTCGGAATTTGTCTGTTTGCTGGACTTTATCACCGCCGAATTTCAGCAGTCTCTCCAGGCCTTTGACCTGGTTAATAATGTTGCCCTGGAGCAAATCCTAGAGCAGATCATTGACGCCCTCACCTTCAAAATTGGGCAGGTGCTCCAGGCGGAATACACCACGATTTTTCTGGTTGAGGCAGATAAGGAACAGCTCTGGGCCAAGCTGCCCATGGACGTTCCCGCCCCTGCCCCATCGCCTGCACCATCGACAGATGCGCCCCCGGATGCGTCCCCCCTGCAAGAGTTACGGGTTCCCTTGAATTTAGGGATCACGGGTCAAGCGGCGGTCACGGGTCAGGTACAAAATGTGACGGATGCGGCGAAACACCCCAAGTTCGAGGCGGCCATTGACGCCCTCGGCCACTTGAACGGTGCGGAGGTGCAGGCCCGACATTTATTATGCGTCCCCGTTCGCAGCAGTGGCGGGGCGATTGTGGCCGTCGTACAACTGCTGAATAAGGTGGGCAAGACACCTGCTGATGGTCATGCCGATGCCCCTGTCGATGTCGCCGCAAATGCGTTTGATGATGAGGATGAGGAGCGGTTCCAGGAATTTGCCAATTCCATCGGCATTATTTTGGAAAGTTGTCAGTCGTTCCACACGGTGGCCCGTAATCAGCGGGGGGTGACCGCCTTGCTGAAGGCGATGACCTGCCTGTCCCAAACCCTGAATTTGGAAGGCACCCTACGGGTGGTGATGAAGGAAGCCTGTGATTTAATCCAGGCGGAGCATAGCAATTTTTTTCTTTACGATGCCGATCGCGATCGCCTGATTGAGGGCAATCCCCAGGGACGATATGCCAGCTCGCCCCGGATGCTTCCCCGCGATCGCGGCATTGTGGGCTATGTGGCCCGCACGGGACAGACGTTGAATATTAGCAATGTGGGCTTGGATGATCGGTTCGACCCGGCGGTGGATCAATGTCCAACGGGTCCCATTCGCAATGTTTTGTGTATGGCGGTGTCGAATCCGGAGGGCAAGCTGATTGGGGTCAGTCAGCTGATCAATCGGAAGCAAGGAAGTTTTAGTGCCTCCGATGAGGCCTTTTTGAAAGCGTTTAATATCCAGGCGGGGGTGGCCCTGGAAAATGCCCGCTTATTTGAAACGGTGTTGTTGGAGCAGCAATATCAGCGGGATATTTTACGAAGCCTATCCAATGCGGTGATTTCCACCGATATGGAGGGCAAAATTGTCACCATTAATGTGGCAGCGCTGGAGCTATTGGGGTGCCCCGTGTCCCAGGAACGCGATCGCGTCAATGCCCATGAGGGAGTCTGGAAGCAAAAGCTAGTGGGGCGGCCCATCTGGGATATTTTGCCCCTCAATAAATTATCGGATCGGTTGAATGACAGCCTGGGCTATGGGGCGCGATCCTATGTGCCCGAACAACCCCTAAGCCTGTTGTTGGCCCAGGATGAAGATGGCTATCCCGCCCTGGCCCAATTCCAAGGGGAATCCCTATGTTTATGGAATACCTCGTCTGATCCCGTGACGGATCCCCAGGTCCAGGAGCAGCTCCAAACCCTAGAGATGACGGTGAATGTGGCCATTACGCCCCTGACCAATCGGGAGGGGGATGTGCGGGGTGCCCTGGTGGTGTTGGAGGATATTAGTCGCGAAAAACGCCTCAAGGCCACCATGTATCGCTATATGCATCCCAAGGTGGCGGACCAGGCGATCGCCCTGGGGGACGAGTCCCTGATGGCGGGGGAGCGTAAGGACGTGACGATCCTGTTTTCCGATATTCGGGGCTATACCACCCTGACGGAAAACCTAGGGGCGGCGGAGGTGGTGTCGCTGCTCAATACCTACTTCGGCACCATGGTGGAAGCGGTGTTTGAGTATGGGGGCACCCTGGATAAGTTTATTGGGGATGCGCTAATGGCAATCTTTGGCGCGCCCCTCCCCCTCACCGATGACCATGCTTGGATGGCCGTCGCCTGCGCCCTGGAAATGCGATCGCGGCTAAAGCAATTTAATCGCCGCCGTCAACTGCTGAACCAAACCCCCATCGAGATCGGCATCGGCGTTAGCTCCGGCGAAGTGGTGGTGGGCAATATCGGCTCCAACCGCCGCATGGATTACACGGCGATCGGCGATGCAGTCAACGTCAGCGCCCGCCTAGAAGCCCTCACAAAACAGTATGGCTGCGACATGATTATTAGCGAGTCCACCTATGCCCACTGTCGCGATCGCGTATGGGCGCGGGATTTGGACCAGGTACGGGTCAAAGGCAAAACCGAAGTCATCCGTATTTATGAGATTCTCGGTCTCAAAACCAAGCGCCTGTCCCGCACCCAGCAAGAATTCCTAGAGCGTTACCACCTGGGCCGCCGCGCCTACGAAAACTACGAATTTCAGCGGGCGATGGTTCATTTTGCGGCCGCCCAGCAGCTTCGCCCCAAGGATCAAGGGGTCAAACTGCACTTGGAACGAATCACCGCGGCCCTAGACTGCCCCCCCGCCGACCTGTGGGCCACCCCAAAAGCCGCCTCAAAATCAGACCAGACCCTATCCCGGTCCGGCCGATCAGCCACCTCTCGCCTATAACCTCACCTACAACAATGGCGAGGCGATCGCCCAGGCCGCGCACCAATCCCACACCAATCACCCATCCCTTAGGGCACCGTAGAGACGGACCTCGAGGCCCATCTCACAGCAAATTTCACCCCTAAACCGAGGTACTTAGACTGGGGTCATTGCTTCCGAGGGTTGGGATTGAATCCCCGAGTAGACCTCGCCCTTCTGGGTATCCAGGGTAATAATGGCCCCTTCCCGGATCAGTGAGGTCGCATTCGCCACCCCCAACACCGCCGGAATATCCAGCGTCTTCGCAATCACCGCCGCATGGCCGTTCAAATCCGCATCCTCCGTAATAATGCCGGAGGCCCGCCGCAACGCTTCAATGCAATCTGCACTGGTAGACGGCACCACCAGAATTTCCCCGGGGTTGAGATTGTTGGCATCCATCGTGGACTGGGCCACATGGGCGCGGCCGCTGACGGAGCCACTGCCCAATCCCTGTCCTTGCCCCAACACCGAGGTCACCACCTCTACCTTCACCAGGTCCGTCGATCCCGAGATCCCCTGGAGCGTTCCCGCCGTCATCACCACTAAATCCCCTTCCCGCACCAGACTTTGCTCCTGAGCCGACGCGATCGCCGCCTGGAAAGTTTGACTATAGGAATCCAAATCCAAGACCATCAATGGCCTCACCCCCCAGACCAACTGCAACTGCCGCGCCACATGGACGTGGGGGGTAACGGCCAAAATCTGGGTACTGGGTCGGAATTTCGACACATTCCGCGCCGTTGCACCACTCTTGGTCAACGTCATAATTGCCGCCGCGGAAAGCTGTTCAGAGATGGTGCTGACCGCCTTCGAAATGGCATTGGGAATGGAATGGGTCACCCAATCGTGAGCGGGCCACATCCGTTCCCGCTCAATACGCTCAGCAATACGGGCCATGGTTGCGACCGCCTCCACGGGATATTCCCCAACCGCAGTTTCATTGGACAACATCACCGCATCGGTCCCGTCGATAATGGCATTCGCCACATCCGAAATTTCCGCTCGGGTCGCCCGTGGGCTAGACACCATACTGTCCAACATCTGGGTGGCGGTGATAATGGGAATCCCCAGCCGATTCGCGGTCCGAATCAACCGCTTCTGCAACACCGGCACATCCTCTGCGGGCAGCTCCACCCCCAGATCCCCTCGGGCCACCATCACCCCATTACACAGGGAGAGGATCGCCTCCATCTGCTCGATCGCCTCATGCTTTTCAATCTTGGCAATCACCGGCACATTTTTTCCGGCCGCCGCAATCAGCTCGCGAATTTCCAACACATCCTGAGGGTTACGCACAAAACTAAGGGCAACCCAATCCACCCCCTGCTCCAACCCAAAGGCGAGATCCACCCGATCCTTATCCGTCAGCGCCTTAATGGACAGGTAAACCCCGGGAAAATTCACCCCCTTGTTATTGGACAGGGGGCCGCCCACCACCGTCCGGCAGTGCAACGCTTCATTCTCCCGATCCACCGACTCCACCACCATTTCCACCCGGCCGTCATCCAGCAAAATGGTCGCCCCTGCGGGCACTTCCTCCGCCAGCTTGTCATAGGTGACGGAACTTTCCGTTTGGGTGCCGGGGATGCTGCGGCTGGTCAGGATAAACGGATCCCCATTCTTGAGGTGGATGGAGCCCCCTTCAAACCGACCCAGGCGAATTTTTGGCCCCTGCAAATCCTGCAAAATCGCAACGGGGCGATTGAGCTCAAAGGAAATCTGTCGGATGGTGCGAATATTCCGCTGGTGATCGGCGTGGGTACCGTGGGAAAAGTTGAGGCGCAAAGTGGTCGCCCCAGCTTCGATCAGGGCGCGCAGCACCTCGGGTTTACTGGTTGCCGGACCGATAGTGGCAACAATTTTGGTTCGGCGCGCGGAGGGTTGCGACTGCATGAATTTTCCAAAAGCCAACGGGTATTTAAGATACCACTGCGCCTGCGTTTGTCTGGGAGACGGGGCTGGGATGGGTCCAAGTTCCGTTTTTGTGGGACGCGCGGGGCAGAGGCAAGAAGCACAACGGGGGTCTATCACATGATTCCAGGGAATTGATCCCAAAGAACTGATCCCAGGGAATTGATCATCCCAGGGAATTGATCCCAGAGAACTGATTCTAGGGAGTTGCTCCCAGAGAGCCGGTCCTAAAGGAGCTATTTCAAAGCACCTGAAAACTTCAAGTCCCCTTGATGGGTGGTGTTAGATGCTGTCGATTATAGGATGCCGGGTCGGTTTTTCGATGGGAGGCGATCGCGGCGGACAGGACTGGGGGGCGGTCCCCGGCGTAACTTAGTCCCCGTAACTTGGTACAACTAAGAGCGACTTGGCTCCGACAGGGCAGAGGTAAGCAGCGGGGCATGACAGGAACAGGAACATCGGAGGGCCGTATGCGATCGCAGTGGGAGTGTTTGTTGGAGAACGAGGGGGATTGGTGGGGGGCCTTCGACCGGGTGGACGGGGAAGGGACGGTTCAGGCGGGCAATTTAAGTTTTACCCAGCTCAAAGCAACGCCGGATCGAAAGACCATCCATCAACAGGTGTTGCAGTTTGACCGTTCCACCTATCCCCAATGGGAAGGGGTTGATAAAGCGGCAGCCCCATGGGAAGACTGGCCGACAGTGCGCGATATTCAGGTGACCTATCAGTCCGTGGGTCAGGGGCTGTTGCTGCTGGAGACGGGGGCGTTTTCCCAGGGGGCATTATTTGTTGGGCCCTATTCCGAGTTTGGGGCAGAGCTGGGGTTGAAGGTGGGCGATCGCCGGGTACGGCTGGTGCAGCGCTATGGGGTGCAAGGGGAAGCCATCGATCTAACCCTGATCCGCGAGGCCAATAGCCAACCTTGGTTTATTGAGGCGGGGACCCCTAGGACGCCGGAGGAATTGCTGGGTGCCCTGGAGGGCCATTGGACCGGCACCGCCACCACGGTGTATCGGGATTTCCATTTCACCGTCAGCGACACAGCGTTGACCCTGGAGCGTAAGGGCGATCGCCTGAACCAGCGAACAACATTTCAGATGGGGGGGGCTCCCCGCACCATCACCTCCAGCGCCCGGATTGATGGTCCCGAACTCATTTTTGAGGACATTGGGCCGCGGGTAACGGTGTTGCTGCTGCCCGATGGCATTTCGTCCAATCGCCCGGATCAGCGCCCTTTCCGCAAATCCTTCGGGATGGAGCTGGGGTGGATGACCTCGGATCGCGATCGCCAACGGCTCATCCGCCGCTACAACGAAAAAGGAGAATGGATCAGCCTCACCCTGATCCAAGAAACGAAGCAGGATCGCCCGACGCGCTTAAGTGAACCCTCGATGGGGTGGTCACCCATTAGTTAACCGCGAGTTAATTGCCCATTGGTAAGCCGCTAAATGGCTCACCTCTGATCTGACCCCTGAGCTGACGTCTGATCGGTCAATCAATTGCCGAGGAAACCGAGGGAGCATTTTCAGGGGATGGGGATGGCCGGGGCGGAGAGGCGGAGTCAAATAAAATTTGGTTGTTGCGTACGGCCAAAAACCGCAGCCAGAGGGGACCAATGGTTTCCAAATCCCGCGCGGCCCGCACCTGGATTTCCACCGGTTCCGTCTGCCGCTCCAGCCATAGCGCCAAACGCACCAGCCCATCCACCGTCAGCACCTGGGGCGTATCCACCAACATTCCCGCCCCGCTGACCCGAAATTGAGCTTGGGCAATCAACAACTCCAGGCGATCGCGAATTTCCCGCCGTTTCAACGCATCCACCCCAAAGGTGCTGCCCGTCAGCCGCTCCCCTTGGGGGAATAGGAGCCGATTGGGGACCACCTCCAAGCCAATCCGTACCGGCTCCTCCCCCAGTAAATAATTCGCCCCCGACAGCACCCGCACCACATACTCCCGACCATCCTGCACCTCGGCGATCGCCTGCTCCAACTCCCCCCGATTGAGGCGCACCACCTGCGCCTCCCGTACCCCAGGACGAATAGCCTGCCCCGCCAATCGGTTTGCCACCACCAGCAATCGCTGAATCCCCTGACGGGCCTCCCGAGGCGATCGCACCTGAACCAGCCCCACCGTCAAAACCTGACCCCGCCGTAGGGCCACATCGCCCCCCCGTAAATTCCTCGCCTCCTCCTCCAGCGATCGCACCTCCGCCGTGAGCTGCTGTAGCTCCCCCTGGGCAGACCGTAGCCGTTGCCCCACCGTCCGCAACTGCGACTCCCGCTGGGCGATCTGAGCCCCCTTGCGATCGCGGTCGACCTGTAGGCGCTGCAACTGTTGATCTAACCGCCGCCGTTCCTGCCCCAGGCGCCGAATATCCCCCTGTAATGCCGCCGTCCGCTTCGACGCCTGAGCCAGTCGCTGGGACACCGCCGCCAACTGTTCCTGGGATCCCCGTAGGGTTTCCTGCGATCGCTCCAATTGCCCCTGGGTCACCCGCTGAGACGCCCGCAGCCGGTTCAAACTTTCCCCCACCTCCCGCTGGGCCATGCTTGCCCCGTCCAACTCCTCCCGTGCCTTCCTGAGCTGGGTTTGAACCTCCTCCAGCTCCAGGACCCCCAACAGCAAAATCAACCCCAGAGTCAACGCCGAAATCACCCCCCCCGTGACAATGGTGATCACCGTCGCCGTCTGCCGAGGACGTAAATTAAACAGCCGCAGCCGCGCCTTACCCACACGGGACCCGAGGCGATCGCCCACCGTGGCAATCACCCCCCCCAGCACCACCGCTGCCAGAACAATTAGTACATATCCAAACGCCATGGACCGCCCATTACACGACATCTCCCCATGCAGGGCAGTGCGCCATTTCCCCGAGAGTCTTACCCCATAAGTCGCAGGGAGTGGCAGCAAAGTTTCGTTTCGTTTCAGGCTAATCCTAAGGCCCGAGGATCCCATCCGCCAAGATCCCGCGCAAACCTTATGCAAACCTTACGCAGACTTTATGCGAACTGATTGCTCAGGGCCACCGGATCGTGAACCGTAATTTTCTTCTTCAAAATCGAAATCATCTCGCGATCGCGCAGATCCCCCAACAATCGCGTGACCGTCACTCGGGTGGATCCAATCGCCTCGGCGATCGCCTGGTGGGACAATTTCAGATCCACCGTCACCCCATCCGGGCTAGGGATGCCAAAATCCCGACACAAAATCAACAGAAAGCTCACCAGCCGCGACTCCATATCTCGGTGCGCCAGCGTCTCGATCATCATCTCCGTCTGCAAAATCCGCGACGACAACCCCCGCAGCATCACCATCGCCAGCTCCGGCTCCTCCTTCAGACTCTTCTCCATCTGCTCGATCGACACCGACAACAGCTCCACCGGCGTAAACGCCACCGAATGATAAAACCGGTCCGACTTATTCCCCGTCAACAGGGACAACACCCCAAACACCGTATTCTCCCGCAGGAGCGCCACCGTAATCTCTTCCCCCGCCTCATACACCCGAGACAGCTTCACCGCCCCCTTCAGCAGAAAATAGACCCGCTCCGCGGGGTCCCCCGGGAAGAAAATCGTCTTCCCCCGCTCAAAGGACTCCACCACTGGCGGAAACGCTCCCCCACTCAACTGACGGAATACGGAGAGTAATGGTTGTTCGGAAGTTGCGGGCATCGATTCCAAGTCTTTCTCCCCAGCCAATAATTTTTGATTAGTCTTCGATCATCAAAAGCCTTAAACTGTCATAGCTCAAGACGTTAACCGGCGGTCCCAGCATCCAACCATTGCCTATGCAGTGGGACACACCATCTCGGGAGCCATATCCAAAGATACCGTACCCGCCATCCGCCTCGAAAGACTGGCAAGGGAGGCGACTCAACGCTGGGGTCCTCGATCCAGATTCGGATCGCTGATTCGCCCACTAAACACTCGAACACTAAATAGTAGCCACCATGCTGAATTTAACCGGAAAAAACGCATTAGTCACGGGAATCGCCAACAACCGTTCCATCGCCTGGGGCATTGCCCAGCAGCTCCATGCGGCCGGTGCCAACCTCGGTGTGACCTACCTCCCCGACGATAAGGGTAGATTTAAGGAAAAAGTCAGCAAGCTTGTGGAACCGCTCAACCCCTCGGTTTTTCTGCCCTGCAATGTGCAAGACGACGCCCAAATCGACGAAACCTTTGGTGCCATCAAAGAGCAGTGGGGACGCATTGATATTTTGATCCACTGCCTCGCCTTTGCCGGCAAAGACGAACTCACCGGCGACTACAGCAACACCAGTCGCGCCGGCTTCGCCCGTGCCCTGGACATTAGCGCCTTCTCCCTCAGCCGCCTCGCCGCCGCGGCCAAGCCTTTGATGACGGACGGAGGCAGCATTGTCACCCTGAGCTATCTAGGGGGCGTGCGGGTGATTCCGAACTACAACGTGATGGGGGTCGCCAAGTCAGCGCTGGAATGTAGTGTGCGCTATCTGGCTGCCGAAATGGGTCCCGCCAATATCCGCGTTAATGCCATTTCCGCCGGTCCCATTCGCACCTTAGCCTCTTCTGCGGTGGGCGGCATTTTGGACATGATTCACCACGTGGAAGAGGTGGCCCCCCTACGCCGCACCGTCACCCAAACGGAAGTGGGTAATGCGGCGGCATTCCTGTGCAGCGACCTGTCCAGCGGTGTCACCGGGCAAACCCTGTATGTGGACTCTGGCTACAACGTGATGGGTATGTAGTGGGTCTCGAAAGGCTCTTTCCTTTAGCGTCTCCCAATGCCTGTCAAATCCCGTCCAAAGCGGGCGATCGCCGCATCAGAAACTCCAAAGGCCGCAGCGCTTTAAGAGAATTCCGGTGCGGCCTCTGCGGGAATAAAGCCTAGGCAGCCTATACCGCCACCTTTTGCCTAGGGAAATCGGATCCTATCGTCGGGTGGGATTGGAGAAGGAGCTGAAGGTGCGTCCGCCGATATTGGTGGATGGGGACGGCTGCGGTTGCGATAGGGCACCCGCTCCGGTGGCCGATCGCACGGGTTGAGATTGACCGTTGTTGAGGCCGAATCCGGTGGACGGCGGGGGGGCGGTGTTGAGTTGATAGTTCCGCAGTCCACGGTTGTAGCCCGGTCCACTGGTGGCGGGGACGAGGGGACCAGCGCCAGCGGTACTCGGGACGGGAGCGGTGCCAAATCCCGGCGTTGTGAAGGCGCTGGTTTGACCCACGGGGGCGCTGCCACTACCCGGAAGTGCAGTGGTGGCGGGCGATCGCAACGCATTGCCGTAACCCGGAATATTCGTCCTACTTGGTCCCCGATTGAAGGTCTGGCTATTGCCCACCCCAAAGACGCCAGGCCCTGCGAGTCCGGCTCCAGCCGGCGCGCTGCCAGCACTGCCATTACCAGGATTGACTTGCGAGGGCTGCCCATTGCCGGCGACGCCTCGTCCCTGGGCGCGAGCCGCATTGTCGATCAGTTCCTGTTCTGACGGCGAGAGGGAGAGGCTACGGCCCTGGAAACTACCATCGGCTCGGAACTGTCCCAGACTCAGGCTGCTACCGCCCCCTTGGCTGTCATTGGCGAAAAGTCGGGCAATGCTAGCGCCATCGCCGCCCCCGGTGGGAGATTTGGAAGCATTGTTCAAAAGCTTCAGAATTTCTGCGGCAGATTGAGCTCTCCGTTCCTGGACTTCCTCATCGGACGGGTTGGCAACTCCAGGGCTGATACGATCCTCGCTCTCGGTGGAGGAGTTGGTGAAAGCATCATCTAGCACGTCGGAACTGTCAATATCGGCGGCCAGGGTCTCCGGATCCTGTTGGGATCCGTCCAGTTCAGCCAACAGATCGCCAAATCCTCCCTGGTCCTCGGGGTTGGGGCCGCTTCCAAAGGCGTCGGGGTTGTCCCAATAGCGCCAGGCCGCCGCTATTCCTAGGGTGAGGGCCATCACTGGAACAAGGATGAGGGGGTCAAGGAAGAAATTGCGGGGGTTAGCCATGGGAGTGGGGCAGGGTCTGCCGATATAGAGAGGGGTTAGGGCTGGAAGCAGCGGTGCCGGGGGCTTGCTCGCGGTCCTGGGACTGTTTGAGTTTTGAGAGGCTCAATATTGACCTATATTCTATCTCGAAGATTCGGTGCTGGTTGCACGATACTTTGAGAGGGGTGTTCCCAGAACAGTGCTGTTGATCACGGTTGAGTGTCCTGATCGCGGCGTGTTGGCGGCCAATTTTTGATTGTTCGTTGTTTTGTTTATTAGTTTGTTGATGTTCCGGTGCAATGGATGGCGATGGATGTTGCGTTGACCCTGGATCGGCTAATTCGTTGGATTCAAGACCAATTGCCGGTGGTGGTTCAGGGGGACATTGATGACCTATCTCAGCCGGTCGTGGCCGGGGTTGTGACCGATTCCCGACAGGTGGGGACGGGGGATGTGTTTGTGGCCCTGCGGGGCGATCGCTTTGATGGGCATAGTTATGTAGCCCAGGCATTGAAAACGGGGGCGATCGCGGCGGTGGTTGATGCGCCGGTGCCCGATGCCCCTGGGGTGCAGTTGGTGGTGGGGAATACCCTGGCGGCCTACCAGGCGATCGCCCGGGGCTGGCGGCGAGGGTTTGACATTCCCATCGTGGCGATTACCGGATCGGCGGGGAAAACCAGCACCAAGGAAACCATTGCGGCGGTGTTGGGAACGGCAGGCAAGGTCCACAAAACCTTTGCCAATTTCAATAATGAGATTGGGGTGCCCAAGACCCTGCTGGCGATGGAGCCAAGCCACAATTTTGCGGTGGTGGAAATGGCCATGCGGGGGCCGGGACAAATTGCCGAGTTAGCCCTAACCGCGGAACCGACGATCGCCGTAATTACCAACGTGGGCACGGCCCATATCGGATTGCTGGGATCGGAACAGGCGATCGCCAATGCCAAGTGTGAGCTATTGGCGGAGTTGAATCCGGAGGGGGTGGCGGTATTAAATGCCGACGATGAACGGCTGATGCGGACGGCGGCAGGAGTCTGGTCCGGACGGACGGTGACCTATGGGTTGAACGGTGGGGACGTGCGTGGAGAATTGGTGGGATTGGATCAGGTGGTAGTTGATGGGGAGACCTTGCCCCTGCCCCTGCCCGGAGCCCACAATGCTCGGAATTTTTTGGCGGCGATCGCAGTGGCCCGACTGTTGGGGGTGGATGAAACGCCCCTGAAAACGGGAATTACCATCGATATGCCGGAGGGACGCGCCCAGCAACATACCCTGCCCGGCGATATTGTCCTGCTGGATGAAACCTATAATGCGGGGCTGGAATCCATGACCGCGGCGCTGCATTTATTGGCCCAAACCCCCGGCCAGCGAAGGCTAGCCCTGTTGGGCACCATGAAAGAATTGGGCGATCGCGCGCCGGAATTCCACGAGCGGGTGGGGCGTTTAGCCGCCGAACTCAAGCTGGATCACCTCTATGTGCTGGCGGATGATCCCACCGCCGAAGCGATCGCCACCGGTGCCATACAAAATCCCTCCCCCATCCCCTGCAATACCTTCACCACCCATGCCGAAGCCATCAGCGCCCTACAGCGGGACTTGACCAAGGGCGATCGCCTCTTACTCAAAGCGTCTCACTCGGTCGGTTTAGAAAAGGTGGTTAAGGCCTTAGTGGTTAAGGCCTTAATAGAAGCGGGCGCAGGCAGCTAATTCAACAACATCAATATCAATCATCAACACGAGTGGCAAACGAATTGACAATTCAGGCGTCATGGCTTATCTGTTAGCGTAGCGAAGTGTGCGTCACGGATCATATTTTGACCCTTACTATGATGTTGCTCCTTTCTATCGATGGACATGAATCACAACGGCAATAAAATTTGCTACACCACCTTGGCGCTCGGCTATGAATATAATTCCCATGCCCTTAAATTGTGCGAAGACGCGCATCGCTTATCCCCTGGCACCCCTGTCGTAGTCCTCACAGATCGTCCCCGTCTTTTTATTAACAATCCCAATGTCATTACGGTGAAGCATCGTATTCAATCCGTAGGTATTTTCCATGACAAATTATGCTGCATCGAAGCCAGCCTTAAACGCTTCCAATGCTGTATTTTCTTGGATGCAGACTGTAGGTTAATGAGCGACATGGCCAATTCTCGGCAATGGAAGCCTGGTTTAACCGCAAAGGTTCTCTGGGGGCTGGGGACGCATATTCAACCCAAAAAGGTGTCAGAATCAGCTATCAAACGACAGGCGCTCGCCCATGAAGTAGCAGACTCACTTGGGCTCTTGATCGACGATTGCAGATTTATCCATGAGGCAGCTTTTATCGTCTGTTCTGACAACGGCAAAGAGGATCAATTCATCAAAAGCTGGGCACAAATTCGAGATTTTCTCGAGTTCAATGGCATGTACTCTGGAGAAGGTATGGCGATGGGATTAGCGGCATGTCATGCATCCCTAAAGGTCTATCACTATAATAGAGGTTATGATTGTCCAGATATAAAAGATGTCTTCAAAGATGACTTTTTCTACAAATTAATATTCCATAATGATTCGGATGGTCTGCCTGATGAGTTATGTAGAGAACTATTGAGGTTAGATCGAGATAGGCAGCAAAGGCAACGTTTACCGATCTGGCAGAAAGTGATCAGGAAAGTATGGTCACCCACCTTGCAAAAGATCAGATTGGCAAGACTCAGAATGATTAATCGCGGGAAGATAAGATTCGTGGATTTTGGATAGTTAAAAATAGTGATAGTTAAACGGTGATGTTCAGAAAATAGGGCGGCTGCATAATCCTGACGCTATGGTTTATGACGTTTCCTAATGCCTTAGTGCCCATGCTGGTGATTGGTCAGGCTGGGATTGATGTTGTAGGTGGCTTCCGATTTGATTTGATTATTGCGATCGCAAAATACCACCGACGCTTCAAAGGGGCGATCGCCACTCTGATAGGCAATCACCAAACAGCGATCGCCCACGGTCCCTAGCCGTGCCGATCCGCCATTCAAAATAAACTCCCCATCCGGCGCCGGAATGGCATAGGTTATCCATCGCTCCCCATTGCGCAGGTTAACCAAATGCACCTGCTCGTAGGGGTCCAACCCCGCCGCCGCCATCAAATCCTCACCAATGCCCACGCTGCCGTTGTAATTCACATCCCCAGCGGTGACGTAGACCCCATGGATTTTGGCGGACACAAAGGTTTTCATAGACGTTTAACTCACACTGGACTGACAACGCGGCTGGCCCAGGGACGGGGGGATGGGGCTGATGGGTATCCACAAACCCGCCCTCAACAGCCAACGCCAATTTTACTGGTTTGCTTAGGAGCTTGACCGGGCGAAGAGAATCACGGGAATCAGCAGCGCGGCCCCGCATTGGGGCAACACCCCACTCAAACTGCCTTGGGGGCGACCCGCTGCAACACCCCGGGCGCACCCAGCTCCGCCACGGTGCCACATCCCGCACAAAACATCGCCGTCTTCAGCTCCGCCACCAGGGCCGTCACCTCAAAATCCAACGCCTCCTCCGAGGTCGCCGCCGCCCGTAAAAACGGCATCGCTAATCCCGCCAAATTCGCCCCCAGGGCCAACACCTTGGCCACATCCAACCCCGTTCGTAGGCCCCCCGACGCAATCAGGGGCACCCCAGGGGCGATCGCCCGAATGGCCGTCACACACTCCGCCGTGGGATAACCCCAATCCCGAAACGTTGCCCCCAACCGTCGCTGGAGCGGATCCTTCGCCCGGGCGCTCTCCACCTGGGCCCAGGACGTCCCCCCCGCCCCCGCCACATCGATCGCCGTGATCCCCGAATTCAACAACCGCTGGGCCATGGTGCCGGAAATCCCATTGCCCACCTCCTTCGCAATCACCGGCACCGGCAACTGAGCACACAGACGCTCAATTTTAGACAGCAAATCCGAAAAGTCGCGATCGCCCCGGGTTTGCACCGCTTCCTGCAACGGATTCAAGTGTAATATCAAGGCGTCGGCCTCGAGCCCGTCGACCACCCGCCGACACTGGTCCAGCCCGTAGGAATAATTGAGCTGGACGGCCCCCAAATTGGCAAACAAAATCCCATCCGGCATCAGCGATCGCACGGCGAATGTCCGCGCCGTATCCGGCCGTTCCACCGACACCCGCTGGGAGCCCACCCCCATGGCCAGCCCATATCGCTGGGCCGCCTGCGCCAAGCGCTGATTAATTTCCCAAGCCTGCTCCGTCCCCCCAGTCATGGACGAAATCAGCAAAGGAGCAGCCAGTTCCTTGCCCAGAAACGCCGTCTTGAGATCTAAATGCTCAAAATTCAACTCCGGCACGCAACAGTGACGAAACCGATAGGCGTCCAGCCCCGTCGTCAGTGATCGGCATTGCACATCATCTTCAATGCACACCTTCAAATGGGTCGCCTTGCGCGCCTGGGTCTCGGCCCCCACTGGGGATGTCACCGGGGATGCCGCCGGGGATTGCTCCTCGGTTCCGCCCTTGGCTCCCCCGGCTTGGCTCCCCCCCAGTGGCCCCCCCCCCAGTGGGCCCCCGTCAGTCCCTTGGGTGCTGGACTCCGATGCCCCCTGGGCGTCCGCCAGTGGCCGGTCTGCCATCTCTTCCACTCCCCACGCTTCCATCTGCCACACCCCAAAAAACAACATCCCCCATTGTCCACGGGGTGTTTCTACGGTCCAAGAAAACGAAACCACTTGTCACACCCCCAAGCCGGTCTCCATCATTAGGATCCCAGTCACCCACATCCGTTGCAACCGTGCATAGACTGGGGAAAGATCAAATCCTCTACCGATCCGCCATTCCCCCAAACCCCTTTTAGCTGAGCGTTCCGACTGCCAAATTCTTCCCCCCCTGCAACCCGTCCTCCATGAAAGTGCGCCTTGCCTCCGTCCTCAGTGCTCTCGCCGCCGGCAGCTTAATGCTGTTAGGGGCGTCAATGGTTAATGACCATGAACAGGAGCGCCATCTCTTCCGCGAGAAAACGGATGCAAAGGATCACCTCAGCTTGGTTCGAGCCAAACTAGATGGCGCAATCCAGAAGGAGATCCAGCTATCCAAAAGCATCAGTTACTACACGATTCAGAATCCAGTCCCGACCGTCGAAGACTTTAGGGAAATTGCGGCCCTATGGCTGACCCCCCGCGTGACGTCCGGCCTCACCACCCTAGGGTTACCCCATGGAGACGACAGCATTGAGCAGGTGACCTTGCTGCGCCCCGGCAGGGAGTCCTATATCGCCCCAGGGATGGCGGCAAAAGAGACCCCTCCGGCAAAGGAGCCCCCCGCTGATTTCAAGGCCCTACAGCAGCAATACGAAATTGCCCCCGAGTTGGGAGCGCTTCCCCCTGAGCAGCTACGCGATCGCCTCGCCATCGGGGGAATTCATCTCTATCTCGAGAGTCAAACCATCCATATTCAGATTGCAATCATTGACGAGGAGACCCAAGCGACGCCCCTTCCCCGCCTTTGGGGGGTTATCCAGACGACCCTATCTTCCCAACGGCTGCTCCAGCAGATCGACCAGGTCTCAAACTCCAAGCTCAATTTTCAAGGGTCTGCACCCGCGGAGCATCGTTACCTCATTGCCCAAGAAGTGCAAGGGACAGGGGATTACGTGCCCATTTTCGGCGATGCCACCCTCCTCGATTCCCTAGGGGATCCCCGTCAATCGCACCAGGCGGTTATTGAAACCCTACAGTTCCCCAAGAATCAATGGGTCATGATCGCCCTGCCGGAAGAGGGCTGGTTTCATAATTATCAGCGCTCCATCGTCATCTACAGCGCCGGCTTTTTATTCGCCCTCGCCGTCGCCACCCTGGTCTACCGCTGGGCCGACGCACCGGTGCGGCTGCGGTCAGAGGTGTCCCAACAGCAAAAGCGATTCCAGGAAATTTTTGAACAGGCTGCCGTCGGCATCTATCGCACGGACGAAACCGGTAGCATCATCGAAGTCAATCAACGGCTGTGTCAACTGGTGGGCTACACGGAACCGGAAATTATCGGACTGGACATGATGGGGCTGACCCATCCGGACGATCGCCGGTCTGATTGGCCCACGCCGTGGTATCTCGGGCATGTTCCCGGGCAGATGGCTCCCCACCAGGGCACCTACAATTTTGCGACCCGCTTTGTCCGTAAGAGTGGCCAGGTGCAGTGGGTGAATTTATCCATCTCCCTGGCCTGCGACGATGACCACGCCATCCAATATGCGATCGTCGTGGTGGAAGATATTGGCGATCGCAAGCAGGCGGAGGCGTCGCTGCGGGCCAGCGAGGAACGGTGGCAGCTGGCCCTCCAGGGGAACAATGATGGCATTTGGGATTGGGATCCCCAGACGAACGAGGTTTTTTATTCCAGTCGCTGGAAAGAGATGCTGGGATATCTGGATCAAGAGGTGGGGAATACGATCAAAGAGCGAGAAGATCGCATCCATCCCGAGGATCGTAACCACGTTTTCGAGACCCTCCAAGCCCACCTCAAACAGGAGCTGCCGACCTACGGCTGCGAATATCGGCTCCGCTGCAAGGGGGGGGAGTACAAATGGGTACTGGACCGGGGGCAGGCGTTGTGGGACAAAAAGGGAACCGTGACCCGTATGGTGGGGTCCTGCACCGATATCAACGATCGCAAACAGGCAGAGGCCAATCTCCGCAGTAGCGAAGAACGATTTCGGGCGATCGTCGAACAGGCGGCCGTCGGCATCAGCCAGCTCGACCGAGACGGCTACTACGTCAAAGTCAATGAGAAATTCTGCTCGTTGTTGGGCTATCACGAGTCCGAGCTACTGGGGAAAAACTATCGGGACATCACCTACAGCGAAGACCTCGATGACAACATGGACTTCTCTCAGCAGCTCTGGCAGGGAGAAATTCCTTCCTTTTCCATGGAAAAGCGGTATGTCCGCAAAGATAAAGGGCTGCAATGGACCAATGTGACGGTCTCCCTGGTCTCCCCCAGCAATCAGGAGGCTGCCTATACGATCGCGATCGTGGAAGACATCAGTGCCCGCAAGGAAGCCGAAGAAAAACTGACCTACACCGCCTTCTACGACACCCTCACCGAACTCCCCAACCGTAATCTCTTTATCGATCGCCTCCAGGGCACCCTACGCAAGAGTCAACGGCACCTGAATCGGCTCTACAGCGTGCTCTACATTGATCTGGATCGCTTCAAAGTGGTCAACGACAGTCTGGGGCACCACGCCGGCGATGACCTACTCGTCCAAATCGGGCGGCGACTCCTGGGCTGTGTGCGGGGAAATGACATGGTGGCCCGGCTTGGGGGTGATGAATTCGCTATCCTCCTGGACGATGTGGAATCCGTCGACGACGCCACCAATATTGCCGATCGCATCCAGGATCGCCTCCGCCATCCCTTCCGGATCCAAAATCACGATTTCTATACCAGCGCCAGCATCGGCATTGCCCTCAGCATCGAACCCACGTCCCAATGTCCCTATCACCGCTGGGAATCCTGGATGCGGGATGCGGATATTGCCATGTATGCCGCCAAACGTAAGGGCAAAGCCTGCTATCAGGTCTTCGACGCCAGTATGCACCAGGCGACCCTGACCCAGCTCCACATCGAAAACGACCTACGCCAGGCGATCGCCCATGGGGAACTGGATCTCTATTTCCAGCCGATCGTTTGCCTCCAAGACCTAACCCTCAAAGGGTTTGAAGCCCTGGTGCGCTGGAACCATCCCCAACGGGGTTGGGTCTCCCCGTCCGACTTTGTCGCCGTGGCCGAAGAAACGGACCTAATTTTGCAATTGGGGCAATGGGTGCTGGAAACCGCCTGTCAAAAAATCCGAGTCTGGCACGATGTCGGCTGGATGAAGCCCGGTATGACCGTTAACGTCAATATTTCAGGGCGACAATTCACCCAGCCCAAGTTGGTGGAGCGAATCCATACCACCGTCTTGGAAGGGGGCGTTGACCCCGCCCATTTGCGCATTGAAGTCACCGAAACGGCAATCACCGAAAACCTAGAATCCGTTATCGATCGCCTGGCCCGTCTCCAAACCCTGGGCATCCAATCCTGCATTGATGACTTTGGCACCGGCTATTCGTCCCTCAGCCGTCTGCAAAGTTTTCCGATCCATGCCCTCAAAGTTGACCAATCCTTTGTGCAGCGCATGGGGGATGAGGAAGGGATTGCGATCGTGCGTACCATTTTGAACCTGGCGCGGGGCCTCAGAATGAGCACGGTGGCGGAAGGGATCGAAACCCTGGATCAGCTCACACGCTTGAAAGGACTCGGGTGCGATTTCGGTCAGGGATATCTCTTCTCCCGTCCCCTCAATGCCACCCAGGCGGAATTTTTACTGCAGGGGAAAATGGACTGGCAAGGGTTGCAAATCAACGGGGCTGGGACCATTACACCGGTGGTTCCATCCGTGACCCATCCATCTTGATCATCCGGGGGGGTGGCGAACAATCAGATCGCTTTTTCCAGGGTAAGGAGAGGCCGCCTTTCAAGAGTCGCCTCTGAGTTGATGACGAAGAATTTATGACAAACCCTGGTCATTTCCCGACCATCACGGTAGCCTAAAGGTTCGGATATTGTGGCCCCAGCCGTGCCTTCGGGTGGGACACCATAACAACCGCACCGTTCGATGTCGTTTAGTCAATTAATACAGGAGTTGATCGTATGACCCAAGTGGTTTTGGGTGAAAACGAGGGTATTGAATCTGCCCTACGCCGTTTTAAGCGCCAGGTTTCTAAGGCGGGCATTTTGGCCGACGTGAAGTATCGTCGCTATTATGAGACCCCCATTGAAAAGCGGAAGCGCAAGGCTGCGGCTGCTCGTCGTAAGCGCCGTTACCGGTAGAGATTTTCAGGCTTGGCGTCAGTTCTGACCATTGTGTTAATCGTGGTTCAGAATTGACGGTTGGATGCTAACCCCAGGAAAATTAGGGTTCGGGTGAGGGGAGGTGGTTTCACCCGGAAGTTTAGGTTCAACCTACGCCAAGCGCATATCAAGAGCATTATTGCCCAGCGTCCGTGTTGTATTGACGGCGCTGGGCAATTGTTTTGGCATCTTGTACTGGCATATTGATTTGGCATCTTGTCCTGGATCATTCTCGCTACACTGGGATTAAGTTCTGCGATGTTGCTTCCCCGCCGCCCCTGTGACCGTCCCTGACTCTGCCCCTGAGGATTTATCCCAGCGATCGCCCCAGTCCCCTGCCCCGACGGAGCCCCCTCAAGGGGAATGGGATGAATTGGATGAACTGTGGGAGTTAGATGATATTCCCCTGCGATCGCCCCAGGATTTGTCGGCGAGTTCAAACGTATCCGAGGCATCGGACGCAACAGCGATCGCCGATGGAAAGGGGGTTTTAGATCCCATCGTGGCGGAGCTGGCGGAACTTCAGACCGAGGTAGCCTACAAGCGAGCGACCTATACCCTACGGGATTGGCTGGATAATTTGGATTTGACCCCTCGGGAGCGGCGCGGGTTGGAGGGGGAAATTGCTGGGGTGGGCGCTGTTCTGGAAAAGCTGGAGCAGGCAACGGTACAAATTGCCGCCTTTGGCATGGTGGGGCGGGGCAAGTCATCGGTGCTGAATGCATTGCTCGGCAAAGCCGTATTTACGACGGGGGCGCTGCATGGGGTTACCCAAACCTGCGATCGCGTGGTGTGGGAATTGGAGGGGGCGATCGCGGCGGCGGAAGCGGGTGGTATTGCTCGGGTGGAGCTGATCGATACGCCGGGGTTAGATGAGGTGAATGGGGCCGACCGGGGGTTGATCGCCACGCAAATTAGTCAACAGGCGGATTTGCTGCTGTTTGTGATTTCGGGGGATATGACCCAGTTGGAGTGGGAGGCGTTGTCTACGCTGCGCCAGGCGGGGAAGCCCATGGTGCTGGTGTTTAACAAGGTGGACCGATTCCCCGATGCCGATCGCCAGGCGGTCTATGAGACCCTGCGGGATCAACGGGTGCGATCGCTGATTTCCCCCGATGAAATTGTGATGACGTCGGCGGCTCCGTTGGTGGCCCAGGCGATCCAGCGGGAGGACGGCGCCGTGGGCGTGACCTGGCAGCCGGGGGAGCCCCAGATCGACGAATTGCGCACCAAAATATTTGAGATTTTGCGCCGGGAAGGCAAGGCGTTGGTGGCGTTAAATTCGTTGCTCTATACCAATGCCACCCAGGAACAGGTGCTCGAGCGCAAACTCACCCGACGGGAGACGGCGGCGAATCGCATTATCTGGCGGGCGGCGATCGCCAAAAGTGTTGCCGTGGCCCTCAATCCGGTGACCCTTTTGGACCTGTTGGGCAGTGCGGCGATCGATGCCACCGCCATCCTGTCCCTCTCCCAGCTCTATGGTCTGCCCCTAAGCAATCGAGGCGCAGTAGAACTCTTGCAAAAGATTGTGATTGCCCTTGGCGGCATCAGCGCCGGTGAAATGGCGGCCAATTTGGGCTTGAGTTCCCTCAAAGGGTTGCTCGGTATTTCGACCCTAGCCACGGGCGGCGCAACGTTGCTCCCTTACCTATCCATCGCCGTCACCCAAGGGGCGATCGCCGGGGTATCGTCCTATGCGATCGGGCAGGTTGCGAAAGCCTATTTTGCTAACGATGGTTCCTGGGGCGATAACGGTCCCCAGGCCCTGGTACAAACCATTCTGGCCAATTTGGACGAAGCCGCCCTCACCAAACGCATTGAAGGGGAATTACGGCAGCGATTATTGCGGTCCAAATCAGTTGGATGACGCCCTAGCGGATAAGGGGGCGATCGCCGACTCACTCAAGTTCAAATTCAATCCAACAGCCTGGGGGGACACCTCCTGGGGCATCACCGCCATCCCAATCAACACCGCGCCCATCACGGCCATCATGGCGTTTTCCACAAAACTCACGATCCCTAATGGTGCTTTGGAGTTGCCCCCAATACAGGCACAGGTCAACTCCTTTTTATCGAGATACACCGCCTTTACGACCGATGCGCCACCGCTGAGCCCCACGGCTAACGATCCAATACCTGTGGCGAGGGGAGCGATCCCAGACAAAAATCCCAGGGCGATCGCCAACTCTAAAAATGGATAAGCCTTGCCATATTGCTTGACTCGTCGGGTCACTAAATCGTAATTGGCAAAACTTTTCGCAAAACCGTTCAAATCCATCAGCTTTAACGACGCCAACATCCCCAACGACAGCCCCATAAATCCGGTCATCCCAAGGGACGTAGCCAAGGTCATCAACCCGGCTGCCGAAAATAGGGCAATCACCGGTGTATAGGATGACTGGGTCTTGGCGGCGACGGGCATCGCAACCGGAGCAGGGGCGGTTTTAGAACAACAGGATGCCATCGGTGCACCTCCTAACCATGCAATCTCATGCAAATCTACCGATACACTCACCCTAAACCCTACAGTTAACTAGAGAGTCAAGGATTGACCTTGCCAGCCGACTGGAATGTTTACAGTGGAAACAGAGTGGTGGTGGCGGTTATGGGGCTAAAAATTGGAGCGGTAGCGAAGCAAACGGGGGTTGCCGTCGGAGCCTTGCGCTATTACGAATCCCTGGGATTGATTCAGTCGGAGCGCGGCGAAAACGGTTATCGATACTATTCACCGGCCATGATCCATCAGGTGCAATTTATCAAGCAGGCCCAAACCCTGGGATTTTCCCTGGAAGACATTGGCGAAATCCTGACGGTCCACCAGCGGGGAGACGTGCCCTGTGGGTTTGTGCAGGAGCTATTGCAGGCGAAAATTCAGCAGCTCGAAACCCAGATTCAGGAGATGGTGAACTTCAAGGCCATCCTGGAGAACTATCGCGATCGCTGGGCAACGAGCCACCTGACGCCCAAACCGGGGGGAATTTGTCCTCTGATCGAGACCTTAGACCTGACAGTCCCTCCCGCGATTGAAGGGGGAAATGGGGCTGCTTAAGGGTAAGATGAACCACTGACCCACCTACGGCAAGGCAAGTAGCAGACCAATACAATGGCAGACACGATCCTATTCAACGCGCTGCGGGAAGCGACCGACGAAGAAATGGCGCGGGACGAAAATGTCCTGGTCATGGGTGAAGATGTCGGCCACTACGGTGGTTCTTACAAAGTAACGAAAGGTCTGTACGACAAATATGGCGAGCTGCGCGTGCTCGATACCCCGATCGCCGAGAACAGTTTTACGGGGATGGCGGTGGGTGCCGCGATGACGGGGCTACGTCCCATCATTGAAGGGATGAATATGGGTTTTCTGTTGCTGGCGTTTAACCAGATTGCCAACAACGCCGGGATGCTGCGCTACACCTCCGGCGGCAATTTCAAGATTCCCATGGTGATTCGCGGTCCCGGCGGTGTGGGTCGCCAGTTGGGGGCGGAGCACTCCCAGCGATTGGAGGCCTATTTCCAGGCGGTGCCCGGTCTGAAAATTGTGGCTTGCTCCACCCCTTACAACGCTAAGGGATTGCTGAAGGCGGCGATTCGGGACGATAACCCGGTGCTGTTTTTTGAGCATGTATTGCTTTACAACCTGCGGGAAGATTTGCCCGAGGATGAGTATCTATTGCCCCTGGATAAGGCGGAGTTGGTGCGCGAGGGCAGCGATGTAACCATCCTGAGCTATTCCCGGATGCGCCACCATGCCATGCAGGCAGCGAAGACCCTGGAGCAAGAGGGCTATGACCCCGAAGTCATCGACCTGATTTCCCTCAAGCCTATTGATATGGACGCGATCGCCAAATCGGTGCGCAAAACCCACCGGGTTATCATCGTCGAAGAGTGTATGAAGACCGGCGGTATTGGTGCTGAGGTCATGGCGCTGATTAATGAGCAGTTGTTCGACGAGCTGGACGCGCCCCCGATTCGATTGGCTTCCCAGGATATTCCCACGCCCTATAACGGCACCCTGGAGGATCTG